>NZ_JBDIVF010000003.1:0-682616 GCF_039631355.1 Uliginosibacterium paludis | reverse complement strand
TTGCGGCAAGCTGTCTCGAACGCTTCCCCACTGCTCAGGCGTCGCGTATTGATGGGTCTCGCACAGGTACTCTTGCAGCAGCATTCTCGTTCATCCGCACCGCTCGGCACGGCTCCAGTTGCACAGCCTGTACTGTACAAATAGCAAAGGCCCCGAGGGGCCTTTGCTTAACTGAGCGGCATTGCCGCATCATGCGGGCCTTTTTTGTGGGCGCGTGCTCAGTGCAGCGTCGGCTTCCCGGCATCGAACAATGCTCTGACTTCTTCCGGCGTGAAGCGATAGCTGTGGTTCGACAGGTCGTCGTGAATGTCGACAACGCCGTGCTCGGCCAGCACTTCCTCAAGTTGCGCCTGCCCCAGGCTGCGAAGCATCGTGGCGATCTTCTCGCGGTCTGGCGGAAAGTCGTGCGTCACGGTTCGCGGCTCGAAGACGCGTACGGTTTCTTCGGCAAAGAGGCGCGAGAGCAGTGTTTCGGGATCCAGTCCTGCGAGTTCTGCGGGTTTGACGGTTGAGGCCAGCTGGGTAATCCGGTTCCACCCGTCTGCGTCCTTTCTGTCGGCGTTCGGCAGTTTCTGCAGAAAAAGCCCCGAGGTCTGTTGCGCGTCCGAGCAGAGAACCAGGCGGGCCGGCTGCTGCTCCGACTGAGCCAGGTAGTGTTCGAACAAGGCCGTGATCGAGTCCCCCTCGATCGGGACATAGCTCTGATACGGCTGGCGTGCCCCCACCTCATCGAGCGACATGAGCAGTCGGCCGTCTCCCAGCAGACTGCCCAGTGTGGTGGCCTCTTGCGGCAGCGCTTCGGCTCGGGCATACGCGCGCAGGTTCAGGCTTTCCGTGCAGTCGATGACCATCAGGGATACCGGGCCATGGCCGCTGAGCTGGAAGGTCAGCCGGGCAGGCTGCTTCAGGCTCGCAGCGATCACACTCGTAATCGCACACATCTCGCCGAGCATGGCGCTGACCGGTGCCGCGTAATCGCGACCAGCCAGAATTTTCTGCCAGGCCGGGCCGAGGCGAACGACCGAACCGCGGATATCGAGGTCGTCGAGCAGGAACTTGCAGACAAAATCGTTCATTGGGCTTCTTTCAATGCTGCGGCGAAGCGCTGTTCATCAAATCCGGCCAACAGGGTCTTGCCTGCAACCAGTACCGGGCGGCGAATGAGGCTGGTGTGTGTCTGCATCAGTGCCAGCGCCTTGGCGCGATCGACGCCTTCACGCTCCGCATCGCTCAGCTTGCGCCAGGTGGTGCCGCGGGTATTGAGCAGGGCTTCCCAGCCGATTGCGTCGGCCCATGCATCCAGGCTTGCGGCATCGATTCCCTGCTTCTTGTAATCGTGGAAAGTATAGGCAAGCCCGTTCGCGTCCAGCCATGCGAAGGCTTTCTGCATTGTGCTGCATTGTTTGATTCCGTAAATTCTGATCATCTTTGTTCGGGCTGTGGAACTATGCAGGACGCGAATTTTCTCATTTGCCACACTTCCTTGCACGCGAACGGTGAGAAAATCCCCCCCCCGTATTTCGCACTGCCGGTCCGGGAGGCGTGACATCCCGATGGAGAAAAGATGAGTTTGTTTACGCGAGGTCTGCTGCTTGCCAGTCTGGGGACGTTGTGCGCCATGCCGCTGCAGGCGGCCACCCAGCATGGCAAGAGCGCACAGAAGACGACACAGAAGGCCGCCGCCAAGGCGCCTGCCAAGTCCGCCAGCGGCACATCAAAGCGCAGCGCTGCACCCAAGGCGAAATCCGCGGTCAGGCCCGCTGCCGCTCCTGCAGACAAGACCGCGACAGCCACCTGCCGCACGGTGAAAGTCAAGACAGCCAAGGGCTACGTCAATCGGCGCAGTTGCAAACAGGCTGCCGCACCTGCGGAGCCCAAAAGCCTGACCAGTCCGATCAGTGAGAACGCCCTCACCCGCCCGCCACAGGCGTCGCCCGAGGTGGTGAAGGCCCGGACAGTGCCTGATCGCGCATACGCCGTCGATGGGCAGACGTTCTTCTACCAGGGGCGCAAGTACCGGGTGGCGGGCCTCAAAGGCAACGACAACAGTGATATGGCCAAGCAGCGTCTGCAACGCTCGCTGGAGTCCGGCACGCTGAATGTCAGCCCGCTCAGGACGGACGAAAGCGGTGTAGCTACGGCGACCGTACGCGTGAATGGACGCGATATCGTGGATGACATGCCCTGAGCCGGGCATTCATTGCGAAGGACGCTCATCAAATGAAAAACCCGCGGTCACGCGGGTTTTTGTTTTCAGTGAAGATGTCGAGGCATCTGGCCAGCGCGGTCTTCCGGAAGCTCGGCATGCATCGCCTCGCCCTCGGGGGAGGGATACATCGGCGCACCGCAATCGTCGCAGTACTCCAGCGGGAAACGCTGGTCCAGCTGCTCGATGATGCGGATGCCGACTTGCCGGAGCGAGGCTTCGATCTGGACGAAGGCTTCGGCCGCTTCTTCGTCCGGCCCCAGCAGCGGCCAGACCACACCGTGTACGACCTCGCTGCGCTCCGCGAGCGTGAATCCGATGCGCAGCTCCTCGACCTGCTGGTCACGGAACACGGCAACCACGGCACGAAGCTTCTCCGGCTCGACGTCCAGGGTCGTGCTCAGGAATGCGGTCGATGCCATGATGGAGAAGGGCCGTGATGCCCGATCGGACTGCCTGCATGCGGCAAAGAAGGCATCCGGCAGCTCTGGCTCGATCGCGCATCCCGGCAGCATGGGCGCAAGGCAGGCGCCACCCTGTTGCTTCCATTGCGCGAGGGCGTGAGCCCTCGAACCATCGGCTTCCTGCCAGCGGAAAATGGGCTGGGCCTTGCCTGCCTTGACCGCGGCCAGAATGTAACGCACATCCGACAGGAAGCGCCCGGTCTCAGGCAGCGATTTCTCATCCACCTTCATGACCCCGTCTGCCTCGGCAGCGGCCGCGATGGCGCGGGTGAATCCGGCGGTTTCACAGAATCCCTGGGGCAGCTGATCCGGGCTGAACAGCATGTCGGCAATGCCAAGCTGCACGCCTTCAGCAAGCACGTGCGCACGCAGGTGAACGCTCAGATCCTTGAGGATCGCAGCAGGAATCCGGCCGGAGGGAATCTCGAACCGCGACCAAGCCAGGACCGGTGCTGCCAGAAGCAGTACGCCTGCCTCTTCTGCACGACTCTCGATGCTGTCAGCGAGGACTTCGTAGGCGCGTTGCTGCTTTTCATAGAGACCATCCAGCGCGTTGACGAGCACGTTTTCGTCGCCCTCGGCAAACACCGCGTCAAGTGCTTCCTCCAGATGCTTTTCCCAGAACGCGTCTTCTGCTCGGCACCCCGATTCGGCGAGTCCGGCTGCCAGTTTCTGGAGTGTTTCCGCTTCGGGCGGCTGGGTGCTTGCACGGCGATTGCGGGAGGGCTTCATGGCGTGGCTGGAACGGTTTTTCCGGGAGGCGTGGAGTCTAGCATTGCAGGCCACCGCCTGCCCGTACTGGCTCAAAGCCGGGTGATATCGAGTGCGGAAAGTGTTTCTTTTGCGGACGGTGCAGACGCATGCGGCAGGATGCCCAGACAAGGCGCCTTGATGAGACGCCGAAGCGTCTCGATGTTTTCGGCCTCGTGCAGCATCGGTGCCGGGAGCGGGCGATTGCCGATCCAGCCTGCCAGCGTCAGGCCGCGTGCTGCAATCGCTTCTGCGCTCAGAAGCGCGTGATTGATGCAACCCAGTCGAAGTCCGACGACCAGCAGCACGGGCAAGTCGAGTGCGACAGCAAGATCGGCGCTGTCGAAATCCGCCCCCAGTGGCACGCGAAAGCCGCCAACGCCCTCGACCAGTACTCGATCCGCTTGTTCCGACAGCCGTGAGAAGCCTTTGAGCAGCGCAGGCAACTCAAGCGCCACACCTTCTTCGGCGGCAGCTATATGCGGCGCAATCGGGCTGCGCAGGCAGACCGGATTGATGTCGGTGATCGTGGGACCCTCGCTCGATGCGGCATGCAGGCGCCTGGCGTCCTCGTTGCTCCAGATTCCATCGACGTATTCCGCGCCTGCTGCCACGGGCTTGTAGGCCGTCGCGCGCAATCCGGCCGAACGCCAGGCGTGGAGCAGGGCGCAGGCAGAAAAGGTCTTGCCGATTTCGGTATCGGTCCCGGTCAGGAAAAAGGCTTTCATGGCTTGATCGCTTCCAGTATCAGCACGTCATAACTTGCCGGCAGCCCTTCGGGCTGTCGGAAGGCCTCATAGGTGGCCTGAAGTTTCAGCCAGGCCTGGCGGCCCAGCATGCCGGGCCTGCGCTGCGCGAGACTGTGCGCGCCAAGTGCCCGGAGCTCATGCAGGATCTGGCGAAGCCCCTCCGAATGGGTCTGCTCGAGGTGGCGCTCGATCCGGATCTGGCCGAAGCCCGCGCGCTCCAGGGCTTGCTGATGAACGTGCAGGGTGTCGAAGCTCCTGACATGCGGTGCGTCATCCACGGAGCGGAAAGCGCTTCGCAACTCCTGCAAGGTGTCAGGGCCCAGTGTTGCAACACGCAGGGTGCCACCCGGACCCAGGACGCGGAACGCCTCCTGTGCTGCCTGTGCGGGTCGGGTCCATTGCCATGCGAGGGACGAGCAGTAGAGATCAATGCAGTCTGCTGCCAGGGGCAGGGCTTCCAGATCGGCACAGACGACCGGCTGCCGGCCCTGGCGGCACATGCCGAGCGCAGCGTCGAGATGCAGGATCACGGCCTCGGGAAGGCGCTCGCGCAGGCAGGCTGCGAGAAATCCGGTGCCGGCACCTGCATCCAGAATCGCTGCCGAAGGCGGGACATGACTCGCGAGTCGCCTTGCGATCCGCCTTTGTACAGCTGCGACGCCGTCATAGGTTTGCGCGGCGGCACTGAAGGCGTCGCGAATGCGTTTTTTCTCAGCGGTCATCGGCGAACGCGCGGATCAGGGCGGCCATCTGCGCCGGCTGGGTGAACAGGGGACAATGCCCCGCGTCGGCGACTTCGGTCAGGCGCGCGTGCGGAATGCGTTGCGCGATCACCCGGGCTGCCGCAACCGGCATGATTGCGTCATGTTTGCCATGCAGCAGCTCAACCGGGCAACGGATCGCCGGCAGAGCGTCCATCAGGCTAGCGTTTTCCAGGATTTCCAGACCCTGCGACAGTCCCGGCGTGTGTGGCGCCAGCAGCGCTGCGTCGAGCAGCGCCTGCAAGGGCGCGCGCTGGCCGTCGCCCATGATCTGGAGAGCCAGGAAGCGTTTGAGCGTGCGTGCGGGTTGGCGGGTGAAATCCTGCCGGAAGGCTGAGACGACCTCCGGAGCGAGACCATCCGGCCAGCTTTCCCTGCGAACGAACGCTGCATTGGCGCCGATGAGGAAGAGGCCGCTGACCCGCTCCGGATGCCGTCGTGCAGTCTCGATGGCCAGCATGGCGCCGAGCGACCAGCCCACGACGATGCTGCCGCGGGCAAGGTGTGCGGACAGCGCATCGGCGCGGGCGGCCAGCGTGCCGGCGGATTCATCGACTCGCGGTGTCTGGAGCTGGAGATCCGGCAGGGCTTCCTGCAGGCCCGCCCAGATCCGGCTGGAAAATCCCCAGCCCTGAAGGAGCACGACCGGATTCATGCTGAGGGCATGTCCGTGCGGGCCTCGCGCATCGCTTCCAGCAGGCGGTCGACGTCTGCTTCGGAGTGAGCGGCAGTCAGCGATACGCGCAGACGCGCACTGCCTTGCGGAACTGTCGGCGGTCGGATGGCCGGCACGTACAGCCCGCGTTCTTCGAGTGCCCGGGACAGCGACAGCGCCTGCGCGTTTTCGCCGATGATGACCGGTTGGATGGGGGTTGCCGAAGCGGCGGTCCGGTAGCCCAGCGCCTCCAGCCCCTGGCGCAGACGCGCAATGAGTTGCTGCAGACGGGCACGGCGCGCATCACCGGCTTCGATGAGCTCGAGCGCACGGCAGACAGCGGCGGCCAGCAAGGGCGGGGTGGCGGTGGTGAAGATGCAGGGGCGGGCGGTCTGCATGAGCCATTCGACCACGACCGGATGTGCCGCGACGAAAGCCCCCCCCACGCCCGCCGCCTTGCCAAGCGTGGCCATGAGGATCAGCCGGGGCGAGCTCAGGCCTGCGGCAGCCAGGGCTCCGCGTCCCTGTGGCCCCAGCACGCCGAATCCGTGCGCATCGTCGATCAGCAGCCAGGCGTCGTAGCGTTCGGCAAGTTCGAGCAGGGCGGGCAGAGGCGCCAGGTCGCCATCCATGCTGAAAACGCTGTCGGTGACGATCAGCTTGCGCCGGGCGCGTGAGGCTTCAAGCTGCCGGCCCAGCATCGCGAGGTCGCAATGGGCGTAGCGCGTCAGTCGGGCTCGGGAGAGCAGGGCGCCATCGATCAGCGAAGCGTGATTGAGCCGGTCGGCAAAGATTTCGTCTTCGCGGCCGAGCAGTGCCGGCATGACCGCGATGTTGGCCAGGTAGCCGGTCGAGAAGGAAATGGCCGCAGGCATGCCGGTGAAGCGGGCAAGCTGCTGCTCCATCGCTTCATGGGCTTCGGTGTGACCACTGACCAGGTGCGAGGCCCCGGAGCCGAGCCCCCAGTGAGGCAGGGCTTCGCGTGCCGCCTCGATCAGTTCCGGTGCGTTGGCCAATCCCAGGTAGTCATTGCTGGCGAAAGACAGCATTACCCGGCCATCTATCCGCGCTTCCGGGCCGCAAGGTTTTTGCTGGATGCGCCGCCGCCGTCGCTGGGCGCGGCGATCCAGCTCATGGAGCTTCGACTCCAGATCGTGCAGGGCGGAGAACGTGGCGGACATCGGCGAGTGCGGCGGGCAGAGGGGCGCGTATTGTAAGGCCTTGATCACGCGACCGGCGTCTCGCGCGAGCGCCAGCGCAGACGCCGGGGTATGGGCCGGGCTTGCTCGAAATTCAGCTGGCTGCAGTGCTCAGATCAGCCACAGGACAAGGATCAGGACGATGAGCGCACCCGCGCCGAAATACAGTTTCTTGCGGCGGGCCAGCGCGCGCGCCGCGAGACCGCTCTCCAGCGGGGCCTGCGGAGTTTCTTCGAGACGCGCTTCCGTCATGTGACTGAACGGACTGCTGAGCACTGGCGCCTGCTCGGGCACGGCTTGCGTTTCCCGTGCTGCGGGCGGTGCCATCTCGACCAGCGACGGTTCCTCGCGAACCGGACTTGTCGCGGCAGGAGTAACCGGTGGCGGCGTGAATTCGGCGGCCGCATTGACATAGCGGTCCAGCGCTTCCGCACTGGCAACCAGGGTCCGGACGGCGTCCTGCTCCACAGCGGCCTTTGCCGGAACGCTCGGCTGCGCGGCACTCCTGCGACCGATGAGCGAATCGGGTGCGTCGCCGTGAAGCGGCATCATCGAGTCATTCAGGTAGGCGGCGAGCGCATTGGGGTCGGCCAGTTGCGTCTTCTCGAGATCGGCGGTCTGCACCGGCCGGGGATTGCCCGCTGCAACCAGATCGGGGACTGCGGGTGCGGCCGGGGGCGACATCGACTCGGAGGCCACATCCATCCCGATGGCACGCAACTCCCTGACGTAGCGCTCGGCAACTTCCGCTTCGACACCCTTGCGCAGGATAGCCATGCGGCCGGAAAACAGCTTGACGATCTGCTCCTCGCTGGCCTTGAGCCGGCGGCTGGCTTTCTGCCTGACGGTCTCCGGTTCGAATCCGGCCAGAATGCCTCCCCTGAAGACGACCCTGTATTCCCCTGTGCTCATCGATGTTCCTCGGTGTGCTGTCTGTCTTGTTTTGCCGTCCGGCGGTTTTTGCGGGATGGTAGGCGCGTGCGGGGCGCTGGACGGAAGAATTGAATGTTTTTTCCCAGCGCGGATCATACCTGCAGGGCGGCGCGTTCCGGGAGCAATCTGGCCTGGATCAAGCTGGCGGATCCTCCGACTGTCAGATCGGGCGCAAGTCCGTAGAATCGCGACGTACCAGATCTTCATTCCGGGCCGGAACACGCCCGTCCGCATCAGGAGCCATCATGCAAATCGATATCCGCCAGTCCTGTAACGCCGCCTACAGCAAGACCCTTGATACCGAAGGACTGCGCAGGGAATACCTGGTCGAGCAGATTTTCATTGCCGACCAGATGACCATGACTTACAGCCACGTCGACCGGATCGTGTTCGGCGGCGTCATGCCGCTTACCGGTGAGGTGAGCCTGCCCGATCTGGGCAAGACCTTCGGGACCGCTTTTTTCCTCGAGCGGCGCGAAATGGGCGTCATCAACATCGGTGGCGCCGGCGTCATCGTGGTGGATGGCGTGGAGTACGCGATCGGCAGCGAAGAAGCGCTCTACATCGGCAAGGGCGCACGTGATCTGCGTTTCCGCAGCGTGAGCGCCGACGCACCCGCCAAGTTCTACTACAACAGCACGCCGGCGCATGCCAGCTATCCGATCGTGAAGGTCACGCGTGACATGGCCAGCCCGCAGACCATGGGCGAGGCGCGCACCAGCAATCGCCGCACGATCAACAAGTACATCGTGCCCGGCGTGGTCGATTCCTGCCAGCTCATCATGGGGCTCACGAAGCTCGAGGAAGGCAGCATGTGGAACACCATGCCCTGCCACACGCACGAGCGCCGCATGGAGGTCTATTTCTACTTCAACATGCAGCCCGACGGCGTCGTCTTCCACATGTGCGGCGAGCCGACCGAATCGCGCCACATCGTGATGCGCAACGAGCAGGCCGTGATTTCGCCGAGCTGGTCCATCCATACCGGCGTCGGTACGCAGTCCTATACCTTCATCTGGGGGATGGCAGGCGAGAACCAGACCTTCCCGGACATGGATCATGTGCCGATGACCAGCCTGAAGTAATCCGGCCATTTCCAGTGCGAGCCGGGCAGCCCGCTGCCCGGCTTTTTCATGCCCGGAGCATGCGCACGAAAAAGGGCGGGTCCCTTTCGGAACCCGCCCTTCGTGTTGCCTGGCCTGCTGATCAGTTCAGCGCCGGGTACGCATTGCGCACCAGCATCATGAACTGGTCATGGAACCAGTTGCCGGCGTGCGGCGCACCTTGCAGTGCGTCGACGTTGCTCGTGCCGCACATCACGTCGAACTGCTTGCCTTCCGCGTTCGGCGAGGTGGCGCTGCTGTCGCTGGTACCGTCGGACTCACCCGGACCCTTGACCCAGAAATAGGCGTCCAGGTAGCTGCGCGAAGCATCCGGATTGGCGGCCGGACGTGCACCGACACCCGCGTTCTTCACGTTACACCAGTTGCCGCGGTGAGCGCGCAGATCGATCTTGCTGGTCCATACATCGCCGTTCCAGCCCAGCGGACGGGTCGTGCCACCCCAGCCGTTGCGGCCTGTATCAACGATGAAGCCCATGGTCGAGGGGAAGCCGTTGGCGACCATTTCGGCACGCAGCTTGTCGATGTAGGTGAGCTCGTCGACCGCACGGTTCCATTCGTAGAACGCATGCTGGGCGATGTTGTCGGTGCCGTTGAAGTAGGGCTCATCCAGCGGGGTGTAGTTCGCGACGTTGGTCACGAAACCACGGATCACCGACAGATTGCCATTCACGCCGAGCACCCATTCGCGGAACTTCGACACCGCGGCTGCGCGGTTGTTGTCCCAACCCAGCCAGCCCGAGTGGGCGATGTCCAGATACTGATAGACATTGGGCAGGGAGGAGAACTTGCGCAGAGCGTACTGCACGCCTTCGACATAGGTGTTGGCCTGGGAGGCTGCCACGCAGACGGGCTTGTAGGCGGTCTGGCCGGCGTTGGTGATCATGTTGGGCAGCGAGTCGGGCTCGATGACCAGCACGATGCGCAGGCTCTTGTAGGCATCCTTGGCAAAGATGGCCTGAAGACGATCGATGTACTGAGTCTTGTAGGTATCCATGCCGCCGTTGGCTGCCTTCAGTTCGCCGTTGGAAGCAGACGCTGCGCAGTCGCGATCGGGCAGATCGTAGACCACGAAGGTGATGCTCAGCGGCTTGCCGCCGTTGGCTGCCTGCTGGGCCAGAGCGGCCTTCAGGTGACCTTCGACGCCCAGACGGCCGCCGTTGGACGAACCACCGTCAATAGCCGCGATGCGGTCGATCCACACCCCGGTCGGCATGCCGCGCATCTTCGTGGCAGCCAGCGCCTCGCTCGAGCCGGAAGACAGCTTCGCGATGGAGGTATCCACTTGTGCCGTGTAGTCCGGATTCACATACATCGAGGCGCCCGAGAACGGGTTGCCCGAGGTGATGCCGGCGCTGCTGTTGGCACTGCTGCTTGAGGACGATGAGGAGCTGCTGGTGCTCGATGCGCTGCTTGAGCTCGAAGAGGCTGCCGACGAGCTGCTGCTCGAGGCGGCGCTGCTGCTGGAGCTCGAAGCGGCGCTGGACGACGAGGACGAGGAGCTGCTGCCACCCGTGTAGAGCGTCGGGTAGCTGTTGCGCACCAGCATCATGAACTGGTCATGGAACCAGTTGCCGGCGTGCGGTGCACCTTGCAGGGCGTCGACGTTGCTCGTGCCGCACATCACGTCGAACTGCTTGCCTTCCGCGTTCGGCGAGGTGGCGCTGCTGTCGCTGGTACCGTCGGACTCACCCGGACCCTTGACCCAGAAATAGGCGTCCAGGTAGCTGCGCGAAGCATCCGGATTGGCGGCCGGACGTGCACCGACACCCGCGTTCTTCACGTTACACCAGTTGCCGCGGTGAGCGCGCAGATCGATCTTGCTGGTCCATACATCGCCGTTCCAGCCCAGCGGACGGGTCGTGCCACCCCAGCCGTTGCGGCCTGTATCAACGATGAAGCCCATGGTCGAGGGGAAGCCGTTGGCGACCATTTCGGCACGCAGCTTGTCGATGTAGGTGAGCTCGTCGACCGCACGGTTCCATTCGTAGAACGCATGCTGGGCGATGTTGTCGGTGCCGTTGAAGTAGGGCTCATCCAGCGGGGTGTAGTTCGCGACGTTGGTCACGAAACCACGGATCACCGACAGATTGCCATTCACGCCGAGCACCCATTCGCGGAACTTCGACACCGCGGCTGCGCGGTTGTTGTCCCAACCCAGCCAGCCCGAGTGGGCGATGTCCAGATACTGATAGACATTGGGCAGGGAGGAGAACTTGCGCAGAGCGTACTGCACGCCTTCGACATAGGTGTTGGCCTGGGAGGCTGCCACGCAGACGGGCTTGTAGGCGGTCTGGCCGGCGTTGGTGATCATGTTGGGCAGCGAGTCGGGCTCGATGACCAGCACGATGCGCAGGCTCTTGTAGGCATCCTTGGCAAAGATCGAATGCAGGCGGTCGATGTATTGCGACTTGTAGGTCGCCATGCCACCGCTCGCTGCCTTGAGTTCGCCGTTGGAAGCGGACGCTGCGCAGTCGCGATCGGGCAGATCGTAGACCACGAAGGTCACGGTCATCGCCTTGCCACCGCTGGCTGCCTGCTGGGCCAGAGCGGCCTTCAGGTGACCTTCCACGCCCAGACGGCCGCCATTGGCCGAGCCGCCGTCGATGGCCGCGATACGGTCGATCCACACCCCGGTCGGCATGCCCTTCATCTTGGCTGCAGCCACTGCATCGGCGGAGCCTGAGGTCAGCTTCGCCAGCGAAGCATCAACCTGTGCAGCGTAGTCCGGGTTCACATACATGCCGGCACCGGTGAAGGGGTTGCCGGAGGTTGTGCCCAGGCTGCTGTTGGTGCTGCTGGAAGAGGAAGAAACGCTGCTGGACGAGCTGGAGGTACCGCCGCCCGTGCCCGTTCCGGTGCTGGAGCTCGACGACGAAACCGAAGAGCTGCTTGAGGAGCCGGGCGGAACCACGACCGGCCCGGTGCTCGAGCTGGACGAAGCGGCGCTGCTGGACGAGGACTTGCTCGAAGAGGACGAGCTGGTCGGAGTGCTCGAAGCGCTCGAGGAAGACACGCTCGAAGCCGAGGAAGACGAGGACGCCTTGCTCGACGAGGAGGAGCTGCCGGGCACACTCGAAGATGCCGCCGACGAAGACACGCTGGAGGCGGCTGAGGACGAGACGCTGGAAGCCGACGAGGAAGACTTGCTCGACGATGATGAACTGCTCGGTACGCTGGACGAAGCCGCCGACGAGCTCGATGAGCTCGACGCGCTGCGATCCGCACAGAAGCCGACCGAGGTATTGCTGCTCTTCGCCGCGATCGCCTTGTTCCATGACATCGGCGTAACCGAAACGGTGGTGCCGCTCTGGGCCCAGGTGGCGTTCCAGAGCTGGTTCACCTTGCCATTGGGCAGATTGAAGCTGCCGCTCCAGTCATTGACCGCCGTCGTACCGGTGTTGGTGACCGTGACCTGGCCGCAGAAGCCCGTACCCCAGTCGCTGTTGACCGTGTAGGAGACCTGGATCTGGCCGGTTGCCGACGAGGCGCTCGAAGAAGAGACCGATGAGGCGCTGGAAGACGACTTGCTGGAGCTTGCGCTGGATGCGGTGCTGCTGGAACTCGACGAAGAGGAAGAGGACGAGCGGCTGCTTGACGCGCTGCTGGTGCTCGAGCTCGCGGCGCTGGAGCTGCTGGCTGCACTGCTGGAGCTGCTGCTGGTGCTGCCATTGACCGTGATCAGGCGCTTGAGGAGCGTCAGCTTGTTCTGGTCGAGCGTGGTCCAGTCATCGAGCAGCAGGCCATTGGTGTCGCCGCTGTTCGGGTTCCAGGACCAGTAGAAGAAGTTGGTCAGACGCTTCTCGATCATGTAATCGACAAGCTTGTTCTGCCAGGTCACATCCTTCGCGTCACCCTTGCCGTACTTGCCACCGAACTCGCCCAGTGCCATCGCATAGTTCAGACCGCGGGCAAAACCGAAGTGGGTGTCCCAGATGTCCGGCATGTTGCTCGGGAAGTTGGACGCGGTGAAATAGGGCTGGTTATAGACATCCGGCCCATACACGTGCGGTGCAAGCACCAGGCGGTCACGCGGAATGTTCAGCGTGGTGCACTTGAGCGGGCTGATGTTCTCGCCCCAGAAATAGGCGCGCGAATCCGAGCAGGCGGTCTGGGCTGCGATGCCTTCCACGAAGACCAGCATGTCCGGCGCGGCGGCCAGCACGGTGCTGGCCCCACGCTCTGCTGCGAGGTTCCAGTCGGTCTTGGTGTCACCCGTGCCCCAGGTGGCGGCACCGTGCGGTTCGTTCTTCAGATCGATACCGATCACGCCCTTGACGTTCTTGTAGCGGTTGGCCACGAACTTCAGGTCGGCGAGCCATTGCGCTTCGGTGTAGCTGCTGGTGTACCAGAGTTCGGAGATGGCATTGCAGTCCGGACGATGGTGATCAAGCAGAACGTAGAAGCCCTGATCCGAGAGGTAGTTGACGATCTTGTCCAGGATCTGCAACGAGTTGAGCCCCTGCAGATCCGGGTTCACGTTGTAGTTGATGCTGTTCGGCGTCACCCCTTGCAGGGTGGCGGGGCAGAACGGCAGACGCACGGCATTGAAGCCGGCGGTCTTCATCTTGGCGATCGAATCCTTGTAGCCGACCGACCAGAGGCCGTGCAGCACATAGTTGGGGGTTTCGAACCCGAACCAGTTCACGCCGGACAGGCGTACCTCCTTGTTCTGCGGATCGAGGATGCGCCCGGTGCCGGTGTCGACGCTGAACGCGTGGGCACCTGGCGCCATGGCGGTCAGCACCATTGCTCCTAGTACAGTACTGACGGCGGATCTGAGTCTCATCGTCTGCTCTCCAAAATACTCATGTGAGTGACCTGCCAGGACGCGCACGTTCGGGGACGCATGCCGTGGCCTGTGTCGGCACCTGATGCGCCGACGCGCACAATGTGAGCTATGACGATGGATTTAATAAGCCGGCGCCGACAAGTTCCGCCGCAATGCGGACAGGCGGAGGGCACCGTCATGCTTGATGCCAGATTCCTGAAAATATGGCGTTTTTGCGCTTTTTTACATGCCTTGACATGCGTGGCAGGGTTGCGCGGATATTCCATTGTCTTTCAGCGCTGGAATCCCGCCGCCTGTCTGATCCGGCTTTTCACGGGGCGGCTGAAGTCTGTTTGGCGAGCTCGTCGGTCAGGACCGGATACGGGCGGGGCCTCCCTGGCTAGGGAGGCTTCGTGAAATGAAAAGGGCCGCCCGAAGGCGGCCCCTGCTGACCTGCTCCAGTGACTTCAGCGGATGATGTCGTAGGAGTAGTCGGTCTTGCCTGCGACGATGGTGTTGGCGTCGAGCGTCTCGAAATACTCGTCGAGCAGGTCGACCAGCACGCGCATGCCACCTTCATAACCCCAGATCGGCCGGACGTGATAGTGATGACGGTCGAAGATCGGGAAAACCATCCGGATCAGCGGCGTGCCGGTATCGCGTTCGAGATACTTGCCGTAGGTATTGCCGATCAGGAAGTCCACCGGCTCGGTAAAGAGGAGCGAGCGCAGGTGCCAGAGGTCGCGCTTCGGGTAGGCCTTGCAGGCCGAGCCGTACTGCGAGCTGGCGAAGAGTTTCTCCATCCTGGCGGCCCAGTCCTTCTCGCCGTTGGTCGAGAGCACGTGTGCCGGCTCGGCACCGAGTTCAAGCAGGAATTCGGAGAGACCCAGCAGGAAGTCCGGGTCGCCGTAGAGGGCGTAGCGCTTGCCGTGCAGGTGAGCCTGCGAGTCGGCCATCGCGTCGACCAGGCGACCGCGTTCCTTTTCCAGCTCTTCCGGAATCGGCTTGCCGGTCAGGCGCGAGATCTCCATCAGGAAGCGGTCGGTGCCGGCCACGCCGATCGGGCTGTTGAGCACGACGACTTCCTGACCGTGCTCGGCGATGAACTTGGCGGTCTTCTCGCAGCAGTATTCCTGGAAGATGATCGTGGCTTTGGCGTTGAGTGCCTTTTCCACGGTCTCCTTGGTAGTGCCGCCTTCATACATGCGGAACTCGCCATCGGTCGGCGTGTTCCAGGTCTCCGACGGGTCGCAGATGATGTTGTACTCGACACCGAAGAGATTCATGATCCGCTTGATCTCTTTCATGTTGCCGACGACGAAACCGTCGAAGCCACCGATGAAGTTGATCGCTTCGCCCGGCACGCGTTCGAGCTTGGCAGTGGTGTCGGCCTTGCCGTCCCAGAAGTGCTTGAGCACGCCGAGCAGTGCATTGTCATAACCCGTGATGTGACTGCCAACGAAGGCCGGCGTGTGTGCGAACGGCACGTCGTACTCCGCGGGAACGCTGCCCTTTTCCTTCGCGGTCTTGATGAAGGCGTTCAGGTCATCACCGATCACTTCTGCCATGCAGGTGGTGCTGACGGCAATCATCTCGGGCTTGTAGAGGTTGTAGGTGTTGGCCAGGCCGTCAATCATGTTGTTGAGCCCGCCAAACACCGCCGCATCTTCCGTCATCGAGGAGGAAACACAGCTCGTCGGCTCCTTGAAGTGGCGCGAGAAGTGAGAGCGGTAGTAAGCCACGCAGCCTTGCGAGCCATGCACGAATGACAGCGTCTTGTGAAACCCGTTGGCGACATACACCGCACCCAGCGGCTGGCAGGCCTTGGCCGGATTGACCGTGAGGCCTTCGCGGGCAAAGTTCTTTTCCTTGTAGTCCTCGGTTTTCGTCCATTGGACGATTTCCTGGATCTTCGCGTCGGAGTGGTTGAATTCGAAGGCCTTCTTGTCGGCGAGCATCTTCTGGTATTCCGGCTCGCGGAAGAGGTTCTCGTGGTCAATGACCTTGTCGGCGGATTGCGGCATGGTAGTTCTCCTGAAAATGTAGTGAGGAGTTCGGGGGCGGGAGTGAGGAGGGGCCTTGTGCGGAGGCATCCGCACTCCTCACCCCTCACTCCTCACAGAGTGCTTATTTCTTCCAGGGAGCCTTCGACAGACCCCAGATCGGCGAGCTGATGGCCATGTCCATGTCACGGGCAAAGATGGCAAAGCCGTCATAGCCGTGATACGGACCGGAGTAGTCCCAGCTGTGCATCTGGCGGAAAGGCACGCCCATCTTCTGGAACACGTACTTCTCCTTGATGCCCGAGCCGACCAGGTCCGGCTTGACCTTCTCGACGAACTTCTCGAATTCATAGCCGGTGACATCGTCATAGATCAGCGTGCCGTCCTTCACATAGTGCGTGGTGCGCTGATAGTCGTCGTTGTGGCCGAATTCGTAGCCGGTGCCGACTACTTCCATGCCCAGATCCTCATAGGCCCCGATCACGTGACGCGGACGCAGACCACCGACGAAGAGCATGACCTTCTTGCCTTCCAGACGCGGACGGTACTTGTCGATCACGGCCTGCATCAGCGGCTCGTACTTGGCGATCACCTTCTCGGCATTGGCCTTGATTGTGTCGTCGAAGTGCGAGGCGATTTCGCGCAGCGATTCCTTGATCTTGGTCGGGCCGAAGAAGTTGTATTCCACCCAGGGAATGCCGTACTTCTCTTCCATGTGCCGGCTGATGTAGTTCATCGAACGGTAGCAGTGCAGCACGTTGAGCTTGGCCTTGGGCGTGTTTTCCAGCTCGGCGATGGTGCCGTCGCCCGACCACTGGGCGATCACGCGCAGACCCATTTCCTCGAGCAGGATGCGACTGGACCACGCATCGCCGCCGATGTTGTAGTCACCGATGATGGCGACGTCATACGGCGTGGAGACGAAATCCGGGCGCTTGTCGGGGTCGGCCTTGTCGAACACCCAGTCTCGGATCGCGTCGTTGGCGATGTGGTGACCCAGCGATTGCGACACGCCGCGGAAACCTTCGCAGCGCACCGGAACGATCGTATGACCGCCGTATTCCTTGCTCTTCTTCTTCGACACCGCTTCGATATCGTCGCCGATCAGGCCGATCGGGCATTCGGATTGCACCGAGATGCCCTTGTTGAGCGGGAAGAGCTGCTGGATCTCGTCCATGATCACTTCCAGCTTCTTGTCACCGCCGAAGACGATGTCCTTTTCCTGGAAGTCAGACGTGAATTGCATGGTCACGAAGGTGTCCACACCGGTCACGCCGATGTAATAGTTGCGGCGCGCGGCCCAGGAGTACTGGCCGCAACCGACGGGACCGTGCGAGATGTGGATCATGTCCTTGATCGGACCCCACACCACGCCCTTGGAACCGGCGTAGGCGCAGCCGCGGATGGTCATCACGCCGGGCAGCGACTTGATGTTGGACTTCACACCGCAGTCGGGCTTGCCTTCCTCGTGCACGTTAAGGTGCTTGGCGCGCTTCTTGGCGGTCTTTTCCGGATAGGCCTTCAGCACCTCGTCGATGAGTGCTGCGTTCTGGGCCTTCTTTTCGTCGATTGTCATGCTCATTTCATCATCTCCTGTGCGCAATGCGAGAGTAGAGGGAAGAGAACCTTGTTACGCCGGCGAAAGCCGGGAGTCGCAAGACTCCCGACCCTCGACTCCCGGTCCTCAGGCAGCCAGATCTGCTGCGGTCTTGCCCACTTGAGACTCGTCGATCTGCTGCATGATGCCGTGGGCCATCAGCAGGTCTTCAAGCTCGTCCATCGTGATCGGCGTCGGGATGATGCCGTTGCCCTTGTTGGCGTGAACCTTCTCGGCGAGGTTGCGATACTCGCCAGCCTGCTTGGAGTCGGGTGCGAACTCCATCACCGTCATGCGACGCAGTTCGGCGTGCTGCACGATGTTGTCGCGCGGCACGAAGTGGATCAGCTGGGTGCCCAGCTTGCCGGCGAGCGCTTCGGCCAGTTCGTATTCCTTGTCGGTCTTGCGCTCGTTGCAGATCAGGCCACCCAGACGCACGCCACCGGAGTTGGCGTACTTCAGGATGCCCTTCGAGATGTTGTTGGCGGCGTACATGGCCATCATTTCGCCGGACATGACGATGTAGATTTCCTGTGCCTTGTTTTCACGGATCGGCATGGCGAAACCGCCGCAGACCACGTCGCCGAGCACGTCGTAGGAGACGTAATCAACGCCGTCGTAGGCACCGTTTTCTTCCAGGAAGTTGATCGAGGTGATCACGCCACGGCCAGCGCAGCCCACGCCGGGTTCCGGGCCACCGGATTCGACGCAGCGGATGTCGCGGTAACCCACTTTCATCACGTCTTCGAGTTCCAGGTCTTCCACCGAGCCGGCTTCAGCGGCCAGCGACAGGATGGTGTCCTGTGCCTTGGCGTGAAGGATCAGACGGGTGGAGTCGGCTTTGGGGTCGCAACCGACGATGAGGATTTTCTGACCCATCTGCGCGAGGGCAGCCAGGGTGTTCTGGGAGGTGGTGGACTTGCCGATACCACCCTTGCCGTAGAAGGCGATCTGACGAAGGTCTGACATGTTTACTCTCCTGAATCATTGAGCATTGAAATTGCTGCTATCGAAAAATGTCCTCTGTCGGGTACGTCGGACATGCCCTCGATCTACCGTGCCCCGGATGCAGCCCCTCGTGCCTTTGTTGCTCTTCAAAGTAAGCGACTCGTCGGCGAGACATGGTCGGTGCGAGTCCCTTTCAGCAACTGGCGTGCCACTTTTCTGAAAAAGCCAGAATTCCTTGCAGCAAGGACGTTTCAGAGCATCTGCCGAGCTTGATGGCGCATCTTTCTGCGGATCGACAAAGCTGACAATCACGTCTGCCGGACGCCCGAATGAATGGAGTGTCATTTCCGTCCGGAAGGCTCGCTGCCGTGTCCGGATTGGCTGGATCTCCGCTGTGGCCTGAGATTCGGAGCGCAGGTACGACACTTGCGTTATCTGCAGCGGAACGGAGACGGCCATCGGCTGGATCCGTGAAGCGGGGGCGCTGCGGATGCGGCATCCGGAACGCCCTGTATATGCCTTCAGCATGAAGTGGATGTCGGTCATCGGGAGGAATCATGGAAGCAGCCCGCACTGCGCCCGCGCTGGTCAGCATCGGCAGCGCCTCGCGACAGACGCACTTCGAGCGCATCGGTGGCGTCGAGCCCATTACCCGCCTGGTGGAGCGTTTCTATGACCGGATGGATAGCTTGCCGGAGGCACAGGTGATCCGCTCACTGCATCCGGCTGACCTCACCCATGTGAAGCTCGTGCTGGTTGCTTTTCTCATCGAGTGGATGGGCGGCCCCAAAGACTATTCCGCGCAGCGGGGGCACCCGCGCCTGCGCATGCGCCACATGGGTTTTCCGGTCGACGCGGCCGCACGAGACGCGTGGATGCAGTGCATGAGGCTCGCGATGGAAGAGACGATCGAAGACTCCGGTCTTCGTCAGCAGCTCGAACAGGCTTTTTTCAAAACCGCGGACTTCATCCGCAATCAACAGGAGAGTCACCATGACCACCATCGATAACACCGCCTTCGGGCCACTCGAAGCCGAGGAGCGCCTGCTCAACGGTGTCTTCAAGGGGCCGACGGGCGTCAAGGGGCGCTTCGGTTTCCGGGGCGACATCGCCATCGAGTTCCAGCCCAAGCTGGCTGACGAAAAGCGTCCGCCCGAGAAGTGCTGCGAGCAGGTCATCGCGGTGGCCAACGAGGGCGAGCCGCACATCAGCTTCCTGTCGGGTTTCCTGCTCTCCTTCGGCTATCTCAAGCTGCTGGCAGAAGTGCTGGGCGAAGCGCTGTCGCCGACCGGCAAGTACATCCTCTACTGCGACAACATCGACCTGTCGAAGAAGTTCGTGATCGACTATGCCGGCGCCACCTTCTACATCCTGCCGATCGACGAGGCCACGGTGTACAACGAGACGCTCGAGCTGCTCTACCTTGAAAAGACCGAGCTCAAGCGGCTAGACGGTGCAGGCAAGGTCGACGCGATCGCGAACGCGGGCGTCAAGTTTGCCGGTGACAAGAAGTTCATCAAGAGCACCTATGAAGAACTTGTCGCCACCATGGGGCCCGTACGCAATCCCTACGAAAACCGCCCGGTCTGATCGGCATGAAGCTACTGCGCGGCCCGATCTCGACGCTCCGGTGCTCAACGTACCGAATGTACGTTTGCGCGCCTCGCATCGACCTCGGGCCGCTCGCTACGCTTCCTGCACGCAGACTTCGCGCTGACGCGAGGATCGGTGAAAGCCATGCTTGAAGCCCTGATCGACAAGACGCTGAGCGACGACGGCCTGCCGCCGCTCACGCTGCTCGACCGTGCGCTGGGTGCCTATCTGGGCCTGGCGATCGGCGATGCGCTCGGTGCGACGGTGGAATTCATGACGCCGCGCGAGATCATGGCGAAGTACGGCACCCACCGCGAGATCATCGGTGGCGGCTGGCTGCATCTGAAACCGGGGCAGGTCACGGACGACACCACGATGGCGCTGGCGCTGGGGGATGCCATCGTGAAGGCGCGTGGCTGGGACTTGCGCGAAGTGGCCGAACACTATGTGGCCTGGATGCGCGCCAAGCCGGTGGATTGCGGCGCAACCTGCCGACGGGGCATCCGGCGCTACATGCTGGAGGGTTCGCTCGAAGCCCCGCAGAACGAAGGCGACGCCGGAAATGGCGCTGTCATGCGAAACCTGC
Source organism: Uliginosibacterium paludis (assembly GCF_039631355.1). Taxonomy (NCBI): domain Bacteria; kingdom Pseudomonadati; phylum Pseudomonadota; class Betaproteobacteria; order Rhodocyclales; family Zoogloeaceae; genus Uliginosibacterium; species Uliginosibacterium paludis. The sequence continues at coordinate 662,280 of NZ_JBDIVF010000003.1, read as the reverse complement.
CGGCCGTGCTGGGCTTCCTGAACGACGAGGCCACGATGCTTGCCCACACGCTCGCCCAGGGCAGGGTGACCCACGGCCACCGGCTCTCTGACCTTGCCAATGTGGCGCTTGCCCGCATGACGGCAGCGCTGCTGCGGGGGCAGGGCATGGAGGCCGCGCGCGCGATCGCGGACGAACTGGCGGCAACCGAGCCACGGTTCTCGACCGAGCGCTATCGTGGTGCTGCCACCGGCTACATTGTCGACACCCTGCAGACCGTGCTCTACCACTTCTTCACGCATGACGACTTCGAGAGCTACCTGCTCGCGGTGGTCAATCGCGGCGACGATGCCGATACCACCGGGGCCCTGGCCGGCATGCTTGCCGGAGCGCGTTTCGGTCTGCGTGCCTTGCCGCGCCGCTGGCTGCGCGCCCTGGACCCGGACATGCGGCATCGCATCGAGGTTCAGACGCGACAGCTCCTCTCACTGCACACCGGCATTGGCGGCCGTTCCGGCGATCCGCTGGCCGGCGCCGCAGCGCCCTGAGGACCTTCGCTCACCGAACCTGAAAGGCAGTCATGGCCCACATCATCTTTTTCGAAAAACCCGGTTGCGGCGGCAACGCGAAACAGAAAGCCTGGCTGGTGGCCGCCGGTCACACGCTGGATGTGCGCAGCCTCCTCGCCTGGCCCTGGACGCGCGAGAGCCTGCTTGGCTGGCTGGGTGCACTGCCGGTGGCCGACTGGTTCAATCGTGCGGCCCCTGCCGTGCGGGATGGCGAGATCCGGCCCGAGTCGCTCTCCGGGGACGAGGCCATCGCGCTCATGCTGGCCACGCCCCTCTTGATCCGGCGTCCGCTGATCGAGTTGCCGGATGGCACACGGCTGGTCGGCTTCAACGAATCGCAGCTGCGTGCGCATCTGGACGCGGCCGCGGCCGCACAGGCGCCCCGCGAAGGCTGTGCCCGCGGCATGACGCCCTGCGAGCCGGCATGAGTACGCGCTACTTTCTGAGTTACTCGGGAGTGAGTCTGCCGCTCCGGCTGGTGGAGGAGATTCCGGAAGCGGCGCTGCGCAACCGGAACACCTGGTTCCGTGCGGACTACGATGAAGCCGGGCGGCTGTGTCGCATCGAAAAATGCGTGTACGGCGAAACGGAGATGACGCATGAATATCTTTACGATACGGCGGGGCGCATGGTCGAGGCCCGCGTCATGACCGGTGACGAGGATGAAACGCAGATCCTCCGTCTGGACCTTCCTGCGTAAGATGCTGTCCGCAATCCGGGAAATGAATCCGTGAAACTCTACATGGCACCTGGCTCCTGCACGACCGGCCTGCACATCCTGCTCGAGGAGCTGGAGCTGCCTTTCGAGGCCTGGATCATCAGCATCCCTGCCGGCGAAAACCGCAAGCCGGAATACCTCGCGCTCAACCCGAAGGGCAGCATTCCGACCCTGGTGCTCGATGATGGCCAGACGCTGACCGACTATGTCGCGATCTCGTACTGGCTGGCCTGCAGGCATCCGCGTGCCCGGCTCCTGCCGGCAGATCCGCTTGCGGCAGCGCGGGTAATGGAGCTTCTCGTCTATGTGGTGGCGACGGTGCACGGCCAGGGTTTCGCGCGTCTCTTCAATGCGGAAGGCTTTCAGGTCCAGGGTGAAGCGGGCGAGGCGCTTCGTGACCAGGGACGCGAGATCGTCGGCAAGGCTTTCGCCATTCTCGACACTCAGCTCGCCGAGGGCTATGCGGCGGGCAGTTTCTCGATCGCCGATCCGGCGCTTTTCTATGTGGAATTCTGGGCTGACAAGCTCGGCATACCACTTCCGCCAAAGCTCGCCACCCATTACGCGCGGATGCGCGAGCGCCCGGTCGTGCAGCGCGTGCTGCGCGAAGAGGGTTATCGCTGACAGGGGAGGGAAAATGAGTCTGATCGATCATCAGGACGGTCTCCTGGTCTATGACTACGCGCGCTTTGCACGGGCCAAGGACTTCGCCTTCAGGATGTGGTGTGAGCTGGCGAAAGAGCGCAGCCTGCTGCCGCCGGAAGATCTTTCCGGTGCCTGCAAGTACGGCTCCCAGTTCGTGCGGCAGGTCTTTGGCGGTGTCATCGAGGGACACTTCGAGCATCAGTACAACCGCATAGACGGGCGCCTGATCGACCTGGGTCATGACGCACGGGACGTGGGCCGGATGCGTCAGCCCTACCAGCATGAGGCGACCTACTTCGACATTCCGGAACAGCAGGCCCGGCTGCAGGCCTGCATGCCTCGCGTGATGCGCTGGACGGAAGCCTTCATGCGTGAGCTGGGCCAGGGCTGATCGGGCGCCCCGCGTACTGATCCGGTGCGGATTCAGCGTGCGGCTGATTCAGCAGATCGTCGCCTGCTCACGTTTGCCGTCGCGGCAGCCAAAACCTCGCGGCTGCCCAGTTCTCCGTCCAGCGACAGGGTCAGGGCGGTGATCTCCCAGCATGCAATGTTCCAGCGAACGCTGGTCCGGCGCAGTTCGAAGCTGTAGCGGCCGGTAAGCTGCCAGTAGTGCGCGCCCACGAAGTGATCGGCCTGCAGGGCGGCTTCGCAACGGGCAGTATCGGCAGTGAGTGTCAGATCTGAAATGTCGATGTCATGGAGAGTGAGATCGAAGCCGGGCAGCAGGCTTGCCCAGTTTCCGATCAGTGCTTCACGAGAGAGCTGTACTGCGGGGGCGCCGAGCGCGCTGTAGTCGAGCCGGACTTCCGGCGCGAACAGTGTGCCCAGCTGATCGAACAGTCCGTTGTCGGCAAAGGCGCCGAAATCCCGGACGAGTTTGCGCAGGCTGATTTCATCAGCATTCGCTTTGGAGCCTTGTTGGTGAGCCATTACATCGCCTCCTTTCCACGGAGCAGGCCATGGCGGATGAAGTGCGCCCGCACAAGCTGGCAGCCCTGGGCGACCACATCCGGCCGGTCGTAGAAATCGAACTGGCTGATGCCCTCCAGCCAGTGCTGGGTGACCCGTTTTCCGAGTCGTTCGGCAAAGCGCCGCGCCCCCTTCGGGATGGCGGCGGCGTCCGAATGGATGAGGCAGACAGGCGTCTTCAGAGCCCCCGCCGCGGCGATGCCGTCGAAGCCCAGCCAGAGCGGCCAGGAGCGCAGCGCAAAGCGATTGTCCCAGGCCGCGATCAGGCCCCGTGAGGGTTCGGTGTAGTAGGGCACCTGATACATCAGGGCCTCGGCATTGCTGGCGCTGGCTGCCTCGATCACCACGTCAGCCTTGTCACAGCCGAGCACCTCGAGCTGCTTCACGCCTTCTGCGCCGCCATAAACCTCCAGCAGGATGTCGTGGTCATGCAGCCACGGCGCGACCAGTGCGATGGCCCGCGGCACATCGCTGCGCGCAGCAGCGTGAGCCATGTAGCCCGCGGAAGCGCAGAGTGCCAGTCCGCCGATTCGATCGCGGTCGATGCCGGGCTGCTGCGCGAGCCAGTCGAATGCAGCCATGAGATCTTCGATCTTGCTTTCCGGCGCTTCGGTGTAACGCGGCGCTCCACCGGTTTCACCCCAGCCGCGAAAGTCGAAAACCAGAGCCGCCAGGCCGCTCGACACCAGCGCGCGAGCCCATGTCATCGGCATCTGCTCCTTCACGCTGGTCCAGGAACCTGTCACCACAATGGCAGGCCAGGGGCCGGGGCCTTCGGGATGCAGCAGGCGGCCGGCGAGCAAAGCGCCCGGTGCGGGCAGTGAAACACTGAGGATCTGCATGAGGGTCTCCCGGATGTAGCGACTTCAGGCTGAGGCGGTCTTGCGGGGAGGGGCTGGCGTGCAGTGCGAGTGCTTGTAGCGCTGCGACAGATGCCAGGCCTGATTGCTCAGGGTCAGGCGCCGGGCGTTCGTGGCGGCAGGGTGTCGAACTTCAGGGCCTCGTCCGGAATGTGATCCCACACGGCCGCCTGGCTGACGAAGATCTCCACGCCGGACTGATACTGACGCGTGTCATCCAGAGTGCCGGCCCGCACCGAAATCAGGCCGGGCATGAGCTCTGCCAGGGCGAAGAGCTGCGAACCGCAGACCGGACAGAAGCCTCGCCTGACCGGCAGGCCGCTGCCGCCGGTGCTCTGGTAGTAACGAACCTCTCCGCGGATGCTCAGCGCCCCTTGCGGCACGAAGAACACCGGCGCATAGGCGCTGCCGGAGCTGCGCTGGCAATCGCGACAATGGCAGTTTCCGCTTATCACCGGCGCCGCGCTGGTGCTGTATTTCACTGCGCCGCAGAGGCAGGCTCCTGTCAGCATGGGCATGACGTTCTCCGTTTCTTCAAGTGTGGCGAAAGGATCCGGGCATCGGTGTGCCCCGACAGGTGCCGGGCATCGGCCGCTGCCGGCCGCGAGGCATCGCCCTTGCTGTCCGGCGGCCGCGTTCGCCGGGCATTTCCGGCTGCGATTCCGGACCGCTTCGAGCAGCAGGCCTCCTCGCACCCGGACTATGCCAAACGGGCCGGAAGGGGCGCTTCCACAATCAGCCGGCGATGTACATAATCGTCCGGCTGTTTGCTGCGGTCTGCCGGAGGTCTTGCGATGAAGTTCAACCCGGGGAAAGGCTTCCAGTTCGATATCGGCCCGCTGCCGGACTTCGTCGTGCCGCATGGACGCACGCAGGTTCTGGGGACCGACAACTTCATGGTTGGCCGCTGGCGCATGGGCAGCAATCCTGAAGGGCACTCCAATCCCGGCCTCAACCATCACCTGATTGCCGTCTGCCTTGCCGAGCGGGGCGCGGTGTTCGAACTCGAAACCGATCGCCGCTACATCGGCCAGATGCGCTTTGGCGACCTGAGCCTGCTGCCCGCTCAGGTACCGAGTCGGAACCGGTGGACGGGGCCCAGCAATACCCTGTCGCTGCACCTGCCGGTTTCGCTTTGGGAGGAGATCGCGGACCGGCACGGGCTGCGGCCTGAACTGCTCAGGCCCGGCATGCCCGGCACGGATGCCGCCATCAGCCGGATCTCGCTCATGCTGGCCGAAGAGCTCGAGCGTCCCTTCCGCAATGTAATGTTCTGCGAGTCCCTGGCCCTGGCAGCTTTTGCCAAGCTTGCCGAGCGCCTGGCCGGGCAGGGCACGGGTCGGCGCGAGGTACTGGCCGACTGGCGCCTGCGTCGTGTGGCCGATTACATCGAAGAGAACCTAGGCGCAGCGCTCAGCATTGCAGAGATGGCGGCGCTGGCCGGTCTGTCGCGCTCCCATTTCAGCCAGGCCTTTCGTGACGCCTTCGGCATGGCGCCGCATCAGTTCGTGATGGTCCGGCGCATCGAGCATGCCAAGCGCCGCCTGCGGATGGACCGTGAGAGCGTGACCGAGATTGCAGGCAGCCTCGGCTTCGCCTCTCACGCCCATTTCTCGGGCGTCTTCCGGCGCATGACCGGTTTCAGTCCGGGCGAGTGGCGGCGCGGCGCTGAGCGTCCCTGAGCTCACCGGAACGACTGGCCGGAAGCTGCCCGCAAGCGCACTTAGGGGATTCTCCGTATTCGCGCGCCACCGATGAATGCCGGAAAGCCGTCGTAGACGGGCGTGCCCTGAGGATGCCTGTCGACTTCGCGAGTCCGCTGTGCGGGTCGGGCATGCCTTTCCGTCTCCGTGCAGCCCGGCCTGGCAGCGTCAGGTTCCTGCCCGGGTGATCGAGCTCGATTGTCGCCTGATGCCGCCAGGCCGTGTCGTGCTAGATCCGGATCACGCCCCGGGGCATCCGGTTGCCCGGGGCGTGGCTCGCCATCTCGAGAACACTCGTCGCAAGGGACCGGGTCGTGAGAAACGCAGCACGCACGAAAAAGCATTTGACCGACGCTGCCAGCCCTTCTTCGCCGGCTGGCGCGCAGGGCTGCACAGCGCTTCCTGCCACGCGTGCGCTTCGGCGCGGTGGTGAGCGCAAGCCCCGCGTTCCATCGTCCGACGATCTGGCCGAGCTCCTTCAGGGGCTGCCCCAGCCGATGCTGCGGGTCAGCGCATCGATGCATGTCACACCGCTCAATGCCGCCTGCGAACAGATCCTGAAGGGCGCCTTGCTCGCCGAAGGCTGGGCCTTCGATGATCTGCCCTGGCGCTTCGATGCGACGGAGCTTGCGCCTCGCGTGCAGACCGCCATTCACCTCGGCAAGGGCTTCAGCCAGGAACTTGCGGGCGAGGATGGACGCTGGCTGCGACTGGTGGTGACGCCGCGTCGCATGCCAGACGCCGAGCGCTCCAGCGCCCTGATGGTGTTTGAAGACCTTACTGCCATGCGACGCATCGAGCGCGAACTGCAGGACTACCAGACGCGCTACGCGTCCCTGTTCGAGTTCTCGCCCGATGGCTTCGTGGTGCTCGATCCGGAAGCGGGTCTCGTGCTGGAGTGCAATGGCGCAGCCGAGCGGATGCTGGGCGTGGCGGGCGAGCAGGTCGTCGGCCGTTCGCTGTTCGACCTGCTGCCGCCAGAACAGGCCGAGGGTCGCAACACCCGGGCCGTCGCACGGCAGCACATGCGGGAGGCGCTGGAGAAAGGCTCGCATCACTTCGAATGGGTGCGGCGGCGCCCGGACGGTACGGACCTCTGGACGGATGTCATGGCTTCCGTCGTCCATCGCGGCGGTCGCCGCTTGCTGCTGGCAACCTGGCGGGATATCTGCGAGCGCAAGCAGATGGAAGCGCAACTGCTCGAGAACCGCAAACATCTCATGCTCGCCACGCAGGCGGCCGAGCTCGGCGTCTGGGTGCGCGACCTCGCAACGAACCGCCTGCAGTTCGACGAGCGCCAGCACGAGATCTACCAGTCTCCGGAGGCCGTCCGGCGCAGCGGAGCCGATTACGACTTCTGGCGCAGCCGCGTGCATCCCGACGACATCGAAGCGGTCGAGGCGACGCTTCGCAATGCAGTCCTGACGGCCCACAACGTCTCGACGCAATTCCGCATCCTCTGGCCGGACGGCAGCGTGCGGCATATCCAGTCGGCCGCTATCGTGGTACGTGACGACAATGGCCTGCCCGTCCGCCTGGTCGGGGTGAACCGGGATTTGACCGAACAGGTCGAAGCCGCCGAGGCGCTGCGCGAGAACGAGCGGCGTTTCCGCCAGGTCGCTGAATCACTGCCACAGCTGGTGTGGACCTGCGCGCCGGATGGCCCCTGCGACTATCTGAGCCCGCAATGGGTGCGCTACACCGGTGTCGCCGAAAGCCTGCAGCTGGGCTTTGGCTGGCTCGAACAGATTCATCCGGAAGACCGGCAGCGCACCATCGATCACTGGAACGCGACGGCAGCCCGGGGCGCCGACTTCATGATCGAGTTCCGCATCCGGCGTCACGATGGTGTCTATCGCTGGTTCCGTACCCTGGCGCTGCCCATGCGGGACGTGCGTGACCGGATCGTGAAATGGTTCGGCAGCAACACCGACATCGAAGACATCAAGCTCGCGCAGGCAATGCAGCAGGAGGTCGAGGCCCGGCTGGATCGCATGATCGATCTGATGCCGGAAGCCGTGCTGCTGGTCGACGAGTCGGGCCGGATCGAGAAGGTGAATCAGCGCGCCGAGGAGATTTTCCGCTATGCGCGCAGCGAGCTCCTGGGGCAATCCATCGAAGTACTGGTTCCGCTCGGCCGGCGGGAAGCGCATCGCGAGATGCGGGCGCAGTTCATCCGCACGACCACGCCGCGCCAGATGGGCGTGGGTCGTGAGCTGCATGCACGGCGTCGCGATGGCAGCGAGTTTCCGGTCGAAGCCGGGCTTGCGCCCTTCCAGGAGGGAGACCGCCGCTATGTGATCGTATCGGTCGCGGACTGCACCGTGCGCATCCAGGCCGAGGAGGAACTCCGCCTGGCCGCCAATGTGTTCGACAACACCCTCGACGGCATCCTGATTGCACTGCCGGACCTGACCATCACCAAGGTCAATCCGGCCTTCGAGCAGATCCTTGGCTACAGCCGCGAGGAGATCCGCGGCCGGGCACTGAAGGACCTGCAGTCGGACCGGCATGATGCGGCCTTCTTCGACGAGATGCGCGACACCCTGCGCCAGACCGGCAGCTGGCAGGGCGAAATCTGGCAGCGTCGCAAGGACGGACGCGTCGTGCCGCTGTGGATCAACATTTCCTCGATGCGCGACGATGCGGGCCGACTGGACCGCTACATCGCCACGCTCTACGACATCACCGAGCAGAAAGTCTCGCAGGAGCGGATCAACTATCTGGCGCACTATGACGTGCTGACCGACATTCCGAACCGCACCCTGTTTGCCGACCGCCTCCGGCATGCCGTTCAGAACGCTGCACGGGGTCCGCATCGCCTGGCGCTGATTTTCATCGACATCGACAACTTCAAGCAGGTCAATGACACCCTGGGCCATACCGCTGGGGATGCGCTGCTGTGCATCGTGGCCGAGCGGATCAAGGCCTCCACGCGTCAGAGCGATACCGTGGGCCGCCTGGGCGGCGACGAGTTCCTCGTGCTGATCGAAAACGTCGAGCAGCAGCTGGGGTTCATGCAGGTCGCACAGAAAATCCTCGAAGCTCTTTCCACGCCAATGAACGTGGGCTTCGGTGATTTCTGCATCTCGGCCAGCATGGGGATTGCCTGCTATCCCGAGGACGGGCAGGACGCCGGCAGCCTGCTCAAGAATGCCGATCTGGCGATGTACCGCGCCAAGGCTTCGGGCAAGAACCAGATTCATTTCTATGACGCCGAAATGTCGGCCTCGCTGGTCGAGCGCATGGCCCTGCAGACCGAGCTGCATCAGGCGCTCGATGCGGGGGCGTTGCAGCTTCACTACCAGCCGGTGGTGGATGTGAAGACGCGCCGCTGTGCCGGTGTCGAGGCGCTGGTGCGCTGGCATCATGAAATCCGCGGCTGGGTGCCGCCGGCCAAGTTCATCCCCGCTGCTGAAGAGAGCGCCCTCATCCACCCGCTGGGGGCCTGGGTGCTGCGCACGGCCTGCCTGCAGATGAAGCGCTGGCAGGATGCCGGCATCGCGCTGTCCTTCATGGCGGTGAATGTTTCCGGCAAACAGATCATGCAGGCCGATTTCGTGGCGCTGGCGCAGCAGATCCTGTTCGAGACCGGCTGTGATCCCGCGCTCATCACGCTCGAGCTCACCGAGAGCTTCGTGATGCATGAAAGCCGTGAAGCCATCCAGCGGCTCGAGCGGCTGCGCACGCTCGGCTTCGGCATCGCGATCGACGACTTCGGCACCGGCTATTCGTCGCTGGCCTATCTCAAGCGTCTGCCGGTCAGCAAGCTCAAGCTCGACCGCTCCTTCGTGTGTGACATTCCGGGCGACAACAACGATGCGGCCATCGCGCGGGCGGTGCTCAAGCTCGGTGAGTCCGTGGGGCTGGATGTGGTGGCCGAGGGCGTCGAGACCGAGGCCCAGCACCGTTTCCTGCTCGATGAAGGCTGCCGCTTCAGTCAGGGCTATCTGTACTCCAGACCGGTCGACGCCGAAAGCGTGCGCAGGCTGCTGGACTGAAGGCGCCGGGCGCGTGTGCCATTCAGTCGGGCGTCATATCCGGATGAAAGATCAGCTCGTCCGGCAGTCCCCCTTCATTCCGGATCAGGCTGAGCCCGCCGAGGGGTGAATAGCCGGCGTCGCCCTCGAGCAGCACGCTGGCCTCGGCCGGATACTCCTTGAGCAGGGCGATCAGCTGGCCAAGCTTCATCGCAGGTGCCTACATTTCTTCCAGCAGCTCGCTCACACGCTGCCCGAGTGCTGCGGCCTGAACCGGCGCGCCGCCACCGATGCTGACGGTGGCATCCGTGAGCGTCTGCAGCGCGCGGGCGAGCATCAGCGCGGCACACTGCTCGCGCGGGTCGCCCGACCAGCGCAGGGTCAGGCCTTCATCGTCCCGTGCGACCGAAAAGCCGGCATCCTCGCCATCGAGCACGCAGCCCTGAAAACCGCTCGCGTCCGCCAGATCGAGGCCCTCGAGATCGAGCTGGTAGCCCAATGACTTGAGACCCGCCTGCACCGCGCCCGATGCAGGAAGCTGCCCGGCAGGCAGCAGGATTCGGCAGGAGCGGGACATCGGGCAATTTCCTTTCTTCAGGCGCTTGCGCGAGGCTCAGGGCGTGGCGAAAACGAACAGCTCGGGCTGGTTGTGGCGGTAGGTCCGCAACCACATCAGGGTGGCCGGCACCAGCGAAAGCACCGCAAACCAGAGTGCTTCGTCGGCCGCCTCGCGAGCGCCGGCAAGCTGTTTCGCAGTGCTGCGCCAGCCATCGAAACCGAGCTCCGGCATGGCCTCATGCAGGCTGGCCGGCAGCTGGCCGATGCTGTCTGCCATCAGCTGAAGCAGGCGCACGGCCTCGCCGCGGGTGAGGCGCGAGCGCAGGAATTCCTCGCGCTCCAGCCCCTCGGTCAGGATCAGGATGGAGCTGCCGGCCTCCTCGATGTTGGCCAGGGTGGCGGCATTGAAGAGGGCGTTCGTTCGGATGTTCGCCATGCAGGCTTCTCCGGTGTGTTCGGGCGATGGTCTGCTGACCATCGCCGCGGGCTCAGGCACCGATGCGGTTGACGAAGTTGAGCGGGCCTTCCTTCTGGTTGATGGCGCCGCACTTGACGCACTTCCAGTTCACATCGAAAGCCTGTTCCGAACAGTTGTCGACATAGGTCTGGCGGCAACCGGTGGTGGCACAGGCCGTGCAGCGGTACAGCTGTCCGTTGCATTTGGCGGCCTGGCCGCCCTTGCGATAGCCGGTGCACAACTGGCGATCGGCCTTGATTGCGTCGTAACTCATGATGGGTGCTCTCTGTTGGGGATCTTTTGTTTTCAGTACGCGGGCCGGAGGCGTTGCCGCCCCGGCGCTGCGGCTCAGACGAAGGACAGGATCTCGACCGTGACGGCCTCTTCGCCCATCCTGGCCTGGCAGGCCAGACGAGACTTGGAGCTCACGCCGACGATGCCGTCGAGCATCGCGTGTTCGGTGCGCTCGGCCTTGGACAAGGTCTTGCGGCCTTCGAGGATGAAGACATGGCTGGACTCGCAACCACCCTGGCCGCCACAGGTGCAGGCGAGCGTCTCGCCGGAGGCGGTGATGGCGGAGATCAGCGAGGTTCCCGGGCTGACTTCGGTCGTCTTTCCGGAGGGCATGATGGTCAGTACGGACATTGCTTTGGACTCCTGTCTGGTTCAAGCGGGCTGAAGTTCGGCCGGGCGCGTTGTCAGCTGCTCAACGAATTCGGCCAGTGAAACGGGAATGCGGGTGATGTGCTGCTCTGCGATGAAGAGCTTTTCCATGCGCGTGAGTTCTTCCGGCATGACGGCCCAGTGCTGACCAGAGGAGCGCTTCATGATCTGGCGCGCGAAACTGCGCGAAAGCTGGTCGTTGAAACGGCAGCCGAGGAAGAGGAAATTCTTGCCGGCGCGCAGCGCCTGGACTTCGGCGGGGATCGGCGTCTGGATGTCGATCTCGGTGAGCACCTCAACATAGTCGGAGTCCGACACGAGGTAGTTGGCCGCTGGCGAAGCGCTGCCGATCGGCTTGTAGAGCAGGGTGTCCCACTCCGGCGCGCGCTCGGGCACGGCATTGCCGTTGCCGTCGTACCAGCCGGTCCAGGTACCGAAGTGCTCGGACTGCGACAGGCCCTGCACCTCGCCCCACTTCGCGCCTGTCTCATGCAGGGCGGCCGACATGGCTTCGTCATACCAGGTATCCACGATCAGCGGCAGCTTCTGGCTTGCCAGCCACAGATGCAGACCGGAGGGGACCGGTGCAGGCAGGAAGGCCGCGTTCATCTGATCGACCAGCGTCTTGCGGTGCTTGAAGTTCTCGATGAACTGCGCGGCCTGCGTGAGCCGGTTCCTGATCTTGTGCGGCACAGTCACCTTGGCGGTGAGCAGGGCCACCAGCGCTTCAGGAGAGGCCGGCACCTGGTACTCCGGCACCAGCGACAGCACGTCCGGGCCGAGGTAGGGAACGAGACTGCCTGCGCGCAGGCTGGCAAGGAGGTCGGGCGGGAGGGTCATGATCGTATCCTCTGGATCGGTGTCTTCAGTAGATCGGCACGCCTGCGCCGACGTTGGTGGCTGCATCCTTGAGCGTGCCGACGATGAAGCGCACTTCGTCTTCGCTGATGAAGCCGTGGAAGGGCAGGGCCAGCGAGCGGTCCGCGATGCGTTCGCAATTGGGCAGTTGCCCCTTGCCGTAGCCATAGCTGGCGTAATGGAAGTGCTGGTAGAGCGGCCGGCTGTAGGCCGCCACCTCGATCGCCTCGTCATCGAGATCCTCGATCAGCTGGGCGCGCGCGCTGGCAGTGAAGCGCTTGCCCAGATGCACGATGTAGAGCATCCAGTGCACTTCGGTAACGCCCTCCGCGATGTAGGGCGGCTTGATGCCTTCGAAGGTCTGCATGACGGCGTGATAGAAGGTCTCGACCACCTTGCGCCGGGCCAGGATCTCGTAGATGCGTTCCATCTGCGCGATGCCGATGGCCGCAGACACATCGCTCATGCAGCTTTGCAGCGGCACGCGGCTGCCCACCGAGACCGACATGCGGTCGGAGAGTGAATGTGCGCGCAGATAGCGGAGCTCTGAGGCGAGACTGGCGTCGTCGGTCAGCACCATGCCGCCTTCGCCACAGGAGACCGCGAGCGGCTGAGAGAGGTCGAAGATCGACAGGTCACCGAAGCTGCCGACGAGGTCGTCGTAGTAACGCGAGCCGATTGCTTCGGAGGAGTCCTCGATGAGCGCAATGCCATGGGCATTGGCAAGCTCGCGGAATTCGCGCCAGGCGGCCGGATGCCCGTTGCAGTTGCCGACCAGGATGGCGCGCGTTCTGGCCGTGATCTTCTCTGCGGCCTTGGTAGGCGAGAGGCAGCCCGACCAGTAATCGATATCGGCCAGGACCGGTGTGGCCCCCACATGGGCAATCGCGTGCGCCAGGTGGTGCCAGCTGTAGGCACTGGCGATCACTTCGTCGCCCGGGCCGATGCCCAGTGCGCGCAGCGAGAGCCAGGCGCCTGCCATGCCGCTGGACACCGCCACCGCATACTTGCGTTCGTGAAAGTCCGCGAAGACCGCTTCGAAGGCCTCGACCATCAAGCCGTTCGAGAGCCGGCCTGACTGCAGCGCATGCTGCACGAGCTGCTCTTCGCGCCCGGCCACATCCGCTATCGATATCGGGATCCAGTCGCTTTCCATGATCGTCTCCTGTGTCGGCAATCCGCTTCAGTTCTGGGTCAGCACGATGCCTGCGGCCTGGGCCGGATCACGGGTTACCGACCAGCAGTGACCATCGCTTTCCATCAGGTAGAGGTTGCGTTCGCCGATGCGCAGCGCGGGCTCTTCACCGCGCATGTCAAACGCATCGATGGCGGACACGCGCAGGCCGGGCAGGGTGTCACGCACGGCGCTGACCGCCTCGCGCACGCTGCCGGCCGAGAGCGTGAGGCGGGCCACATGGGTCAGTTGCTCGGCGGTGATGGCCATCATTCGTCTCCCGACATGCGCCGGGCTTCGACGGTGATCGGCAGACGGGTGTCGGCAGCCATTTCGGGCAGGGCCATTTCCCAGCCATTGCCGAGCGTGACCATGCCGCCCCACATCTCCGGGCGCTCCATCGACACGATGGGCTCCTCCAGGTCTTTCTTCGGCACATAGAGCGAGAGTTCGCCTTTGCCATTCCTGCGGATCATGACTTTCATCGCTGCGGCTCCTTGAGGTGTCATCCGACCGATGCAGCCGAGCGGAGCGATTCGCTCATCGTCTGCAGGAGGTCGGCAAGTCGGGAAAGCTGTTCCGCGTCCGTATCGCTGCCCAGCGAGATCCGGATGGCGCCCAGGGCCTGCGAGGCTTCGATGCCCATCGCAAGCAGCACATGGGAAGGGTTCGAACCGCCGGACGAGCAGGCCGCACCCGAGGAGGCGCAGATGCCTTCGCGCTCGAGCGTGCCCAGGAGCCGGTCTGCCGAGAGCCCGTCGATGCGCAGGCTGATGGTGTTGGGCAGTCGGGCGGCGCCGGCGCCGTGGATCACGCAAGCAGGGATCGCACGCAGGCGGGCTTCGAAGGCTTCACGCAGCCGGGTCTGGCGTTCGGCTTCGTCATGCAGCGTGGCCATGGCATGGCGTGCGGCTGCCGCGAAGCCGGCGATGCCGGGCAGGTTCTCGGTGCCGCCGCGCCGGCCGCGCTCCTGCTGCCCGGAGAACATCACCGGCCAGGTGAGCCCCTTGCGGATCAGCAGTGCGCCAATGCCTTTCGGCCCGTGCAGCTTGTGGGCCGAGAGCGAGAGCAGATCGGCCCCGCAGCCGGCGAAGCTGAAAGGCAGCTTGCCTGCGATCTGTGTCGCATCCACATGCATCGGAATGCCACGGCTGTGCACCAGCGCGCAGATCTCGGCGACCGGTTGCAGCACACCCGTCTCGTTGTTGGCGGCCATCACCGAGACGAGCGCGGCGTCGTGCTCCAGGGCGGCGCGCAGGCTTTCGATCTTCACCCGTCCTTCGGTATCCACATCGAGCAGCACGACCTCGACGCCGTCCTGACGCAGGCGCAGGGCAGACTTCAGAAAGCCCGCGTGCTCCACCGCCGAGAGAATGATCCGGCGCGGCATGTCCGGCCGCATCAGGGCGCCGTGCAGGACATGATGATTGGATTCGGTGGCGCCACTGGTGAAGACCACTTCGACCGGCTGCGCACCGATGAAGGCCGAGATTTCGGCGCGCGCGGCAGCGAGCAGGGTTTTCGCGTCCTGACCCTTCGGATGTTTCGACGAAGGATTGCCCCAGCCGCATTCGAGCGCATGCTGCATCGCCGCGATTACTTCCGGCAGCGGACGGGTGGTGGCGTTGTTGTCGAGATAGATCATGGCCAGAACACCCTTTCCTCATCGGCGCAAAGCAGTTCGAGCAGCGTGGCCAGGCGCGGGTCACTCGCCCGGAGCTCCCACTCGCTGCGCCCGGCATTGCGGGCGTGGAGATGCCAGATCTCGTGACGGCAGGTCAGCCAGGCGATGTCGATGACGCCGCCATCCGGATCCACGTTGCGCGAGCAGCAGGGGCTGGTGATCAGCCAGCCTTCTTCGGTTGTCGTGACGGCGGGCTTCACATAGCGATAGCGCTTGCGATCGTGAAGGGCGCGTTCGATCCGCCGGCGCGTGAGCTCCCGCTCACTGACGACGGCGCTGACACGCAGGGGAGAATCGCTTCGGACCCGGACGGCCATGATGCGTCTCGCGCTCAGACGGGCGCGATTTCCTCTTCGAAAACACCGACCACACAGGGGCCGCTGCCCAGCGAGAGACCGCCGAACTCGACCATGTAGATCGGCAGGTTGGCCTCTTCATGATGACCTACCTGCACGATCTCGCCGGGCGTGCCGGGGGGGACCAGCAGCGCGTCGTCTTCCACTTCCGGATAGCTGCCGTCATTGAAGATCTCGACCTGTGAGGCCACACGCTGGCCCCACTGGAATTTCGGCTCACGCAACTCGAACATGATCAGGCTCCTTTTCGGACTGGACTGAGAGGGGCTGCGCGACGGCATCGCTCTGGTCTCCCGGGCGGATTTCGCGCAGGCGTTCGAGCTTTTCCGGCCCGAGCGCTTCGATGACATGCGGCGGCAGCTTGTCGAGCGAGACCAGCTCACGCCCGCGCATGCCGACGCGATTGCCGGTGTCGAGAAACTCGACTGCGTAGATGTAGTACTGCTGCAGGAAGTTGCCGATACTCGTGACGAAGCCGATGTCGCCCTTGTGCGCGAGCACTTCGCCGATGTCCTTGCCGCAGTAGGTGCCGTCATTGCGGATCGTGTAGCGAGTCACGACACGCTCGCCGTAACTGAACTCCGGCGGTGCAGTGAGTTCTACGGTGTCGCTGTCGCGGCTGATGTCACCCATGGCAGACTCCTTCGCTGATGCCTTCGTCATGACGGAGAGACGCCAGCCGTTCGCATGCGGCCAAGCGCACCTCTTCCTCGTCGTCCTGGCTGGCCATGCGCCCGGCCAGCGCGGCGCTGGCGCGCTGGGCAGTCTCCCAGCGGATCGCCCAATCCGGGTCATGTGCCATGCGCTCGAGCATGGCTTCGGGCAGACGGCGGGCCACTTCGCGCCGCACCGCGGTTTCGCGGTCGTCGCACATGCGCAGCAGCTCCGGCATCTCCAGCCGTTTTGCCGCTTCCATGCGCACTTCCCATTCGCTGTCACCGATCATTCGCGGCAGCAAGGCCAGCGGCAGGCGGCGGGCGACGAGCTTGCGCACGTAGTAGTCCTCGTCGTCTGCCATCGCGAGCAGATCGCTGCCTTCGAGCCGCATCGCGACGCGGATGCGCACTTCGCGATGCGGGTCGCGGCGCAGACGAACGACCTGGGCCAGCGGCAGGCGAACGGCCACCGACAGGCGCACGGTCTCGTCCTCATCGCGGATGAGCGGCGGCAGACGGAATACATCCGCACGGCGGCAGGCAATCGCACGCACCTCGAAATACGGATGATCGAGATAGTCGTTGCTCTGGTCCGGGTTCCAGCGGAAGAAGCGGTCGATGCGCCTGGCATAGCGGTCATGCACGCAGGCGTGGCCGCGCTCGCAGCGCGCATCGGTGCGGCGTACCTCGCAGTCCGAGCAATCGATAGCCCGGCCTTCCCAGTCGACGATCGGGATGTCGGGTTCATCGGCGGGCCAGTCGCGCTCGATCATGGCTTGGCTCCACGCGGCAGGCTGGCCGCCGGCTCGTCGCCACAGTCCTCGTAGTCGGCGTCTTCCCGGCCGATGCGGGCAATCACCTCCGCGAGCACCGCATGACCGACACGGTTCTGCGGATCCAGCTCGGCAAGTTTCTGCACCACTGCGCGGCCCAGGTCGATCTCGCCCAGCCGCAGCGACAGATAGGCGAAGCCCTTGAGGCTGAAAAGGTAGAAGCGGGGCAGGGCTTCGAGCGCAGTAAAGCGCGGGCCCGGGCGAACATCGCTCCAGTCCTGCGGAATGCCCAGCGCGCTGCTCGCCATCGCGAGCGCCAGCATCGCGATCTCGCGGGCCTCGGCCAGGCGGTTGCCATAGAAGTGGAAACGATAGAGCGCGATCAGCGTGGCCGGGTGCTTCGGCGCCAGCTGCCAGGCGGCTTCGAGCAGGGTCTGCGCTTCGCGCACCTGATTGCGGATCAGGCCGGCGCGGGCGATCAGCCGCTCGGCTTCGACAGGCAGGCCATGCCCGAGCACGGCGGCATCCATGCCGTCCAGGTCCGGGGCGTCCTGTTCTGTGCTGCCGATGCCTGGGTTCATGGCCGTGGCTCCGTTCCTTGAGTGGGCTCAGCTGCGGCGGATCGAATCGATCGACACCGTGGCGTAGGCCGGCGCGTTGCCATGTGCGTGGCCGTGGGCGTGATCGCCCGGGCCACTGCTGCTGCAGGCGCACGGTGCCTGGTTCGGGTTGATGAAGGTCAGGCCGCTCTTGGTAGGCGTGTCGGTGAAATCAATCGTCACGCCTTCGAGCAGCAGGCGCGAGGCTGAAGTGAAGAACATCTTCAGGCCACCCACCTCGACGATGGAATCCCCGGCAAGCGGCGCCGCTTCAACCGTGAATTCGGCATTCAGCCCGGAGCAGCCACCTTCGGTGACATGCAGGCGAAAGCCGGCACCCGCAGGCTGGCCGGAGAAGCGGACCATGCGGGAGATGAACTTGTTTGCAGCGGGTGTGAGCGTGACGTTGGTCATGATGGCCTCAGGCGGTTACCAGTGGAACGATGCACTCGTCGATCGGGCAGACGGCCACGCATTGCGGCGTGTCGAAATGCCCTTCGCATTCGGTGCAGAGATCGGGATCGATCACGAAGAGGTTCTTCACTTCGCTGATCGCGTCATTGGGACACTCGGGTTCGCAGGCGGAACAGCCGGTGCATTGGTTGGCAACGATTTTCAAGGACATTGGGGGCGCTCCTTCTCTCGTCTGTATCCGGTAGGTCCGCCCTCCTGCCGCGCTGTCACGCGGCAGGAGGGCAGGTGAGTCTTCAGGCGGCCGCGGTATAGGCGCCCTGGCGGATCGAGGCATCGCCGCGCTCGATGTGCACCGTCTCGCCGGCCGCGATGCGCGCGCGGTAATCGGCGAACCACGACAGCGCCGCCTTTTCGATGAACTCATCGACATAGCCATCGACCGGTTCGATGCCCGCACCCTTGAGTTCGTCACGCGGACAGGCGCCGATCTTGGCCACCAGCACGGCATGGCAATCGTTGATGGCGCGCACCACCGAAGGCAGTTGCTCATCGTCACCGAACCCGCCCTGGCAATACTGGTCGACCCGGCGGTGACCGACGAAAAGCGCTTCCTTCGCCGACACCTCGAAGACCTGGAATTCGGTGACATGGCCGAAGTGCTCATTGACCCGGCCGCCGCCCTTGGTGGCGACCGCGACCAGCACCTTCATGCCATCGTCAATATCGGCGCTGCTGCCGGTGGTGGCGGCCAGGGCTTCGAGCTTGGCTGCGTGCTGAGCCTGGCGCTCGGTCTCGACCTTGTCCTGATAGCTGCGGCGACGGTCGAAGTCATAGACGACTTCCATTTCCTCGATCTTGTCGAGGGTGAATTCGGAGCTGCGGTCCTCGCCGAGCAGGCCGACGGCGTCCGCCCGGCACTGGCGGCAGTGGCGCATCAGATTGGCGCCGCCCATGCAGGCGTCCTGAACGGCCTTGAGCTCCTGCGCGGTGGGGCCACGCTGGCCGTTAAGGCCAAAGTATGTGCCGTGTTCCGGCTCCGAGATCAGCGGCATGATGTTGTGCAGGAAGGCGCCGCGTGCCTTGACAGCCTTGTTCACCTCGATCATGTGTTCGTCATTGACGCCGGGAATCAGCACCGAGTTGATCTTGGTGAGCACGCCGCGGGCGGTCAGCATCTCAAGACCCAGCATCTGGCGCTCATGCAGGATGCGCGCGGCTTCCACGCCGGTCACCCGCTTGTGATCCCAGAAGATCCACGGGTAGATCTTGGCGCCGATTTCCGGGTCGACCATGTTGATGGTGATCGTCACATGGTCGATGTTGTACTTGCAGATCTCGTCGACCATGTCGGGCAGGGCCAGACCGTTGGTGGAGAGGCAGAGCTTGATGTCCGGCGCCTGCTCCTGGAGCATGCGGAAGGTCTCGAAGGTTTTCTTCGGGCTGGCGAGCGAGTCGCCGGGGCCGGCGATGCCCAGCACCGTCATCTGCGGAATCTCGCTGGCCACGGCCAGCACTTTCTTCACCGCCTGCTCGGGCGTGAGCTTCTGGCTGACGACACCGGGGCGCGATTCATTCGAGCAGTCGTACTTGCGATTGCAGTAGTTGCACTGGATGTTGCAGGCCGGTGCCACGGCCACATGCATGCGGGCGTAATGATGATGGGCTTCTTCGGAGTAACAGGGGTGGTTCTTCACCTTGTCCCAGATTTCCTGCGGCATGTCGTCCGGGCCGCCGGAGGAGCCGCAGCTTGCCTTGCCTTCGCCACCATGCGTGCCACACCCTCCGCCGGTGGCCGGCAGGTCGTGTGCATCGGCCAGGGCTTTGCCGCTGGCTTTCAGGTCTGCGATATTGATGTAGCTCGCTGTGCTCTGCATGACGTACTCCTTGAAAACCCGGGAGACCCTGATCTGCTGGCTGCTTCGTCCTGCTGCGCGAGAGCCTGTCCGGCCTCGGCTGCGCCACACCTTTGTCAGAGCCTCCCGGCTGCTGTGTCGGGGTGGGTACAGGCTAGATAGCCAGATCCGTGCCACGGCCTGTTTTCCTTGCTGCGCAAGGCTTTGTACGTTTTGTCCGGCGTCGTGCCAGCAGACAAAGCTTCCGGCATTGCGACAAAGGGAACATGCCTTTGCGTGCATGCGTCCGTTTTGGCAACTTCGGTCTGATGCGCTCGCCTGGCCTGGGGAAAAAAAAGGGCGCGCCCCCTCAGACGCGCCCGAATCCACCAAAGGCGGAAGAAAACGGTCTCAGTCCGGAATCGCGACCTGTTCCATGCGTTCGAGCAACTGCTCGTTGAGCGCCAGGGCGAACTCGCGCCACTGCGCCGCGAGGTCACGCCGGATCGCCTGCAGATAGGCCTGATTGAGTTTCTGTTCGGCCGGGAAATTCGAAATCGCGCAGGAGCTCGCGTTGTGCTGCTGCACGTCGCGCAACAGGTCGTTCGTGAAGCCGCTGAAGGCCGCGAGCAGTGCCGGGGTGAGACTGACCCGGCCATGCTCGACGCGCGCTTCGCCGAGCTGCAGCGGCAGGCCCTGCAGGCATTCGAGCGCAGCGGCATAGGCGTGTGCCGCCACCTCGATCAGCACGATCTGCGTCATATCCTCGCTCTGCTGCGAGCTGAGCGCACGCTTGATGCCCGTGACATATCTTTCGATCGCGTTGGTGCGCAGCAGCGACACGCTGCGATGAAAGCGCTCGAGGCAGGCGCGGTTCTCGCGCAGGTCAGCCCGCTCGGAACGCAGGGGATCCGTCGCGCGGGCAGAGAGCTCACGCGCAATGCGCTCAGCGGCATCCAGCGCGCCCTCGAGGTAACCGGCCGACTGCGCGGCGGTTTCACTGCCACCGAGAAAGAGCCGGCCGCTCCAGTGCGCACTCGCCAGTTCCGGGATGCCATCCTGCGGATGGGCGCTGGCGACCACGAGATCGAGCTCGGTGCAGGTGAAGGGCTCTGCGGCCCAGTCACGGACGAAGAGTTCGCCCTGCGCTGCGGCAGGGCCGAAGAGCTGGGCATACTGGCTGTGGATCATCAGATCATGCACCTTGCAGAAAGCGGTGCGCACGGTGGCCGGCAGCGCGGAGAGGCCACCCAGTGCCGCAGGCGTTCCGTGCTCGCCGCTGGCATCGAAGATCTCGCCCAGCACCGCCTGGGCATGCGTCACGAAGGCATTGCCCGAGAGCCCGGAGGCCCGCCAGAACGCGACCGGAAAACGGCTGATCGATTTGCACTGCGCAGCCATCCAGGTCGGCGTGGCACGCAGGATTTCCAGCAGCGGATCGGATAGCGCAGGCTCGAAGACGATCCTGCTGGCGACGAGACGCGGCGGAAGAGCAAGCACGACATGACGTGCGTCGAGTGTGAGCGGCACGCCATCCTGCAGGCATTCAAGCTGGACATGATCTCCACGGTCGATGAGCCGGGTGAGCTCGACCCGGAGCCGGATGCGCCCTGCCGGCAAACGCCCGGCGAGTGCGTCGATCAGCATGCCCATGCCGCCGTGGAGGCGGCGCGCCTCGATATGCACGCTGCTTTGCGGCAGCGGCTCGGGGCTGCCGTCACCTTTAGGCAGATGGAGGATGGTGCCGGTGTCATGCTGCGGAAAGCTCCTGAGCCCGAGCTCTTCAACCAGACGGGCCATGCGCGGCTGCGTGCCGGGCCAGAACCAGCTCGGCCCGAGGTCGGCTGCCACCTCGCGCTCGCTGCCGGGGACGGTCTCGACACGTCCGCCGAGGCGGTCACGGGCCTCGATCAGCAGATAGTCCTGACCGGTGGACTGGAGCTTGCCCGCGAGATGAAGACCGCAGACGCCACCACCGACGATGATCGTATCGAGCATGTTCGACTCCCCGCAATGAGAAGGTATCGTCGCTCTCACGCAAGCTTGGTGCCAGCCCGGCGAGGGGCCGCAGCAGGCGGCCTTTGCCGCAGCGAGGTCGCGTGCGCTGCGTCACTTTTGTCACTTTCGGCTGTCACTTTCGCGCCGCCATGCCTGCCATGGCAGGCGCCGGAATGAGGCCAGCGGGCCTGCACGCTGCATGCCGGGCGGATCCTGCGTGCTTGCGTACGGCTCTTGCTAGTAAGCCCGCAGGGCAGGTCGCGCAGGGCGCGCTGTCCGCCCCCCGACCCGATCACAGGAGCCGTCATGGATCTCATCTACAAGACCCGCGTATTCAGCCAGGGTGGCCGCAATGGCCGCGTGCAGAGCGAAGACGGCCGTTTGAAGGTCGATCTCGCCCAGCCTGCGGAGCTGGGCGGCACGAAGCCCGGGGCGAATCCCGAGCAGCTCTTCGCTGCGGCCTACGCGGCCTGCTTCGAGAACTCGGTGCGCCACATCATCCGCGCGGACCGCCTGCCGGTAAAAGGCTGCATGGTGGAGGCCGAGGTCTCGCTCTACAAGAATTTCGAGGATGCCTACCGCCTCTCCCTGTCCTTCGCGACCATCCTGCACGGCATCGACCAGGTCACGGCGGACTCGCTGGTCGAGCGCGCGTTGAAGGTCTGCCCCTATACCGATGCGACGAAGAACAATGTGAGTGTCAAGGCCGTTGCCATCCTCGAAGCGCCTGCCGAAGCCTGAGTGATGACGATCGCTGCGCAAAGGAGGCCACATGCGGCATGCTATGACCCTGCCGGGCCGGGAGAAGCTTTCTTCCTGATTCATGGGAGCGAAGTGAATGCCTGCGGCATTTCCGCGCCATGCATCCAGGAGAAAGAACACCATGCTTCCTGAGTCGTCCGACATGCAGGAGGGCGGGCAAGCCGCCGCCGATGCCCGTGATCTGGTCAAGGCCTATCACCATCGCACCAAGCATCGCTTCGAACGCTATGCGGCTGGCCCTGAAACGCTGGACTGGGACGAACAGCCGGCGGCATTCCGGCACTTCGAAGGTGCGCAGCGCATCCTGCTGCCGCTGGCGGATGCTTCGCTGCCCGGCGCGCTCGGCGCGGCACTGAGCCGGCCCTTCGGCAGCGTGGCCCTGCCGCATCCGCCGGTCAAGGTCGATCTGGCGAGCATCGGAGCCTTCCTGCATCTGACGCTGGGCATCACGGCCTGGAAGCGTTTCGGGCCCGATCGCTGGGCGGTACGGGCCAATCCTTCCAGCGGCAACCTGCATCCTGCCGAGGCCTATCTGATCTCGGCAGGCGTGGCGGGGCTCGCCGATGGCGTCTATCACTACGACCCCGAGCATCACATGCTCGAGTGCCGCGCCCGCTACATCGGGCAGAGCGGGCTCGCACCCGGATTGCATATCGCGCTCGCCTCGGTGATGTGGCGCGAAGCATGGAAGTACGGCGAGCGCGCTTTCCGCTACTGTCAGCTCGATACCGGCCATGCGATGGGCGCCTTGCGCTACGCCGCCGCGGCACTGGGCTGGCAACTGGTGGCGCATCCGGAAATCGATCAGGACGTGCTCGGCACCGCGCTCGGGCTGGACCGCCTGCAGGATTTTCCGGCCCGTCGCATCCAGGAAACCGAGCTGGAAGAAACGGAAATCCTGATGTGCCTGGGCAGCGCTGACTTTCCGGCCCAGCCCCCGGAGGCGCGTGCGCTGCTTGCGGCCAGCTCCGGCGCGCTGTGGATGGGGCAGGCGAGTGCGATCGATCTGCATCCAATGTATCGCTGGCCGGTGATCGGTGAAATAGCCCGCCTCACACGCGACGCCATGCCGCAGGCCCGCCGCCAGATCGGTCTGCCCCTGCCGCATCCGGGCGCCTGTTCCGGCGAGGGTGCAACGTTCGCGAGTCTCGCCCTCACGCGCCGCAGCGCGCAGCATTTCGATCCGGCTTCGCAGATGTCACGACAGGATTTCCTGCACATCATGGGGCGGCTGATGCCCACCGATTTTGCGCCCTGGGATGTGCTGCCGGCCATCTGGGACATGGATCTCGTCGTCTTCGTCCATCGTGTCGAGACCCTCGGAAGCGGTGTCTATCTGCTCTCGCGCGGCGAACCGGCAAACGGATTGCGCCGCCGGATCGAAACACATCATGTGCTCTCGCCGGTGCCAGGACTTCCGCCCGGTCTGCATCTGGCGCGTATCGAGGCACTCGAAGCGCCCGCGCTGCAGCGTCTCGCGCGCAGCCTGCATTGTCATCAGGACATCGCCGCGCATGCGCATTTCGCGCTGGGCATGCTGTGCCCCTTCGAGGATGCGCTCGGCGCCAGCCCTGCGGCGTACCGGGAACTGCACCGGCAGGCCGGCCTGCTGGGGCAGGTGCTGTATCTGGAGGCCGAAGCACTCGGGCTGCGCGGCACCGGCATCGGCTGCTACTTCGACGACGCCGTGCATGAACTGCTTGGGCTGGAGGACAGTGCCTGGCAGTCGATGTATCACTTCACCGTCGGCAAGCCGCGCGTCGATGCGCGGATCGAAACCCTTGCCGCCTATGCCGAGCGTGCGGAGTACGCCACCGCACCGCTGCCCGCGGGCGAAGCGGACAATCTTGCCGGCATGGCCACGCTTTCCGCACAAGGCGATCCATCATGAGCCCATCCTTCATCCGTATTCCGGCGCCTCGCGCCGCAGCGATGCTCCGCGAGCACCGCCGGGGCGAGTCCGCCGAGCTCGCGCTCTTCGACAGCCGCGACCGCACGAGTTTCGATCGCGGCCACATCGAAGGCGCCCGATTCCTGAGTGACGCGAACTTCGGCGAGATCATCTCGACCCTGCCGCGCAGCACGCCGGTGCTGATCTATTGCTTCCGGGGCAATGCGAGCCAGACCTGGGCCGGCATGTTTGCCGACTTCCGTTTCGGCGAGGTCTACAGCGTCGACGGTGGATACGATGCGCTGGCTGCTGCGCTCACCCTGCCGGAAACGGCCCCGTTTCCGAGCACCAAATCGACGAGCCAGGCCTTGGGCAGCTTCCTTGCCGCCCGCGGTTTTTCCGGCTCCGACATCGATGCGGCCGGCGAACACGGCCTGACGCCGCTCATGCATGCGGCATGGCGCGGCGAAGAGGCGCTGCTGCGCGAACTGCTCTCGCTGGGAGCGAGTCCGCTGTCACGGAATGCCGATGGCAATACCGCGCTGTGGCTTGCCTGCGTGGGGGCAAACGGCGCCTGTGTGCGGGCGCTGGCAGAGGCCGGCGTGCTGCTCGACAGTCGTAACGACACCGGGGCCACCGCGCTGATGTATTGCGCTTCCAGCGGCAAGGCCGACATGCTCGCGCTGCTGCTCTCGCTCGGCGCGGATCCGCTGGTAAGGAACTTCGATGACGCGCGCGCAGTGGACCTCTGCTCGACGCTTGACTGCCTGAAACTGCTCCGGCACACGGCGGATCTGCCGCTCGCAGCCGGCTGAAGCCCGCATCCGGTTTTCACTCACAGAAAGGCCCGTCATGAGCAGTTCGCAGATTCTGCAAGCCAACCGCGTGATCCTGGCGCATTTCGATTCCTACAGCGCAGCACTGCTCTTTGCGCGCTGGGACAAGTGTCTGCTGGCGCCCGGGCCGCTCCCGGAGGGGGCCGTGGCCATGCCGATGCCGGAGCGGATCGACCCCGGGCACGATGGCGAGGCCGTGCTTCAGGCCGCCGTTGCGGCCTGGCAGCTCAAGCCGGACGAGATCGTCCGGATGCCGGAGTTCGATGCCTGGTTCATGGCCGATGGCCAGCCAATCCGTGTGCACGTGCTGCGCTTTACCTGCTTCGAAGCGCCCGCCGCGCTGATCGAAGCACAGGGGGCCGTGTTCAAGCCGATCAGCGAGCTGCGTGGCAGCGCGATGAGCGAGCTGATGCTCCTGCGCGAAGTGTTCAACATCCTGGTCGGCGGCGCGCAACGTGCGGGCACCTGAGCCTCATCATCACCAGCAAGGGAGATTCACGTCATGAAGATCGGGATTTTCTTCGGCACCGAAACCGGCACGACACGCCTGATCGCCAAGAAGCTTCACAAGCTGCTGGGTGACGACGTTG
Organism: Uliginosibacterium paludis; assembly: GCF_039631355.1. Classification (NCBI taxonomy): domain Bacteria; kingdom Pseudomonadati; phylum Pseudomonadota; class Betaproteobacteria; order Rhodocyclales; family Zoogloeaceae; genus Uliginosibacterium; species Uliginosibacterium paludis. The sequence goes on along the minus strand of NZ_JBDIVF010000003.1, from coordinate 636,756 downwards.
CCGACAAACCGCTCAACGTCAACCGGATCACGCCGGCCGACATGTTGCAGTACGACGCCTTGCTGCTGGGCACGCCCAGCTATGGCGTCGGTCAGATCCCGGGGCGGACGGCCGGTTGCCTCGAATCGAACTGGGAGGAGTTTCTCGCCCGCCTTCCGGCCGGTGCCGTGTTTGATGGCAAGCGCGTGGCGTTCTTTGCGCTGGGCGCGCAGGAACGTTATGCCGAACGCTTTGCCAGCTCGCTGCGCGTGCTGCATGACATCGTGCTGGCGCGCGGTGCTGAAATCGTTGGCCAGTGGAGCACCGAAGGCTATGTGTTCGAGCACTCCGCTTCGGTGCTGGAGGGGCGCTTTCTCGGTCTGATCATTGATCAGCGCACACAGAGCCAGCTCACCGACCTGCGCCTGGAGGAATGGCTGGAAGTCGTGAGACCGCAGATGCTGGCGAAGCTCGCCGGCCAGGCCCTGGCCTGACCGGCGCTCCGGCTTACTGGTTCAGGAAGATCGCGACGAGACTCGCGGTAATCGCCGCAATGACGATGATGCGCACCAGCCCTGCACGGGCATGCGCCTCGCGTTCGCGCACGAAGCGGTGCAGTTCGGGGTTTTGCGCCAGATAGGCCTCGACCTTGTTCCTGGCCTCGTCGAGACCATCGGTTTCGGTGTTCTGGGTGCTGCGTACGACGCGGATCGCGGCGATCCGGTGACCTTGTCTGAGGGCTGCGACGGCTTCAAGCGGCAGTTCGGCGACCGGGAGGGATTCCATTTTCATGCGTGTTCCAGTTCCTGCAGAGACTTCAGCTTCATGCCATGCGTGAGACGAGGGGATGCCCCGGCTGATCAGCCCGGGCCGTCAGGCGCACGACCTTTCCTTGTTGAAGCGTGCACTGTGCAGAAGAGCGGCGCCTGCGTGAGCCCTGCGGCCGCCTTGTGGCGGGGTCTGCGCGATGGAGGGCAGCGCCGGCTCAGCTGCCGAGGCGGCATCCCTGGTCGAGCAGGGCGCGAATGGCGTGGATTTCGCAGTCGAGCCCGATCTCGTCGAGGACCTGCTCGGCCGCGACCGGGCTGGCAAAGACGTATTGCCAGATGCTGCCTTCGCCGGCGTGCTCGAACCTGTTGCCCTCTGCCTGGCGATGGAAAAGGCCCAGCACATAGCCCGCGCCTGCGAGGCGCAGACCGGCCCGGCCCATGTCGGTTTCATAGGGCGTGTAGTGCTCGCCGTCGTAGTCGGCGATGATTTCCCAGTGTCGCGCCGGATCGGTGACGCGCAGATAGTCGGCACCCGGATCGCTGGCCCGCGCACCGAGACCTTCAAGCCTGTTGTGGTGGCAGGCCTGCATCAGATCCGCCAGGCTCGCCGGCGCATGCCGGGCGAGTTCGCTCAGCGCGGCCACGCAGTGATCGTCGGTGTCGAAAATGTAGAGATGGACACCTTCGGCGTCTTCAATGGCCTGAACACTGGCGATGCCTGACATGACGGAACTCCTTCTGCACGGTACCGGAGAGACCTAGCAAGTTCTGCTCCTCCGGCGGCGGCACAGGAAAAGGCACACCGCCTGGCGGTGTGCCCGAGCCCTGCCGTGCGTGGAGTGGCTCAGAAGCGATAGCGCAGACCCACCGACACGGTGTTGTAGGAAGCTTCGCTGGTGGAGGCGCCGCCGAGATCGCTGTAGTGGTTCCATTCCAGCTGGGTCGCCACCTGAGGCGTGAGGTCATAGCTCACGCCCAGCCCGACCAGCGGGCTCACCGAATACTCGCGGGTATTGCGGGTTGCCAGCCCGCTGGTACGCAGGTCGGTCCGCGCGTCGATCAGGCCCACCTTGCCGTAGGCCGCAAACCCGTTCGCGAGCGGCAGCGTGCCCTTGGCCGCCAGTGTCAGCCCCTGCGACTTGAGCGAGCCGACGACGGCGCCGGCTGCGGCGTTCGACTGATAGCCCATGCTGCCGAGATTCACATAGCCTGCTTCCACGGCAAGGTTCGGGTTGATGTCATAACCGAGCGTCAGGCCCCAGGCCGTGTCCTGCTTGTCCGAGTTACCCGAGGTGACATTGACGCCCTGGTTGGCCACGGCGCCGTCAAGGCCGGCGGTGCGGTGATTCGCGAGGCTGATCCCGGTATTGGCGCCGACGTAGAGGCCGGGCGTAGTGGCAGCCTGCGCCTGGGCGGCAAGCAGGACGCTGCCGGTGGCAAGCGTGGCAAAGAGGATTCGCGGGGAGATGGTTTTCATGTTCTGACTCCTTGAAGCACCGGACATCCGGTGGGCGTATTCAAAGCCAGAGATGTAAGCCGTCCGCTTCCGCATGCAACAGGCCTGCAAGCGGATGTAAGCGGATGTTTCGGGCGCGGGCGGCGCGTTCCCCCGAAAGGCTTGCAGCGCAAGGGCTGCGGCCTTTCCTGACAGCAGGCTTGCATGCCGCCAGGATGTGTCGCGATGCACGACAGCCTGCAAGGGGAGGGCTCATTCGCGCTGATCCTGCCGATTCCGCCACTGCCCGCGCCATGCGTACCGTCCATCCAGACCCACCTGCCGGGTGTCGAGCCGAAGAGGGTCGGCTCAATCATGAAAAACGTTTGAAAACAAGGAAAAGCCGACGGAATTCGCGGAATCGATATATTGATCCTAATCAAACAACGACGATTGCCCGAAGGGGCGGCTGTTAACATCAGGGCATAAGCCGGCCTGCCGGAAACGATGAAATATCCCCAACGGAGTCATTCGATGAAGCTTCAGGAATCCCTGCGAGTCAGGCTGTTGTTGCCCGTTCTCGCGCTTGTCATTGTGGTGGTCGTGGCGCTGACCGCGGTGCTGGCCAGCATCGCCGCCAACAACGCCCACGATGAGGCCGAGCATTCGATCAAGCAGCAGACCTCGGCGCTGCAGAGCCTATTCGCGGTGACCCGCTCGATCATGATCGAACGCGTGCAGAGCTCGATGCGTCTGCTGCGCCAGCAGGCTGCAGCCATGGGGCCTGCCGGCAGCGGCGGCCCGGTGGAGCTGGGTGGCCGCACGGCGACCAACCTGCTGTTCGGCGCCCGGGAAGTCGGGGGCAACAACACACTGGTCGACAACGTCACCGATACGATGCAAGGGACCGCCACCATCTTCTCGCGCACCGGCGACGACTATGTGCGCATCTCGACCAATGTGAAGAAGGATGACGGTTCGCGCGCAGTCGGTACGGTGCTCGATCCGAAAGGCAAGGTCATCGGCCGGATCCAGCAGGGCGAGAGCTTCTATGGAGTGGTCGATATCCTGGGCACGCCTTATGTGACCGGCTATGAACCGATTCTGGCCGGCAATGCTCGCCCGCCGATCGGGATTTTCTACGTCGGCTACAAGACAGACATGGCCGAACTCGATGCGGTGGTGAGCAGCAGCCGCGTGCTCGATTCCGGCTTCATCGCCCTGTTCGACAGCAAGGGCACGCTGCGCTTCAGCTCGAAGGGCGAGGGCATTGTGTCGGCTGAAGACATGGCCCAGATCGTGAAGCTGCATCCGGACGACTGGGTGGTGAGCAGCGAAGAGGTGCCAGGCTGGGGCTTCACGCTGGTGTCGGCCTACCCGAAGCGGGATGTGAATGCCGTCATCGTCCGTCAATCCCTCTGGATTGCCGGCCTCGGGCTGATCGTCTGCGTGGTGTTGCTGAGCCTGCAGTCGATGCTCATCTGGAAGCGCGTGCTGAGCCCGGTGCAGCGTCTGACCAAGGTGGCCGAGGAGCTGAGTCTCGGCCGCTGGGAGCACTCGATCGCCGAAGTGGATCTGAAGGACGAGATCGGCACGCTGGCGCGTGCCATCGCACGACTCTCCAACAGTGTGCGCCTGGCCATGGAACGCCTCGCGAAGCGTTCATGAGCACCATCGCCCATTCCGGAAAGGGACCTGCCATGTCAAATGAATTCAGGCCGCTGATTGAGATCCTGCGCGAGCTCAAGACACTCATCAGTCAGAAAGCCAGCGGCTTCCTGTTCGTGGTGACCGAGGAAAACCATTCCTGCACGATCCGCGTGCAGGGCGGGGTGGTGGAGGATGTGCAGTTCAGGATGCTGCGCAATGACGAGGCCGTGCAGCGTCTGGGCAACGTGAATGCGGCGCGCTCCAGATTCCAGGCCGGCGTGGCCGGCCCTGCAGGCCGGACCGCCCTGAGCGAGAGTTCCCTGCAATGGTTGCAGGGCGGTTTCGAACACAGCGTGAAATACACGCCGCCAGCCAGGACTGCAGCTGCTGCGGCGACCACTCAGGGCAGCGGGCCGAGCGAGCGCCAGCGCCAGAGCATCCAGGACATCGCCCTGCTGTATCTGGGGCCGATTGCCGGCATCCTGTGTGATGAGGCCTTCGAGAATGGCAACAGCCTGCAGCAGGGGCTGGTGCAACTCGCCTCGAATCTGGCCACGAAGGAAGAAAGTCAGCGTTTCATGGCGGACATCCGCAAGGCGCTCGGCTGAGGCACGAGGCAGCGCAAGCGCAGCAAGCCCGGGCTCAGCGCACCCAGACCAGACAGCGGTTGTTGGCCGGCATGGCGCGGTCCTCCACGAGCGTGAGGCCTGCCTGCTGGCCCAGCTGCTGCACCGCCTCGAAGTCACGGATGCCCTGATGCGTGGCGCGCGCCTTGAGCCAGCCGTCGAACTCGGCATTGCTGCTGCTCGTGTAGCGCCCCTGATAGTTGAAGGGGCCGTAGATGACGAGCCTGCCGTCGGGGTTCAGCACGGCCGGGATCTGCCGGAAGAACGCCTCCACCTGAGCCCAGGCCATGATGTGCAGCGTATTGGCGCTGAAAACGGCGTCATGACAGCCTTCGGGCCATGGGCCTGAAACGTCGAGTTCGAGCGGGGCGGGGGTATTCGGCAGGCCGGCTTGCGCAAGCCAGCCGGCAATGCCGGCCAGGGCCTCGGCGCGGTCGCTGCATTGCCAGCGCAAGTGCGGCATGGCCGCCGCAAAATGAATGGCATGCTGCCCCGTACCGCTGCCGATCTCCAGCACGCTGCGGGCGGCTGCGAGATGTTCGCGCAGCACGTCGAGTATGACATCGCGATTGCGCGCAACCGATGGCGAATCAGGGAGCGGAAGGTTCAAGAGGAATCCGGTGCGGATGAATCAAGGCGGCATCTTGCGCCTGTTGGCGGCTGATTGCATACAGCCACGCGTCACGCGGCAGGCTCGAGAGGTTCGGGTGGATGATGCAGCTGGCCAGACGGCCTTCGCAACGCAGCCCCGCGCGTTCGAGCATGCGTCGCGAGGGCAGATTGTCTGCGTCGCACAGCGCCTCGATGCGGTGGAAGGCCGACACGCGAAAGGCCTCGTCGATCATCCTGCGAGTCACTTCGCTCATGAGACCCTGACCGTGATGCCGGCGCGCCAGCATCACGCCGATGCGCAACATGTGGGGTTCCACCAGCGAATACCGGAACATGCCAACGGGATGCGCATCGAGCTCCACGATCCAGGTCCATGCGGAGCCCCGGCTCCAGCGCAACAGATCCAGACTGATCTGCTGGCGGCTCTGCGCGAGCTCATGATGGGTCAGCCAGCCAAGATGGCGGGTGACCTCGGCGTCACCCGAGAGCTGCCCGAAGACCGCCTCCGCATCGGACGCGAGGGGCTTGCGCAAACGCAGCCGGGCCGTCTGCAGCGTCTCGGGCGGCCAGCTCATGCCCCGGGCCGCCTCAGGCTCAGAAGCGCCTGACCTGGATGTCGTACTTCTTCAGCGCGTAACCCATCTGGCGCCCGGTGATGTTGAGCAGGCGGGCCGCCTTGGCACGCACCCCGCGCGCCTGCTCCATGGCCCAGATCAGGCGCTCGCGTTCGCCTTCGGGTTTGCCATCCGCAGCAGCGCTGCCCGCCGGAGCAGATGAGGCGGGCGTGGCAGGGCTGGCGCCGGGCGTGAAACCGGCAGGCGCCTGAGGCGCCTCGAGACCAACGGCGCCTGCTTCCGCGGGCGCGACCGCATCGTCCTTCTTCACGAAGTGGAGCACCTGCGTGAGGCAGCGGTTGTGGGTGCAGGGGAAGTCGTGCATATCGACCCGATCAGTGCGGGTCATGGTGGCGACACGCTCGATGCAGTTCTCCAGTTCGCGCACATTGCCCGGCCAGTAGCAATGCTGAAGCACGCCCTGGGCCGCATCAGTCAGCGCGATATGGCGATCGTTCTCTTCATTGAAACGCTGCAGGAAATGGCTCGCCAGGGCAGGAATGTCGTTCGGCCTTTCGCGCAGCGGCGGCAGGAAAATGCTGATGACATTGATCCGGAAGTAGAGATCGGAGCGGAAGGTGCCGGCACTGACCATCTTCTCCAGATTGCGGTTGGTGGCGCAGATCAGCCGCACATCGACCTTGATCGGCTTGTTGCCGCCGACGCGCTCGAACTCCCGTTCCTGCAGCACGCGCAGCAGCTTGGTCTGGAAAGCCGGCGAAATGTCGCCGATCTCATCCATGAAGAGCGTACCGCCGTCGGCCATCTCGAAGCGCCCCTTGCGTACGCCGGCTGCGCCGGTGAAGGCCCCTTTCTCATGCCCGAAGAGTTCCGACTCGAGCAGGGTTTCGGAGAGTGCGGCGCAATTGACCTTGACGAAGGGCTTGTTCGCCCGCGGTGAAAGCTCATGCACCGCGCGGGCAATCACTTCCTTGCCGGTGCCGCTTTCGCCGCGCAGCAGTACGGTCGAGCGTGAAGGCGCCACCATGTGCGCTTCGGCGAACACCTGCTGCATGCGCTCGGAAGCGCCCACCACGTTGTCGAGCGTGAACACGGTCTTGTTGCGGGCATCGCGTTCGTGTTCGGTCTGCAGGATCAGCCGCTCGCGATCTTCGGTCACGATGCGTCTCAGGGTGACCGCCTGGCCGATCAGGTTGGCCACCATCGAGAGCAGTCGCAGGTCGCGCGCATAGCCGCCGGAGTCTTCCCCCTTGCGGTCGATGGTCAGCACACCGATCACATGGGTCGCAGTACGGATCGGCACTGCCACGAATGCCGTCGGCGGACCTCCTGCATTCTCGTCCAGCGACCCCGTCCGGTTGAGAAACAGCGGCTCGCTCGCGATGTCGGGAATCACATTCGGTGTGCCCAGCGAGAAGACGCGCCCGATGACACCTTCGCCCGGCTGGTATCGCGCAAGCTGCGCCTCGGCCGCGTTGAGGCCCACCGATACGAAGAGCTCGAGCTCGTCTTCGTCTTCTTCCTTGAGGAGGACCATGCTGCGGCGGAAGCCCAGCAGGCTTTGCAGCACGTTGAGGGATTCGCGCAAGGTACGCGATACATCCAGAGAGGATGTCAGGATCTTGCTGATTTCATAAACGGTGACGAGCTCGAGTGAAGCCCGCGATTCGGAAGCCCTGTTTCCTGCGGTCGCGATCATGATGCGTGCCTTTGCAAACTGGGCGGCCCGGGGGGCCGGAACGCCCGGATACGGAATGCGCCTGGAACCGTAAACCCTGCTCAGACAATTGATCTGTAGCAAACATACCGTTAGCAATCGGCATGCCGAAAGAATGCGGGCCAGCGGGTTGACGCGGAGCCCTTGTGCGATGAGGCTTTGCCCGCGGGAGGCGCCCTGCGGGGCCGACGGGATGGTCGGATCACATGCATCAGAACGGGGCAATTCCTGACAACAGGTGCCAAAAGTGACAGACCGTACAGACAAAAGGACGCTCCCCGGCCGGCAAAGCGGATGGCTCCCGTGCCAGCGGCCTTCATACAAGGCATGACAGCGCTGGCACGTCCCTTGCGGAGGCTCTGGCGAACCTCATCGGGAGCGCAGCATGGCATCCAGCGAAGTCCGCATCCTCGCCATTCGGGGCACCACCCTGGTCGTCGAAAGTCATGCCGCCGCGGCATGCGGCAGTTGCCGCAGCAAACGCCAGTGCGGCACCGACGCCGGCACGCTGCGCCAGGTCGAAGTGCCCCTGGCAGACGCCGGGCAGTTGCAGGTGGCGGATACGGTGAGCCTCTCGCTGCCGTCCGGCGAACTGCTGCGCATGGCGGCCAGCCTCTACCTGCCACCGGCACTCGGTCTGGTGCTGGGCATGGTTGCGGGGGCCGCAGGCGGGGATGCCGCCAGCCTCGCCGGCGGCGCGCTGGGGCTCATGGCCGGGCTGCTTGCAAGCCGCTGGCTGGGACGCAGGGCAGGGCCGGTCGTGCATCGGGCGCAGCGCGTGCCGGGGCACGCCGTGTCGGGATCCGCCACCGGCAGCAGCTGCTCCGGCAGGGGCTGAAGCCGCGCGACAGCATGGCGGCCGGCAGGACTTCAGCCTGAAGCAGACGCCTGGAGCGGGAGAAAAGCCTCACGCCGTGTCCTTCCGCGGTGTGTCCGGCGTGCAGGGCAGAGCCTGCCGCAAGACGTTCTGCTTACTCCCGCGCGTGATTGCGGGTATGCACCGGCAGTTCGACGGTGAGATCCCCCTCGGCGATTTTCACGCAGCAGGCCAGACGCGAATCGGCTTCAAGCCCCCATGCGTCGTCGAGCTGGTCTTCCTCTTCATCGCTGGGCGGCTTCACGCTCGCCGCCCCCGAGCGCAGATAAACATGGCAGGTGGCGCAGGCGGTCACCTTTTCGCAGGCGTGTTCGATCTCGATGCCGGCTGCCAGCAGTGCGTCGCACAGGCTGACGCCCTTGCTGGCCTGGATGCGGGCGCCGGTGGGGCAGAGTTCGGGATGCGGAATGACGGTGATGGTGCTCATGCCGAAAGCTCCTCAAGCCTGGTTCCCGAGAGCGCTGCGCGAATGCTGGCATCCATGCGACGCTCGGCAAAGGCGGTGGATGCGGTATTGAGCGCATCGGTGGCGCGCTTGATCGCAGCAGTGTCTCCCTCCTGCTCCAGCACGTCGGCGAGGCCATACACCGCCTGCTGAACCGCCATGTATTCGTCATGGCTCAGCAACTCGTGGCCATTCTCTTCCAGCGCGGTCTGCGTAGCGTCCATCAGTCGGCGGGCGTCCACCTGGGCTTCGCGCAGCATGCGCATGGCCATGTCGGTATCGGCCTTGCCGTAGGCATCCATCAGCATGTCGGTGACCTGATCGTCGGAGAGGCCGTAGGAAGGCTTCACCTGGATCTGGGCTTCGACGCCGGAAATCATTTCACGCGCGGCGACCGAGAGCAGGCCGTCGGCATCGATCTGGAAGGTCACGCGGATGCGTGCGGCGCCGGCCACCATCGGCGGAATACCGCGCAGATCAAAGCGGGCAAGCGAGCGGCAGTCGCTCACCAGTTCGCGCTCGCCCTGCAGCACATGGATGGCCATCGCGGTCTGGCCGTCCTTGAAGGTCGTGAATTCCTGCGCCCGGGCGGTGGGAATCGTCGAGTTGCGCGGGATGATCTTCTCGACCAGGCCACCCATGGTTTCCAGCCCCAGCGAGAGCGGGCAAACGTCCAGCAGCAGCCAGTCGTCGCCGTCCCCGGTGCCGCGGTTACCGGCCAGGATATTGGCCTGGATCGCTGCGCCCAGCGCCACGACTTCGTCCGGATTCAGATTGTTGAGCGGCTCACGGCCGAAATATGCGGCAACCTCGGCCTGGATCTGCGGCATGCGGGTGGAGCCGCCGACCATCACCACGCCATCGATTTCCTCCGGCATGACCTTGGCATCACGCAGCGCCTTGCGCACCGGCGCCATCGTGCGCGCGACGAGTGGCCGGCTCATCTCTTCGAAAGCCGTGCGGCTCAGTTCGGCAGAAAACATGCGGCCGCTGGAGAGCTGGCCGGCCAGCATGGCGGTGTCGCTGGCAGAGAGCTGCTCCTTGGCGCGGCGCGACAGCGAGGCCAGCAGGCGCAGATCATTCGGTGTGGGGGCTTCGAGCCTGATCGTGGCAGAGAGCCAGTCCGCAATGCAGTGATCGAAATCGTCCCCGCCCAGGGCTGCGTCGCCCGCGGTGGAGAGCACTTCGAAGACTCCGCGGGTGAGTTTCAGCACCGAGATATCGAAGGTACCGCCGCCCAGATCGTAGATCGCGAAGGTGCCTTCCGCCCCGTTGTCCAGTCCGTAGGCAATCGCTGCGGCGGTCGGCTCGTTGAGCAGGCGCAGCACATTGAGGCCGGCCAGACGCGCGGCATCCTTGGTGGCCTGACGTTGCGCATCGTCGAAGTAGGCCGGCACGGTAATCACCGCGCCCACCAGGTCGCCACCGAGTGAGGCTTCGGCGCGCTCGCGCAAGGCACGCAGGATCTCGGCAGAGACTTCCACCGGCGACTTCACGCCGGCGCGGGTGTTGATGCTGAGCATGCCGGGCGTGTCGAGCAGCTCGTAGGGCGTGCCGGCCGGATCCGGCAGATCCGCGAGGCTGCGGCCCATGAAGCGCTTGACCGACACGATGGTGTTGCGCGGGTCACTGATCTGTTCGGCCTGCGCCGCGTGGCCCACGGTGATGCCGGCGTCGTCTCCGGTGTAGCGGACCACCGATGGCAGCAGCATCTTGCCGGCCTCGTCGGGCATCACGCGGGTGACGCCGCTGGCCACCGTGGCGACCAGCGAGTTGGTGGTCCCGAGGTCGATGCCGACGGCCAGCCGGTGCTGGTGCGGCGCAGCGCTCAAGCCGGGTTCGGCGATCTGCAGCAGGGCCATGGTGATGCTCCGTATCGTTTTGCGGGCCCGTCAGGGGGAGGGCTCCGGGGGCGGCACCGGCTCATGCCCGTACCGGAACAAGCTTGTGATCAGACCGCGAAGCTTTCGCCGCAGCCGCAGGCTGCTTTCGCGTTCGGATTGTTGAACTTGAAGCCTTCGTTGAGGCCTTCCCGAACGAAGTCGAGCTCGGTGCCGTCCAGGAAGACATGGCTCTTCGGATCGATGACGATGGTGACGCCATTGCTCTCGTAGATCTGGTCTTCGGATTCGGGCTTGTCGACGAACTCGAGCGCGTAGGCCAGGCCCGAGCAGCCGCTGGTCTTCACGGCGAGACGCAGGCCCATGCCGCCGCCGCGCTTGGCGAGGCTTCTCTGGACGTGACGGGCGGCTTTGTCGCTGACGGTGATCATGCTGTGATCCTCCTGTGGTTTGAATGCGGTAGCGGCGGATGACGCTGCGGAGTCAGACCGAGAAGGAACTGCCGCAGCCGCAGGTCGAGGTGGCGTTCGGATTGCGGATCACGAAGCGCGAGCCTTCCAGGCTGTCTTCGTAATCGATCTCGGCGCCCATCAGGTACTGCATGCTGACGCTGTCGATCACCAGACGTACGCCGGATTTTTCGACCAGCAGGTCGTCTTCCTTGTCTTCTTCCTCGAAGGCGAAGCCGTACTGGAAGCCGGAGCAGCCGCCGCCATTCACATACACGCGCAGCTTGAGGGCCGGATTGCCTTCATCCTCGATCAGCTCGGCGACCTTGGAGGCCGCGGCATCCGAGAAAATGATGGGGGAGGGGATATCTGCGGGAGCGTTCATGATGTGTCCTTTCAGGCGGCGGCTTTTTCAACGACGACGGCGGGGCAGGCCTCGGTTTCGCTGGCGCTGGGGATGCCCTGCTTGGTGCGGTAATCGGCGACGGCGGCCTTGATGGCGTCTTCGGCGAGGATGGAGCAGTGGATCTTGACCGGCGGCAGCGCGAGCTCTTCGGCGATGTCGGTGTTCTTGATGGCCAGTGCCTCATCGAGACTCTTGCCCTTGACCCATTCGGTCACGAGCGAGCTCGAGGCGATGGCCGAACCGCAGCCATAGGTCTTGAACTTCGCGTCCTCGATGATGCCTTCGGCATTGACCTTGATCTGCAGCTTCATCACGTCGCCGCAGGCCGGTGCACCGACCATGCCGGTGCCGACGTCTTCATCCGCCGAAGACATCGAGCCGACGTTGCGGGGGTTGTCGTAGTGATCAAGAACCTTGTCGCTGTATGCCATGGTGATTCTCCGTTGTCCTGGTTTGGAAGGCTGTCGTGGGTGGCGATCAGCCCGGGTTGGAGGGTCTTGTTATGGTGTCAGTGGGTAGCCCACTGCACGCTTGCGAGATCGATGCCGTCGCGATGCATGTCCCACAAGGGAGAGAGATCGCGCAGCTTGCCGACGGCGCTGCTGATGAGCTCGATCACGCGATCCACTTCTTCCCGCGTGGTGAATCGGCCGATCGAGAAGCGGATCGAGCTGTGGGCAAGCTCATCGCTGCGCCCCAGCGCCCGCAGCACGTAGGAAGGTTCCAGGCTTGCCGAGGTGCAGGCCGAGCCGGAAGACACCGCCACATCCTTGATGCCCATCAGCAGGGATTCGCCTTCGACGAAGTTGAAGGAAAGGTTCAGGTTGTGCGGCACGCGCTGGGTCATGTCGCCATTGACGAAGACCTGATCGAGCTTCATCAGGCCGTGCATCAGGCGATCACGCAGGCCGCGGATGCGTTCGTTTTCGGCCGCCATGTTCTGATGCGCGATCCAGTAGGCCTCACCCATGCCGACGATCTGGTGGGTGGGCAAGGTGCCCGAGCGCATGCCGCGTTCATGGCCGCCCCCGTGGATCAGCGCGTCGATCCGCACCCGCGGCTTGCGTGACACATAGAGCGCGCCGATCCCCTTGGGGCCGTAGGTCTTGTGGGCCGAGAGCGACATCATGTCGACCGGCAGGTTCGAGAGGTCGATGGCGACCTTTCCGGTGGCCTGGGCCGCATCGACATGGAACAGCACCTTCTTCTCGCGGCAGAGGCTGCCGAGCCGGGCGATGTCCTGCACCACGCCGATCTCGTTATTGACCAGCATCACCGAAGCCAGGATGGTGTCCGGGCGCAGGGCGGCGGCGAAGGCCTCGAAATCGATCAGGCCGTTTTCCATGACGTCCAGCCAGGTGATTTCGAAGCCGTCGCGTTCGAGTTCGCGACAGGTATCCAGGACCGATTTGTGCTCGGTCTTCACGGTGATGATGTGCTTGCCCCGGGCGGCATGAAAGCGTGCCGCGCCCTTGATGGCGAGATTGTTCGACTCGGTCGCGCCCGAGGTCCACACGATCTCGCGCGGGTCGGCGCCGATCAGCGTGGCCACCTGTTCGCGTGCGATCTCGACAGCCTCTTCTGCTGCCCAGCCGTAGGCGTGCGAGCGGCTGGCCGGGTTGCCGAAGTTGTCGAAGAGCCAGGGCATCATTCGCGCCACGACCCGCGGGTCAACCGGCGTGGTGGCGGAGTAATCCAGGTATATGGGGCGGGGCATCATGCTGTTTCTCCTGCATGTGACGGGGGCGTAACACCTTCACAGCAAGTATCGAACCAGTTTTCAGAATGCCCTTCCCGCAAGGCTTTCCGGCGATTTTCCGGAAACGATGCGCCGAACATGACACGCCTTCTGTCAGGATTGTCCGGTGCGCGTGTAGCGTCTGTCAGTCTTCCGGCGGCTCGCGGCGGCGCCCCTCGGCAGACCGGATGACCCTGTGTACACGTGAAGCGGATTGAGCGGCATGTCGATGCGTTTTCCGGCCGACATCCCTGACAAGAATGACAAAGCGGACCTCGGTCCGGAAACGCGCATTTCCCCAGAAATCCTTGCCCGCCAAGGCTTTCAGGTACTGGCACGAAGCATGCAATGGTGAGCCCGAACAGGAGGTTGCCATGCGTGAAATGCTGCTAACGATCATTGCCGTCGTACTCGTCAATAACGTGGTGCTGGTGAAGTTCCTCGGGCTGTGTCCCTTCATGGGCGTGTCGACCAAGGTCGACAGCGCGGTGGGCATGGGGCTGGCAACCACCTTCGTCATGACCCTGTCATGTGCTGCCGCATGGGTGATCGAGCACTGGCTGCTGCGGGTCTTCGATCTGAGCTATCTGCGCATCCTGACCTACATCGTCGTCATCGCCGCGGTGGTCCAGTTTGTCGAGATGGTCATCAAGAAGACGACGCCCGATCTGCATCGCATGCTGGGCATCTACCTGCCGCTGATCACGACCAACTGCGCAGTGCTGGGCATTCCGCTGCTCAACGCGCAAGGAGAAGCCGGCCTGGTCTCCAGCGTGGTCACCGGCTTCGGGTCCGGTCTCGGTTTCATCATGGTGATGGTGATCTTCGCCGGCCTGCGCGAACGGCTGGCCCTGGTGCGCGTGCCGGCCACCTTCGCCGGCGCTCCGATCGCCTATATCACTGCCAGCATGCTGGCGCTTGCCTTCATGGGTTTCACCGGCCTGGTCCCAGCAGGCCACTAAGGAGAACACGATGCTGACCGCCGTCATCAGCCTTGCCGCCATCGGATCGGGACTCGGTCTGGCGCTGGGTTTCGCGTCCCGAAAATTCCATGTCGAAGGCAACAGCATCGTGGCCGAGATCCAGGCGATGCTGCCTGCCGCCAATTGCGGCCAGTGCGGCTTCCCCGGCTGCGCCGGTGCGGCCGAAGCCATCGTCGCCGGTACGGCCGCGCCGACCTGCTGTCCGCCCGGTGGCAAGCTCGTGGCCCAGAACATTGCAGACCATCTCGGCATCACGCTGGCAGCCGGAGACGACATGCGCCCGGTGATCGCCTGTGTCCACAATCATCTGTGCATCGGCTGCACCAAGTGCATCAAATTCTGCCCCTCAGACGCGATCATCGGCGCGACGAAACAGCTTCATGCGGTGATGGAGGAAGCCTGCACCGGCTGCCGCCAGTGCAGCGAGAAATGCCCGACCGGCGCGATCGAGATGATGGAGTTGCCGCAGAGCATCCAGAACTGGGTCATGCCGCAACCGACGCAGTATTCCTGAGGACCTCATCATGCCCAGCATCGTCATCCCGCCGATCCGCCGCCTGCTGCAGCGCTGGGGCGTGCATCCGGACAGTCACAAGTACCCGGCCGCTGCGCTGGACATCGAAGAGGCCGGTCTGCCGCCCATCCTCTATCTGCCGCTCTCTCAGCATGTGGGCGCCCCCGCACGCGTCATCGTGGAGGTGGGCGAACGGGTGCTGCGCGGGCAGCTGATCGCCTCCACCGGCGGCAAGATTTCAGCGCCCCTGCATGCCCCGACCTCCGGCACGGTGATGGCGATAGCCGAAACCGTGGTGCCGCATGCTTCCGGACTCACCGACATGGCCATCCACCTTCAGCCTGATGGTCTGGATGAATGGTGTGAACTGAAGCCCGAGCTCTACCCGATCAACCTGTCGGCGCGCGAAATTGCCGAGCGGGTGGAAGACGCCGGCATCGTCGGCATGGGGGGGGCGAGCTTCCCATCGGCGGTGAAGCTCTCGCTGGGTGAGCGCAGCAAGATCACGACGCTGATCCTCAACGGCAGCGAGTGCGAACCCTATCTCTCCTGCGACGACCGCCTGATGCAGGAAAATGCGCATGACATCGTCGAGGGCGCGCGCCTGATGCTCAAGGCTACGGGCGCCAGTCGCGTGCTGGCCGGCATCGAGGACAACAAGCCCGAAGCCATTCTCGCGATGAAGCTCGCGGCCAAGCCCTATCCGGAAGTGCACATCGTGAAGATTCCGAGCCGCTACCCGATGGGCGCGGACCGTCAGCTGATCAAGATGCTGACCGGGATCGAAGCCCCCGCAGATGGCCGCGCGGCAGATGTCGGCGTGCTGGTGCATAACGTCGGCACCGCGAATGCGGTCTATCGCGCGGTGCGTTATGGCGAGCCGCTGACCGAACGCGTCGTGACGGTGGCGGGCGGCTCGGTGAAAGCACCGCGCAATCTGCGCGTGCGGCTCGGGACGCCGATGGGCTGGCTGTTCGAGCGCTGCGGCGGCTTCCGCGTGCCGCCAGCGCGCGTGGTCAGTGGCGGGCCGATGATGGGCATCGGCGTGCAGAACCTCGACATGCCGATCGTGAAGGGCACGAGCGGCTCGCTCGCCCTGTCTGCCGCGGAAGTGGGGGAGCGCGAGGCGAGTGCCTGCATCCGCTGCGGCAGCTGCGTATCAGCCTGCCCGGTGGGGCTGTTGCCGCTCGAGATGGCGGCCCGCATTCATGCCAATGCGCTGAACGAAGCGGCGGATATCGGCCTGGACGACTGCCTCACCTGCGGCGCCTGCGGCTTCATCTGCCCCTCGCGGATTCCGCTGGTGCAGTACTTCCAGCATGCCAAGGGCGAGCTGGCCGCGCGGGCGCGCGAGAGCAAGCGCATGGACACGATCAAGGCGCTCACCGAAGCGAAGACCGAGCGCGTCGAGCGCGAAGCCCGCGAGAAAGCGGAAGCCAATGCCCGCCGCAAGGCCGAGCGCGAAAAAGCCGCTGCCGAGGCCGCAGCGAAGAAGGCGGCAGTTGCCGCCGCACAGGAGACTGAAGCATGATCCACGCATCCCCCCATGCGGTGACCAGCCGCACCAGCGGCCAGATCATGGGCCTCGTGCTGCTGGCCCTTGCACCGGCCGTGCTGGCCGGATTCTGGCAGTTCGGCTGGCCGGCCTTCATCACCTGGTTCGTCTGCGTCGGCAGCTGTCTGGTCTTCGAAGCGCTCTGCGTAGCGTGGTCCGGCAAGCCGGCAGGGCCGGTGCTGTGGGACGGTTCCGCCGTGCTCACCGGAACGCTGCTGGCAATGTCGCTCCCGCCTTTCCTGCCGGCATGGCTCTGCATGCTGGGAGCATTCTGCGCGATCGTGCTGGCCAAGCAGGTGTTCGGCGGGCTGGGCTGCAACCTCTTCAATCCGGCCATGGTGGGGCGCACGCTGCTGCTGGTGTCCTTCCCGGTCAGCATGACGCAATGGATCGACCCGCCGGCCCTGTCCCACGGCCTGAGCCTGAGTCAGGCGCTGGCCATCAGCCTGCAAGGCATGCCGGTGCCTGACGCGCTCACCAGCGCCTCGCTGCTGGGACATGTGAAAACCGAGCTCGGACGCGGCATCGGTTTGCTCGACGCGATCCAGCCTTATGTGAATGACTCGGCCGTCACCGGCTCCCGCACCGGCAGCCTGGGTGAAACCTCCACGCTACTGATTCTCTTCGGCGGTGTCTTCCTGCTCGCCAAGCGCATCATCGGTCTGCGCATTCCGCTGGGCTTCCTGCTCGGCGTAGGCATCCCGGCACTGCTGGGGCACGAATTCGCGCCCGAGCGCTTCCTGCCCGCAGCAACGCATCTTGTTTCAGGCGGCGTGATGCTGGGAGCATTCTTCATTGCGACCGACTATGTGACCTCGCCTTCTACACCAATGGGGCAATGGATCTTTGCCGTCGGCGCCGGCCTGCTGACCTGGCTGATCCGCACCTGGGGCGGTTACCCGGAAGGCGTGGGATTCGCGATCCTGCTGATGAATGCCGTTGCGCCGCTGCTGGATCTCTGGTTGCGGCCCCGGATCTTCGGGCGCAGCCTGACCGGCAAATCGCTGCCCGCACGCCGTGTCGGGGAGGAACTTCAATGAGCGCGCATGCCGAACGACTCAATGCAGTCTGGTATCAGGGGGCCTCTCTGGGCCTGGTCGCGGTGAGCATCACCGTGGCACTGGCCGCGGCCTACACCGCCTCCCGCGAGCAGGTGGCCTCGGCGATCGAGAACGACACCCGCCAGACCCTGGAGCAGGTGCTGCCGCCGGGCTACTCGGACAACAACCTGCTGAAGGATGTGATGGAGATCCGCGATGCCTCCGGTGAGGCCGTGAGCGTGTATCGCGCACGAAAAGCCGGCAAGGTGCGCGCCGTGCTCTTCGCGCAGCACGGCAATGGCTACTCTGGGCGCATCGACCTGATCATGGCAGTCGATGCCGAGGGCATCGTGCAGGGCGTGCGCGTGACGCATCACACCGAAACGCCGGGACTGGGCGACAAGATCGAGGAAACCAAGAACGACTGGATTCATCGCTTCGAGGGCAAATCGATCGCCTCGACCGGCGCCGAGCGATGGGCGGTGAAGAAGGACGGTGGCGTGTTCGACCAGTTCGCCGGCGCCACGATCACCCCGCGCGCAGTCGTCCGCACGGTAAAGGGCGGGCTGGAATTCTTTGCGCAACACCGCGATCAGCTGCTCGATGGCAGCCAGCCGAAGGGAGGCCAGTGATGAGTGATGAAGCCGTGGCAAGTGCCGAGGCGGTGAGCGGCCCGAAAAGCAGTACCGTGATCCGCGACGGCCTGTGGGACAACAACGTCGTGCTGGGCCAGATGCTGGGCATGTGCCCGGTGATGGCGGTCACCAGCAGCGCCACCAACGGGCTCGGCATGGGGCTGGCGACGATGGCGGTGCTGATCGTTTCCAACGCCCTGATCGCCAGCCTGCGCAACTGGGTGAGCGACACGGTGCGGATTCCGATCTTCATCGCGCTGATCGCCGGACTGGTGACCCTGGTGGATATCTGTCTCAACGCCTGGCTGCATGAGCTCTACAAGGTGCTCGGCATCTACATCGCGCTGATCGTCGTCAATTGCGCGGTGCTCGGCCGCGCCGAAGCCTTTGCCTCGCGCAACACGGTGGCACTGTCCGCACTCGACGGGCTGATGATGGGCCTGGGCTTCACCGCAGCACTTGTGGTCATGGGGGGCATCCGCGAGGTGCTGGGCGCCGGCACGCTGTTCGCCAATGCGCATGTGCTGCTGGGCGCGCACTTTGCGTTTCTGGAGCTCAAGCTCCTGCCCGAATCCGCCAACACCCTGTTCATGATCCTGCCGCCCGGCGGCTTTCTGACCCTGGGCATGCTGATCGCCGGACGCCGGCGCATTGAGGCCTGGCGTGAGCGGGTGGCGGCAGAGTCAGCTGGCTGTGTGCCCGGCGCGCACGCGCAGTAGCCCGGCGACGCGCAGCGGGCATTTTTGCGAAGGAGAAGATCATGCAGATAGCCGTGGCGTATGCCGGACTGGCAAAGAAATACTGGCTCCGGCTCGATGTGCCGGAGCCTTGCACAGTGGCCGAGGGCATCGAGCGCTCGGGCATTCTCGGGCTGTGTCCGGACATCAGGCTTGAAACGCAGAAGGTCGGTGTGTTCGGCAAGGCGGTGAAGCTCGACGCGGGCCTGCGCCCGGGCGACCGCATCGAGATCTACCGGCCCATCATCTGCGACCCGGCCACCGTGCCGCGCAAGAATGCCGGTGAGGACGAGGACGACGAGTGATCGCTCCCGCGCTCAGGAGACAGCTCATGAGTTTGTTGCGAGGTCGTGATCAGGGCTCGAGCGCTGCCCATCCTCCTGAGCGCCGCGTGCTGCGCCGCGCTTCACTCTGCTGACAAGCTCTCGCTGCGGATCGAGAACCGCTTCTCAGGGCGCCAGACCGCTGCGGGGCAGGTCGCGCCGATCCGGCAGGTAGCGGATCGCCCGCAGGCCACTGACGGCATTCAGGGCCCGGATCCGGCGTGCCATCGGCAGCATGGATTCCATCCGCGCGAGGCGTGCAGCGTCTGCCGGATGGGTGGCCATCACGACCTGGCGCGAAGCCGATCTGGCCTGGTGGCGCAGATAGCCCAGGGCCGCATCCGGATCGAAACCGGCCAGCGCGGCCAGCATCAGGCCATTGCGGTCCGCTTCGTTTTCCATGTCCTGCAGCAGCGGTGCCATGCGGATCAGTACACCCAGATCGAAATCCATGGTGGCGTAGATATCCTCTACCGAGGCGTTCACACCCAGCGGCACCATGGCACGCGCCAGTTCCAGGGTATCGGCCTGGTCTCGTGCGAGCGCATGGGACACTTCATGCGCCAGCACGAAGGCCAGCGAGTCCCGGTTCAGGTGCGCGTCATGAATGAAGACTTCCGAGATGAAGACGTGTCCGTCGGACAGGGCCCAGGCTGCGTCGTCCGGCAGGCGCGTCACGATGAGTTCGAGGACGGGGGCCGCGCTCTCCGGCATCTGGCTGCGAGCGCTCGCGCGGATCTTTCCGAAGACGTCCGAGAGCAATGCGCAGTAGCGCCGGCAGCCGAAGAGGCCCAGCTTTCGTGCCCGCGCCACGGTGTCGCCTGCAATGCCGGCGTCATCGAGGTCAAGGCGATCCTGCCAGTTGGTGTTCGGACGAATCTCAAGCAGTGCCGTGCCAGACCCGGCAGCGGCTGCCGTCAGCACATGACTGCCCAGCAGGCAGGCAGCGGCCAATACGAACCTGAGCATGGCGACCTCCCATTCCGGAAAACAGGGAATGAATTTCCATCAAAGGTCAGCATCGGCCGTGGCGCAAGGCTTTCAGGCAGGGGGATTTCCCGCAGCGCACACCCGGGCAGGTGTGCTTCAGTCTTCGTCCAGCTCGATCTCCAGCATCTCGCCATTCACCCGGATCGGGAACTCGTCGAGTCCGCATCCGGTGGGCGAGAGCCCTTCGCCGCTGTGAGCGTCAAACACCCAGCCATGCGCCGCGCAGATGAGCGTCTGGCCGTTGAAGATCCCCTTGTTGAGCGAAACGTCCTCATGCGGGCAGCGCGCGTCAAACGCCCGCGGGCGGCCGCCCTCCGGCCAGAGCACGATGATTTCCTGCCCATCGGCCCGGCAAGGCACGGCCTCGCCGGGGGAGAGCAGGCGCTTCTTGCAGAGCGGGGTCCAGCCCATGAGAAGAAGCCCCGCGTCACTCAGGCCGCGACGGTCAGACCGAAGACCGGAGCGATCTGCGCCAGCCAGGCATCCAGACGCTCGGCCGTCTGGTCGGGCTGGGTGTCGTTGTCGAGCGCGAGCCCGACGAACTTGCCATCCACGACCGCCTGCGATGCGCTGAAACTGTAGCCCTCGGTGGACCACTGGCCAACGATGGTGGCGCCTGCGTCGACGAAGAATTCATAAATCAGCGCGAGGCCGTCGACGAACTCATGGCCGTAGGTCTCCTGATCCCCCAGTCCGAAGAAAGCCACCGTCTTGCCGGCAAAGCTCGTGCCCTGGAATTTCTCCAGGGCTTCGGCCCAGCTCTCTTCATCGCATTCGGCTTCGATGCCGGGCAGCAGGCCATCGCCCAGGGTGGGCGTGCCGAGGATCAGATAGTCGTACTTCAGCAGGTCATCGACCGAGGCCTTGTTGATGTTGACCGGATCGGCCATGGTGTCGTCGTCAAAGCGCTTCTTGATCTGCTTTGCGATCTTGCGGGTGCTGCCGCTGTTGGTGCCGAAGAAGATGCCGATGCGTGCCATGGTGCTTTCCTTGTCGGTGAGGGTGAAGTAGGTGTGCCGAGTCAGCCGGCGGAGACCGTGTGCGGCTCCATGCCGCGGAAGATCGCGCAGCGCTTGAAGACTTCCGGAGAGGCCGCTAGTTGCTTGTGATGGCAGAACTTTGCCGCGAGCTTGGCAAGACCCTTGATGTCCCGCCCGGTGGCGCTGGGAAACTGCGTGCTGAGGTGATCGAGCAGGGCGTCATCCAGGCCGAGCCGGAACTGCTGCCCCATCACCTGCCAGATGCGGCGTCGCGCAGCGGCATCCGGTGCGGCATAGCGGATCAGTGCGATGCAGCGCGAGATGATCGCTTCATCGATGTCGTCCATCCGGTTGGTAGTCAGGAAGAGCAGGCCATTGAAGTATTCGAGCACGCGCAGGAAAACGCCCACCACCGCATTGGCGGTGATGTCGTTGTCCCGCCGCTTGATGTAGACGTCAGCCTCGTCGATCAGCACCACCGCCCCCCAACGCTGCGCGCGGGTCAGCACTTCCTTCAGGGCTGCTTCCATGGTGGCGACACTGAGTCCGAGCTGGCCGGAGTGAACACGGTAGAGCGGCCGCCGGATGATTTCGGAATAGACCTCGGCGGTGAGTGTTTTGCCGACGCCGGCCGGGCCCGCACAGAGCACCGTGGTACCGCCTGACTTGCCGGCCACGATGTCGTCGAGCAAGAGGTCCATTTCGGCGGTCAGCAGGTCGATCAGCTCGGTCTGCTCCTCGGGCAGCACCAGCTTGTCCTTCAGCTCGGGCTGATAGACATAGGGCTTGATGTCGTCCACATGCACCCACAGGTAGTGATGCAGATCCAGGTGGAACATCAGGATGTAGGGATGGATCGGCAGCTGGCAGAAGAGATCCGGCGGCAGGGCAGCGCGCTCGATCTCGACTTCGTCGCCGGCTTCATACTTGTCGCTTCGCGCAGCGCGGCGAAGATAGGGACCGAGAATGTCGCCGGGCGCATCGAGTGTCAGCGCGCGCGAGGCCAGAATGCTTTCGTCATTGACCAGCCGTGCCGGGCTGCCGCTGCTGGAGAGCACGACCACATCCTTGCGAGACCAGTCCGTGTCGCGGCGGGCCGCATTCGGATCTTCGGCATAGAAGCCGGTGCCGGAGCCCGAGTATTGCGCGCCATAATCGCTGCGCCACTCGTAGTAGCGGGCGATGGTTCGGTCGTAGTGCTCGATCAGGGCCGGTGTTTCGCGCACGAAGCCCTTGGCGGCGAAGATCTCGGGCACGGTCTTGCCGACCACATCGCTGGCGTAAAGCCGGATCGTCTGCGTGCTGACCGTGCCCTTGGCATTGGCCTTGATCTCGATGAAGACCTTGGCGATTTCCTCGTTGGTCTGCGGCGTGAAGTCCAGCCGGGTAATCACATAGGGCAGGGCGTGCCGGCTCATCTGGATGCCGAAGAGCCAGCCCCGGATCGCGCCTTTCGCGATGTAGCGTGCAATCGCCGGCACAGCCGCTTCCAGCTCGCCTTCCGCAAAACGCGGGCCACTGTCGCTGCTGAAGGTCTCGCGCAGGGTCGAGAGGCGCAGCGCCTGTTCGCGCAAGGCTTCGCCGCCCGCCTCATAGAGCCCCGCAAGATGATCCAGCGCGGCGGCCGGCACCATGCTCAGCGGAATCTCCGCGCGCTCCGAGAAGCGCAGCTGCTCGGCGAGCAAATGCAGCTCCGGAAACGACTTGACGAGGGATTCGGCATGCGGCCGGTCCAGCGTCAGTTTCATCGCGGGGCCCGGTTCCGTCGGTGCTTTGGGGGCTGGCGCCGCAGGCGTGCTGCCACAGGCGTGGTCGGGCTGCATCGAAGCGGTTTTCGTATTGGCGTTCATGGCACTCAGCGGACGACAACGGGAATGGCGAGCGGGGCGCGCCGGCCGAGCTGGGCGTCGACCTTGCGCCGCACGTTCTCCAGCTTGAGCGGGCGGAGCAGGCTGCTGTTGGCTCCCCGCTCGATGGCTTCCTTCACCAGCGGCTCGTCGGCGTCAAAGCAGACGATCAGGATGCGCAGCTCCGGGATGGCTTCACGCAGCCGGGTGATGACGGCGGCACCTTCCTGCTCCAGCACGCTGATCCCGACGATTGCCAGTTCCGGCGGCCAGGCCACTGCCTTTGCCAGCGCTTCGGCCGATGTGGCGAAGACATGGGTTTCCATCTCGTCGGCCAGCATGAACTGCAGGCCCGCACTGACCACGTCATCCCCATCGATGACGAAGACTCGGCGGTTCTCGACCGCACGCTGGGACTCAACACCGATCTGCATGCTGCACCTCGCGTTTGCTCTGGGTGGCCCACCCGGGCTGGGGGCTGCAGGCTATTCAGCAAGCTTCGTTCCCGTCGTGCAAAAGCCCGCAATACCGGGCTTTCGGCGCAAGCACCTGTCTGTTTTGTCTTGTTCGCTGTGTCGGGATTGTTCCGGCTGCGTCATCCGGTGTGACGCTTCGCACTGCCGAACGACGACCCAGGAAGGCGGATGCCCGCATGACAGCGTGCTTGTGTCGGCACGGCACGCAAGCTGCTATCAATGTCTCGCACGCCCCCAACAGAGAGAAGGAGAAGACGATGAGCACGACCTTCATCCGCACGACATCCGACGGCCGCCGCATCGAGGTCATCGACGGCGCCGTCTGCCTCGATGGCCGCATCGAGGCACGTGAGCTGGTGGCCCTGATCGAGCATCCGAATCGTCAGGCCATCCTGCGCGTACTGCCCCGCGCCACCCACATGGCCGGCCGCCTCGCCCTCACGATGGAAGAAGCCAACCAGATCCAGGATCTGCTCGCCGAAGCCCGCCGGGAACTGGATCTTTCCCCTGCGGCGCTGCATCGGCGGATGCAGGATGTGATGTTGCATAGAGCAAAAATGGAAGGCGTCGAATAAGGGGAGGCCCCGAGAAAGCGCCGGGGCCTGCGTTGCTGGCGCCTTGCCGTGCAATAGCACTGTCTGCGGCGCCTGCGCCTTGGCCGCGGCGCTTTTCGGGGCTCCCGGTCCTGCCGCGATGGTCGCCTGGAAATCCGGTTTGCCAAACCGGACAAAGCGGAACGCGACAAAGCATTCAAATCGCGCAGCAGCGCCCGGTCATGACAGGGACCGAAAACCGGGAAGCTCGGTGCGGTGCGGGTTTCAGTCGAATGGCATCAATCCTGCTGTGAGAGCTTCAGAGAGCAGGTGCGAAGAGAGGCAGGTGCAAAATGGATGCGCGAGTATCAGCCAAGATCCAGGACGTGTTCGAGGAACCGGCCTGCGAGCACAACCAGCAGAAGTCCGCCAAGGAAAAGAAGAAGGGCTGCACCAAGCAGCTCTCGCCCGGTGCGGCTGCAGGCGGCTGTGCCTTTGACGGCGCCAAGATTGCATTGCAGCCCATCGTGGATGTGGCGCACCTGGTACACGGCCCGATCGCCTGCGAAGGCAATTCCTGGGACAACCGCACGTCCTTCTCCAGCGGCTCGAAGCTCTATCGAACCGGCTTCACCACCGACATCAACGAACTCGACGTGATCTATGGCGGCGAGAAGCGGCTCTTCAAGTCGGTGAAGGAAATCATCGAAAAATACGATCCGCCGGCGATCTTCGTCTATCAGACCTGCGTGACCGCGCTGATCGGAGACGATATCGAAGCGGTCTGCAAACGTGCGACGGAAAAGTTCGACAAGCCGGTGATTCCGGTGAATTCACCCGGTTTCGTCGGGCCGAAGAATCTGGGCAACAAGCTCGGTGCCGAGGCGCTGCTCGATTACGTGATCGGTACCGAAGAGCCCGAATACACCACGCCGTATGACATCAACATCATCGGCGAGTACAACCTCTCCGGCGAGTTGTGGCAGATCAAGCCGCTGCTCGACGCGCTGGGCGTGCGCATCCTCTCCTGCATCTCGGGCGACGGCCGCTACAAGGAGGTCGCCAGCTCGCACCGCGCCAAAGCCGCGATGATGGTCTGCTCGAAGTCGATGATCAACATCGCGCGCAAGATGGAAGAGCGCTACGACATTCCCTTCTTCGAGGGCAGCTTCTACGGCATTGGCGACATGAGTGAAACGCTGCGTGAAATCGCTCGTCTGCTGATCCTGAAGGGTGCGCCGGAAGACCTGCGTGATCGCACCGAGGCGCTGATTGCCATCGAAGAGAAGCGTGCGTTCGATCGCATTGCCGCCTATCGTCCTCGTCTTGAAGGCAAGAAGGTGCTGCTGATTACCGGCGGCGTGAAGAGCTGGTCGGTAGTGGCGGCGCTGCAGGAGGCCGGTCTGGAAATCGTCGGCACCAGCGTGAAGAAGTCGACCAAGGAAGACAAGGAAAAGATCCTCGAACTGATGGGCCAGGACGCCCACATGATCGACGACATGACGCCGCGCGAGATGTACAGGATGCTCAAGGATGCGCAGGCAGACATCATGCTCTCTGGCGGGCGCAGTCAGTTCATCGCGCTCAAGGCCAAGATGCCCTGGCTGGACATCAATCAGGAACGCCACCACGCCTACGCCGGTTACGAGGGCATGGTGGAACTGGTTCAGGAAATCGACAAGGCGCTCTACAACCCGATCTGGGAACAGGTGCGCCGTCCGGCGCCCTGGGACCTTGCAGTCGAGGCCTGAGGAGAGCGACATGGAACATACCCCTCTCCTTCAGCTGGCCGGATGTGTGCTGACACTCTTCGGGCTTGGCGCGCTGTGTGTGCGGCTGGCAGCTGACTTGCGCGAACTCGTCCGCCTTCATCACGGACAGGCCGCGGCGCACGAACATCACTGGCAGCCCGCGGTCGTGACCGTCGCCCGCCAGAGCAGGGGAGCACACTGATGGCCACCCTCGTCGAACCCCGCAAGGCCTGCACCGTCAATCCGCTCAAGATGAGCCAGCCGCTGGGCGCGTGCTTCGCGTTCATGGGCATGGACAACTGCATGCCCATGATGCACGGCTCACAGGGCTGCACTTCCTTCGGCCTGGTGCTGCTGGTGCGTCACTTCAAGGAAGCAATCCCGCTGCAGACCACCGCCATGAACGAGGTCAGCACCATTCTCGGCGGGCTTGAAAACATCGAGCAGGCAGTGCTCAACATCAAGAAGCGGGCCAACCCCAGCTTCATAGCGATCGCCTCGACCGGGCTCACCGAAACCAAGGGTGACGATGTCGACGGCTACCTGAAGCTGATCCACCGCAAGCATGGCGAAACGCTGGAAGGCACGAAGATCGTCTACGTGTCGACGCCGGACTATGTGGGCGCTTTCGAAGATGGCTGGGGCAAGGCCGTGATGGCGGTGATCGACGCCTTCGCCGAGCCGGTCGAAGAGAAAGACCGGAAGCAGATCAACCTGCTACCCGGATGTCATCTCACTGCAGCCGATATCGACGAGCTGCGAGAGATCATCGCGTCCTTCGGTCTGCGCGCCGTGGTACTGCCGGATATCTCCGGCTCGCTCGACGGCCACATTCCCGAGAACTTCACGCCCACCACGCTGGGCGGCACCACGCTGGCCGAGATGCAGCGCATGGGCGCCTCCATCGCCACCATTGCGATCGGCAGCCAGATGCGCGGCGCGGCCACGGCGCTGGAAGACCGCACCGGCGTGCCTTTCCGGCTGTTCGAGCGCATCACCGGGTTGGGTGCTGTGGATGAGTTCATGCAGTGCCTCTCAGAACTTTCCGGCCAGCCGGTGGCGATGAAATACCGTCGTCAGCGCGGCCAGCTGCAGGACGTGATGCTGGACGCACACTTCTGGATCGGCGGACGCCGCTTCGCTATCGGTGCCGAGCCCGATCTGCTGGCGACGCTGGTCCATGTCGCGCATGACATGGGTGCTGAAGTGAAGGCAGCGGTCACGACCACCCAGTCGACCGTGATCGCCGGCCTGCCCGTCGATGAAGTGCTGCTGGGCGATCTGGAAGACCTCGAACTGCGGGCGAAGGCCGAGCGCTGTGAAATCCTGCTCACGCATTCGCATGGCCGGCAGGCCGCGGAGCGCCTGGGCATTCCGCTGCTGCGTACCGGTCTGCCAATGTTCGACCGGCTCGGTGCCTCCCATGTGCTGATGGCAGGCTATCGCGGCACGCGCGAGCTGATCACGCTCTGGGCCAACACCTTGCTGGAGTCCGAGCATCAGGCCAAGCCGGGGGACTGGCCCCTGTCGCCAGAGAGTCTTGCCGCTGCGCAGGGCAGTGCGCCTGCAGGTGGATGTGGCAGCGGTGGCTGCGGCTGCTCGGGCAGCACGGAAACCGATGTCTCCGTCATTCAACTTCCGAAGGAGCTCCAGCCATGAAAGTTGCATTCGCCACGCAGGACAAACAACGCGTCGACGCCCACTTCGGCTGGGCCAAGCACATCGCTATCTATGACGTCACGAAAGATGGCTCCACCTATCTGGAGACCTTCGACTTCGGGGGAAAGCTCGATGAAGACGGTGACGAAGACAAGCTCGCCCCCAAGCTCGACGCCTTGAAGGACGTGTCCATCGTCTATGTCGCCGCCATCGGTGGATCGGCCGCCGCACGGGTGGTGGCCAGCAAGATCCATCCGATCAAGGTGAGCGGCCCGGAGCCGATCATGGACATCCTTGAAAAACTGCAGGACGTGCTCAACGGTACGCCGCCCCCCTGGTTGCGCAAGGTCATGATGAAAGACCAGGAGCGCGAATTCGACTTTGAAGACGAGGCCTGAAAATGACTGAAACCATTGTGGACAAGACCGACACCGCGGCAGAAGACGCCGCCGCGCTGGCGACCCCCTACCTGAGCCAGCTCGCCAAGCAGTTTCGCGCGCAAGACACCCACGGCCAGTGGGACGGCAAGAGCGACGCCAAGCTGCTCGAAGCCTTCATCCTGACGCCGGAAGCGCGCCGTGCACTGCCGATCATGGGCGACCCCGACCCCGAAACGCTGTGGCGGATGGAGCAGTTCTTCAACGCCGTGGGCCTCTGCATTGAGCGCGCGACCAAGGTCATGGTGACCCCGATGATGAAGATGTCGCACGAGGGCTTTGGCCGTCAGGTGCTGCTCGCCGGTCGCCTGGTGGTAGTGAACAAGCAGTTGCGCGACGTGCATCGCTTCGGCTTCCCATCGCTGACCAAGCTGGCTGAGGCCGGCACCAAGTATGTGGATGAAGGCGTCGCGATGATCGAGAAGTTCCGCGAAGTGGCGGACTGGAGCTGAGTGGAGAGCAGACATGGAAGACATCGAAACCCTGAAGGCACAGGTCAAGAAACTCAACGCGAAGGCGACGCAGGCCAAGATGGATCTGCACGACCTCTCCGAAGATCTGCCGACGAACTGGGAAAAGATCATGGAGGTCGCCCAGATCGCCTACGACGCCCACAAATCGCTGACCGCGGCCCGGCAGGAACTCGCCGCGGCAACGGCCTGAACCCCGACTGATCAACCCGCCCGTCATCCCGAGGCATGACGGGCCTCTCCGCCCCGGGAGCCCTGTCATGAGTACCTATTCCATCACCTTGCCCAGCGGCGCGATCTGGACCCCGCATTTTGTTGCCGATCTCGATCAGGAGAAATGCATCGGCTGCGCCCGTTGCGTGAAGGTCTGCGCCAACAATGTACTGGCGCTGGCCGGCATGACCGAAGACGGCGACATCGTGCTGGTCGACCCCGAGAACGAGGACGACGATGACGAATTCGAGCGCAAGGTCATGACCATCGCCACCCAGGCCAACTGCATCGGCTGCCAGGCCTGCTCAAAGGTGTGCCCGAAGAAGTGCTACACCCACGCGCCGGCGGAGGTGTGAAGGGGGGGCGAGCTCGGCACCCAGGGAAGATTCAGCTTGCCCCCGCGAGGCGGGGCGCATGTGGCCAGACCGAATGGGCGATCGGAAACTGGATCCTTATGTCATACCCGCCTCGATTTCTCCATGCCTCTCACCCTTGATGCATTGAAGAAAGGTCTGTGAAAAGGCGGTCCCGCCTCGCTTCAAAAATCATTCCGCTCGATGGATGGGGCTGAGCGCCTGCGCATACGCCACTTCATTCAGCGGCATGCCGGTCAAGGCCGTTGTAGTGCGCTCGGCACCTGTGCGGACAAAACCGCAAGACTCGTACAGAGCCATAGCGGCCAGGTTGCCATGAAGGCACCAAAGCTCCACGCAGGATGCCTTGGCAGCGCTGGCCGAGTGAAGCATCTCCTGAACCAGTCGCTTGCCCACGCCCTTGCGCCAGTAGCGCGGATCAACATTCAGCGCCCATAGCTCAAGCGTGTCACGTGCAGCTTCGTACCTCGGACTGCCGGATATGGAAAACCCGACAAGCTTCTGGTCGCATTCCGCAACGGCAAGCACGAAGGGAGGCTTTGGTGACGCGAGAGCTTCCCGCAAGCCAGCGAGGTTTGCCTGCGGATCAAGGCTTGCCAGATACTCGGTAGGCATATGACCGCCATAAGCAGCTCGCCACGCGTTCACTCGAATATGGCCGATGGCTTCAGCGTCTGCTGGCACGGCAGGGCGGATATTCATGAGGTTTGCGTGGAGGTTATCTGAAGCGAAAAACCCGGGAATGAAAACCGAAAACTCGGCTGGCGTGCGGACGCTTTGGTTGGAATAGTCAAGCTTCCGGCGGCGCTACGATTTCGACTTTGATGCCATTTGGATCTTCGAAGTATAGAGCGTAGTGAGAAGAGCCTCCTGCGAACGGATGTCGGTCCTGGTATTTAAAAGTAGGGCTATTTGACTCACTCCAGCGTAAAGGGGGATCGCCCTTCATTCCTCTCGAAGAGTTTGTTAGCACCCAGGCTCACGGTTACCGAGCCTCGAAAATGAGCTTGATGCCCAATAAGGACATGATGGCCCCCGCGGTACGATCAAGCCACGCCTTGGAGGCGAGATAGCGCGCGCGCGGCGACGGTGCAGACAGCGCGACCGCGACCACGGAGTACCACGCGGTTTCGATGACAAAGATCATGATCGGCAGAACGATGAGTACAAGCGGCGGAGCCTCTACTGGCAGGAGCGATGCGAATACGCTTGCATACACGACAGCAGTCTTGGGGTTACTCACTTGAGTCGATAGGCCGAGTGCGAAGGAACGCCAAACGCGGGTTGGCTGGCCTTGCAGAGAAGTATCTCCAAGGACCAATGGCTGGTGAGCACTCCGCCAAATACGATATCCAAGGTAGAGCAGGTAAGCGCCACCGAGAACCTTCAGCGCGATATGGAGCAGAGGAACGGCTGCCAGCAGGGCCAGCAACCCAAGAAGCGCGGCGCTGGAAAAGAGAACGCCACCGGCCCCCATTCCAAGTGCAGCAGCAAGTCCGTCCCTCCGGGACAAGGCGAGAGAGGTTTGGGCAACCATGACGAAGCTCGGGCCGGGACTCATAGCCCCAAGAGCAAGCGCAAAGGCAATGCTCAGGATTGCGGTGAACAGTTCCATAGCGGTTCTCCTTTTGGCTGATGGGCGCTACTTGCTATAGCGATGAATTGTGCCGCATAACATCAGCGCGCGCTGAGCAGAGGGGCCTCATCACGGAACGATGCGAACGCGCGGCCAGCGCTCGGTGTAACGCTTCTGCCGGATCCGCTCGTGGCAGGTGTCGAGACTGACTCTGGCCGGGTTGCGGCGGATCATCATGCCGAACAGATCTTCAAGGCCATGGGGCGCGATGAGGCTCAGGCTGTCGTCCTTGGCAAGCGTGACGCCGAGTGCTGTTGCGTATTCCGGCCAGCAGGCTACCGCTTCGTGCAGCGAGCCGAGCGGATCGACGGCATGGCCGAACAGGCTTCGAACCACAGATGAACGCCGGCCTGATTGGTGACTTCCCAGGGGATGGCCGGCCGCCGCTCGCACAACTTGGCTTGCAGGGCAAGATCCTGCTCGCGGGAGAGATCGCTGGCATCGAAATGCACCACGTCCACATCGGAGAGGGCAGAGGGTTCAGCCTTGCCGTGCAGGGCATCCCAGACGAGATTCCGGATCGCACCAGCACCGATGCACCAGCTGCCGAGTTCCAGATCGCGAACCGTGACCAGGGCGTCCATGAACCAGGCGCTGGCTCGAAGCATTTCAAGAAGGCGATGTTCGAGCGGGTCGCGTACAAGGGGCATGCGCAAGCGGCGGACGTGCCCTGTCATCAGCGCGCCTTGCGGCGTGCGTCGGCCACAAAGGCGCCGAGTTTTCTGACCGGAATCTTCTGTGCATGCTCGAAGATTTCGAAGGGAGCGTCGGGGTAGGCGTGCTGCCGGCAGAACTCCTCGCGCAGACGGCCCAGCAACCCGGCTGTCATTTCGGCATCCGCCAGCGCACGGTGGAATCGCCCGCTCACAGGCAGGTGCAGATGGCGGATCAGGCTTTCGAGCCGGTGGCTGGGCGCATCGGGGAAGATGCGGCGCGAGAGCAGCAGCGAACAGGTGAAGCCCTGCTGCCGGGCAAGACCGATGCGGGCGAGTTCGGCATCCCAGAACTTCGAATCGAAGGCCGCGTTGTGCGCTACCAGTGGATAGTCGCCGACGAAATCGGCCACGGCTTCCATGACTGCATCGGCCGACGGAGCCTGCCGGATCATGGCATTGGTAATGCCGGTGAAGGCTTCGATATCGGTCGGAATGCGTACGCCGGCATTCATCAGGCTCTGGTAGCGATCCACGATGCAGCCGTTCTCGACGATCACCGCTGCGATCTCGGTGGCGCGTGCCCCGTGCGCAGGAGAGAGTCCAGTGGTTTCAAAGTCGATGACAGCGACAATGTCGGACATGCGGTGGCGAAAAGATCGAAGCGGAGCCGCCACTGTAGCGCTGCCGAGTGCCGGCTGTCAGCACGGGATTCCGGGTGATACCTCAAGCGGGGTCGCGAGAAAGTGCCCGGCGATGTGGAGGCCCTCACGCCGGGCGTCCAGATGATGCAAACGGCATGATCGTGATGGCCGCGCACAAGGCCCGGCGTTTCAACTGGCAGGCCGGGCGAGCGTGCGCGCGGATCGATCCGGCCTCAACCCTCGGTCATCTGCTTGAGCGTGTCGGCAATGGCGCGGGTCTGCTGGGCCGTACTGGAGGTGCCATCGGTGAGGTTCATGATTTCGCCGAGCATGCTCGAGATCGTGTTCACCTCTTTAGACTGATGCTCGATCTCGTTGGCCACGTTGCCGATGTTCGTGGCGAGCGTGGCGATATCCAGCCCGATCTCTCCCGCACTCTTGCGCGACTTTTCCGCAAGCTTGCGTACTTCGTCAGCCACCACCGCGAAGCCCCGGCCCATTTCACCGGCGCGCGCCGCCTCGATTGCCGCGTTGAGGGCAAGCAGGTTGGTCTGGTCCGCGATCTGCTGGATGACCTCGACGACCCCGCGGATCCGGCTGCTGGCGTCGGCCAGCCGGCGCGCATTGCCAGCGGCCTGCTCGGCCCCCTGACGGAGGGTGTTGGTGGTGTCGCCCGCGCTATGCGCCAGTCGTTCCTGGTCGCTCACATGTTGGCCAAGATCCTGCATCGATGCGTAGAGTTCCTGGACACAGGCCTCGACCCGGCGCGACATGTCGCTGCGCTGCTGCTGCGCGGCCTGCAGGATGTGTCCGAGCTGGTTGAGGTCGCCCGCCACCGTCACCATGTCACCATCGAAGAGTTCGGCGTCGAGCTGGATCGAATAGTCCTGCTGCTTGTAGTTGTTGATCAGCTGGCCCATCAGGCGCGAAAGCCCGGAGAGCTTGCCGATCTGGCGCCGCATGAAGAAGGCCTTGAACTCGCTGTAGTGGATGACGAAGTTGTCGACATAGTCGTCACGGAAGCTTTCGCCCTTGCGCAGCTTGAAAAAGAAAATCGCGGTCAGTGTCTGGTTGAGATTCAGCCCGAGGATTTCACCGAAGGTCGAGAATCCCGCCGTCTGCGCTCCACCCAGCACGGACTGCATTTCCGGCAGCTCTCGGGTGTTGCACAGGCGGCGCAGAATGCAGTCGTTCAGGATCGCTGCTGCCGGCGTAGCGGGTTTTCCCTGGAGGAACTTCTGCAGATCCCGGCGTGTGGAGTCGACCAGGCTCGTCCGCTTGACCAGCAGGAGCTCTTCGCCCGGGGCCACGTCACAGTAGAAGTTCATCCGGCGTTGCTCGACATCGATGCTGTGAACGGAGCGGACAAACAGCTCCTTGCCGACGCGAATGGCAAATGAATAATCCGCAAGGCGATCGAGCAGTTGCTGCGGTTCGCAATGCAGCGCTTCGCAGAGCGAATCGACGAGAGAGACCACGCGGCCGTCTTTCGCAAGCACATTGCTGATGGTGCGCTGCTCGACCGAGGCGTGGATCACATGAAAACTCAGGTTGGCAGGCTCGAAGTTCTGGCTCTTGAACACGCCGAAGCGGGCATCCGGTGCCATCTTGAGGAAGGCAATCACTGCATGGTTCTGCAGCGCGTTACGGCCGTCATGCAGCCAGGTGGCCTTGAAGTCGAGCTTGCCGCCTGCCGAGCCGCCCACGAAGAGGCAGGGAAAGCAGCCGGACTCATAGAGTGCTTCCATGAAAAAGGATTCGGAGGAGGAGAGCCCGTCAAACATCACATAGGCAAAGGTGTCGCGATAGTCGATCGGAATCGTCACCTGCTGTCTGCGCAGCGACTCCGCGATCCGTGCGACACGCTCGCGCACGCCGGTCTCGATGCTGCCGCGGCGCAGGTCCTCGCATCCGAGCGGGATCGCGAAGACTTCCGCGCGCTCGATCAGCGAATCGTCAAAGCAATGCAGCACGATATGGTCCCGCGCCCCCTCGGTCGGACAATACAGGTTCGGCCCCGTGCCGCAGAGCTCACCAGCGGTCGAGCACAGCAGCACGGGCAGGGTTCCGTGCGCCGCCTGAATGGCACGCGCGGCAGCGTTGATATCGAGATCGGGAGACACATAGCCCGAGATGAAGCTCGGGCGGCCGGGCAGTGACGCGAGTTGCGTACTCACCTGACTGAGCGTGCCGGCAAGCACGGTGGCACCCAGGGTTTCCTGACGCGATCGAAGCAGTTTCATGACGGGCCTTTCCTGTTTCGGGCAAGCGCCCGGGCTGCCACCGCAGAGGGGGCAGGCAGCGCGAGCGGGCGATTCCCATGATTTCCGTGGGGCGGGAAACGGCATTTCTCCGGACGGGCTGAAGCCCTTACAGCCTTCTGGCCGGATTGGGAGTTTCCGCAATGGCTGACCTGCGCGCTCCAAAGTTGGAGGAGCGGAGGTTGGCCAATCGGCCGGCACGGAGCGAACGCCGCAACTGCAGCAAAAAAGAACACGCCCCCAAAGGAACTCCGGGCGCAATCCGTTATCACATTCATACCGGCGCTGCTCGCCAGGGTCGCAAGGCCGCGGCGGATCCAGTCCGGTGTGAGGGTGTATCAACCGAACTGAAGTGAGTCCAGGAGGTTATATGAAAGTAGAAATCAGCATCGATACCCGCGCAGCAGACCGCAACGGCGTGATCGCCAGCCTTGCCGCCGAGGTGGAAAACGGACTCAGGCATTACCGGACCCGGCTGACCCGGGTCGAAGTACACATGCGTGACGTGAATGGCCCGCGCTCGGGCAACGATCACCGCTGCGCAATGGAAGCGCGGCCTGCCGGCCTGCCGCCGCTCGCGGTGACGCATGAAGCGGCCAACACCGCTGACGCGCTCAAGGGGGCGATCAGCAAGATGAATCATCTCCTGGCCTCGACCTTCGGCAAGAAGGATCAGATCGAACGCGTTCCCGCGGCCAGCGTAGCCCCCGCAGCGGCCGATTAAGCAGGTCCGGTGCAAGCCGCCTCGCGGTGCTGCACCACACGCCATGCCCCAGAGGACTGCCCGGCACTTGCCGGGCAGACACGCCTTCAGGTCTTGAGCAGTTTTTTCTGCTCGGAGGCCGAAAAATTGCTGAAGTGTCCTTCCCGTGCGGCCCGCGCACGGGCGCGTGCGATGATGCCTTTCGACTTGCCGGGCGGCGAAGGCACGGCCATCTGCTTGCTCATTTGCGTGCTGCCACATCGTGGGCAGAGCGGTGTCGCGTCGCTGCTGCGCACAAGCAGTTCGCTGGTAGTGTGGCAATCGGCGCAGAGAAAATCATAGAGCGGCATTGCAAGCTCCTTCAGGTCAGTCAGCGGGCGTTGTCGGAACCCTGAAGCAGGGCTGCGATCACTTCACCGCCCAGCCCCTGGTCAGGATCCAGCTCACGCAGTTTTTCAACGAGCTCGCGCGAAGCGTCGGCGCGGTGCGAGCGCAGGTAGATGAAGGCGAGCGCCTTGAGGCTGAAGAGCCAGAAGCGCGCCGGCCCGGGTGCGGCAAAGTCGGCATCTCCGGCTGCGACCGCGCGCCAGTCATCCCTGAGCGCCGCCTGGCGCGCCGCGACGCTGACACCCTTGAGTGCCGCCCGCTCGGCTTGCTCGTACTGGCGCAGTCGGGCGTGGAACTTGTAGAGCAGGTAGTAGATCGGCAGGCACTCGGGCGCGCTGACTTGCGCCGTCCAAAGCAGGGATTCCATTTCATGCGGTGCTGCGGTGCGCGCCTGGTCAAGCAGGCGACGCACCAGCGGCGGCACCTCGCCACCGAAAAAGGCATCCGAGGATTCGCCGGTGAAAAGATTCACCACACGCCCTCCGGGGTGAGCAGACGACTGACCGGCGTGCCCCCCAGCAGATGCGAATCGAATATCTCGCCTACATCCGCGGTGGTGACATTGCTGTACATCACGCCTTCGGGATAAACCACGACGTTGGTCCCGCGATCGCAGGGGCCCAGGCAACCGGAATAGGTGACGGCTACCTTGTCCCAGCAGTTGCGACTCTGCAGTTCGCCCCAGAAGGCCTGGAGCACTTCTCCGCCCCCCTTGTGCTGGCAGGCTCCGCGCGGATGGCCGGCGGGGCGGTTCTGGGAGCAGACGAAGACGTGTCGGGCGGGCTTGCTCATGATGTTCTCTCTGTGTTTTCAGGTGGTCAAACGTAGGATCCAGTGTTCCAGTGCGCTGATGTGGCCTGCCCGCTCGCGCTCGAAGCCGGAAGCACAGCTGCGCAGGCCGGCATCCTTCGCACTCGCGCCGATGCTGGCGTAGTAGCCGTGATTGCGGCGAACCAGGGCCAGCGCGCAAGACACCGCACAATGCACGCCAAGCAGCGCCGAATATCCCGTTCGCATCTGCCGCGCCGGCCCGGCCAGCAGGCATTCGCTGACCGGCGTCGGCTTGAAGGTCGCATGCTTCCGTTCGATGCCGTCGGCCAGGGCTTCGGTAACATCGAGCTGTGCGGTTTCGACCAGACTCTGGAAGAAGGCCTCGAGCTCATCGTCGCCGGCGTCCAGCGCCACCTGTGCCAGCCGCTTGCAGTGCGCGGCCGTTTCCTCTTCCAGCACGATCATGTTGGCGAGGAAACGGCGGGTTTCCTTCATGGCGATCAGGCGGCCGAGGGCAGGGTGGCGCGCAGGCTGTCGAGCGAGACGCTCTGCTTGCCGTCCGTATCCTGGAAGACCTTGAAGACCTTTTCCTGGGCGGGTGTGGAGCTCACGAAATCGTCATAGGCCTGAACCAGCAGCTGGCGATAGCGGGCATAGAGCGCACCGTTGGCAAGCCGGGTGATTTCCTCGTCGCGGCGCAGGTACTGATAGAAGCGCTTGAGAATGTGCAGACGGCTGACGTTGATGACATTCTGGTCAAACGGAATCTGGAAAAACTCGAGGAAGTCTTCGGCGGACGAGAGCTTCGCGAGTCTCTGGGTCAGTTCATCCATGTCGTACTCCTTGCTTTGGCGCTTTCAGGCTGCCCTCGAAGGCAGGTTGGGAACAGGTGTCATCGCAGTCGCGACACACGCCCTGATCGGGGAGCGGGTCGCCCTTGAGTCTTTGCACTTCGCGCTCAAGATCGCCGATCCGCTCGAGCAGACAGGCAATCGCCTTGCCGACCGGGTCGGGGATCTGGTGATGGTCGAGATCGATGCCGCCGGGGGCTACACGGCGCTGCTCGCGCGGCGTGACGGCTCGCCCGGGAATGCCGACAACCGTGACACCATCCTGCACGTCGTCAATGACAACGGAATTGGCAGCCACCCGAACGCGATTGCCGAGGGTGATCGCGCCAAGGATCTTGGCGCCGGCGCCGACGACGACGCCGTCGCCCAGCGTCGGGTGGCGTTTGCCTGCCCGCCAGGTAGTGCCGCCGAGTGTCACGCCGTGGTAGAGCGTGACGTCTTCCCCGATCACCGCGGTCTCGCCGATCACGACACAGGCGCCGTGATCGATGAAGAAGCGCCGGCCGATGGTGGCGCCCGGATGAATGTCGATGTTGGTCATCATCCGGCTGATGAAGGAGAGCAGGCGGGGCAGGTAGCGCAGGCCCTTCTTCCACAAGGCATGGGCAAGGCGATGAGCAACGAGCGCCTGGATGCCCGGGTAGATGGTCAGCAACTCCAGCGTGCTGCGCGCAGCCGGGTCACGCTGGAAGACACAGGCCACATCCTCGCGCAGCATGGCGATCAGGCCCGGGGCCGGCAAGGCCTCGGCCAGGCTTTCGCGGATCAGCGCGGTCTCGGATTTCATCATGCCTCCCGTACCGTGCGGGACGCTTCCATGAAGAAGCGGGTCAGTTCGATCGAGCCCGGCTCGGTCTTGGTCTGCATCGCATAGTCGCGAATGCGTTCAACGATCTGCGCGGCCTGCAGCAGGGTGGGCTTGAGCCCCAGCCGTTCGCAGGCTGCCATGACGGCATGCGAGCCCGAGTGCTTGCCGAGCACCAGTCGATGCGAACGCCCCAGCTCGACGGGATCGAAGCCCTGATAGTTGCGCTGGTCTTTCAGCAAGCCATCAACATGGATACCGGATTCATGACTGAAGACCGCGTCCCCCACGATGCTCTTGTTCGCCGCCACCGGTCGGCAGGACGCCTTGGCCACCAGCCGTGAAATCGGCAGCAGGGCCTGCGTGTCGACGCCCGGTTCGATGCCGTGGATGTGGCGCAGAGCCATCACCACCTCTTCAAGCGGCGCGTTGCCGGCGCGCTCGCCAAGGCCGTTGACGGTGGTGTTGGCATGGGTGGCACCGGCACGAAAGGCGGCCAGGGTGTTCGCCGTGGCAAGCCCGAGATCATCATGAGCATGAATCTCGATCTCGATGTCCGAGTGGCGGCGCAGGCGGCTGATGGTTTCAAAGGTGCTGAACGGGTCGAGTATGCCGAGGGTGTCGGCAAAGCGGATGCGTCGTGCGCCGGCAGCCTGCGCAGCTTCGGCGACCCGGCAGAGAAAGTCGGTGTCAGCACGGGAAGCGTCTTCCATGCCGACGCTGACTTCCATGCCACCCTCAAGCGCCATGCCGACATGCGGCGCAATCTGGGCGAGCACCCAGTCACGGCTGCGCCGGAGCTTGGCCTCGATGTGGATATCGGAAACGGGAATCGAGAGGTGGGCGATGTCTGCCCGGCAGCGCAGTGCCGCCCGGACATCGCTTTCCACCATGCGGCCCCAGACCATCGTGCGGGCGCGGATGCCTCCCTGCGTGATCGCGTTGATCGCTTCGATTTCCGCCAGTCCCATTGCGGGAATGCCGATCTCGAGCTCCGGAACGCCTGCTTCCGACAGCGCACGGGCAATGGCGCATTTTTCGGCAGCCGTGAACGCCACGCCAGCCGTTTGCTCTCCGTCGCGCAGTGTCGTGTCGTTGATCGTGAATGCTGGATTCATGGCGAAACTCCTTCCCGGAAGGAGCTTCGCAAGGACCATGCCTGAGAGTCTTTCGATTGTTAATCAATGACTTGCCGCGTTCTCCGGGAACACCTTGAGCGACACGGAACAGACCAGGCTGTGTGCAATGTGACTTTTGTCGCCTTCGACTGTTCAGTCCCGGGGTCTCCGCTCACAAGGGAGGGGCCGCATCAGCGGGGCGACACGCTCGACTTCATCGGGCCGGACGCTGGGCCGCAGCACGCTCGACCACGTCGGCGACTTCGTCGTTGTGATGCGGATCGTTCGCGTCGCGCAAACCGCGGATGACGCCCGCGCGGTCCTCGTCCTGCCTGTTCTGGCTCATCTTGAACTTGCCGTCGATGCGCCCGATCGGAATCTCGATCCCCACGATCGCCCTGAGCTGAGCTTCGAGAAAGTCGGGCGGCAGATCTTCAATCGACCATGGCTGCGGCCGGATCTGCTCGTGATGGCGGCTCAGATCCGCGAGCTGACGGGCGAGCCAAGCCGCGTCTTCCCGCACGCATGGTCGCCCCCTGATCTGCACACTGGCGTAGTTCCAGGTCGGCACTGCACGCGGATCCCGGGCCTTGCCGGGATACCAGCCGGGCGTCACATAGTTTTCCGGCCCCTGAAACACAACCAGGCATTCCTCGATACCGGACAGATCCCTCCAATGCGTGTTGGCCCGTGCCAGATGGGCCCGCAACACGCCGTATTGGGGTGTGACCGGGATGAAGCAAAAATTAGGACTTTCAGCTCGTAACTAATTGTTTTAACTGTTGTTATTTGTAACTGGGGCATGACCGGGATAAAGCCGGAATTCCACCACACACAACCCTAAGTGTCTGATTTATTGGATGTGGTTTGGCTGTTAGTCACGCATATGAACTCTCATGCAACCTCACGACTCTCTCTTGAATTGCTGTAACTCGGCCAATTGCGTGCGCAACCCGGCAAGTAAAGTGTCCTGTCCGTCTCGAATGGCCAGAAGCTGAGCTCGCTCGATGTCCAGCTGCCGCAATTGCTCATCACGCTGTCCCAGCGCCTCGTGAAGCTGTTGCTTGGCAGTAGCGGCCTGGTCAGCGCGCTCCGTCAGCGTGGCTACGGCATGTTCACGCTCTGAAATAGCCCGACGAAGTTCGTCCGTTAGCTTCTCAGCTCGATGCAACTGGCTTTCTGCCTGATGCAGAGATTTTGTGGCTGCGGCCAGTTCGGCTGTGGTTTTGGCTAGTTCGCCGTAGAGCTTTGTGATTTCGCCCTGCTTCGCTGACAGTGATTGATTGCTCGCCCGAAGTTCAGCCTGAAGTTGCTGAACCTGTTGTTCGTGGCGCCGCTGATCCTGATCGCGCTGCTCTTTGATGGATTCCCGGTAGTGTTCCAGGGCTGTGCGAGCGTGCAGATGCTTTTCTTCAAGTGACTGCCGGTGCGCTTCGTTGTCGCACAAGCGCTCTGCCATGTCTTGGACTTGCTGCGTCAGCCTTTCGCCCTCCATGCGTGCGGTAATCAATAGCTGGCCAGACTTCGAGTGGGCTTCGCGTTCATCAGCAAGTAACTGGACGGTTTCCGTCAATTGAGCCTTGGTGGCGCCAAGTTCTTGCTGGAGTTTTTCTATCTCGCTCGCTTGTTGCTGACGCTGACCATCCCATGTTGCACGAGCCTCGGCGACACGAGCATCCGCTTCCTCGTTCAGCCGTGCTGACAGCCTTCCCACGAGATCTTGCAGGGCTTCGCTGATCGCGATTCCTCCTCCGACGCCGCCCCCTTCCTCCTCTTCCAGCTCCTTCAGATATCGATGAATGGTGGTTTTGGAGCCCGTTCCTAGCTCAGCCCGTACCGCATCGATTGAGGGGTATTTCCCTTGAACGATCAGTGCGTCACGCGCTTTCTTCACCTCTGACTTGTATAGCCCGCTTCTCGCCATTGCACTGATCCCCTGCTGTTTATTTCATACTTGATACGTACCATGCTAGTACATACTATTTATAAGTCAAGACGGGCCTAAGTTGCGGGAAATCATGAAGCACGATAATAGGGAGTTATCACGCGTTAAGGCATGAATTGTTGGATCTAAAACACTTCTCGGTACACATTGCTAGGGGTTCAGCTTCGCGGCCAACCGCATATTGGGCGCACATGGATGGTTGCGCTTGACAACAGGAAATCGCCTGCTGTGCGCCATTTTAGGGCGCTGTCTCTACCGAGCATTGAGCGACCAGCGCTAGTTCAATGACCTTCATTACTCCGTCAAAAAGCCCTTGACTCTGTAGCAACTTCAGGTTGTTAAATGTGCCCGTGCAATCGATTTGCAACATTGATTTGCTCAAAATCTGGATTGAATTCGACCTTGCCGTGATTAGATCTCATCACTAGACTGCCGCCTGATGCGTAGCTTGCTTTTCATTTTTCTCTTGGTTTGCCTGCCATTCCAGTCCACCTGGGCGATGGCGAGTAGCTATTGCAAACATGAAACTGGCAAGACGGCCAATCATCTGGGCCATCATTCGCATCAGCATCGTTCGGTAGACAGCAAGTTTCCGGATGGCTCGTCTCCAGGCGTGAAGCACCAAGACTGCGAAGCCTGTCACGCTCAATTGACCGACCTGCTGATCTCTGAATTGTCTCAGCATGCCGGCATGCAACTCTTCTTTGTCAGCAGCTCCTCTCCGCCTGATCCGCAATCCGTCCTTCATGCAGGACCAGAGAAGCCCAATTGGTACGCCGTCGGCTAGTCCGGCGGCTGCCCTGTATTCTTTCCTGTAGTTTCTGACACGGCACACTCCGCCGGACATTACCTCGCTTGATTTTTCAATATGCAAGGAATGTTCGATGCGACTCATTTTGTCTTGCGCACTGGCAACAGGCGCACTATTCGTCACGCCCGTATTGGCTCAATCGCCAGTCATACCGGCCGATACCTCATCAGCGGGAAGCCTGGCTCCCGATACCCTTACCGTTCGCCTGACCGAGTCCCAAGCTTGGGAATTGGCAGAAAAGGCCAACCCGGCTTTGCGCAGCAAGCGTGCCTTGCTGGACGCGGCGCAGGGAGAGCGAAGCGATGCCGGGGCATGGCTCTACAACAATCCCACGCTATCGCTGGAGCGCTCCAAGCGGCAGGTTCCGTCAGCTGAGTCACCCGCAGACCGGCAGAAGGAATGGGCGGCAAGCCTCTCCCAGACTTTCGAAATCGCAGGTCAGGGTACTCATCGCCGTGATGCAGCCGAAGCGGCCCTGAATGCCTTGCAGGCTGAGATTGACGAGGCTCAACGCCAGACGCGTACCGAGGTTTCACAACGTTTCTTCAAGGTACTGGCCTTGCAGCAGCGGCTGGACATCGAAACGCAGGCCTTGCGTCTGTTCGAGAGCACCGCCAATGCCATGCAAAAACGCCGGGCGGCAGGAGAGGACACACGTCTGGATGCCAACGTGGCACTGGTCGAGGCTGAACGCGCGCGCAATCAACTGGCGCAAGTGCGGGAAGAGCTTTCTGGCGCACGCGATGAACTGGCCGCCAGTCTGCAATTGCCAGCAGGCAGCGCGCCGGAGGCGCAGGGAGCGTTCGTCCTGAAAGCCATGCCCTTCACGCTGGCCCATCTCTTGGAGCAACTGCCGTCGCAACCGCGTTTGCGAGCACTCGCGGCGCGCACGGAAAGCGCAACAGCCCGTTTGAAGCTCCAGCGCGCCAGTGTGTATCCCGACCTGACCGTTGGCCTAGGCGTCGCACGTGAGGGCGCAGTGGATGCGCGCGAGAAAGTCACCACGCTTTCCGTCTCGCTTCCTTTGCCGCTGTTCCGGCGCAACGCCAGTGGCATCGGTCAGGCATCCAGCGAGCTGAGCCAAGCGCAGATCGAGCAGCAGGCTGCTGTTCGCGACAGTGCTGCGCAGGTGCGTGCGCTCTGGACAAAGCTTCAAAGCGTGGAGGCTCGCGTCAAACGCCTGCAGGGCACGGTGCTGCCTGCGCTGGAAAGCAATCAGGCACTCGCGGGCAAATCGCAACGGGCGGGTGAAATCGGCCTGCTCGAAATGATTGTCGTCACCCGCCAAACCCTTGATGCGCGCCGCGATC
This sequence comes from Uliginosibacterium paludis, assembly GCF_039631355.1. Lineage (NCBI taxonomy): Bacteria > Pseudomonadati > Pseudomonadota > Betaproteobacteria > Rhodocyclales > Zoogloeaceae > Uliginosibacterium > Uliginosibacterium paludis. Next base: position 594,224 of record NZ_JBDIVF010000003.1, on the reverse strand, counting down.
TGCTGGACGCGCAATCCGACTACATCACGACCCGTACCGCGCTGGAACAAGCTGCGGGCGTGCAGCCATGAGGCGTTTCACCATGAAAAACATCAAACCCCAATCTCCCCAGTCCCTGCTCACGACTTCCGCTCTGGTGCGCTGCTTGGTTCTTGGCGCATGTGTGCTAACGCTGAGCGCCTGCAACAAGAACGAAGCCGTAGCAGACAAAGCCGGCACTGAAGCCTCCGCCGAGCATCAGGAAGGCGGACTCAAGCTTTCCGATGACGAGGCCAAACGCGCGGGGCTGCGTATTGCCACGATCCAGCCGGAGGATTTGGCTGAAACCCTCACCGTGACTGCGACGATCCGACCCAATCAGGATCGCATCGCCCGCGTGGCGCCCCGCGTTGAAGGTCGGCTGGTCAGCGTAGCGGCCAGTCTGGGACAGCAGGTCAGCGCCGGCCAGACGCTGGCAACACTCGATAGCATCGCCTTGGGCGAAGCACAGACAGCCTGGATGCAGGCACAGAGTTCGCACCGCGTAGCGCAAGCCGATTTCAAGCGTGCCGAAGCCCTGAACGCGGACGAAATCATTTCGCAAAAGGACTTCCTGCGTGCGAAGGCTGAGTTTGAAAAAGCATCGGCAGACTTGCGCGCGGCTGAGGGCAAGTTGCGTCTGCTCGGCGCGGCACCCAAGCCCGGGGATGCAAACGCAGCGTCGGTCTTCCCGATAGTTGCGCCGTTTAGCGGCACGATCATCGAGAAAAAAGCTACACAAGGAGAGCTGGCAACGCCCAGCGATGCGCTGTTTATGGTGGCCGACCTTTCGAAGCTGTGGATCGAGGCCAACCTGACCGAAGCGATGTTGGCCAAGGTACGTACAGGCAACAAGGCGAGCGTGAGCGTGACGGCGTATCCGGGCGAAAAGTTTCAGGGCCAGGTGACCTATATCGCCAGCGTGCTCGACAAGGAAACCCGTACGGTTCAGGCTCGCATCGAAATCCTGAACAAGGATGGCCGCCTGAAGCCCGAAATGTTTGCCACCGCGATGATTGAAACCGGCGCCAAGTCCGGCCAGGCCCTCATCGTGCCAGACGAAGCCATCGTGCTGCTGCAAGGGCAGCCGACGGTATTCGTGTCCGAGCATGGGGGTTTCGAGCCCAAGGCTGTCGAGCCGGGCCAGAAGCTGGGTGGACGCAGCGTCATCAAATCGGGGCTGGTCGCAGGTGATTCAGTCGTGGTGGCCGGTAGTTATGAACTCAAAGCACGCATGCTCAAGTCGCAAATTGGCGACGCACATTGAGAAGGGATCACAAACATGCTCAATGTAATTGTTGATGCGGCCCTGCGCTATAAAGTGCTGGTCATCGTGGCGTTTGCCGTACTGGTGGGGCTTGGCGTTCAAGCGTTCCGTCAGGTGCCGGTGGATGCCTTTCCGGATGTCACGCCGATTCAGGTGAACATCTATACCGAATCGCCCGGCCTCGCGGCGGAAGATGTCGAGAAACTGCTGACGACGCCCATCGAAGGGGCTATGGCAGGCCTGCCGGACGTGGAAGAAGTACGCTCCGTCTCGCTCTTCGGCTTGTCGTATGTCGGCGTTTATTTCAAGGACAAGGTCGACATCTACTTCGCACGCCGTCTGGTCGGCGAGAAGTTGCAGGAGGCCAAGGAACGCTTGCCGCAAGGCTACGGCGAACCGGTACTCGGCCCCAATAGCTCGGGGCTCGGGCAGGTCTTCTGGTACACCGTCGAGTCTGCGGACAAGAAACTGTCGGCCATGGATTTACGCACATTGCATGACTGGACGGTGCGCTTGATCTTGCGCACCGCACCCGGTGTCGATGATGTGATCTCCTGGGGCGGGGAAGAAAAACAGTATCAGGTGCAGATCGACCCGCGTCGTCTCATCAAGTACAGCCTGTCTTTCAAGCAGGTCATGGAGGCGCTGACAGCCAACAATCGTCAGGTCGGGGGTCAGTACATCGATGTGGGGGCCGAGCAGTATCTCGTGCGTGGCCTGGGACTGGTCAGCAACACACAGGACATCGGCAGTATCGTGGTGGCCGAGCGTGAAGGGTCTCCAATCTACGTGCGCGATGTGGCCGACGTGAAGGAAGCGCCCGCCCTGCGTTTCGGCGCGGTCACGCGCGATGGCAAGGAAGCGGTGCTGGGCATGGCGCTTGCGCGGGTCAATGAGAACGCGCAGAACGTGGTCGATGCCGTCAAGGCCAAGCTCGCCACGGCACAAGCGGCGCTGCCCAAGGGCGTGACGCTCAAGCCGATCTACGACCGCACGGACATTGTGCAGAAAGCGCTCAAGACCGCTGAAAGTGCGCTGTTGGAAGGCGCACTGCTGGTGGCCCTGATCCTGTTCCTGTTCCTCGGCGAGATCCGTTCCGCCATCGTAGTGATCGTCACCTTGCCGCTGGCCATGCTGATTGCCTTCCTGCTGATGGATCAGTTCGGTTTGTCAGCCAATCTCATGTCGCTGGCCGGGCTCGCCATCGGCACCGGGATGATGGTAGATGGCGCAGTGGTGATGGTCGAAAACGCCTTCCGGCTGTTGTCGCACGCCCGCGAGAGTGGCAAGCCGATCAACAGGACGCATGTGATCCTGCAAGCCGCACGCGAGGTAGCGAACCCCATCGCTTTTGCCATCCTCATCATCATCGTGGTGTTCCTGCCGCTGTTCTCGCTCACGGGGCTGGAAGGCAAGTTGTTCAAACCGATGGCGCTGACCATTACCTTCGCCATGGCCGGCTCCTTGCTGCTCTCGCTGACCCTGGTGCCAGTGCTGGCGGCCCTGATCCTCAAGCCCAAGGAAGAGCGCGACACCTTCCTTGTCCGGCATGCCAAGCGGATTTATCTGCCCTTGCTGGACTGGGCACTGGCACGCAAGAAACGGGTCGTCGGCTCGGCTGTCGCACTGCTGATAGGGGCTTTGGCGCTGTTCCCGCTGCTGGGCAAGGAGTTCATGCCGCAGTTGCAGGAGGGCGCGATCATGTTCCGCATCACGGGCATTCCTTCGACTTCGCTGGCCCAATCCATTCGTGTCTCGCACGAAGCGGAAACCGCCTTGCGCGCGAAATTCCCGCAGGTCAATTCCGTGCTGTCCACCATCGGGCGTGCCGAACGCGGCGAAACGGCGGACGTGAACTACATGGAAGTGCTGCTGGACATGAAGCCGCAATCCGAGTGGCCGGAGAAAATCTCCTACGCCAAGCTCTCCGGTGAAATGCAGGAGGTGCTGGAACAGGCTGTGCCAACAGCCGTGTTCGGGGCCACCCAGCCGATCCAGATGCGTGTCGAAGAGTTGATTTCCGGCGTGCGCGCCACGCTGGCCTTGAAACTCTACGGCGAAGATCTCGCCACGCTGGATCGATTCTCCGGCCAGATCAAGGGTGTGCTCGACAAGGTGCCAGGTGTGGCCGATCTGTCGGCAGAGGCGAACAAGGGCAAACCGCAGCTCATCATCAAGGTGGATCGCGAAGCCGCAGCACGCTACGGCATCAATGCCGACGAGATTCTGGAGGTCGTACAGGCCGGCATTGGTGGCAGTGCGGTATCCACGCTGATCGACGGCACACGGCGATTCGATATCGCGGTGCGTCTGGCCGAAGGCTATCGCGCCAGCCCGGATGCGATTGCCGCCATCCCGTTGCGCACCAGTTCCGGAGTATTGGTGCCCTTCTCGCAGGTCGCGAAAATCGAGACGGATGAAGGCTACTCCTTCGTGCGTCGCGAGCAGTTGCAACGTTATGCCGTCTTGCAGATGGATGTGAAGGGGCGCGACGTGGATGGCTTCGTCAAGGATGCCAACGCCGCGTTGAGCCAAAGCGTGCAATTGCCACCCGGCTACTGGGTGGAATGGGGCGGAGCCTTCGAGAACCAGCAACGCGCAATGGCCCGGCTGGGGCTGATCGTGCCGCTGACCATAGGGCTGATCTTCATCCTGCTCTACACCGCCTTCAACTCCGTGCGGCATGCCACGCTGATCATCGCCAACGTGCCCTTCGCCATCATCGGCGGCATCGTCGCGCTGTTCATCAGCGGGCAATACCTGTCGGTGCCATCAGCCATCGGTTTCATCGCAGTGTTTGGCGTGGCGATGCTCAACGGCATCGTGATGGTGTCCTTCCTCAATGACCTGCGAAGGCAAGGTTTGAGCATCCGCGATGCGGTACGCCAAGGCGCAGCGTTGCGCCTGCGCCCCGTATTGATGACGGCCTCGGTCGCCATTCTGGGCCTGGTGCCGATGCTGATCTCGACCGGAGTGGGCGCTGAAACGCAGCGCCCGCTTGCGACCGTCGTCGTCGGCGGCCTCATCACCTCTACCTTGCTGACGCTGTTGTTGTTGCCACTTATGTATGAGTGGGCTGAAACCCGCGCCGCACGCAAATCCGCATTTGAAAACCACCCGGAAGGAGAAGAGTAATGAAGGAGATCAAGGCCTATGTGCATGCCAACCGCGTAGCGGCGGTCATTCAGGCACTGAAGGAGTCCGAGGCGTTCGGCGGCGACGATGGCGCCTGCCGCCACAACCTCACTGCCTACGTTGTGAAGGGCTCGCTGCTGGCGCTGGACGCCAGCGAGCGCCACTACTCGATGGCGCTGGGGGAGGAAGTCATCAACGAATACAAGCTCGAAATGCTGTGCGAAGACGAGCACGCTGATGCACTCGTCACTGTTATCCGGCAAGCCGCTCACACAGGCAGTCGGCAGGCCGGCTGGATTTATGTCGTGGATATCGCTTCGGCGGTGCGTATTGATTGAATAGGAGAATGAACATGAAACCCCGTAACTCGACCTTAGGCCTCATCGCAGCTTTGTCACTCGCACTGCTCAGTGCGTGCTCCATCGCTCCCTACGAGGGCAAATACCGCCACGAAGACGGCTGGCGCAAGGCGCGCGTTCAGGCGGTCGGCTCACTTGAGCGACTGGAAAGCACATACGGCTATACCTGCCCCCAGGCCGATAAGGCGGACAAGAAGACGCCGGTTGCTGTCGTGAATTATCAAGGGAGCGGTCGGCAGCGCACTCAGCTCATGCTGTTGTCGGACAAAACCGATCAGAAGGAGAAAACCGACAAGGCCGACTTCAAGGTGGATGATCTCGTGTACGCAAATATCAAGCAGTGTGCCGAGCCCATGATTCGGCGTGTAGCGGAGTAATTTGTGCAGAGCTGAGGAAGTGTCGGGCGTGGCGTCATTCAATCTCGCCACGCCCAGTTTCACAACCTGCAGGCTCTGCTTGCGTGCAGGGCCTTTGATGCAGGCGACAGCCCTGAGTGCTGTCGTCCTGTATCGATCATTACGGGTAACTTGCAGCAATTTCTTCGCGCAGCTGGAAGCTCAAGCCATCCTGGCCAAAGTTACGCAGAGGTTTACCGTTGATGAAAAAAGTGGGCGTCTGGCGCACTTTGAGCGCTACGATATCCGCAGTGTCCTGCTGCAACCTTGCAGCAATTTCCGGGCGTTCCATATCCCGCCGCGCACGTTCGATATCAAGGCCGGTGCTTGCGAGTGCATCCCACACCTTTTGCGGCTGCGGGCGTCCATGTTCCGCCCACATCGGCTGCGCGCTGAGCGTTGCTTCCAGTGTCTTCAGGTAGATCTCCTGGCCTTGCAGACGCGCAGCCTCAAGTAGCTTTACGACGTAGTCAGAACCTTCGTGAAAAGCCGCATAGCGCAGGGTCAGCCGGACTTTGCCGGAGTGTTCGCCAAGCAGACGCTTCACATGCGGATAGAAGGCCCGGCAGGCTTCGCAGGCCGGATCGAAGAATTCGGTGATTTCAACCTTTGCGTCAGGATTGCCCATCGAAGGAGTGCCCACGCGTTTGAATGGCGAATCGACCGACTGCGCTGCCGTGGTCACTTCAGCGTTCTGCCGGGCCGTGTAGAAGTAGGCGCCGGCGACAAATGCGGCGATCAGGGTCGCAGCTGCGCCGATGACGATGAGAGAGCGTTTCATTGTTTGATGCCTTTCCGCACTGCCCACAGCAGCGCAATGATGAGAGTGAAAGCGAGAAGGGACAGCAGGGGAATGGTGACGAAGCTGAACAGTTCCAGCTTCACGTCGGCGCACGACAGACCTTGTGTGCAGGGCTGCAAACTCTTTGGGATGAAGCCCATGTAGAGCAGGCAGTGATAAAGCGCGAAGCCCCAGCCTGTGACGGCGAGCGGCAAGGCATAGCGCACGCTGCGTGGATCAAATGGCAACAGGCCGGCACCGAGAACAAAAACCAGCGGGAACATGAAGATGCGTTGATACCAGCACAACACACAGGGTGTGCGCTGCATGACTTCGCTGAAAAACAGCGCGCCCAGGGTTGCCACGCTGGCCATCAGCCAGGCGGCAAACAGCAGGTTCCAGCGAAAGGGTCTGGAGATGGGTTCCATCTCATCGGCAGTGCTCATGACTGCTCCATTTTGTTCAGGAAGGCGCGCTCGGCAATCGCGTTGGACGACAGCGCTTCCATGGCGTGCTTGATATCTTCAGAGAGTGGCAGACCGAGGCCGTGCTCGATCAGCTCAACTAACCGCGCATGGTTGCGCAGCATCGCGCGCACGTAGCTTTGTTCGTTATCCGGTGCAATGGCCAGCTGACGTACCGGCGGGACTTGCTCGGGGATACGTTTGCCTAATTGCTGCAGGCGCGAACGACTTTTCTTGAGCTCTTTGTCTGCAAACTTCCGCAGTGCCGGGCTGCGCCCCTGAAACTGCTCCGAAGTGGTGATGGCATGCTGCAAGGTCAGCGCGACGGCCTTGATCAGATCAGCTTCCGCACGCAAGGACACCGGCTCCTCCAGCACGTCGCGTGCTGCGCTCAGTGGCATGCTGGTCAGCAGGCAGAGGCTGACGAAAAGCCAGGAAAGATGTCTGCTCATGCAGGCCTCCCGTCACGCGCTTGTGCAGACCGGCTCTGGCGCCAGAGACCCAGCAACATCAACAGCACACCGATGTTGATCGCAATGTCGGCAAAGTTGAACGCGGGCCAGTGCATGCCTTGCCAGTGAAAATCGAGGAAGTCCGTCACCGCGCCACGCAAGACACGATCCACCACATTGCCCAGCGCTCCGCCAATGATCATGGCGTAGGCGAAACATTCCGTGCGACTCGTCTTGCTTTGCCGGATCTCACGCGCCATCCAGACGCTCACTGCGATGCCCAGCACCGAAAACGCATAGCGTTGCCAGCCTCCTGCATCGGCAAGGAAGCTGAACGCTGCACCGGGGTTGAGCACGTGTACGAGATTGAAAAAGCTGGTCAGCGGAATGCGCTCGGCCAGCATCAGACTGGATGCGATCAAAGCCTTGCTGAGCTGATCGGCAAGCAATACCAAGCCCGCCAAGGCAAACCACGGCCATGTCGTGCGCGGCACGGCTGGATTGTGCGCAGTACGTGCTCTGTGTATCGCAGCAGCCAAGGCCTGCGACAAATTCTCTATACGATTCATTCCCACCTCTTGCATGCAGCGCGTGCAGATGAATGCAGACCTTCCAGCACCAGGCTGGAAGCCAACTTTTCAAGGGACGCTACGAGAAGGAACCGTGCGCCCGCTTCAGGCGAGCGCGAACCACTTGGGCCGTTCAGGCCGCGTGGCAGGAGAAAGGAGGCTGGGGAAGTGCGCCAACGCAATGGGCAATGGCCCTGCTGCCGCAAAGCCCTGCACATACGAGCCGGATAAGGCTAAGGGATGGCCGGCATGGCAGGGGGAGCAATCTCCGTCGTGAGAGACGGTGTTCTTGCTATCAGGACTGGATGAATCCGACGCTTGCTTCAGCAGGCAGTCGTCGGCGCAGTGCGCGCCATTGCTTGCAACCTCAGACTGACAATAGATATCCACCGCTGCCCAGACGGACTGGAGCGGCAACAACATTACAAAGAGGATCAGCAGAAAGCGCTTCATCGGGGCCGGAGCCTACAGAAACATTTGGCGAGCATCAAGCGCGCACTTGCACACGCTCAACCCAGATGCGTATGCCGCTCGTGTCGGGCCTCTGTCTCCATCGCAGCCAGGCCCTGCAGGATGCCGCAGGCCGCGACTGCATGCTCTCCCGCACAACGTTGACGTAAAGCGCTGAGCTGCTCCTTGAGCTGCGCCAGCTCGCGGATGCGCTCATCCACGTGGGCGATGTGCTGGTCAAATACGGCATTGACTGCACCACAGCCTTCGGCAGTCCGGTCGGCCAGTGCCAGCAGATTGCGAATCTCGTCGTGGCTCATGTCCAGCGCGCGGCAATTGCGGATGAAGCGCAGGCGTTCGACGTGCAGCGGCCCATACAACCGGAAGTTGCCTTGCGTGCGCGCAGGAGCGGGCAGCAGGTTTTCACGCTCGTAGTAGCGCACGGTTTCGACCGTGCATTGCGCAAGCTGCGCCAGTTCGCCGATTTTCATGCTGTACTCCAGAAAGAGCTTGACTCTATAGTAGCTTCAGATTGTGCAATACACCTATACGAGCTCTGGAGTACAGCATGTCTGCGCAGCTTCAACACGATAGCCATAAGCACCCTCACGACAGCGAGCACGCCAGTGACGCTTGCTGTGCTCCCGCTAAACCACCTGTGAGCAGCACTTGTTCAAGCAACTGCTGTGGCGGCGCTCAGGCTTCGTTTTCAAGCCCCTTGACCGAACCTGTAGCCCACGCAGACGGCACCCGGACTCCCATCCGCATCATGCAGATGGACTGCCCTACCGAAGAAGGGCTGCTGCGCAAAAAACTGGGCGGCATGACCGGTGTGGCAGGCATGGAGTTCAACCTGATGCAGCGGGTGTTGACCGTCACCCATACCCCGGCTGTGCTGGACGACATTCTGGCTGCCATCCGTTCATTGGGATTCACACCGGAGCTGGCCAATGGACCGGAGACTGCCGCCGCCTCGTCGGCAGAACCCGCTCGCCCGTGGTGGCCGCTGCTACTGGCGGGCATGGCGGCAGTGGGTTCGGAGGCCGCACACTGGGCCGGCTTGCCGGTGTGGGTCACTGCCTTGCTGTCCGTCGTCGCGGTGCTGGCCTGCGGTATCACGACCTACAAGAAGGGTTGGATTGCCGTCCGCAACGGCAACCTCAACATCAACGCGCTGATGAGCATTGCTGTCACAGGTGCCTTGCTGATTGGCCAATGGCCAGAAGCCGCGATGGTAATGGTGCTGTTCACGATTGCCGAGTTGATCGAGGCCAAGTCACTGGACCGGGCACGCAACGCCATTCAAGGCCTGCTCAAGCTGACGCCAGAGCAGGCAAACGTGCTGCAGGCGGATGGAAGCTGGCAGGCACAGCCCGCCCGCGCGGTGCCGCTCGACGCCCGCGTACGAGTACGGCCTGGCGAACGCATCGCGCTTGATGGGCGCATTGTCAGCGGACGCTCGGCCATCAACCAGGCGCCCATTACCGGCGAAAGCTTGCCGGTGGAAAAGGCCGAAGGCGATCAGGTCTTCGCCGGCACCATCAACGAATCTGGCTCCTTCGAATACCTCGTCACCGCTGTGGCGAACGACAGTACGCTGGCGCGCATCATCCACGCCATCGAGGCCGCACAAGGCGCGCGCGCACCGACGCAGCGCTTCGTCGACCAGTTCGCCCGCGTCTACACGCCTATCGTGTTTGCCATCGCGCTAGGGGTGGCGATTGCGCCGCCATTGTTCTTCGGCGGTGAGTGGTTCGCGTGGATCTACAAGGCCCTCGTGCTGCTGGTGATTGCCTGCCCTTGTGCGTTGGTGATTTCGACCCCCGTCACCATCGTCAGCGGCCTGGCCGCCGCTGCGCGTCACGGTATCCTCGTCAAAGGTGGTGTGTATCTGGAGGAAGGCCGCAAGCTCGCCTGGCTGGCGCTGGACAAGACCGGCACCCTCACGCACGGCAAACCGGCGCAGACTGATTTTGCTGCCCTGAATGAATGGGATGCCGCCACGGTACGCAGCCTGGCCGCGAGCCTGGCTGCACGCTCGGACCACCCCGTCTCCCGCGCGCTCAGCGAAGCCGCCGGACGAGATGGCATTCCGCTCATGGAAGTTGAAGGGTTTGAAGCTTTGCCGGGGCGTGGCACGCAAGGCCTGATCGATGGCAAACGGTATTGCCTGGGCAACCATCGCCTGATTCATGAGCGAGGCTTGTGCTCCGATGCACTGGAAACCCGCCTGGGCGCTCTGGAAGAGCAAGGCAAAACCGTCATCCTGCTGGCAGACGAGCGCAGCGTGCACGGGCTCTTCGCTGTTGCCGATACGGTCAAGGACAGCAGCCGTCAGGCCATCACGGAACTTCACGCTCTGGGCATCAAGACCCTGATGCTGACCGGCGACAACGCCCACACGGCGCGCGCCATCGCGCAGCAAGTCGGCATCGACGAAGCCCGTGGCGACCTGCTGCCGGAAGATAAACTCCGCCTGATCGAAGAGCGCCTGGCGCAAGGCGCGGCAGTCGGCATGGTCGGCGACGGCATCAACGACGCCCCCGCACTTGCCCGCGCCGACATCGGTTTTGCGATGGGCGCCGCAGGCACCGGCACCGCCATCGAAACGGCTGATGTTGCGCTTATGGACGACGACCTGCGCAAGCTGCCACGCTTCGTGCGCCTGTCACGCCACACCCACAACTTGCTGGTGCAGAACATCGTGCTGGCACTGGGCATCAAGGCCGTGTTTCTCGTCCTCACCCTGACGGGCACCGGCACCATGTGGATGGCGGTGTTTGCCGATGTGGGGGCGAGCCTCCTGGTGGTGGCGAATGGCTTGCGATTGTTGCGTGCTTGAGGTGACTTTGTGATCTCAAGCTGACGGATAACGGCTTCCTGTTTTTAGCTTTGAACCGTTGAGCCAGAACGCACAGGGAACGACAAGGAGAAACGCGTCGTACCGTCTTCCGACCAGGCATCAACAGAGCCTCCATGCGCACGAACGATTGATGCGGCAATTGCCAATCCCAATCCAGCGCCTTCTGTCGTGCGATGACGTGAAGTGTCGGCTCGATAAAAACGATCAAACAGCCTTGGAAGTTGCGCCGGAGGGATCGTGGGGCCTGTGTTTTGCACGCATACGTCGATGGCTTCTGTTTTTTCACTGATCGTGACTGAAACGGTACTTTCTGCGTCTGCGTAGCGCACGGCATTGGACAACAGATTGCTGATTGCACGTCTCAGCATCAGTTTGTCCCCGAGAACCTGACCGTGTCCTTGTCGAGCCAGCCGGATGCCCTTGGCTTCGGCCAGGGCTTCGTAGAAATCAAACAAATCCTGAACCTCATCTTCCATCCTGACGGGCTCTTGCGTCGGCACAATCAAACAGTTGTCGGCTTTGGCCAGAAACAACATGTCTGAAACGGTTCGAGCCAAACGTTCCAGCTCTTCTGCGTTGGAGGAGAGAACTTCCTGATATGCCTCAGGACTGCGAACACGAGACAAGGAAACCTGCGTCTGCGTCATCAAGTTGCTGATCGGCGTTCTCAGCTCATGAGCAAGATCAGAGGAGAAATCAGACAGGCGTTTGAAGGAATCTTCAAGTCTGGCGAGCATGTCATTCAGGGTGCTGGCAAGCTCCGCCACTTCGATAGGAATTGATTCAGTCGGTAGCCGGTAATCCAGCCGACTGGCCGTCACTTCTGAAGCGCCCGCAATCAACTGCCGCAGTGGGTTCAAGCCATGCCGTGTTGCAACCCAGGCCAGAAATCCCAGCAGTACGGCGGCCAGGGCGACGATGATCCACATGGTTTGCCGAAACGCCTGCATGAAGGCTTCGTGATTCGATATTTCCGTGCTGACGGCAACGATACCCGCAGGCCACCCTGGGAGTTGAGTCGTGAGCTGGCCTGCAATGCCTCGGAAGTGCCCCTCTCCTGCCTGCCAGACGACAGGCCCGCGACCGTCTGCCGGTAGTGGCTTCTCTAGAAGGGTATTGGGAAAGCTCACTCCGGAGGTGCGAAAGAAGACTTCGCCTTGAGGATCAATTACTGCCACCGCCAAGCCGTGGTGTCCAACCAGAGAGCTGTCGAGCAGCGCAGGAAGTTTGGCCAGATCTTCTTCTGTCCGGACCAGGGAGAAAGCGTGACTGACCAGCGTCAGCTTCCCATTCAAGGCATCGAGGTCTTGCTCGACGAAATGGCGATCAACGGCGCTGGCAACGGTGAAGCCCAAGGCTAGCAACACCAGGGTTGCGGACAAAGAGAACAGCAGCGTGAGTCTGATCGTCAGGGATCTGCGCAGCAAGTGCTTCACTCGCCGACCTCCACGACGTATCCCATACCGCGAACAGTCCGGATCAGTTTCGGCTCGAATCCATCGTCGATCTTTGCGCGCAGGCGCCGCATGGCGACTTCGATGACGTTGGTGTCACTGTCGAAATTCATGTCCCAGACCTGAGAAGCGATCAGGGAGCGCGGCAGCACCTCTCCCTGACGGCGCATCAGCAGCTCCAGCAGCAGGAACTCCTTGGCAGTCAGATCGATACGCACCCCTGCGCGCGTGACTCGGCGCCGACGCAAATCCAGGGACAGATCACCGATTTCAAGCAACTCGGGCTCTTTGCCCTTGCCACGGCGCAGCAAGGTTCTGACGCGTGCCAGCAATTCGGCAAACGCGAAAGGCTTGACGAGATAATCATCGGCGCCCAGCTCCAAGCCTTTGACCCGGTCATCAATCTGGTCACGAGCCGTCAGAAAAAGCACCGGCATCTGCTTGCCAGCCTTGCGTATTCCTTGCAGAACTTTCCAGCCATCGAGTTCCGGAAGCATCACATCGAGGATCGCCAGGTCGTATTCCTCGGAGATGGCCAGATGTAGGCCATCCAGCCCGTCGCGTGCCAGATCGACCACAAAGCCGGCCTCCATCAAGCCCTGGCGCAGGTAGTCACCTGTTTTGGTTTCATCTTCAACGACAAGGATCTTCATGTTGGCTCCTTACTGGCACGGATGTAATTGTGCGCCACGCAGCATGCCCGGGCCTGCAGATTACAAACATGTAATCCGGGCGTCAGCAGACTGACGGGCGCGAAGCTGCAACATCCTGCAAAAGCACTTAACAAAAAAGGCTATATCCCTCAACCCCGGCAGGAGAATCTACATGAGGATTTTTGATATCGCGGCACTGGGCTTGATGCTGCCAATGTTGGCTCAGGCTCAATCCCCCTCGAACGTTTCAAACCGCCCGGCAGAGAGTGCTTCGCGGTCTTATAAAGCATTTCAGGACGAGCCTGTAGGGAACTGGCGGGCGCTCAATGATGCGGTTGAGCGCATTGGCGGGTGGAAGGTGTATGCCCGTGAACAGCTGTCCGCCGAAACGCCGGCCACTTCGCAAGATGCAAAGCCTGCAAACTCCGGAGCCCGGCAATGATGCCCCTCGGCCGCCTGGGAGTGCTGCTTGGCGTTCTTGTGTTGTCGGGCTGCGCGAGCCTCGAAGTGGATCGCAACGTATCGGACACCTCGACGTTTGCCAAAAAAAATTATGAGAAAGCGCTGCGCAGGCTCGACTCTGATGAGGCCCGGCGTGAGGCTCAGACTGAGGTAGATACCCTTCTGGAGCAAACGCTGACACAAGCGAATGCAGAGCGTTTGGCCTTGGCGTATAGCTCAGGCTTCCAGATTCTGTTAGCCGAGAATGCCGCTGCTTCGGCGCGGGTCACGCAATCAGCGCGTCTGCCCAATCCCGTTTTTTCCTTTGAAAAACTGGTGCGCAATGAAGAGGGCGCGCGGGATCTGGACATTGGTCGAACACTGGCGTTTTCCGTGCTCGATCTGGTGTTCCTGCCGAGCCGGATCGCAATTGCCAAGAGCGCGCAGGAGCGCCTGCGTCTGCAATCGGCCGGAGATGTCGTGCAGGCCATCAGCGAAACGCGCCAGGCCTGGGTCAATGCGGTGGCGGCGCAGCAGTCTGTCGCGTACTTCGAGCGGGTGTACGAAGCCGCCGATGCAGGAGCAGAACTGGCGCGCCGGATGCAGGCCGCTGGTAACTTCAGCCGGTTGCAGCGGGCGCATGAGCATGAGTTCTACGCCGAGGCTGCTGCTCAGCTCAAGCGTGCAAGACAACGCAATGTGGAAACGCGGGAAACACTGGTACGAACCTTGGGGCTGACCACCTCGCAAGCGCAGAAGCTGAAGTTGCCGGATCGATTGCCGGACCTTCCGAAGGCGCTCAAGGATGAGCAGCCGATTCTTCAGCAAGGACTGGATGAAAGGCTGGATGTGCGCATGGCACGTTTCGAACTCGACACCGTGGTACGTAATCGCGGCCTGACTCGTGTGCAAAGCGTTGTCGATGGACTTCACGTGGGCCTGGTGAGCAATTCCGAAAGTGGCAAACCCACGCAACGCGGTTATGAAGTGGAGTTCCCGATCCCGATCTTTGACTTCGGGGGGGCTCGACGCACGCAAGCCGAGGCTGAGTACATGGCCGCAGTGCATCGTGCACAGCAGACCGCTGTCAGCGCAGCCTCGCAAATGCGACAGCAGTATTCGGCATACAGAACCGCCTACGAACTGGCTCGCCATTATCGGGATGAAATCGTGCCTCTGCGCAAGACCATCTCCGACGAGCGCATGCGCAAGTACAACGGCATGTTGATTGGCGTTTTTGAGCTGCTGGCTGATGCCCGCGAACAAGTGGCTAGCGTGCTGGCGGCAACAGAGTCTGAACGCGACTTCTGGCTGGCCGATGCCCAGTTGCAAGCCGCCGTGCTTGGCCGCCCCCTCAATGCCTCCTCTTCTCGCGAACCCGCCGTGGCGGGTGTCGCGGGTGGCGATGGCGGACATTGATTGCAGACCTGAGGATCAGATCATGATGAAAAGAAGAGATTTCCTGGCCAGCGCAGGTCTTGTGGTCGCGGCATCGAGTGTTTCCCGAGTGGCCATGGCCGCATTGCCGGAGCCGGTCATTCAGGCGACACCGGACACCATGCCGCCCTTGGTTCCGAATAGCGGTCGCCCCTACAACCCTGTGGTCACTCTCAACGGCTGGACGCTCCCCTGGCGCATGAATAACGGAGTCAAGGAATTCCACCTCGTTGCGGAGCCGGTGGTACGTGAAATTGCGCCGGGCATGGTGGCGCACTTATGGGGCTACAACGGACAGAGTCCCGGCCCGACCATTGAAGTGGTGGAAGGTGACCGGGTACGGCTCTTTGTCACCAACAAGCTGCCGGAGCACACCACCATTCACTGGCATGGTCAGCGTCTGCCCAATGGCATGGATGGTGTCGGCGGGCTCAATCAACCGCAAATCCAGCCGGGCAAGACCTTTGTCTACGAGTTCGTCGCTCGGCGCCCCGGCACCTTCATGTACCACCCGCACGCGGATGAAATGACGCAGATGGCGATGGGCATGATGGGTTTCTGGGTCACCCATCCCAAGACCCGGAACCCGCTGATCGACGAAGTGAATCGCGACTTCTGCTTCCTGCTCAATGCCTACGACGTGGAGCCCGGCAGCTACACGCCGAAGGTCAATACCATGCTCGATTTCAATCTGTGGACCTGGAACAGCCGCTCCTTCCCAGGCATTGATTCGCTCAATGTCCGCTTGAATGACAAGGTGAGAATCCGGATTGGTAACCTGACGATGACCAATCACCCTATCCATCTGCATGGTCACGAGTTTCTGGTGACCGGCACGGATGGCGGCCCGACGCCCAAGAGCACCCGTTGGTATGAAGTGACGACCGATGTCGCGGTCGGCCAGATGCGCCAGATCGAGTTTCTGGCGGACGAAGAAGGCGACTGGGCCTTTCACTGTCACAAGAGCCACCACACCATGAATGCCATGGGGCATGACGTGCCGACCATGGTGGGCGTCGACCATTCCGGTATCGCCAGCAAGATCCGCAAGCTCATCCCGGACTACATGGTCATGGGCGAGCGCGGCATGGCGGACATGGCCGAGATGGAAATGCCCTTGCCGGATAACACGCTGCCCATGATGACGGGCCAGGGGCCGTTTGGCCCGGTTGAAATGGGCGGCATGTTCACCACGCTCAAGGTGCGTCGGGATCAGAAACCGGGAGATTACAAAGACCCGGGCTGGTTCAAACATCCGGTAGGCACGGTGGCTTATGAATTTAAGGGCTCAATGGCTGAACCCCAACGCGCTAGCAGCGCCGGCAACCAGGCCATGCCACGTGCCACCCAAGCCAGCTCCCCCACAGAGGTTCGGGTGCGCAAACCGAATGCGCATACCGGCCACTGAGCCTCTTTCCCCAACAAAGTCAGGAGATCTTGTTATGCAGCACAAAAAGTTTGTCGGTCAAAAAGTTATCGCCGTGCTGGCAGCCCTGCTCATGTCGAGCACAGCTTTGGCCAGTGGCAGTCATGCCGGCGGTCACGGTGCTGAAGAAACAGCCATCGGCAAGCCGGGCGTGAAAACGAAGGTCAATCGCACGATCACCATCGAGATGGGCGACAACATGCGTTATACGCCTGCCGAGATTCAGGTCAGACAAGGTGAAACCGTCCGTTTCGTGGTCAAGAACAAGGGGCAGATCAAACACGAACTGAGCCTTGGCACCGAAAAGGAGTTGCTGGAGCACCTGGAGGTGATGAAGAAATTCCCGGACATGGAACACGACGAGCCCGGCAAGGTGACCTTGGCCCCCGGCAAACAGGGCGAAATCATCTGGCAGTTCACCAAGGCGGGCGTTGTGAACTTTGCCTGTCTGATGCCGGGCCATTACGAAGCAGGGATGAAAGGCGCGGTGAGCGTTGGCAAGCGTTAAGCAGACCAAGGCGCACATTTCCTGAATGTCGAAGCCATCCCATCCATCGTTAAACGTATTTTCTTTAGTTCGCGAGGTAGATATGAACAGCATCAAAACCGTTCTGGCACTGACCGCCATGTCCTGGGGTATTGCCCTTTCCATGCCGGCATTGGCACAGGCCAATATGGATCACAGCAAGATGGGCATGTCTCAAGAGGCATCCATGATGACTGATGGTGAGGTGCGCAAGATCGACCCGGCCGCCGGCAAGCTGACGCTCAAGCATGGCGAGATCAAAAACCTGGACATGCCCGGCATGACCATGGTGTTTGCAGTCAAGGACAAAGGCCTTCTGAACAACCTGAAACCGGGGGACAAGGTCAAGTTCATGGTCGTGAATGAGGCCGGCAAAATGATCGTCACCGACATTCAGCCTGCCAAGTAACGGACTGGCGGTAGTGTGAAATTTCCCCGAGAGGGTGAGGCACGCGAAACCCGAACAATTTCAATCACGGAAAAGGAAGTTGTCATGAGCCAACATAAATCTTGGATTGCGGCGCTGCTCATGGCCGCATTTCTGGCCGGCTGTGCAAACAGCGAAGAGCGGCCGGCAGAGCAAAACTCAAGCGCCAGCTCACGGGCGGCGGAGCAACGCCATGGCCATCGCTAGATTCTGGCATGAGGCCCGGGCCGTGATGAAGGAATGGGCTTCCGGCTTCCGGGCCTGGCTACACGCCAACGCGGAGTCTCACGCTAACGCGAAGGGTGGCGGATGCTGCTCACACGCACCAGCGGGAGCTGCTACAAAACGTCCCAAGATCGGGGCGAATTGAGCTTTCAAATCACCATCCGGACGCATTGCGCGTTCATTTCATCACGAAGGGAACTGTCATGACACGGAAAACCATCCTCTACCCGGCCTTGGTGGCTGCTGCAATGGCGATCTCCATGGGAGCCAACGCAGCCGACGCGGACAAGCCGCAGGAGCCCAAAGTTGCCGCCAGCACGCCTGCCGAGAAAGCCACGCCCGCCATGAAGAAGCATTCTCACATGGAAGAAAAAGGCGGAATGGCCCCCAAGCCTGCCGAGCCCAAGGTTGGGCAATCCAATCCGGCCAAAGACATGAGCAAGCATTACCATCCGCGCGATGGAAAATGAATGACATGTGACCCATGCAACGCCGGAGCGGCTATGTAGCCTGCTCCCGGCGCACTGAACATGTCCGACGCTGCTGGTATAGGCCTTCAATCCCCTCGACAGCTCCGGCGCTCACTTGCGCTAAGGTTGAGTGTTGCTGCGCTCTCGATCAGCGTGCTGACGGGCACCATGGTGTATGTCATGGGCACCCGTCAAGGCGAACAGGCCGCCTTGGAGCGGGCTCTCGAAGGGGTGAGGCACTTTGAATCGCCCTCGATGCAGGCCGCGCTGCTGGCGCCTTCCACGACGAGTCACCCGGAGATTGAGCGCTTGCTTGATCCGGAAAAATTGCTCGGGGTTCGCGTATTAAGCAGCCAGAAATTGCTGCTTTACGAATCCTGGGCAGCGGCCTCGTCTTCTGCGCAAAGAACGGTTTCCTTGCAAGCCCATTCATGGCCGGCTCAGCGAGAGCGGGTGGCACGTTGGGTCGGTGCCGGCAACGAACGTCAAATCCTGATTGTCTTGCCCTTGCCAGGCTTGGACGGAACTCTCTCAGGGTATGTGGAGGGGGTTTATCACTTCGATGCTTCAAAACTGGAGCGGGAAATATGGCGCAGTGTTTTACTGGCTATAGCCGCTGTCTTCGGCACCTCGGTGCTGCTGTTCCCGATATTCCTGACCTTGCTGAAGCAAGCGGCCCAGCAATCCCGGCGTATTCTGGATGCCAATCTGTCTCTGCTGCACGCACTGGGAAGCGCTACGGCAAAGCGGGATTCCGATACCGATCTGCATAATTACCGAGTCACGCTTTATGCCGTGGCACTTGCTGAAAAACTGGGTCTGCCCTACGTCAGGATGGCGGATCTGATCGTGGGCTCGTTTCTGCACGATGTCGGGAAAATCGGAATTCCTGACGCCATCCTGCTTAAGCGCGGGAAGCTGAATTCGGAAGAGTTCGAGGTCATGAAACGCCATCCTCTGCTAGGTCTTGAAATCGTGGCCGGCAACCCTTGGCTGACAGGGGCTTCAGCAGTCATTCGATCCCACCATGAGCATTTTGATGGCAGTGGCTATCCGGATGGACTCTCCGGAAACGACATCCCGATCCTGGCGAGAATTTTTGCTGTCGTGGACGTGTTTGATGCGCTTACTTCCGAGCGCCCTTATAAAGCCGCCATGGACTTTGATGCCGCCCTGGCGATCATCACACAAGATGCCGGTACGCATTTTGATCCTGACATCGTCGCTGTCTTCGAGCAGGATGCTAAAGCGTGGCACGAGCAGACGGCCTGTCTGACGGGAGACGCATTGAGCGCCCAGCTTCGGGTGAGCGTTGAAAAGTATTTCGTCACCGCATGACGAAGTGACATGAATGTAATGCGCGGGTCACCGCATCGTCAGTTCATGAACTCCATACTGATCGTGTGCTTGAGGGCATTTGCCCACAAGCCTCCCCAATATCCATAGGAGATCATTATGAATGCCTCAACCCTCATCCGTTCAAGTGTTGCCGCTTTGGTAGCCACCGGTTTTCTCGCAACAAGCCCCGCACTGTTTGCCAAGGATGGAACGCCCGCGCCGACCATCAGACTCACTCAACTGCCCGTGGTGAAATCTGGCGTGAGCGCGGCGGAGGTCGAACATGCGCTGGGCAAACCTGCCAGCAAGCCAGTCTGGCTCAATGGCACGACAACCTGGACCTACGATACGGATGACTGGACGCAGCGTTTCGACGTGGATTTCGGCACGGATGGAAAAGTGAGCCGCACGATGCTTTATCAACGCGCGAGCTCTGGCAACACCTGAAACACATCCATTGAAAAAAGGATTGATGGAGGCCTGCGGGATGTTTCGCAGGCCTTTTTTGCATTCTTTCTCTCTGTCGCAAGTTCTTTGGTTTGACGTCCGTCAACATCGATTCATTCAGCTACTTCCTTACAAGTCCGTAATCTTCAGGACAGCTTGCTGACAGAGAGTGCCGCGCATGATGAGCCCATCACTTTCAAAGGAAGTTCACCATGACAAACGCAATCAGAAACACAGGCGCTCGCAAATTGCTACTTGCCGCACTGGCCACGATGAGTTTGATCGGCAGTTTGCCGGCCCAGGCTGCCGGCGAAACAGTTGAGGTTTTCAAGAGTCCTTACTGTGGCTGCTGTGGCAAATGGGTCGAACACATGCGCCAGGCTGGATTCAAGATGAAGGTCACGGAAGTCAAGGATGTCATCGCACAGCGAGAACGTCTGCGCATGCCCACTTCGGTGGCTTCATGTCATACCGCCCAAGTGGGAAAATATGTGCTTGAAGGTCATATCCCTGCCGAGGATATCAAGCGTCTGTTGGCCGAAAAGCCGGCCGCACTCGGTTTGGCCGTTCCGTCGATGCCCCCCGGTTCGCCCGGCATGGAGGGGTCTCAATCCATTCCCTATAACTCGCTGCTGGTCAAAGCGGATGGCAGTACCTCCGTTTTTGCCAAGCACTGAATCAAGTGGAGCATGGCGTGAAACACTCATTTCCTGTTCGCCCTCTGGCCTTGCTGATTGTGCTGTTCTGGCAAGCGCTGGCATTCAATGTGCAGGCTCAAGAAAAACCGGTCGGCGCGGACCTGCACGGTTTGCTTGAGTACGCGAAATCCCACAATGTTGAATATTCCGCCATGCGTCATGAGGCGGAAGCTGCCGCAGAACGGATCGGCTCCGCAGGCGCCTTGCCTGATCCAAAACTGCAAGTCGAGTTGCGCGACATTACCAAGATGGGTGAGCAGAATCCGACGCTCGATCCTTCCCGGGTTGGCAGCACCCGCTACCTGCTCATGCAGGACTTCCCCTGGTACGGCAAGCGTGATCTGCGCACGGGTGTGGCAACGGCTGAGGCTCGCGCGGCTGAGGGCTTGGTGCAAAGCAACTGGACCGAGCTTTCCGCGCTGATCCGGCAGACTTTTCTCCAGCGTTATTTTCTGGACAGCAACGAGCGCCTCCTGCAAGAGCAACTGGCGCTGATGTCGCAACTGGAGAAAATCGCCCAGGCGCGTTACGCCGGAGGACTGACGCCGCAGCAGGATGTGATTCGCGCTCAGCTTGAACAGAACGCCATGCGGGCCGAACTCATTGGCGTCAGCGGGGAGCGGCGCGCCCTCAGCGCCAAACTCAACGCAGTACTCAACCGGCCAACAGCGTCCCCTCTGGAGGCCCCGGAGGAATTGCCCGCCATTCCAGGCCGCGACAAGCTCAATATGGGCGAGTTGATCGAGCGACTGCGCAGCAACAATCCGCAGGTTGCTGTCGAAAGTCATCGCATCACAGCCGCTGAGCAGAACCGGGAGCTGACATACAAAAATCGTTACCCCGACATCAGTCTCGGGGTTTCCCCCATTCAATCCGGCAACCGGATCAATGAATGGGAGCTGATGCTGCAGGTCAATATCCCGCTGCAACAAGGCGCACGTCGCAGCCAGGAGCGCGAGGCGAACGCCATGCTGGCCGCAGCGCGGGCTCGGCAGGAAGCGGCTACCCAGCGTTTGTTTGGTGAGCTGGCCGAGAATCTGAGTGCTTATGAAACCGCCGAGCGTTCTGAAGCGCTGGTGCGCGGCAGCGTACTGCCGCAGTCCGAACTCTCCTTCAAGTCCGCATTGGCGGGTTATGAAAACGGCAAGGTGGATTTCGCCACACTGCTGGACGCGCAGCGCCAGATCACCCAAGCCCGCGTTTCGATGCTGAAAGCACAGGCAGAGCAGCACCTCAGACTGACCAATATCGAGAAACTGATTGGGGAAGCACTATGAATCGCACGCTTACGTTTGGTGTTGCCACTTTGACGCTCGCCGCCTTGGGGGCGGGGTATTGGCTGGGGGCTCGCCCTGCCGGACACGGGCAACCCGCAGCAGAAATCGGCCAGACTGCCGCAGGCACGTCCGCCACGGCTCAGCGCAAGATCCTGTATTACCGCAACCCCATGGGGCTGCCGGATACATCTCCCGTCCCCAAAAAAGACCCTATGGGTATGGATTACATCCCGGTTTATGACGGGGAAGAGCCGGCGGGATCTTCCACTGAACTGAAGATCAGCACAGAGAAAGTCCAGAAATTGGGCGTGCGCACCGAAGCGGCTGCGATGCGTGCGCTGGATCGACAGCTACGCGCGGCAGGCCGGGTGGAAGCGGATGAACGCAAGACTTTCTCCATTTCCCCCAAGTTCGAGGGCTACGTCGAGAAACTGCATGTCAATGTGACAGGGCAAGCGGTCAGCCGAGGACAGCCCTTGTTTGAGGTGTATAGCCCTGAGTTGGTATCGGCACAGCGTGAATACGCGATTGCCGCGCAAGGCGTGCAGGCCCTCCAGGGGGGAAACGAAGAGACCCGGCGCGGGATGCAGTCACTGGCTGACGCCAGCCTCACACGCCTGAAAAACTGGGATATTTCGGCAGAGCAGATCAAGTCACTGGCCAGTCAGCAAGAGAGCCGCCGTACCTTGACCTTCCGCTCCCCGGTGTCGGGCATCGTTTCGGAGAAGAAAGCCATCCAGGGCATGCGCTTCGAGCCGGGCGAGTCGCTCTACCAGATTACCGACCTGTCTTCGGTATGGGTCATTGCCGATGTGTTTGAGCAGGATATCGGCCAGCTCAAGCTTGGCAGCAAGGCGTCCGTGAGCATCCCGGCTTACCCGGACAAGCGTTTCCAGGGGACTGTGTCCTACATCTATCCCAGCTTGAATGCAGAAACCCGCACCATCCCGGTCCGGGTGGAGCTGAGCAACCCACAATTGCTGCTCAAGCCCGCCATGTTTGCCCAGGTAGAGGTCAGCACGGGCGCAGGTACGCCCGTGCTGACAGTGCCCAACAGCGCGGTGATCGACAGCGGGAAGCGGGCGCTCGTACTTGTACAGCGTGCTGAAGGACGCTTTGAGCCCCGCGAAGTAAAGCTGGGGCTCAGAGGCGAGCAATACATTCAGGTGCTCGAAGGCGTGCAAGCGAACGAAGAAGTCGTGGTTGCAGCGAACTTCTTGATCGACGCAGAAAGCAACCTCAAGGCGGCTGTTGGTGGTTTTGGTCATGCAGCGCACGGAGCCGCGGCGCCTGGTGCGGTGAACGCCCCTGCTGACGCAGCCAAGCCGACCGGACAAACCAAAGCCGTTGTCCATCAGGCCGTCGGCGAAATCGAGTCGATGGACCCGGCGAATGCGACTGTGATGCTCAAACATGATGCGATTGCTTCGCTCAAGTGGCCGGCTATGAGCATGGAATTCAAGCTTGCCAATACAGCGCTTGCCCAAGGCTTGAAGACAGGCCAAGGCGTGAGTTTTGAGTTCGTGGAGCGCGCGCCGGGGGAATACGTCATTACCGGAATGAAGGCGCAAGCCAAGCGCCCTCAGGCGACCCCCAGCAATTCCCATAGCGCTCACTAAGGCGAGGCAAGCATGCTTTCATCCATTATCGACTGGTCGGCACGCAATCGCTTCCTGGTATTGCTGGGCACTTTGTTCATCATCGTGGCGGGCGCCTGGGCTGTCCTCAAAACCCCACTGGACGCCTTGCCTGACCTCTCCGACGTTCAGGTCATCGTGTATACCGAATACCCCGGCCAAGCGCCGCAAGTGGTCGAGGATCAGGTGACCTATCCGCTGACCAGCGCCATGCTGTCGGTGCCGAAATCCAAGGTGGTTCGGGGCTTCTCCTTCTTCGGGGCGTCCTTTGTCTACGTGATCTTCGAAGACGGTACGGACATCTACTGGGCACGCTCCCGTGTGCTGGAATATCTCAATTTTGCTTCCGGCCGTCTGCCCAAAGATGTTTCCCCGCAACTCGGGCCTGACGCCACGGGCGTAGGCTGGGTATATCAGTACGCACTGGAAGGTAAAAACAAGTCACTGGCTGAACTGCGCACGATTCAGGACTGGTATTTGCGTTACCAGCTCGCCAAGGCCCCCGGCGTGGCGGAGGTAGCCTCTATCGGTGGTTTCGTTCAGACCTACCAGGTCACCGTAGATCCTGTCCGGCTGCGCTCATACGGTATTCCGCTGGAAACCATTACCAAGGTAATCAGGGAATCCAACCGGGATGTCGGTGGTCGGGTAGTTGAAATGGCCGAAACCGAATACATGATTCGGGGCAAAGGCTACCTGCGTGGCATTTCCGACATCGAAAACCTGGTCGTCAAGAGTGAAAAAGGAACCCCAGTTCTGATCCGCGACATCGCGCGCGTCGAGCTGGTGCCTGACGAGCGCCGGGGCGTTACCGAACTCAACGGCGAAGGTGAAGTCGTCTCTGGCATCGCCATGTCTCGCTATGGGCAGAACGCCCTGGAGGTCATTCACAACATCAAACAGAAAATTTCCGAAGTCTCCAGCGGGCTACCGGAGGGGGTCAGCGTTCAAAGCGTGTATGACCGCTCCGACCTGATCCATCGTGCCATCGAAACGCTCAAAGCAACGCTGGTAGAGGAGAGCATCATTGTTGCGCTGGTCTGCATAGTGTTCCTGCTCCACGTCCGCTCGGCACTTGTCGCGATTTTCATGCTGCCGGTGGGCGTTCTGATTGCGTTTCTAGCGATGCGCTTGCTGGGCATGAACTCCAACATCATGAGTCTTGGCGGCATCGCGATTGCCATTGGCGCGATGATCGATGCGGCCATCGTGATGATCGAAAACGCGCACAAACATATCGAACGGCTCAAGCCCGGCGAGTCCCGTGCGGAAGCTTTGATTGCGGCCTGCAAGGAAGTCGGTCCGGCACTATTTTTCTCGCTCCTGATCATCACCGTATCGTTCC
The DNA here is from genome assembly GCF_039631355.1 of Uliginosibacterium paludis. NCBI lineage: Bacteria > Pseudomonadati > Pseudomonadota > Betaproteobacteria > Rhodocyclales > Zoogloeaceae > Uliginosibacterium > Uliginosibacterium paludis. Next base: position 569,670 of record NZ_JBDIVF010000003.1, on the reverse strand, counting down.
TGCCCGTGTTCACGCTGGAGTCTCAGGAAGGACGTTTGTTCTCGCCGCTGGCCTACACAAAGACCTTTGCCATGGCGGGCGCTGCCTTTCTTTCCGTGACCCTGGTGCCTGTGCTGATGATGCTGTTCGTTCGCGGGCACATCATGCCGGAGTCAAAAAATCCGGTGAATCGCTTCCTGATCTGGATCTATCGCCCGGTCATCGCGCTGGTGATGCGCTGGAAGAAAACAACCATCGCCATCGCCACCCTGGCGCTCCTGGCAACCATCTGGCCCGCCTCAAAGCTGGGCAGTGAATTCATGCCCACCCTCAACGAAGGCACCTTGCTGTACATGCCGGCCTCTTTGCCGGGCATGTCGATTACCAAAGCCGCCGAGTTGATGCAGACGCAGAACAAGATCATCAAGAGCTTCCCGGAGGTTGCTTCCGTGTATGGCAAGGCGGGACGCGCCAACACTGCGACAGATCCAGCGCCAACAGAGATGTTCGAGACCGTCATCAATCTCAAGCCAGAGTCGGAGTGGCGTGAAGGGCTGACGACCGACAAACTGATCGCCGAGCTGGACAAGGCATTGCAATTCCCCGGGGTTTCAAATGCCTGGACCATGCCGATCAAGGCGCGCATCGACATGTTGTCTACGGGTATCCGTACCCCCATCGGGATCAAGGTTTTCGGCAAAGACCTGAATGAAATGGAGCGTCTGGCCAAGGAGATCGAGGCCGTCGTCAAGACCGTTCCCGGCACCACCAGTGCCTTTGCTGAACGCATTACCGGCGGGTTCTACCTGAACATCGAACCCGACCGGCAGCAGCTGGCACGCTATGGCTTGAGTGTGGGCGCGGTGCAGGATGTCATTGCCACAGCCCTGGGCGGAGAAATGGTGACAACAACAGTGGAGGGGCGTGAGCGCTTCGGCGTTACCGTGCGCTATCCGCGCGAATTGCGATCCGATCCGCAGTCGATTGCCACCAATGTACTGGTTCCCACCATGGACGGTGCCATGATTCCGCTTGGCCAGCTGGCCAAGGTAGAGGTGGCTAAAGGCGCCCCCGGTATTCGTACCGAAAACGCGCTGTTGTCTGCCTACATCTATGTCGACATTCGTGATCGGGACATCGGCTCCTATGTCAATGAAGCTCGCAAGGCGGTAGCTGAACAGGTCCAGTTCCCGGCCGGCTACTACGCCACCTGGAGCGGGCAGTTCGAATCCATGGAGCGCGCCATTGCCAAGATGAAAGTAGTCGTACCGGTAACCCTGCTGCTCATCTTCTTGCTGCTCTACCTGAACTTCAAACGCCTGACCGAAACACTGATCGTGATGCTCTCGGTGCCTTTCGCCCTGGTGGGTGGCGTATGGCTAATGTGGGCACTGGGCTACAACATGAGCGTGGCTGTGGCTGTAGGGTTCATCGCGCTTGCTGGTGTGGCCGCTGAAACTGGCGTGATCATGCTGATCTACCTTGACCATGCTTGGGAGGAAGTCCGCGCCAAGCGTCTGGCTCAAGGACAAACACCCACGCTGCCCGACCTCTACGGAGCCATCATGGAAGGCGCCGTGGAACGCGTTCGCCCGAAGATGATGACGGTCGTGGCCATCATGGCGGGCTTGCTCCCGATCATGTGGAGCACGGGCACTGGTTCGGAAGTCATGAGCCGCATTGCAGCGCCCATGGTCGGAGGCATGATCTCCTCGACCCTGCTGACGCTGTGCGTAATTCCGGCGATCTATGGCCTGGTCAAGCAATATGGCTTGCGGAAAGAAAGCCCGAAATAACATCTTATGAGGAGTGTTTTCTCAGCTCTGGCTGCTCCGCCAAGCGTCATGCGGGTCAGCGATTTTGAGCTGCCATGAAGTGCTTATCGCCGGCATTCATTTGGGCTTGGTGGCTCTCGAAATAGATTCATGCCAAAGTTACGCTAAGCATGTCTTTATTACGAGAGCCCCATGAACGATGTCGACGTCTATGTGCTGGCAGCAACGCGTGCCAATACGCGTCGCAGTTATGCATCAGCCTTGCGTCATTTCGAGGTTGAATGGGGCGGGTTTCTACCCGCGAGCGCCGATGGTATTGCCCGCTATTTGGCCCAGCATGCCGAACAGCTGTCCATTGCCACGTTACGCCACCGTCTGGCGGCCTTGTCACACTGGCATCAGGATCAGGGATTCGCTGATCCGACCAAGACTCCGTTGGTACGCAAGACCTTGAAGGGGATTTCGGCACTGCATCCTGCAAAGCCACAGCAGGCCGTGCCGCTGCAGATTGACCAATTGACCCACACCGTAGCCTGGCTGGACACGGCCATGCTTACGTGCGATCCAGCGGAACGACTACGTTTCACGCGAAACAAGGCTTTGCTGCTGCTGGGTTTCTGGCGGGGGTTCCGCAGCGATGAACTGATCAGTCTGGAAGCACAAAACGTCGAACTCGTTCCTGGGCAAGGCATGACCTGTTTCTTGCCACGCACAAAGGCTGATCGTCAGTTGGCCGGGCAGCACTTCAAAGTCCCGGCCTTGTCCCGTCTGTGTCCTGTCACGGCCTACACTGCATGGACAGACTTGGCCGAGATTGAGGATGGACCAGTTTTTCGTGGGGTGAATCGCTGGGGCCACATCAGTGCCCAAGGCCTGCACGCCAACAGTATTACGCCGCTGCTACGCAGCATCCTGGAGCAGGCCGGATTGTTGTCCTCAGGAGATTTCAGCAGCCATTCCTTACGCCGAGGCTTCGCAACTTGGGCCAATGACAACGGCTGGGATGTGAGAAGCCTGATGGAGTATGTTGGCTGGAGGGATATGAAGTCAGCCATGCGCTACATCGACACGGCAGACTCCTTTGGACAGCAGCGTATCGAGCAGGCTTTGTCAGGGCAAGCTCACTCCTGATTCGGCTGCAGATCTGCCAAGGGCTGCAGCGCTGAAGCGATCTCCAGACAGGTCTCGGCCGTTTGCCGCAGCTCATCAATGAGTTCCGCAGCGACTTCCCACAAATCTTCAGAGGCCGGCTCGCTCAAATTGGCGCCATTGAGCACGGTGTGAGCCATGCGATGCAAGCGGAGCATGTCATCTCTAAGACCGCCAAGCGCCTTGAAGCGTTGTGCAACAGGCGTCAAGCGTTCTACGAGCTCCAACAACAGCGCCGTATCGAAATCCTGCCGCAGACGCGTGAGCGCTGCGGCATCGACATCACCATAAGGCGTGATAGCAAAGTCAGGAGCGGGGATCTTCATGCTCATGCCTTCCGTGTTGGTCGTCTCATTTCTTGCACCGACGCGGCAGCCTGCTGGAACGTAGCATCCTCAATCCACGGTTCTGGTTTGCGTTTGAGTTTCAGGCTGTATTCACCAAAACGTTTCACGTGAGCAACCTGATAGGGACTCAGAAAACTCACGTCCTCTTCGGTGATTTTCCAGCCCTCTTTTTGCAGGCCACCGAGCGTGCGCATCATGTCGACCGTGTTCTGCAGAATCAGGGCAGACGCCACCAGATCGTTGTAACGCAGGCGCTTCTGCTGCTCATCTGGCTCATTGACGGCGATTACATCGCCTCCGAATGAGAGCCACTTTGCGAATCCATTGTAGGACTCGATTTTGTTGGTATTAGACGTAATTTCCTGGCGTAGCTCTCGACTGCCAATCCATTCGAGCAAGAAGCCGGTGCGGATGACATTGCCGAGTTCCTGGGCGGCAAAGTAAAGACGGTTTTTGCGACTGTAGGAGCCCAGCTTGCGAAGCAGCGTCGCCGATGAAATCTTGCCCGTGTAGATGGACAGCGCCACCTGCATCAAATCTTGCCAATGACGCTCGATCAAGCCCCAATCTGCGCTGTCACCGAACAGCCGATTGATGTGCTGGTACTTCACTGCCTTGTCAGGCTTGTAGAGGGTGAGATTTTTCCAGTTACGGATGCGCGGCATCAGCTTGATGCCAAGCAGATGCGTGAAAGCAAAAACCGTTGCAGACTGGCCCTGCGTATCGGCATGCACAGTATCTGCTTCGACCGACAGGCCCGCCTTGAGCAAGCCTTCGATCACATAAATGGCTTCCCACACACCTGGTGGAATGAAGTGGCGGAACACCGCGATGTAGTTATTGGCCACATGTCGGTAAGCCACGGCGCCCATTTTCCGATAGCGAAAGTGATAGCCCGCCAGCAGGTTTTCGTCGTAGAAATCGTATTGCGTGCCATCTGCCGCGACGGTCTTTCCATCGCCCCACGCCTTGGGGAGGTCAAGCCGCAGATACACCTCATTCAGCTCGCGCTGTGCCGCCTCCAGGCTTTCCAGCGAGAGATGGCGCCGATTCACAAACGAGAGCATGTGCGGCGTCACGCCGCTATTGCCAAGATGGCGGGCGGCTTGCGTTGGCCCAAGATTGCAGCCCATTGCAAAAATGGTCAGCAGATAGCGTTCTGCCGGCTGATTGAGCTTGGCCATATTGCCCGACAGCGGCCCAAAGTGGCGCGTGAAGCCCATCCAGTGCTCAATGTTGGCCAGCACATCCAGAATGTGCCGTGACGGCATATGTTGCGTTAAAGCATTTTGCAGCGATACGACCGATGCCGGAATTTCACGTGCAACCGGTTTGCGCAAGACGGGCTCGCCATCACCATTGAGTGCTACATCGCCACGGCACTCGGGGAATTTGTCATCAAGATGCTGGGCTGTCTCGCTCAACCAATCACGCAAGCTGCTCGCAAAATTGGCCGCATTCTGCGGAAGCCCAATCTTGTCGCAGTAGGCGGGCAATATCTTCTGACACTCATCCCACGACAGCAATTGGTCGCGGTAATCGGCAAATTCCTCGGAGCCGGCAACACTCAGATCGCCAGAGCGCAGTTCTTCGGCCAAGTAGGAAAAAACACAAATCTCAAGGCTGCGACGGCTTACGCCCAGTCCGAAACCTTCTTCGTTGCCTTCACGCAAGAGCTTGCGCCACCGATCCGAAACAAAGGACAGGTCGATGCCATCCTCAATCCATTCGATGCGATGTTTGTCCTGATAGGTCTTTATCAAGTCCAAGGCATCAATCAGTGAGTGATCCTGGGACGTCGGACGAATGTCGAGCAGATGAACGAGCCTGAACAGGATGGAGCGGTGACTCTTGAAGTGTTTCCACACCAGCGGCAGGTAGTTGTTTCCGCTGGTGGCCTGTACTTGCGCGCAGGTCTCGCGCACCTTCTCAATCCCGCCAGCCGGTGCCAAGTAGTTACGGATCTGGCCTCCGGCTACTGCGTTGTCTGGCTCAATGGCGAGAATTGAGAGAACGCCATCGAGCGTTCCAATCAGTTTTTCGATCTGGTTGCGCTGGCTGAACTGGATCTGTTCAAGTTCTTCCTTGGCCCGTTTGTGAATCGTAGCGACTCGGCGAAGGAACATTTCCGCCAGTTGATCGCGAGCCCGAACCTGCATGCGCTGAATCAACGCGACCATGAGGGTGTAGCGTTTGGCCTCAGTGCATTCGCGCAGCTCGGACACATCATAGGCCATGGCTTGCGCCGCAAAATGGCGAATTTTCGTATCCACAACCCCGTCGAAAAGCGAGTCGACGCCAGAAACTGATTCGAGCCATTCCAGATGCTCGACCAACATTTCAAGGTGCTTGCGGGTAGGGCGCTTCGCCGATTTCTTGAGCGTGTTGTACTCGCTCTGGCGATGTTCCAGTTTGTCGGTGAAAAGCAGCGCTTTGAATCCTTCCAGAGTCTTTGGAGGAATCCTGCTCAGCACCGTGTTGAATATCCGTTCCTGCACCTCCGCGTGTGCGCGCTCAGCCAGGGTGTCCAGTGCAGAAAAAGCGGGTAGTTCCATCTGCCGATGTACCAGCTCATCGACGAGTGCATTGATGATGTCGATGCGCTGGTCTAGCAGCTCTGCCGATTCGTGCGCCAGCTTGTCCGCAATTTCGCTGGCGTCAGTGCCATAGAAAGCCTTGACGCGCAGATAGCTCCGAACAGCCGCCATGTGCCGGTACAGGGTGCGCTCTGTTGAATAGTCAATAACGATCCGCTTTGCGTAACCCAATGATTCGCGCACGTGATTGATGACTTCGAGCGGGACATCTTCCAGAGAGGGGAAGTAGTGCAGGTACTGAAAGGTTTTCAGCAGCACCAAGAGGCCAAGTCGCTGAATTGGCGTGCGCGCCGTGCGTTCGGCCCACGCTCGCTCTTCTTCAGTTGGCGTGAAGTTGCGCTGCAGCTCTTTGCCTGCCGGAGGCTTGCTGAAGCGAGGATAGGCTGTCCGTTCTATCGATACCATGCAGTGTCCCTCTGGCCCTGAAGGAGGGGTAAGGATAACTTGCGCAGATGCCCGAAAGGTGACGGTTACGAAAAAACTTTCAGCAAAACAAACGATTACGTAGCCAATGTCCTAATTTTTGCTTCATCCCGGCTGTACCCCGTATTCGCCTTCGTCCGGATAGAGCAGGAAGGGAAGAGGGGAGGCCTGCAGCCCTTGCGGACCACTACTGATCAGGAGGCCAAGCGGATGGCTCCGCACCAGTTCGTGCAGGATTTCGAGCCGGTCTTCACGGAATGCGCGGGGCAGATACATGACGTATGAATGCTTTCAACCGTCGACGGGATGGGCAGGTGTCTCCAGCAGCAGCTGGTAGAAGGCGAGATCGAGCCAGCGGCCGAACTTGAAACCGACCTGCGGCAAAGTGCCAACATGCGAGAACCCCAGGCGTTCATGCAGGGCAATGCTTCCTGCATTGCTGGCGTCGATGCCGCCAATCATCGCATGCACTTCGCGCTGCCGCGCTGCCTCGATCAGGCCCTGCATGATCCGCAGCCCCAGCCCCTGGCCGCGATGATCACGATGCACATAGACAGAATGCTCTACCGAATACTTGTAGGCCGGCCAGGCCCTGAAGGTTCCGAAGCTGCCGAATGCCACCAGCTTGCCGGCTTCATCCTCGATGCCGATGACCGGAAAATTGCCTCTTGCCTTGGTTTCGAACCAGGCATCCATGCTGGCCGGCGAGCGCTGCTGGTAATCGTAGAGCGCGGTCGAATTCAGGATGGCTTCGTTGAAAATGTCCAGAATGGCCGGGGCATGCCTGGCATGGCTGCAGGTCACGAGGGAATGCGTGCTCATGGTGTTTTCTGCCGTGTGTGGCCAGCAAGCGCCAGCAGGTAGCGCGCGGGCTGCATTGAAGGATTGTGAAACCGGATCTGTGCGCCCAACTCCATGGCAAGGCAATCGCCTGGCGCGAGGCGCCAGGTCTTCGCCTCATGCGTGATCGCCATCTCGCCCTCCAGCATCCAGAGCTGCTGATGAAGACCGGCAGGGCGCACCGGGGTGTCGAACAGGACCGAGGCGCCCGCCGGGAAAACCACCTCCACCAGTTCGAAGGGAGAAGCGGCTCTGGCCGGTGATAAATGCCGGCGTGTGTAGCCGGAAGCCGGATCGGTCCAGACGGGCTGCGCCTCGCGACGGGCAACAGGCTCCGGCTCCGGGCCGGAAGACTCGGTCGTGAAAAGTGCCGCCATCGAAATGCCGAAAGCCGCGGCGAGCTTGTTGAGTACCGCTGCCGTCGGGCTGGTTTCCTGGCGCTCAATCAGCGAAATCATCGAGCGGCTCACACCGCTGAGTTCGGCCAGCTGATCCAGGGTCAGGCTGCGGGCGCGACGCAGGTCGCGCACGCGCCGGGCAAGAAGCGCATCAAGATCCATGAATCCATGATACTGGAATTTCATTCCAAGCTCTGCGCCACGTCCATTCGCGAACCCCAAGGCCAGAGGCTGGCTCGCTGCGCAACGAGCCTGCCGCGTGTCAGATTCCCGGGACCACACAACGTGCTGAAGAAACTCGGAACAACCCTGACCGAGTCCGGAACGGCTGGCGCAGCAAGCAGCGTCCGGTCGGAGACGATTCGGAGGCGGCTGGACGTCTCGGCTCTGGTGAGCTGAGCTTTCGCGAAAGTGCTGCGGCCGATCCTCATTTTTTCCTGGCTCACATGCACGGAGTCGTATCTCGGCGGATCAGGGCAGCCCGGTTTCCGAAGAGTCGCCGGCGATGGTATCGGGTGGCGGCACGCGAAAAAAAACGCCTGCTCAATGCAGGCGTTGTTGATTCTGAGGCGCTCCGGCTGTACTGCTTACACCTTGCAAATCCGAAGAGGGACGAGCGCCTTTTGCGCCTTGCCCAGCATCTGGCGCAGCAGTCTTTTGACCTTCCTCGAAACTTGACATAATAAAAATTATCGTCAGTTGGCGTAACGCAAAAGCCGGCGAAGTATGAGCAAGGCGCTTGCGTCACGCCAACACCTTTCCCCTGGTTCTTTGTGCCGATCTCAACGTCTTTGCCCTGGATTGAAGATTCTCATCTGTTAGACTTCATTCTCATGTGTTAGACTTTTCTCATGGATGAGAGCTATGCAAAAAGACCTCGATGCTATACGTGCTGTCCCTGGCATTTCCCCTGGTTCTGCACTTTCTGTTTTTGACACTCTTCTTCGCATCAGGGCGCTCGGTTTCTTAGAGGCTAAAAAATTGGCCCCCATTTCCACTTGGTATCGACATCTTAGTTTTTTGGAGTCAGCGGGATTTACTCGTAAAGATCTGGATCGATTTAGCGGTGGCTAATTATCTTTTTCTAAAAAGGGATTATTGATGTCTTCTAATTCTACTTCTTCGCTTACCGGGGCTTTTGATCAACTTTCCGCCGAGTTTTCACGGATTGAGTTGTTTCAGAAGATCATGACTTTTACCGACTATTCGCAGCCGAATGCACCTACTGCCGAAGAGTTTGCTTTCGTCCTCGAGGGGCTTACAAAGGATTTTCAACGTGCTCTTTGGGATGTTCATTCCGGTTTGATTCAGCAGTCATAATCGATTCAAGGCGATCATGCCAGGGCTTCCTTGGTTGCCTGATAAGATCAGCTTCAGGTTCCGATGGCAGGCGGCGCTGCTTGAATGACTTTAATTGAATTTTCGTTACGTAACGGCAAATAAAAATCTGAGCAATATCGGAGGGGGGGACCCTTTGGGGGGCCCCCTCCGAGTATTGCGAAAGGATGTTTCGTGATTGACCCCAAGGATTTTACGACTGACGATTTGTTTGACGCGCCGCCTCAAAAGGCCCGTGGTTCGTTTTCTGAGGGTCGAAGGCTGTCTCGGTACCTCCCAGCCACGCTGGATCGATCTGAGGAGCGGAAAGCGCGCTTCGTGAGCCTTTCCAACATCAGAATTGCTCGCTACATGTCGGACTCGGAGACGCCGCAGGATGAAGCTCGTGAGCTTTGGCTGGAGTTTGGTAGGCGGCAGGGCTGGAAGTAGCGCTTTCTGCTGCCAGCAGACGGGCGAGCTGTCGCCCACGCCCAGCAGGGCGATTTGAGTCCGCAGCGCGAAGCGCGTACCGGATTGCCGCGTTCAGCGGCAACCCTGCCTTCTCAGTCCGAAGCGCCCCCAGCGCGAGGCGCCCGGACGCTCAATCCCTCCCCCCTCCGAAACCCTCTCAAACCCCCACGAAAACCGGCCACTTTTCACCCTCCCAGCCGGGGCAGGGTTTTGGCAAGGTAGGTGCCTGTAACACCTACCTTTTTTCCCACGGGTGGAACTACACCCCCTTTTCAGCCCCCGTTTTCGGGGGCTGCAAATCGTCACTTTTCAGGCGTCATAAAACGCCCTGCCAGAGGGTCAAAAACGCACAAAAAAGCCCCTTCGAACGCCTTTCGGGCGTTCTCGGGGGCGTGCTGGTTGGTTCGTCACTCAGGACGAACGCCCTATGTCATTGATCTTCGCTGAACTCCTGCGAAAACGCGACAAAACCCAAAATTATCGTCAGTTGGCGTAACGCAAAAGCCGGCGAAGTATGAGCAAGGCGCTTGCGTCACGCCAACACCTTTCCCCTGGTTCTTTGTGCCGATCTCAACGTCTTTGCCCTGGATTGAAGATTCTCATCTGTTAGACTTCATTCTCATGTGTTAGACTTTTCTCATGGATGAGAGCTATGCAAAAAGACCTCGATGCTATACGTGCTGTCCCTGGCATTTCCCCTGGTTCTGCACTTTCTGTTTTTGACACTCTTCTTCGCATCAGGGCGCTCGGTTTCTTAGAGGCTAAAAAATTGGCCCCCATTTCCACTTGGTATCGACATCTTAGTTTTTTGGAGTCAGCGGGATTTACTCGTAAAGATCTGGATCGATTTAGCGGTGGCTAATTATCTTTTTCTAAAAAGGGATTATTGATGTCTTCTAATTCTACTTCTTCGCTTACCGGGGCTTTTGATCAACTTTCCGCCGAGTTTTCACGGATTGAGTTGTTTCAGAAGATCATGACTTTTACCGACTATTCGCAGCCGAATGCACCTACTGCCGAAGAGTTTGCTTTCGTCCTCGAGGGGCTTACAAAGGATTTTCAACGTGCTCTTTGGGATGTTCATTCCGGTTTGATTCAGCAGTCATAATCGATTCAAGGCGATCATGCCAGGGCTTCCTTGGTTGCCTGATAAGATCAGCTTCAGGTTCCGATGGCAGGCGGCGCTGCTTGAATGACTTTAATTGAATTTTCGTTACGTAACGGCAAATAAAAATCTGAGCAATATCGGAGGGGGGGACCCTTTGGGGGGCCCCCTCCGAGTATTGCGAAAGGATGTTTCGTGATTGACCCCAAGGATTTTACGACTGACGATTTGTTTGACGCGCCGCCTCAAAAGGCCCGTGGTTCGTTTTCTGAGGGTCGAAGGCTGTCTCGGTACCTCCCAGCCACGCTGGATCGATCTGAGGAGCGGAAAGCGCGCTTCGTGAGCCTTTCCAACATCAGAATTGCTCGCTACATGTCGGACTCGGAGACGCCGCAGGATGAAGCTCGTGAGCTTTGGCTGGAGTTTGGTAGGCGGCAGGGCTGGAAGTAGCGCTTTCTGCTGCCAGCAGACGGGCGAGCTGTCGCCCACGCCCAGCAGGGCGATTTGAGTCCGCAGCGCGAAGCGCGTACCGGATTGCCGCGTTCAGCGGCAACCCTGCCTTCTCAGTCCGAAGCGCCCCCAGCGCGAGGCGCCCGGACGCTCAATCCCTCCCCCCTCCGAAACCCTCTCAAACCCCCACGAAAACCGGCCACTTTTCACCCTCCCAGCCGGGGCAGGGTTTTGGCAAGGTAGGTGCCTGTAACACCTACCTTTTTTCCCACGGGTGGAACTACACCCCCTTTTCAGCCCCCGTTTTCGGGGGCTGCAAATCGTCACTTTTCAGGCGTCATAAAACGCCCTGCCAGAGGGTCAAAAACGCACAAAAAAGCCCCTTCGAACGCCTTTCGGGCGTTCTCGGGGGCGTGCTGGTTGGTTCGTCACTCAGGACGAACGCCCTATGTCATTGATCTTCGCTGAACTCCTGCGAAAACGCGACAAAACCCAAAATTATCGTCAGTTACACTATCATCCACGACGAGGCACCCGGTGGCGCGCGCACGCATTCAACTGACTGCCAGACATCGCATCGTCGTGCAAACCGGCAAGGCTTCAGCACGATCGCTGGGTGAGCTATTCTCGGCCGACCTTGCGAGACCTGCAGCCAAAGCGTCAGGATTTGACCAAACCCCGCCCCGTTTTCCATCGAGGGCGCGAACATTCACCCCTTGCGCGGCTTTCCGTGCCAATACATGAGACAACTACATGCATCAAGACACCGGTGAAGAGCACCTCAAACGCAGTCTGAGCAACCGCCACATCCAGCTCATCGCCATTGGCGGTGCCATCGGCACCGGGCTGTTCATGGGTTCGGGCAAGACCATCAGCCTGGCCGGCCCGTCCATCATTTTCGTCTACATGATCATCGGCTTCATGCTGTTCTTCGTGATGCGCGCGATGGGCGAGTTGCTGCTATCCAACCTGCAGTACAAATCCTTCAGTGACTTCGCAACCGATCTGCTAGGCCCGTGGGCTGGATTCTTCACCGGCTGGACTTACTGGTTCTGCTGGGTCGTGACCGGCATTGCAGACGTCGTCGCCATCGCCGGCTATGCGCAATTCTGGTTTCCCGAGCTGCCGCAATGGATGCCGGCGCTGATGTGCGTGGCCTTGCTGCTGAGCCTGAACCTCGCCACCGTGAAGCTGTTCGGCGAAATGGAGTTCTGGTTCGCCATGGTCAAGATCGTGGCCATCGTGTGCCTGATCCTGGTCGGCATCTACATGGTAGGCACAGGCTATACCTCGCCTTCCGGCACCAGGGCGGCGCTGAGCCATCTGTGGGCGGATGGCGGCATGTTCCCCAAGGGCATCATGGGCTTCTTCGCCGGGTTCCAGATAGCGGTATTCGCCTTCGTCGGCATCGAGCTCGTCGGCGCTGCGGCGGCCGAGACCAAGGATCCGGAAAAGACACTGCCCAAGGCGATCAACTCGATTCCGATCCGCATCATCATGTTCTACGTGCTGGCGCTGATCACCATCATGTGCGTGACGCCCTGGAATAGCGTTCATGCCGACAAGAGTCCCTTCGTGGAGCTGTTCCTGCTGGCAGGCCTGCCCGCTGCGGCAGGCGTCATCAACTTCGTGGTCATGACTTCCGCCGCCTCCTCGGCCAACAGCGGCATCTTCTCGACCAGCCGCATGCTCTACGGTCTGGCGCAGGAAGGCGACGCCCCTGAAGGCTTTGCACGTCTCTCGAGCCGTGCCGTGCCGGCGCGCGGCCTGCTCTTCTCGTGCATCTGCCTGCTGGGCGGCGTGGTGCTGATCTATATCGAGCCGAACGTGATGACGGCTTTCACACTGGTGACCACCATTTCGGCGATCTGCTTCATGTTCGTGTGGGCCATCATCCTGCTTTCCTACCTCGCCTACCGCAAGCATCGGCCAGCCCTGCATGCGGCATCGAAATACAAGATGCCCGGGGGTGTCGGAATGTGCTGGGCCTGCCTGGCCTTCTTTGCCTTCGTGCTGGGTCTGCTCGCGCTGCAGGACGATACGCGTCAGGCCCTGTATGTCACGCCACTGTGGTTCATCGCACTGGCCGTCGGCTACGGTGCCTCGCGCACCGGGCGTGCAGCCAGGGCAGCACGTCTGCCCTGAAGCCTGGTCGCGCCTGGAATGAAGAACGCCGACCACTGATTCCGGTCGGCGTTTTTTCTGCAGAGTCATGTCTCTCACGCCAGGCAACGCTCAGGGCGCCGATTTTCTCAGGATGAAGCAGCTTGTGGTGGCGTGGGCATACAGCCTGCCTTTGTCGTCCTCGATACGGGCCTCCGCGGTTGCCAGCTGATTTCCTCCGTGAATGAGCTTTGCCGTCGCGCGAAGCGGTCCGGTTTCCGGGGTTGCAGCTCTGACGATGTTGAGACTGAGCTCGACAGTCGTGCAGGACTGACCCGACTGCAAAACGCTCTGTACCGCACAGCCAAGCGCTGAATCCAGAAGCGTGGCAAACCAGCCTCCGTGCACAGTACCGAGCGGGTTGCAGTGCTGGCGCAGCGCAATGCCCTGAAACACCGCGCGGCCCTCACCCACTTCCAGCAATGTCATGTTCAGGGCGTCGTTCATTGGCGGATACGGCAGTCGGCCCTGCATCATCGCTTCCAGGATCTGCCGGCCGCTCATGCCGGCGATCTGTGCGGCATCGGCGAATCCGGGTGCGCCGCCGCCCTCGCGCATGCGCTGCAGGGCTTCCGACTGCTGTGCAGTCCAGCTCGATGAGTTGTGTCCGGTTTCCATGCGATTTTCCTGCTGCACACTCCGCGGGTCGACCTGATGCCCTTCGGCGTGCGGACACCCGTTTTGCGGAGCGATATCGAGCTTTAGGCACGGCTGCGATCGCCGCCGCTTGTGCGATCGTCAGCCGTGCACGAAGCCGGTTTCAAAGGGTGTTCAGCGCGGCATCAGATAGACCGGCGACTCGGCCGACAGGCCGCCATGCACCTGTCGGGTGAGTTCATCAGCAAGAGCTTCCTCCGCGCCTGCTTCCAGCGCATCGAGCGCGTACTCGACGATCGCCTCGGGTGAGGACTTCTGGGCGTCGAGACCCCGGGTGAGGTCGGTGTCGACAAAGCCCATGTGCAGGCTCATCACCTGGGTGCCCTGCCCCCGCAACTCATTGCGCAAGCCATTGCTCAGACTCCAGACAGCGGCCTTTGAGGTGGCATAGGTCGCCAGCATCGGAAAACTCAGCCAGCTGCCGATTGACGCCACATTGAGCAGCGCACCGCCACCATTGCGTGCAAGTGCAGGCGCAAATGCGCGGCTCACCCGCAACACCCCGAAAACATTGGTTTCGAAGTGGCTTCGCAGCAAGGCTTCGGCGTCCTCGGCGAGGAAACCGCCCACGGCGGCGATACCGGCGTTGTTGACGACGATGCTGACGTCACCGGCCAGGCGGGCGGCGGCCTCGACTTCCGACGCCGAGGTCACGTCAAGCTTGATCGGCTCGACACCCGGCAAGGTGATGCTTCCGGGGTTGCGCGCGCCCGCATAGACCTTGCGCGCGCCACGAACGAGGAAAGCCTTCGCGAAGGCAAGCCCGATGCCCCGATTAGCGCCGGTGATGAGAACGGTAGCGTCAGCGATTTTCATGGCTCATATTCCTTATGATGTTCATCATATTTGTGGGTAAAAAAGCCGGTCAGCACAATTCGCCGACCGACTCAGTCGGGGGAAACAGGTTCGAAACGGGACAGGAGTTGCTGACGCGTGCGCGCCAGCAGGCTACGCCCCGGCTCTCCGCCGAATACGCGGGCCATCTGCAGCGCACCGACCAGCGTGGCGGCGAGCCCTTCTGCAAGGGCAGGATCCGCCTTGTCCGGCAAGGTAGAGCGGACAAGCTCGACCAGAGCGCTGACGCGGCGACGGGCCTCTGCGAGCCCTGACTCATTCAGCCGGGGCATCTCGGACGCCAATGCCGCCACCATGCAACCGCAGTCGATGCGATCCAGGTTGCTGTCGTGAAGGTAAGCCTGCACCAGAGCACCGAAGGCGGTTTCGCCCTTTTCAACCTGACGCGCCATGGCATCCCGGAGCGCGCCGGAACTGTCCTGCCAGGCACGCTGCATCGCTTCGACCACGAGCGCATCGCGCGACTCGAAGTGGGCGTAAAAGCCGCCGTGCGTGAGGCCGGCCTCCTTCATGAGATCCGCCACCCCGACGCCATTCGTACCCGCGCGGCGAATCGCCCGGGAGGCAACCTCCACGATGCGGTCATGTGTGATCTGTTTTCGGCTGGGTTTGCTTTGCATGACGTTCATCATATTATAGTCATCATATAATCGCAAGCACATCTTTGCCGGCCCCCTCTTTGCGCGCCCTGTTCCCGGAATCAGATCGCCAGCGGACTGCATCGGCATGGCTTCGGCTCCATTCGCTCAGGCAAGGCCGAAGGTCTTGCGAAGCGCTTTTTTTTGGTCCCGCCGGCGTGAATCGTCGCAGCAGCGCCAGAAGCGTGGCCTCGCCCCTGGGCGTATGGCACATCTTCCACGGCCCCAGCGCCGCATCCACGATCTTGTCCGCGACAGCATCCAGTGCAGGCACTTTCCGGACATTCTGCTGAATGGCAGCCATCGACACCACCTCGAGCGCTCCGCCATAGGCGGGCCATCAGGTGAAGGTCTGCGGTGCATTGAGACCTCGCTCAGGCTTCGGCGTGGACGCAGGAGCCCGCAGGGCTTGGCGCGGCGAACGCGGCCTTGTTGACCGCCGTCGATGCAAGCGGCCAGACGGCCCGGGGTCTAGCAGTCGTGGGAGACGCAACTGGAGCAACTCCTGAACACCAGACGAGGATTCGATCGGTACGGCACTTCCCATGCAGTGGGTCTGAGCGCATGTTCCGAACCTTTTCCGCGTCGACATATCGAACAAAGCAAATCATCGTTCGGCAGCAGCTGAGCGACACATATATTGGACTCCTCAAGCAAGGAGCGAGCAGCCATGACGCGCCCATGACCACGACACAGAATTCCCACGAAGCCACCGCACGACTGCTTTCCTTTCCCGCACAGGCCGGACATATACTGTCCATCCGCGCCAAGGCCCTGCTCTTCTCGGATCCTCGCTCGCTGGCGCTGTTGCGGCAGATCGAGCAGGTCGCGAACGGCCTGGTCAGCGTGCTGATCCAGGGCGAAAGCGGCACGGGCAAGGAGCTCGTCGCCATGTACCTTCACGAGTTGAGCGGGCGCCCCGGGCCTTTCGTTGCGGTCAACTGCGGCGCGTTTTCCGAGGCACTCGTCGAGGCCGAGCTCTTCGGCCATGAAGCCGGCGCCTTCACCGGCGCCCATCGGGCGCGCGCCGGCTGGTTCGAAGCGGCCCATGGCGGCACGCTGTTTCTGGACGAGATCGGTGATCTGCCGCTCGCCATGCAGGTCAAGCTGCTGCGCGTACTGCAGGAGCGCGAGGTCGTACGGATCGGTTCGCGTACGCCGGTGCCGGTGGATGTCCGCTTGATCACGGCCACCAATATCGATCTCTGCCGGGCCGTCAGCGTCGGCAATTTCCGCGTGGACCTGTTCTATCGCATCAATGTGGCGAGCCTGCACATTCCGCCCCTGCGCGAGCGGCCCGGCGACATCACACCGCTTGTACATCACTTCGCACGGACCCATGCAGAGCGGCAAGGCGTGCTGGCGCCAGAGGTCAGCCCTGCCGCACTGCACGCCCTGCTCCACTACAGCTGGCCCGGCAATATCCGCGAGCTGGAAAACGTCATGCAGTTTGCATCGCTGGTGTGCCGCAACAGTCTCATCGAACCGATGGATCTTCGCTTTGTGCCGACCTGCGCGCCCAACCAGCGCTTCGCTGTGCAACAGACGCCTCAGGAGGCTTTCGCGGATGCGCTCGACCGTCTGATCGACGAGGACCCCCCCGGCCTCTTCGATTACATCGAGCAGACAGTCATCGAGCGCGCATTCAGTCTCAACGGAGAGAATCAGGTTCGCACTGCCGATGCTCTTGGCATATCCAGGAATGTACTCCGGACCTTGATGAAGCGACACGGACTCCTGCCCGCTTGAGGCACGCGGACAAACTCATCTCCCTGCAGGCCAGGCCGGCAAGACAAATCTCTGCAACAGAACGCGCCTCTGGCAGCAGCGCGTCCTGACGAGCAGTTGATCACCTCCGCCCTCCGAACGAAGCCTCTGCCCTTGCAGACGAATTGCGGTTCAAAGGATGACCGGGGTGCCGAGGCCTGCGCCCCGGGCGGGATGATGGACTGGGAGCGCGGCGCTTCCGAAAGCACATGCAGGCATGGTTTCCGGCAAACGCCGCAACGCCCGCACGGCACGGTGCAGGAACCCGCAACGCAGACATCGTTCCCTGCCGGGCTGGTCTGGCCGGCGGGCAGCCGCAAACACGCCGACAGGGTCAGAGGGCTGGTCAGAGGCGGGTCCTGACGGCCAGCAACGGAGCAGCTACTCGACGACCCGCGCCAGGCACCTGCCATCCGGTTCTGCCCTTGTGTGCAAGAGACGGCTGCGATGTGCCGGAATGCGTGCTGTTGCCCGCTTTCCCGGGGATGGGGCCTCCCGGCCATGAATCCGCGTGTTTCATTTGTTTGCACAGGGCATATCAAGACCTTGCCGGCCTCGTCGTAAAGCCAGTCTGTTTCCCCGCGTGGACAAGCAAGGGCGACGGATCTCCCGCAAGGCAGATCCGATGACGCACTGCGTGAAGGGATTCCGTCGAGAACCAAACCCAAGGAGGCAAGCATGAATTTTTCGACCCGGTTTTGCGCTGTCGTTCTGAGTGTCGGTGCTTTGGCCGTTCAGGCTGCACCGATGGCGCTCACCACCGCGGCACAGGACAACTCGCCGAAATTCGTTACCCAGGGCGGCAAGATGGGCGGCATCGCAGTGGACGTGCTGCGCGCCCTCGAGAAAATCGACCCTGATCTGAAGTTCAGCGGTGAAGAGAGCTTCTGGCCGATGAAGCGCATCGAGAATGGCCTGCTCGCCGAAGTCGCGAGTGGACCTGAACACATCGATCTCTTCGTGGGAATGGCGAAGACACCCGAGCGCGAAAAGAAGTACCGCTATGTCAGCACGATGATCTACTCGGTGAAGAACGTGGTCTTCGTCCGGGCCAATGACGACGTCAAGATCTCCAGTCTGGAGGACATCGCCAAGCTCTCTGGTGACAACCTTGTGCTGGCCAACAATGGCTATGTCCAAGCGACGACCGCCAAGGCCGTCCCCGGACTGAAGGTCGATGACGGCGCCAAGACCAACAGTGACAACCTCAAGAAGCTCATCGACGGCAAGGGCCGCTTCTTCTATGCCTCGGAACTGTCTGGTCTCTACGAAGCCAAGCAGGACGGTGTCACCAAGCAGATCAAGGTCGTCCCTGTCGCGGGTGACGACACGGGGCAGTACATCTCGGTATCCAACGCGGTGAGCAAACCGGTGTTCGACAAGCTCGAGGCCGCGGTCAAGAAGCTGGTGGACTCCGGCGAGATGGGGAAGATCCTGGCGAAATACAAGTGATCGCTCCTGACCGTCGACCGTCGTGATCCTGTCCTGGGAGGGCACATGAGCAAGCTGACCAAGAGTATCGAGTTGCGTTTCATCCTGCTTTTCGCATTGATCGTCACGGTATTGCTGGGCGCCTTCGGTACCTATGTGGTGATCGAAGAACACCGGCAGGGAGACGCTCAGCTGGCAGATCTGGCCAATGCCATGCAGGTGCGGATGCAGGCAGGGCTGCCCACGCTGCTGTGGAACATGGACTACGAAATCGCCGGTGCCCTGCTCGACTCGGAAGTGATCGCTGCCGACGTGTCGGCCATTGTGGTGCGCAACGGAGACAAGATCCTCGTTGCGCGCAGCAATGACGGAGGCAAAGCCGTTCCGCTGAAGGAATCCGCCAAGCCTGTCGGAGAAAAATACAGTGCGGAACTGACTTACTCCGGCAAGCCGGCTGGAACGGTCGACATCTACATTTCGCGTGCCCGCGCCGAAAAAGCCCAGGCCAACGCGATCGTCACCTCGCTGGTTGAAGTCGTGGTGCTCAATGCGGTCATCATCCTGGTACTGATCACGATGCTGCGGTCCGTCGTATTGCGGCCCTTGCGGCGGGTACGCGATGCATTGCACGAAATCGCCACCGGGCGCGCGGACCTGACCCGGCGCCTTCATGTGTCACGCGAGGATGAAATCGGCGAAGTCGCAATGCTCTTCAACCGCTTCGTCGAAAACCTGCAAGGCATCGTGCGGCAGGTGGTCGACGGCGCACATCACCTTCAGACCTCGTCTTCCAGCATGAGCGAGGAATCGGACGACATGGCACATCGCACCGCCCGCGAGAATGACGCGATCGCGGCCATTGCCGCCGCTACAGAGGAAATGACCGTAAGCATCAATCACATTGCGCGTTTTTCGGGCGATGTGCGCGAGGTGTCTTCGCGCAGCGAGCAGTTGTCCACACGTGGCCGTGAGGTGATCGTTGAACTCATTGCGGGAATGGGCGTAGTCAGTGACACCGTGGTCAATGCGTCGCGCACGGTCGAATCCCTTGGCGAAGAATCCGAGAAGATCGGCGCGGTGATCGGCGTCATCAAGGAAATCGCCGACCAGACCAATCTGCTGGCGCTCAATGCTGCGATTGAAGCCGCCCGCGCGGGTGATCAGGGGCGTGGCTTTGCGGTGGTGGCCGACGAGGTTCGCAAGCTTGCCGAACGCACCACCCGCTCGACCGTGGAAATCGGCGAGACCATCGGCGTGGTGCAGCACGGCGTACGGGCGAGCGTGGAGCGCATGCGTGGCGGCGTCGATCTGGTCCAGCAGGTTCTTGACTGTGCCCGCCAGGCAGAAGGCGCCATTCAGGATATCGCAAAGAGCTCCGAGGAATTGTCCAGCGCGGTCAGCGAGATCGTCAGCTCGATTGAGGAACAGAACTCCGCCAGTACCTCGGTTGCCCAGCAGATAGAAGACATCAGCCGCATCGCGGAAGAGTCCGATACGACGATGAAGCGTGTGGTGGGCACGGCCGGCCAGGTCGGAACACTCTCCGCACAGCTGAAGTCTGCCGTGGGTGGCTTCACCATCTGAAGGACGGACCAAGCAACGGCCTGGCTGCGCACCAGCTCCGCTCCTTTGCTTCACCCGGATGCCTGCTGGGTAAAGCCTCGATCGGATTCGGGCTGTCCTGACTGAAAGCACGGCGAGCGGAAAAAACAAAGCCCGGCATTTGCCGGGCTTTGTCTGATGACATGGCGCCCGTGCAGCTCAGCCTGCAAGGTTCGTAAAGCGCAAGCGGCTCTCTTCGTATTGAGCCGACAGGCCCCAGCTCCTGCCGCGACGGCGGACGATGTCGAGAATGGCATGCGGACGGATGTTGAGCCGTGAGGCCAGCGAAGCGGCTTCGCTTCGCGGCGCTTGCGCAGCATGAGCGAGCAAGGGGCTACGGACGATGGTGGTGTGGGACGCGCTGCTGAACGACTTCATGATGCGGCTCCTTGTGTTGCTCGGTGATGCAGGACGGGGGAATCAGAGGCGGCCGAAACCATCGCGGATCAGCCCCACTGCCAGGCCTTCGATCGCGAGCGGCTGGCTGTTGGTGTCGACCACGATGGGTTCGAAATCGGGGTTCTCGGCGATCAGTTCGACAATGCCTCCGTTGCGGCGCTGCAGGCGCTTGACGGTGACTTCGTCGTCGACGCGGGCAACGACGATCTGACCGTTGCGTGCGTCATTGCAGCGATGCACGGCCAGCAGGTCGCCCTCCAGGATGCCGGCATTGATCATGGAGAGTCCGCGCACCTGAAGGAGGTAGTCGGCGCGCGGCGAAAACATTGCGGGGTCGACCGGCAGATGTTTCTGAATGTGTTCCTGGGCCAGGATCGGCGAGCCTGCCGCAACGCGACCGATCAGCGGCAAGCCGAGGGATTCGGCGATCGCCTCGGCGGCTTCCTGCACAAGGCGGATACCCCGGGCTGCGCCGGACTCAAGGCGAATGACCCCTTTTTGTGCCAGTGCGCGCAGATGACTTTCCGCGGCATTGGGCGACGCGAAGCCGAAATGCGAAGAGATTTCGGCGCGGGTCGGCGGCATGCCGCGCTGCTCGATGCGCTCGCGGATGAAGTTGAAAATGTCGTGCTGCCGGCGGGTCAGTTCGTTGCTCATGGCGGTCAGGTCTCCTTGCGTGTATTTATATACAGTACTGTATATTTACGCAAGCAATTCCTGACATCACGGACGGCCAATAAGCCCGGTCAGCGCTTCTGCCCCGTTGCTGCCGGATGGCCGGCTGGCTTATCTGAGCCGGACTTCGGCATAGGCGGTGCGGTATGGCAGCAGCATGCGGCTGTCCAGCGCTTCCTCGTAGCGCTCGATGACGTAGCCCTCCTTGCCCTGCTCTCGCCTGAGGGCGTCGACGCGCCGGGTCATGATCAGCCGCGCCTCGCCCTCGCCGCCGAACGACAGGTGTTGCTTCTTGAGCTGGAAGATCACGCGATCGTCGTCAAGCCGGGTCTCCGTGATCTGCCAGGCAGGCGAAAGCGGATCCGTCACCAGATAGACGGCCCCGGCCACCAGGCCGACCTGCACGAGATCGGCAAAGGTGATCGCGTATTCGGGGAAAAGCCGCAGGCTGCCCTTCGGAATGATGGAGGTCTGGCGTGGAATGTCTCCGGTGCTGCTGCAGGCAGCAAGCCCCAGCACCAGAAGAAGACAGCCTCCGATGCGCCGCATGGCCATTTTTCCTAGGAAATGAAGTTGAAGAGGGAAAGGCCGGAGACCTTGGCGAAGGTATTCCGCGCGGCTTCCAGATAGGTCTGCTGCAACTGGAAGTCGGAGATCGCTGACACGTAGTCGACACCCACCAGCCGTTCGAGCCGATCCGAGTACTGGATGTTGAGGTCTTCACCGATCGACTTGAGCGAATCGACTTCGACGAGGCGCGAGCCAGTCTGTGAGCGCAAGCGCAGGACGTTTTCCAGCGCACCGTCGAGCCGGTTCAGGGTGTCGGAAACCAGGGTGCCGAAGCCGGCGCTGTCGGTCACGTTTTCCAGACCGACGACGAACTCCTGGAGTGTGTTAAACATGTCCGTCGTGCTGCCCGGCGTAGCGCTGAAGGTGTCGCCCACCGCCGGTGTGCCGGAGATCGACACCGAGATCTCCCGCGTCGCGGCATTCGCCGGATCGGGCAGGCCGATGGCCTGGCCCGCCGTATAGGTGCCGGTCGCCATCGCGGTGCCACTCATGTTCGGGTCGGAAGCCAGATCGAATACACCGTAAGTGGTCGCGCTGGTGAACTTGATGCCGTACTGTCCGCCGGAATAGCTCACCGGGCCGGTCACGCTGCCATCGCTGATGACGGCCGTCGCAGATGAAGCGTGCGTCGAGAAAGCGCCGTTCTCGGAAGGGATCTTCATGAAGAGTTCCGCGCCGCTGATGCTGACCGGCATCAGGCGGGAGCTTGAGACCTGCAGTGTGCGCACGCCTTCGTCTCCCTGGTAGCTGACATCGTTGATGTCTCCGGTGAAAGGCTGCGTGTCGCCCTTGTAACCGGAGAACAGGTATTCGCCGGTTTCGTCGCGCGAGTTGGCGAGGTTCAGCAAGGCATCGAATTGCTGCTTGATATCGGTCGCGAGGTAGGTCTTGTCTTCGGCAGAAAGCGAGGCATTGCCGGCTTGAACCGCCTTTTCGCGCACGTACTGGAGAATGTCGCCGATCGCGCCGAGCTGGCTGTCGAGGTTGCGCAGGTTGTCGCCCGCCTTGCCCTGGTTGGAGGATTCCAGCCCGATCCGGTTGATCGACTGGCTGATTTCAAGCGCGCGGGCGGCGGCGACCGGATCGTCACTCGGGGAGACCACCCGGTTGCCGGTCGAGAGCTGTTGCTGGGTATGCAGCTGGTCTGCCTGCTGACGACTGATCGTCGATACGTTGACCGCGTAGATCTGTGATGTGCTGATTCTCATCTTGCTTACCTCATCACGGAGAGGATGTCGTCAAACAGCGTGCCGGCAATGCCGATGGCGCGCGCGCAAGCCTGGTAAGCCTGCTGGTAACGCAGCAGGTTGGCCGCCTCTTCGTCCAGATTCACGCCGGAGAGGTTCTGCTGCTCGGCGGTGGCCTGCTCGAGCAAGGCGGTCTGAGCCTCCTGGTTGATCTTGGCCGAGTTGGTCTGCGTACCGACGCTGCTGACCAGCTGCGAATAGGCGTAGCCCAGGGTGGCCGTTCCACCGAGAAGGCTTTTGCCTGACGCCAGGGCATACAGCGCATTGGCATTGCGCCCGTCCTTCGTGCCCCCCACATTGGTCTCGAGGGTGAAACTGTCACCGTCCGCCGGACGCCCCGAAATCTGGAAGCTGAGGTTCGGATCCGTCAGGCTGATGGTGGTGCCGGCGGCATTGCTGGAAGGGTTGTATGCAATCGTTGACGGCGTGGCGCCGGAAACATTGAACTGGTTCGTAGCGGCATCGAAAGTCAGCTTGACCGGCGTGGTGAGGTGCGCCGTTGCGCTGGCCTGAATGCCGTTGAGGCTCAGCGCGATCGGTTGCGATACCGCTCCGGTGCCGGTGTTGGTGCTGGCCGCCACGCTTCTGACCGGGGAACCGGCCGCAATCAGCGACGTATCCTTGATGGCAACCGAGATGTCACGCGCGGCATTGCGGGTAGGCTGGATGAGCACCCGGTCTCCGACTGCCATGCTGCCCGAGAACTGCAGGCCTTCGACCGCCGGGCTGAGCGCAAACACATCACCGGCGGCAGGCGTGCCGCTCGCGAGGCTGATGTTGATGCCTTCGAGCGTGGTCGGCAGGCTGCCGGTGTAGAGCGTCTTGCCGCTGGCGGCCGATTTGACGGTGTAATTCGTGCCGTCATAGGAGAGCGAATAGTTCTCCGCATTGCCGGTCGCGTTCGCCGTGGCCGTGATGCTGAACGTCGCGCCCGAGGTGCCCGTGGTCTGCGTCACGGAGTTGCCCGGCATGGAGCTGCCGGTATAGAGCACGGCGCCGTCGGAAGTCCGGGCCAGCGAATAGTTCGTGCCGTCGTAACTGAGCACATAGTCAGAGGTGCTGAGCCCCCCCACACTGGTCACGGTCGCGCTGACTGCGGCGGTGGACGTGGTGCCCGTCGTAAGGTTCGGCAAATTTTGCACCCCGGCCGTGAGCGCATTGAAATAATTGCCGCCCATGTTGCCCGAGAGATCCTGGCCGAGCTTGTGCTGGGCATTGAAGAGCGTGACCATGCCCAGCGCGATGCGGCCCAGCGCGTTCTGCGCCGGGTCAAGCGACTCCGAGCGATAGCGCAGCAGGCCCCCCAGCGTACCGCCTGTGAGCAGGCTCTCCTGGATCGCAACCGTCCCGCCACTGGGCAACTGGATGCCGACGGCGAGACGACCGGGATCGGCATCCGAGGGCGCGGTGGAGAGCGTGAAAACATCGGTATTCATCACCAGGGGCTGACCGCTGCCGATGAAGACGTTCACGGTACCGTCCGAGTTGGTGCTCGTGCTCACCTTGATCATCGCGTTCAGGTCGGCGACGGCCGCATCCCGCTGGTCAAGCAGATCGTTGGCGGGCACGTTGGTGCCTGCCGACTGGGCGGTCACGATCTTCTGGTTGAGATCCGAAATCTTCCTGGCCAGGGTATTGACCTGGTCCACCGACTGCGCGATCTGGGATTCAACGCCATCGCGAATCTCGTCAAACCGCGATTGCAGCGAGTGGAATCGGCTCACCAGCGCTTCGCTCGATGACAGCATCGATTGCCGGGACGGAACGCTGGAGGGATCCGCCGCAACCTGCTGAACCCCCACGAAAAAGGAATCCAGCGCCGAACTCAGGCCGGAGCTGGTGTTGGACAAGAGATTGTCGACCTGCTTGATCTCGTTGTAATAGGTCTCGTACTCGGCACGGGAGGTATCGGCCGCCAGCACCTGCGCGGTCAGGAACTGGCTGTAGACCCGCTTGACCGTATCGATCTGCGTGCCCTGGCCGAAAAAACCGACGCCGCTGAACAGAGGTGTGCTGGCGCTCTGAACGACCTGTTGCCGGTTGTAGCCGGCCACGCTCGCGTTCGAGATGTTATGGCTGGTCGTGTTCAGGGCAGCCTGTGCTGCATTCAAACCCGTCAGCGAAATGTTGAGTAGCCCTGCCATGTTCATGCGCTCCAGCGGTATCTGAAGCCCTTATGGCAAGTTGGATGCCAGTCTTGGCCCTGCATCCGGAATTCTTTTCAAGCCTCTGTTTTGAATGAACTTTATTTGAGCACCGCAAAGGCCATCCCGCCAGGAACGGAGGACGGGGAAGCTGTGCCGCAGCGAGCCGGCAGGATTTGCCGCCCCGCCCCCGGATCAGCGGGGCAGATCGCCGCACAGATAGCTCAACAAGCTGTGCGCGTGCGGCGAAAGTGTCTCCCAGTCCCGGATGCAGAGACGCAGTTCACGGCTCGCCCAGGCGTCTGCCAGCGTCACGATCTCGACCGGCAGCTCCCTCACAAGTCGCAGGGCGGCAGCTTCCGGCAACATCGCAACGCCCGCCTTCTGGGCCACCAGCTGCGCAATCGCATCAAAGCCCGGCGCCCTGACGCGGATCTGCAATGCGCGACCTAGCCGTTCCGCGCCTGATTCGATGAACCGCTGCATCGAACGCTCCGGCGGCAGGCACACGAAGGGGTAGGCCAGCGCGTCGGCAAAGAGCGTTTCGCGCCGACTGGCGAGCGGATGCCCGCCGGGCACCAGAAGCACGAGGCGGTCATCACGGAAAGGCAGCGAGACCAGATCCGCAGCCGGCAGGCTGCCGTCATAAACACCGATCTCGATGTCACCGGCATGCAGCGCCTGCACGACCTCGGCGCTGTTGCGCTCGGTCAGCTGGAGATCGATTTCGGGATGGTCGGCAAGAAAAGGCCCGAGGGCGGCGGGCAGGAAGCTGCTGTTGGCGACCGTGGTTCCCGCAAGACGCAGCACGATGCGGCGGTGCCCGGCCAGATCCTGCATGGTTTCCTTCAGCCGCAGGCTTTCGTTGACGACCTGGCGGACACGATCGATCACCAGCCGCCCCTGCGGGGTGAGCACCATGCCACTCGCGCTCCGGCTGAAAAGCATGACTCCGCAACGGGCCTCGAACGCCCGCAGGCGATTGCTCGCCGCCGACAGCGCAATTGGAAACGCGGCCGCCGCACGACTCAGGCTGCCGGTTTCGGCAATCGCCAGCAGCAGGCGCAGATCAGTCAAGTCAAAGTGCAAGCTTTCTCTCCAGACGAAGACCGGCTACGTGAAGAAAGCATTCCGCAAATCGGGCCTTCTCGCAACAATAAGCCCCTCGTTCCTCAATCCGGCTGACTCCGATGATCCGTATCCGGCAGGCATTCAAACGCCTCGCTGCCGACGGCAAACTCTTTGCCATCCTCAGCGCGTGCGGCTTCAGCATGAAAGCGATTTTCGTGAAGCTCGGCTATGGCGCAGCTCCCGTGGGCGCCCTCGATCTGCTGACACTCCGCATGGGCATTGCCCTGCCCTTCTTCGTCTGGCTGCTCTGGATCGGCCGCGCCGAGCGCAAGCAGGGGCTGAGCGCGGCAGACGGCCTGCGGATTTTCCTGATCGCGATGAGCGGCTACTACCTTTCAAGCCTGTTCGACTTCAAGGGGCTGGCCCATATCTCGACCGGTCTGGAACGGATGATCCTGTTCGTTTATCCCACGCTGGTGCTGCTTTTCCAGTGCCTGCTTTCGCGCAAGCGCCCCGAGCGCAACGTGTTGCACGCCATGGCGATCTGCTATGTCGGCCTGGGGATCGCCTTCTTCCACGATCTCGGGCTGGCCGGCCATGGTCGCAGCGTCATGGTCGGGTCGGCCTGGGTTTTTGCCGCGGCGGTGAGCTACGCGCTCTACTACCTCGGCACCGGGATGTTGCTCAAGCGCATGGGCGCGACGACTCTCGCCGGATTCGCAGGTGCCGTATCCTCAGTCCAGGTGCTGCTGCATTTCAGCGTCATGGGCACGCCCGGCACGCTCTTGCAATTGCCGGCCAGCGTCTGGATCTATTGCGCCGCCATGGCGATCTTCTCGACGGTCTTGCCGATCTACTGGCTCTCGCTCGCCATCCAGCGCATGGGTACGGCTCAGGCCGCGGCGGTGGGCAACCTCGGTCCGGTCCTGACGATCCTGGCCTCATGGCTGGTGCTGGGCGAGCCCCTGTCGGTCGCCCAGCTCGCCGGGCTGGGTCTCGTGCTCTTCGGCGTATCTCGCCTCAAGACACGCAAGCCGGCGATCCCGGCCGCCAGCCCGGCCGCCGAGGCGACCCGGCAAGCCTGAGACGACACACTGAAACTCAGCCTGGCTTGCGCCCGACGAACTGCACGACGGCCGCGAGCCCGGTGTGAAAACTGCCTTCGACGACTTCACGCTCGATTTCCTGTAGCAGCAGGATTTCGAGTCCGGAGAAATCCGCCCGCACCTTGTCCGGCGTCATCAGCATGTCGAGGTCTTTCGGCCCCCCGGTGCCAAAGGCAGGCTGGCGCTCCGAATAGGACTCCATCACGACGAGTCCGCCGGGCATCAAGGCGTCGAGCAGGCGCGGGTACAGCCGCGCGCGGATCGGGCCGGGCAGATGGGCGAAGACCGAGACGATCGCGCCATACCGCGCCGCGCCCGGATCAAAAGTGCCGAGATCGGCCACTTCAGTACGGATCTTCACGCCACGGCGGACGGCAAGTGCCTGAGCCTTGGCCAGCCCTACGCCGGACGCATCCACGCCCAGCACATCCAGCCCCTGCTCCGCGAGGAACACCGCGTTGCGCCCCTCACCCTCGGCCAGCGAGAGCACCGGGCCCTGCAGCCTGGACGCGTGCGCGAGCAGAAACTCATTCGGCTCGGTGCCGTACACATACTCGTCACGCGCATAGCGCTCATCCCACATATCAGCCTTTCCTGGCTCGACGCGGCCACCCGCACGGCCGGCTCATTCCGTTTTCCCTATATGGCCCTGCCGGGGGAGCCCCACGGCAAGGGTCGGCCCATCGCGTTCCAGCTGTGCGGCCAGCCGCTCCAGCACCGGGCGAATGTCGCTGCCCACCTGGATCTGCGGCTCCGAGTGCACGAGCCCCTCGGCATCCTCGCGCTGCGCGATGGCCTTGCGTGCAATGTCGAACGCCTGTTCGAAGTTCCGCGTCTGGCGAAGCGCTTCGTTGAAGTAGGCCTTGCCGAAGAAGGTCCATTCGGCCTCATGGCTGCAACCATGGGAGTTCCGGTCTGCGCGCGAAGCACTCATCATCAGCGTCCGCGGGCCGGCCAGCGCAGGCACGAAGCCACCTGAATAACAGGCAGACACCACGATGACGCGGTTGCGTATGCCGGCAGCATCAAGCGCAGCAAGCAGCGTCTGCGGAGTCAGTTCGTCGAACCTGTAGGGCCACAGTTCGAGCGAAAAACGGAAATCCGCCGCGCCATGCGAGGTCATGAACAGGAAGAGTACGTCTTCTTCCGGATTCATCTTGCGGCCGATCTCAGCGAGCGAACGCCGCAGCGCCGTCACGCTCGCAATCGGGCGCGTCTCCAGCGTGTCCGGATTGTTCGCCAGCACCAGGCTGTGCGCCGCAGTCGAAAAACGCTCGGAGAAGAGGGACTCAACACTGTCCACTTCGCGCCGGAACACGTCCTGCTGCCCGTAACCTGCCAGTGCGAGCAGGAAGATCTCCGGCTTGCCCGGGGTGCCGGGTTCGAGAGAGGCCAGGGCTTTGTCCAGCATTGCCGGCTGGCTGTAGAGCACCGACTCGCGCACGGTGCTCCGCCAGTCCTGTGCGGTGTCCGCGCGCTCATCGATCGCCGGCTCGGCGACCCACAGACGCGCTTCGCCCAGCCCCAGCAGAACGCTGGCGGCCACCGTGAAGACCACGCCCAGTACCGCGCCCATGCGCTGGTCAGGGCTGATTTCAAGCGTACGCACGAGGGCCACGATCAGGGCCAGGACAAGCCAGCCGCCCAGCACCAGGGTCATGAGTCCGCCATACGCCATGAGCGAGGGAAAATGGCTGACGCCCAGAATCGAGAGCATCTGCGGCACGTTCAGCACCAGACTGCAGCTGGCCATCGCCAGCACGGCCACCAGCACCCGCTCGCGTCTGGGCGAACAGCCTGCCACGGCCCAGGCGCAGAGCAGCGTGAGCAGCCAGCCGAATCCGGCATAGGGCAATGCATACCAGTTCACGCTGCCCGTCGTTCCCGCCATGGCGAGGTCAAACAACAGCCCCAGCAACATGCTCAGCGCCGCGACGAGGATGATCTGGCCGACCGACACCCGCAGCAGGCTCACCGCACTCGCGCGGAACAGGGCGAACAGACAGCCTGCCCGCAGGTTGCTTCCCAGATCGCCGAGCACCTGTCCGAGCCCCGCCTCAGCTGCCGAGGAAGGCGCCGGTGCGACGTGGCCGGGCCGGAGCCCGCTTGCCTGCTCGATCCGTTCTCGCCAGGCATCCGCTTCATCCCGACTGGCGAAACAGCGGACGGGCAGGAAAAGCGCACGCAGATCCTGCAACAGGATCAGCAAGCCATCATTGCGTTGCTCAAGCGCCCGCAGCGCTCGCCAGGAAAAGCTGCTCCGCTCCGCCTCAAGCGCCAGATGAATACCTTCGTCATCCATCGAAATGCCGTACGCGGAAGGCCAGGCACGGACCGCGCGCATGAGCCGCCCCCACGCCACCAAGCACTGCGCGCCCAGCACGGCACTGACGAAGAGGAGAACAAACAGTCCGTTGACCGACGCCAGCTCGCCGTCTGTCTGCAGCAGCCAGCTCAGCAGTCCGATACCTGCCGCAACCGCGATCCACGGCAAAGTTCGCCTGAACGCCGAGGGATGCTGCAGTTGCCGCGCCACCGCGGCGAGCAGCAGAATCCGCTCGGCCTCCGTATTCTCGATCCGGCGCCAGCCGGACACCTGCACGTCATCGTTCATGTCATCGCATCCTTGAATACCAATGACATGATGCGGCGCATCGATGGCCGCCGACAAGGCCTTCCGGAGTGCGGCTCTCGCCGCAGGACTGATCGTTTTCCGCCCAGCGAGGACGCGGCCTCAGAGTATGAGCATCACCACCACGGCGACCGCCATCACGCCGGTTGCAAGCCAGCCGAGAAAGCGGTGACGGGCATGCAGGGTGTGCGCCCCGAGCAACGAGCGCTGCGAGCCCAGCCACATCATCGCCGCCATGATCGGCACCGCGATCACGCCGTTGGCTACGGCACTCCAGACCAGCGCCTTGATGGGGTCGAGCGGCGTGAAATCGATCAGCGTGCCCAGCAGCGTGGCGCCTGCGATCACCATGAAGAAACCGCGCGCTTCGGCGAAATCGTGATCCATGCCCGAGCGCCAGCCCAGCGTGTCGGCCACCGCATAGGCGGCTGATGCTGCCAGCACCGGTACGGCAAGCATCCCGGTGCCGATGATGCCAAGCGCGAAAAGCAGAAACGTGAATTCACCAGCCAGCGGGCGCAGTGCTTCGGCCGCCTGCCGCGTCGTCTGGATGTCGGTCACGCCGTGCTGATGCAGTGTGATCGTCGTCGCCAGGATCACGCAGAAGGCAATGAGGTTGGAAAACAGCATGCCGATGACCGTATCCAGCCGGATCCGGCGCAGATGCTTCCTGACCGAATGCTCGTTGCTCAGCGCCTGCAGCCCCTCCCCCGCGGCCTCGGCCCGCTGGCGCGATTCGGCTTCCTGTGCCGCCTGCCAGAAGAACAGGTAAGGGCTGATCGTGGTGCCGAGTACCGCGACCACCATGGTCCAGTAACCGTCTCCGGCCAGCAAGGGGGGCCTCACCGTTTCAAGCATGACCGCATGCCAGTCCACTTTCAGCATGAGCACGACCGCCACATAGGCCAGCAGGCTCAGGGTGAGCCACTTGAGAACACGCACCATGGCTTCGTAATCCAGCCAGAGCGGCAGCAGCGTGCACAAAAGGCCGAACAGCAGTGCATGACCGTGCTCCGGACCACCCACGATGAGCTGCAGGGCCTCGCCCATTGCGGCAACGTCTGCCGCGATGTTGAGAGTGTTTGCCAGCACCAGCAGCGTTACCAGCGCGATCGTGAGCCAGGTCGGCAAAATGCGCCGCATGTTCGCAGCAAGCCCCTGCCCGGTGAGCCAGCCGATCCGCGCACTGACCATCTGGATGGCGATCATCAGCGGAGTGGTCAGTGCCAGCGTCCAGAGCAGGCCGGCACCATACTGCGCTCCGGCCTGCGAGTAGGTCGCAAGGCCGCTGGGATCATCATCCGCAGCACCGGTGATGAGGCCGGGGCCGAGTTGACGCGCAAGATGGCGGGCGCGGTGAAGTGTTTTCATCCGGCGGGCTCCAGGCAGGGATTTTCGGGAAACACCGTGCAGAGCTGCGCGGTGAGCCCGATCATAGCCCGTTCCGGCAGGCCAGCGAGTCCTTGAAAGCTGGCCGTCAGCTTGAGGCCGGCGAGTCTCGTCCGGGCGAGCTCGGACAAGCACTTTCACGGTGCGCTGGCGTGCAAGCCAGCGAGACGTTTGCGCCGCGAGCCCATTGCCCAAAGTGCGGCATTCCACGCATCAAACGAGGGGGTGCAGTACGCTCGGAGACCTCAGCCCCGCTTTTCATGGACCAATAATCTACCCCTCGGATAATCGACAGAAAGGAGTGCGTTGTCATGAAGATTGCGTTTCTCGGCTATGGACAGGTCGGCGCGCCGCTCGCCGATCACCTGCAGCAGCTTGGGCATGAAGTGACGCTCGCAGCCAACGATCCGCAATCCGCGCGGGCCAGGCGCGCGCTTGAAAGAAACAGCCAGCTCAAGCTGGCTCCAGCGAAAGACGCGGTGCGCAACGCGGATGTCGTGTTTCTCGCCACGCCTTTCGAGGCCAACGAAGCAGCACTGGAAACCGTCGCCGAAGAAGTCCGGGGCAAGATTCTTGTTGACTGCACCAACCCGGTCGGGCCGAAGCTCAGTCATGGTTTGAACAGCCTCCAGTCAGGTCTGGAAAAGGTCCAGCAGATCGTGCCTGACACCCTGGTGGTGAAGGCCTTCACGATCTATGGATTCGAGAATTTCGAGAATTCAGCCTTCCCTGATTACAACGTGAAGCCGGTCATGATGTACTGCGGCGCCAACACACGTGCGAAGGAAACGGTTGCACAGCTGATCGCGCAGCTTGGCTGGGAGCCGCTGGACGTGGGAGGCGCGGAACAGGCACTGCACCTGGAGCACATGACGCTGCTGTGGGTGCGTATGGTGCGCGTCAACGGCCAGTCGCCACACAGGGTGTGGGCCACACTGACGCGCTGACCTGCCCCGCCGGAACAGCCCGGCAACAAGCGCTGGCGTCTGGAGCAGCTAAAGCACACGCTAAGCTCGGCCGCTTAGCGTGGGCGTGATTCCCAGATCTTCTGCAGGCGCTTCACACTCACCGGCATCGGCGTCTTCAACTCCTGCGCGTAGAGGCCCACGCGCAGCTCTTCGAGCAGCCAGCGGAATTCTTCCAGCTGCGGATCGGTCACGCCAGCCTTGAGCTTGGCCAAGTGCTCACGCTCCCACGGGCCGGCCAACGACTTCCACTCCGCCATCAACTGCGCATCGCGCGCCGGGTTGTTGCGCATCTTCTCGATGCGCACATCGATGGCCTTCAAGTAACGCGGGAAGAGCGAGAGCTTCTCGAAGGGATAGGCGACGAGGAAGTTCTTGGGCAGCAACTTGCCGACCTGGCCCTGAACATCCGCAAGCAGCTCCGGGAAATTCTTCAGGTTGGCAAAACGCTTCTGCAGCGAGGCATGTTCTGCCAACAGCGTCTGCACCAAGCGCATCAGCTCCTGCGCGATCAGGCTCACGCGGGTCTTGGCTTCGAGCACGCGCTGGTTGAAGTCGGTCGGATTCACCGGCAACGGCTCCATCAGGCAGCAGCGCACGAGCGTCGCCTCGATGAGCTGGGCCTTGAGCTCGGGCTCGGTGCCGAAGGGCATGAACTGCAGCGAGAGCGGGCGCAAGCCCGGCAGGCGCTCCACCGCCTTGACCTGATCCTTGAGGTTCAGCGCAAACAAGCGCACCAGGCCCTTGCGATGCACGCGCGCGGCTTCCTCTTCGGTATCGAAGGGACGCAGACTGACCGAATCGCCATCGTCATGCAGCGCGGGGAAGCCGATCAGGTTGCGGTTAACGATCTTCACTTCGAGCAGCTCGGGCAGCGGCCCAAAGCTCCAGCTCGTGATGCCGGAATACTGGGTGTGCAGGCCGTTTTCGTCGCGCATGTCGGCAGACGCAGCGCTGACGGCCTTCTCCGGGCCGCCTGCCTGCGCAGGCCCACTCGGTGCGACTCTCGACGCATCCTCGGTAGCAGGCTTGCCCTGCACATTCAGCGCCGCAAGCTGCGCCCCCATCGAGCCCTCGATCTGTGCGGCACGGAAGGCTGCGGCTGCGGTGTCCTTGAGCTTGAGGCGCAACTCGGCGAGATCACGGGATTGATCCAGCACACGGCCGTGCTGGTCGATCACACGGAAATTCATGAAGCAGTGCGGATTCAGGTTCTCGGCGCGGAAGCTGGCGAGATCGAGCTTGAGACTCACCCGCACCTCGACGAAGCGCTGCAGGGCGCGCGCCAGCGGCTCATCCGGTTTGAACTCGCCCGCTTCTACTGCTTCGAGGAAAGCGGCCGCACTCTCGCCGATCGGCTGCAGGCGATGGCGATGCTTCTGCGGCACGGTCTTGAGGAGTGCGATGACCTTCTCCTCCAGCATGCCCGGCACCAGCCATTCGCAGCGCGCAGCCGGAATCTGGTTGAGCATGGCCACCGGCACGGCGAGTGTCACGCCATCGTCATTGGCGCGCGGCTCGTGCACATAGCTGAGCTTCAACTTCTGCCCCATCACCTCGAAGCTCGCCGGGAACTTGTCGCTCGACACGCCGGCCGCCTCGTGGCGCATGAGCTGCTCGCGTTCGAGGAACAGGCACTTCGGATCCTTGCGCTCGGCCTGCTTGCGCCAGGCCTCGAAAGCACGCAGATCGGTGATCTCCGCCGGAATCTGCGCGTCATAGAACGCTTCGATCAGCGCTTCATCCACCAGCAGATCGGGCCGGCGCATCTTCTGCTCCAGGCGCTCGATCTCGGCCACCAGGCGGTGGTTGTGCTGGAAGAAAGGCATGTTGCGCGCGGCATTCTCGTCGATCTCGCCATTCACCAGACCATCGCGGATCAAGAGCTCGCGGCACAGCGCCGGATCTTCCTTGTCATAGCCGCAGGGGCGACGCGGATAGAGCGTGATGCCGTGCAGCACGCCGCGTTCCCAGGCGCGCACCGCGCCCTTGGCTTTCTCCCAATGCGGCTCATACACGCTCTTGCGAACGAGGTGCGCGCCGACCTCTTCCAGCCATTCCGGCTCGATCTTCGCGATGCAGCGCGCGAAGAGCTTGGAGGTGTCGATCAGCTCTGCCGCCATCAGCCACTTGCCGACGCGCTTGGCCATGAAGGAGCCCGGATGTGGCCAGAACTTGATGCTGCGCGCGCCATTGAAGGCACCGACCCAGGGACCGCTCGCGTCCTCGATTTTCACGCCCACATGGCCGAGAAGCCCGGCCAGCAAGGCTTTGTGGATCGCCTCATAAGACGCGCCCTGCCCGCCTGATTTCGCAGGCTTTTCATCAGCGGGTTCGGGAGCCAGGATCTGGCCTTTCAACTTGTCGAAGGATTTGCTGCGTACAGCCGGCTTCGCCTCGGGCTTGGCCTTGGCGGGCGCGGCCGCAGCGGCTTCACCCTTGGGCGTCTTGTGAATCCAGCCATGCTCCGCGCATAACTCGTGGAGTTGGGTGTGGATGTCGCGCCACTCGCGCATGCGCAGCCAGGAGAGGAAATGCGTCTTGCACCAGGCCTTCTGCTTGCTGGAGCCTTCGTGACGCCAGACCTCGTCGGCGGCCTGCCACAGATTCCAGTACCAGAGGAATTCGCTCTTCGGTTCGCCCTTGTCATCGGGTGCCACACGGAAGCGCGCATGCGCCTGATCGGCCGTGCCGGGTGATTCCTGCGGGCGCTCGCGCGGATCCTGCACGGAGAGCGCTGCGGCGATCACCAGCACTTCGCGCAGCGCGCCACGATCGCGCGCGGCGAGAATCATGCGGCCGATCTTCGGGTCCAGCGGCAGCTTGGCGAGCTCGCGGCCGATCGGCGTCAGCTCATTGTCATCATCGACCGCGCCCAGCTCGTTCAGGAGCTGGTAGCCATCGGCAATCATCTTCGGGCTGGGCGCGTCGATGAAGGGGAAGTCCTCCACCGCGCCCAGACGCAGCGACTTCATGCGCAGGATCACGCCGGCCAGCGAGCATCTCAGTACTTCCGGCTCGGTGTGGGACAAGCGCTTGTTGAAGTCGTCTTCATCGTAAAGGCGGATGCACACGCCGTCCTGCACCCGGCCGCAGCGGCCGGCGCGCTGCTTGGCCGCACTCTGCGCGATCTTCTCGATCTGCAGCAGCTCGACCTTGTTGCGGTGCGAATAGCGGTTGATCCGCGCGAGGCCTGCATCCACCACATAGCGGATGCCCGGCACGGTCAGCGAGGTCTCGGCGACATTGGTGGAAAGCACCACGCGGCGTCCGTTGGAGCGAGAAAAAACCCGCGCCTGCTCGCCGGCGGACTGGCGCGCGAACAGCGGCAGGATTTCGGTGCCCGGCAGATGGTTCTTGCGGAGCGCTTCAGCGGCCTCGCGGATCTCGCGCTCGCCGGGCAGGAAGACCAGCACATCGCCCGGCCCTTCGCGCTGCAGCTCGCCCACCGCATCGACAATCGCCTCGTAGAGATCCTTCTGCGGCTGATTGCTGCGGCGATCATCACGGCGCTGCAGGCGGCGGTCGGTGGCAGAGCGCTGCTGCACCTGTTCCTCTTCCTCGATCGGGCGGTAGCGCAGCTCGATCGGGTAGAGGCGGCCCGACACCTCGATCACCGGCGCGGGTTTGCCGTCGAAGCTGAAGTGCTTCGCAAAACGCTCGGCGTCCAGCGTCGCGGAGGTGACGATCACCTTCATATCCGGCCGGCGCGGCAGAAGCTGACGCAGGTAGCCGAGCAGGAAGTCGATGTTGAGGCTGCGCTCGTGCGCCTCGTCGATGATCAGGGTGTCGTAGGCGGAAAGCTGCGGGTCGCCCTGGGTTTCGGCAAGCAGGATGCCGTCCGTCATCAGCTTGATGTAGCTGTCGGCACTGGTGTGATCGGTGAAACGCACCTTGAAACCGACAGTGCTGCCCAGCTCGCTCTGCAGTTCTTCGGCAATGCGCGTGGCGGTGGCGCGCGCAGCCAGCCGCCGCGGCTGGGTGTGGCCAATCAGGCCGGCTTCGCCGCGCCCGAGTTCGAGGCAGATCTTGGGCAGCTGGGTGGTCTTGCCGGAGCCGGTTTCACCACAGACGATGACGACCTGATGCTCACGGATCGCCTTGGCAATCTCGTCGCGACGCTGATTGACCGGCAGTTCAGCCGGGAAAGTCGGCTTTGGCAGCTTCTCGCGGCGTTGCTGACGGAGGGCTAGCGACTTCTCGATCCGTTCCCGCAAACCGGCAGGCAGCTCCTGCAGGTTACTGGCAGGTGTTCGCAGTTCACGCAGCTGGCGCCTGATGGCAGGCCGGTCGCGGCTGAGAACGAGTTCGGAATAATCAACGAAAGACTGGGCTGCGGACATCAGTAGAAAGACAAAGCCGGGCAGAACGACGGGGCGTCATTCTACCGGGCCAGTCCGGCACATGCCGGTGGCCAGGCAAATCAGCGGCGACGTTGCGGAGCACCCGATGCTGCGGGGCCGGGACCGCGACCTTCGATGTGGCGGAAGGTGATGCGTCCCTTCGAGAGATCGTACGGGGACAGCTCGAGTGAAACCTTGTCGCCCGCCAGAATCCGGATGTGGTGCTTGCGCATCTTGCCGGACGTGTAGGCGACGAGTTGGTGACCGTTTTCCAGCGTCACGCGGTAACGGGAATCGGGCAGCACTTCATCGACCGAGCCATTCATTTCAATCAGTTCTTCTTTGGCCATTGAGGTCTCCTGTCAGATTAACGGAAACGAAAAAGCCCGGCGCTGGCCGGGCTCTTCCGGTCGGGAGGTGCGGCGACAGCTTGTACGCCGCAGCACTCCAACTTATTCAGGGCGAATGTTCGCTGCCTGATCGCCCTTCGGGCCGGTGACCACGTCAAAGGTCACGCGTTGGTTTTCTTGAAGCGACTTGAAGCCGTTGCCTTGAATGGCGGAAAAGTGGGCGAAGAGGTCCTTGCCACCACCATCGGGGGTGATGAAGCCGAAACCCTTGGAATCATTGAACCACTTGACGATACCGGTTGCCATGTCTTGATACTCCTGAAATAAAAATGAAAAACAGATGCCTCAGAACGGAAGAATGCCGTTCTGCGAGGATCAAGACAGCGGGTGATGAAGGGAGGAACTACCGGAAAACCGGGCATTACGCCGGACAACAACTGAACACTACTTGAAAATCGCCTTGGCATTGTGCCTTCACGCAAGGCGTTTGGCAAGCTGCCGCGTACAACTAGTTTTTTGGCACTCAATTCGCGACAGGTTTGACCTGCCATTCAGGCTCTACCCGCTCTTGAGAAAGTCTGCGTCGCATGCTGCAGTCGCTGCCGCGCCTCAGATCGGTTCGAGCACCGCCGCCGCTCCGGTCTCGAGCGCTTTGCCGATTCCTTCCATGAGCTCGGACTGCAACTGCCATGTGTGCCAATAGAGCGGAACCGTGACAGGAGCATGAGGCGTCACGTCAACCAGCCGCCCGTCCTTGAGGGCCGGCTCGCACTGCAACAGGGGCGACATGCCGTAGCCGTAGCCGAGAATAGCGGCATCAAGATAGGCCTCGTAGGCCGGAACAAAATGGTGCGGAAATCTCGGCTCGGGCCAGTCCAGACACCGCGAGAGGTGGTCTGCCTGCAGATCATCGCGCCGGTTGAACACCAGTGCAGGCGCCTTCAGCGCTGCCGGGATGCTCAATCCCTCCGGAAAATAGCGCCGCATGAAGTCCGGAGAGGCGACGCAGACGTAGCCCATCCGGCCGAGCGGCCGGACACTGAAGCCCTTTGCCGCGACCGGATCGGAGCTGATGGAACCGATGACTTCGCCGTTGCGCAGTCGCGCCTGGGTCTGAGTCTGGTCATCCACCACAAACTCCAGCATCACATCAGGGTACTGGCGCATCCAGGGCTGAAGCGCAGGGAGCACCCAACTGCCCAGACTGTCCGCGTTAACCGCCAGGCGCAACTGCCCGCGCTTGAGGCTCTCCCTCACCTCCGGCCAGACCTCCATCGCCAGCAATCGGGTTTGTCGCGCAAACCTCAGCAGAGGCTGTGCGGCGGGCGTCGGTTTGACCGGACGTGTCCGGAACAGCAAGGGCTGACCAATTTGGGATTCCAGCGCCCGGATGCGCTGTGACACGGCGGACTGGGTAATCGAAAGCGCTGCCGCAGCCTTGTCGAAGCTGCCCTCCGTCACGACAGCCTCGAGGCATTCCAGCAAGGAGAAGTCTGGATTCATTAGAAAACCTGATCAAACATGAAATCTATGCATGATGCTAATCCACAATGATCCGCAGCGCGAGAATCCTGCCGAAGATCAATCCCCGGATTCACGGAAACGCATCATGAACAGCTTTGTACAAGGATTCACAGTCTGCGGCGGTCTCATTCTTGCCATAGGCGCCCAGAACGCGCACGTCCTCAGAATGGGGCTTTCACGGCAACACGTCCTTCCGACCGTGCTCATCTGCGCGCTTTCGGACGCGCTGCTCATCGGGCTCGGCATCGCCGGCATGGGCGCCCTGCTCGACCGCTGGCCTGAAGCAGTCCGCCTCGCAACCTGGGCGGGAGCGGCCTTCCTGTTCTGGTACGCCATCAATTCGCTGCGCTCAGCACTGGCGCCGCGCAGCATGGAAGTCGGCCTCAATGAACAGGCAATCAGCCTCCGGCGAGCGGTATGGCTCGTTCTCGCCTTTACCTATCTCAATCCGCATGCCTACCTCGATACCGTCGTCCTCATCGGCTCGATCGGTGCGCACCTTGCCAGCGACCAGCGCTGGATCTTCTGGGGCGGCTGCATCAGCGCATCCGTGCTCTGGTTCAGTGCGTTGGGCTTCGGTGCGAGTCGCCTGACCCCGTTTTTCTCGCGTCCCTCGTCGTGGCGCGTACTGGACGGACTGATCGGCATCGGCATGGGTTCCCTCGCTTTCAACCTGATCCGCTGAGCTCGCGCTTCACCGCAGGATCATGCAAGGCTGACGGACGGCGCGCGGCGTGCCAGAATCGCGCCCTTGCCGCCGAGGGACCCGCCATGAACTCCAAGACTTACGACATCCAGCCAGGCCAGTCCGTCGAGCTGCTGAAGGAACTCCACATCCTCACGCGTGACGGCAAGATGAACCAGGACAGCCGTCGCAAGCTCAAGCAGGTCTATCACCTCTTCCAGTTCATTGAACCCCTGTTGCGGGACGTCATGAGCGATCACGCGGATATCACGCTGGTGGATCATGGCGCAGGCAAGTCCTATCTCGGCTTCATCCTCTTCGACCTGTTCTTCCGCGAACATGCAGCCCATGGACGCATCTGGGGCATCGAGACGCGTGACGAACTGGTCGTCCGCTCGCGGGAGCTGGCGCAGCGACTGGGGTTTGCCGGCATGGAGTTTCTCAACCTGTCGGTCGCGGAATCGATTGAGTCAACGCAACTGCCCGAGCGGATCGATGTCGTGACCGCACTGCATGCCTGCAACACCGCCACGGATGACGCCATCCGCTTCGCACTCGCCCGTCAGGCCAGGCATATCGTGCTGGTTCCCTGCTGCCAGGCGGAAGTCGCGGCAACCCTGCGCAAGAACAAGGCCAGCATGCTATCGCGATCCTCGATGACCGAGCTCTGGCGCCATCCGATCCACACGCGGGAATTCGGCAGTCAGCTGACCAATGTGCTGCGTTGCCTGCAGCTTGAAGCCCACGGTTACCAGCTCAATGTCACCGAGCTCGTCGGCTGGGAGCATTCGATGAAGAACGAACTCATCATCGCGCGTCACACCGGACAGAAGAAGCGCGCCGCAGCCCTGAGGCTTCAGGATCTGCTTGAAACAACCGGGCTCAATGAACTCGCCGAGCGCTTTGCCGTGCCGGAAAGCTTCAGGCCCCTCGCCTGAGCTTCAGTCGACGATCCGGTTCAGAAACTCTACATCCAGCGGCTTGGTGCAGTCGCCTTCGCCCTCACCGCAAAGCCCCGCACTCCGGAGGCGCTCGGTCAGCAGGCTGATCCGGCGATCCTGCTCATGTGCATGGTCCAGCAAGGAGTGCAGTGCCTTGCTGATCGGGTCGTCCATGTTGCGCGTCACACCATAGGCCGAGAAGTCCGGCTTGTCGTCACGCGCATCTTTCGGTTGCAGCACATGCGCCGGGTTTCCGACCGCAGTGGCACCGGCGGGCACGGGCTTCACCACCACCGCGTTGGAACCGATCTTGGCGCCAGCACCGACGGTAAAACCACCCAGCACCTTGGCCCCGGCCCCGACCACCACCCCCGCTTCAAGCGTGGGATGGCGCTTTACGCCCCGGTAAAGAGAGGTCCCTCCCAAAGTGACGCCCTGATAGATCGTGCAGTCATCCCCGACCTCCGCCGTCTCACCGATCACCACGCCAAAACCGTGATCGATGAACACCCGGCGACCAATCGTTGCCCCCGGATGGATTTCGATGCCCGTCAGCACGCGTGCAACGTGCGAAATGAACCTCGCCACAAGGAAAAACTGGCCGCGCCACAACTTGTTGGCCAGCCGGTAGAGAATCAGCGCATGAACGCCCGGATAACACAGGAGCACCTCCAGCCTGCTTCTGGCTGCGGGGTCACGTTCTAGAACGCTGGCAATGTCTTCGCGAAGATGGGCAAACATGTGTGATGACAACTCTGGTGCTGGATACCGCTGTACTCAACGGATATGGAAGAAACGATCGCGGCGGGGTGCCCTGGCTCAGGACTTGCCTTTTTTGCCAAACCGCTCCGGAAACTGGAAGCTGTTGAGCATGCCGCGAAGGATGTTCACCTCGTCCTTTTCAAGCCTGATCCGTCCGAACATCCTGCGCAGGCGGCGCATGAGGCGCTTGGGATTATCTGGATTGTAAAAGCCGCTTTCAGTCGTGGCCTGCTCGATGTGCGTCATGAGTTGCTCAACCTCGTCAACCGTGGCGAGCGCCCCTTCTCCCGAAGGTGCCTCCCCCGGTGTCAGCAGGGCCATCCGCAGCTCGTAACACATCACCTGAACCGCAGCCCCGAGATTGAGCGAGCTGTAATCAGGATTGGCCGGGATCATCACGGGCAGGTGGCACAAGGCGAGCTCTTCGTTCGACAAACCGTAGGTCTCATTGCCGAACACCAGGGCAACTTCCCCCTGCATCGCGGACGCCGCCAGCGTTCCGGCAGCCTCGCGCGACCATTGCATCGGCAGGGCGAGCTCGCGGCGCCGGGCGGTAAAGGCGGCCGCCAGACTCACGCCAGCCAAGGCCTCCTCGAGCGTTTCACAGACAACGGCGGAAGCCAGCACATCCGTAGCACCCGAGGCGCGGGATTCGGCTTCCGGATGCGGATAGTGCTTGGGATTGACCAGATACAGCCGCGAAAACCCCATGGTTTTCAAGGCTCGCGCCGCCGCCCCGATATTGCCCGGAATGCCGGGTCTGGACAAAACCACACGAAAACGATTCAAAGACAGTACTTCGGGCATATATAATGTGCGGTTTCCTGTTGCGCCTGCAGTCACTTACCAGCGCCAGTCTCGAGATCCTAGGCTCATGCATCCATTCCTGAATACCGCCGTCAAGGCCGCCCGCCGTGCCGGCTCCCTCATCAACCGTGCTTCGCTGGATCTCGACAAGCTCGAAATCAGCTCCAAACAGCCGAATGACTTCGTCACCGAAGTGGATCGAGCAGCCGAAGCGGCCATCATCGATGTCATTCGCGAGGCGTATCCGGAGCACGCGATTCTAGCAGAGGAGTCCGGCGACTCCGGCGCAGAGAGCGAATTCCAATGGATCATCGATCCGCTCGATGGCACAACCAACTTCATCCACGGTTTTCCGCAATATTCGATTTCGATCGCACTGGCCGAGCGCGGTGTTATCCAGCACGCGGTGATCTACGATCCGAACCGCAACGACCTGTTTACAGCCTCAAAAGGGCGCGGCGCTTTCCTGAATGATCGACGGATCCGCGTCGGCAAGCGCGCAAAGCTGTTCGATGCCCTCATCGGCACCGGCTTCCCCTTCAAGGAAATGGCGCATGTGGATGCCTATCTCGGCATGTTCAAGGAGCTCGCCGGCAAGACCGCCGGACTGCGCCGCCCCGGCTCCGCAGCGCTTGATCTCGCCTGGCTGGCCTGCGGCCGCACCGACGGTTTCTTCGAAATCGGCCTGAAACCCTGGGATATGGCCGCTGGCGTGCTGCTGGTGACGGAAGCCGGTGGTCTGGCCAGCGACTTTGCTGGAGAAGGTGACTACCTTGGCACCGGCAATCTGGTTGCAGGCTCCCCGAAGATCTTTGCCCAACTGCTTCAGATCGTGCGCGCGCACTGCACCGACGAACTGCAGGCCTGATACCGGCCAGCGGAACGAAAAAAGCCGACCCTGGGGTCGGCTTTTTCGCTTCATGACGCCTGATTACACGAAGAACTCTTCCAGGCGCTCGAACACGCGATGATCCGCGCCGTGACGATCCACGCGGATGACATCTTCGAGCTTCTCCACCTGCGCAATCATCTGCGCAAGACGTGCATCATCGAAGACCAGCAGCCAGATCCGGCTCTCGCGGGCATCTCCGACCGGCATGCAGAGAATGCCTTCCACGTTGAAGGCGCGCCGGGCAAAAAGCCCGCAGACGTGCGACATCACGCCCGGGTGGTTATGCACCGACAACTCCAGCACCACCTTCTGCACCGATTTCATGACGGGAATATCCTGAACCTCGTGTTCCATCTCAGCCTCCAATCATTTCGGTGTTGGCGGCACCCGGGGGCACCATCGGATAAACCTTCTGATTCACATCGATGGAACAGTGAATCAGGCAAGGGCCTCGAACACTCAGAGCCTCGGACAGCATGTTTCGCGGATCGTCGGTCTGATCGAGATCAAACACCCGCATGCCGAAGCCGGCCGCAATCATCTGGAAGTTGGTGTGCCTCCGGTAATCCGAGGCGTAGATCCGCTGCCCGTAGAACATGTCCTGCTGCTGATGCACAAGCCCCAGCGACTGGTTGTTCATCAGCACGACCTTGATGTTGACGCCCTCTTCGACGGCGGTATCCATTTCCTGGATGTTCATCTTGAGACTGCCGTCGCCTGAGAAGCACACCACGGTACGCTCCGGCTCCGCCAGTGCGGCGCCAATGGCTGCCGGCATGCCGAAACCCATCGTACCGAGACCACCCGAAGTCAGCCACTGACGCGGACGCCGGAACGGATAGGCCTGTGCCACCCACATCTGATGCTGGCCAACGTCCGTCGCAATGACCGCATCATCATCAAGCAGACCGGCTACCGCAAGGACGAGTCCGTAATGACTGCGAGGGTCCTCGGCATCCGGCAAGGCGAGCGGATGCGCAGCCTTGAGCGCATTGACACGATCGCGCCATGCCGTGCGCGGATTGGCACGGACGTGAGCGGAGAGACGTTCGAGCACCTTGCCCACATCGCCATGAATCGCCACGTCCGGACGCCGGATCTTGCCGTGCTCGGCAGGATCGATATCGATATGAATGATCGCCGCGTTCGGACAGAACTTTGCCGCATTACCGATGGCCCGGTCATCGAAGCGAGCC
This sequence comes from Uliginosibacterium paludis, assembly GCF_039631355.1. Lineage (NCBI taxonomy): Bacteria > Pseudomonadati > Pseudomonadota > Betaproteobacteria > Rhodocyclales > Zoogloeaceae > Uliginosibacterium > Uliginosibacterium paludis. The sequence continues at coordinate 526,008 of NZ_JBDIVF010000003.1, read as the reverse complement.
CCCATGACAATGAGCAGATCCGACTCCTCCAGCGCGTAGTTGGTGTAGCGCGCGCCATGCATGCCCAGCATGCCCAGCGAGAGGATGTGATCCACCGGCATCGCGCCCAGCCCCATCAGGGTCATGGTCGTCGGAAGACCGGCCGCCTCGGCAAACGCCACCGCAGCGGCACTCGCTCCGGATGCAATCACTCCGCCGCCCAGATAGAGCACCGGCGTCTTCGCCGCGTTGATCAACTCGGCCGCGCGCATCACCAGACCGGCATCAATCGCCGGCAAAGGCTCTGCAGCAGGCAGCGGCGGCAGGGCTTCGATCTCGATTTTCGCAGTCAGAACGTCTTTCGGAACATCAATCCAGACCGGCCCGGGCCGCCCTGACTCTGCAATGCGGAATGCTGAAGGAATGATTTCGAGCAGATCCTCGATATTCCGGACCAGCCAGTTGTGTTTCGTGATCGGAATGGAAATCCCGTAGGTATCCACTTCCTGAAAGGCGTCGGTGCCGATCATGCTGCGCGGCACCTGTGCCGTAATACAGACCAGCGGAATCGAGTCGAGCTTTGCATCCGCAATGGCGGTCACGAGGTTGGTGGCCCCCGGCCCGCTTGAAGCGAGACAGACAGCGGCACGACCGCTTACCCGCGCCATGCCCTGGGCAATGAAACCGGCCCCCTGCTCATGACGGGCGAGTACGTGGTGAATGATCGTGCTTTGCGACAAGGCATCGTAAAGCGGCAGTGCCGCACCGCCGGGAATGCCGGCAAGCTGTGTAATCCCCTGCTGCTCCAGCAGACGAACAATCAATTGAGCACCATTGAACTGCATCTTCAAACTCCCTGGTTCTGGTCATGCCAGCCTTGCCGTGGGGCATAAAAAAACCCCGCCCGGCTCGCGCCGGCGGGGTTGAATCTCTTGAGTCTGACTCGTCCCCGTTACGGCGCGCTGCCGCCTACGCCTACTACACGTACGACTACTACCGCAGCCAGAACGGCGACGGAAACAGTACGGATAGCGTTGAAGCAGGCAGAGGTCACGGAAAGGAAACCAGACAGAAGTGAGAAACGCGATTCCATTGAAGCACAGGCAGCGACTTCGCACAAGCGACCTGCAGGGAGGTAGTTTCCCCTACGAAGCCAATGGATACCTGATGCGAAGCTTCAAAGCGACCGGGCTGCAAGGGTTCGGAGCCGCAGGACCTCTTCATCGCGCAGCGCCCGGCGCATGATCTTTCCGACATTGGTCTTGGGCAATTCTTCGCGGAACTCGACCTGTCGTGGCACCTTGTATGCAGTCAGGTAACGCTTGCAGAAGGCCATCAGATCCTTCTCTGTCAGCCCGGAATTTTTCCGCACGACAAAGAGCTTGACGGCCTCGCCCGTGGACTCGCAGGGCACGCCGATCGCGGCCACCTCAGCCACATCAGGATGTGCGGAGACAACGTCCTCGATTTCGTTGGGGTACACATTGAAGCCAGACACCAGAATGGTGTCTTTCTTGCGATCCACGATCCGCAGGAAACCGCGCTCATCCATGACGGCGACATCCCCCGTCCGGAGGAAGCCGTCGTCGGTCATGACTGCAGCCGTGTCTTCCGGCGCATTCCAGTAGCCCTTCATCATCTGCGGGCCACGCATGCACAGTTCGCCTGCCTGACCGATCCCGACTTCCTTGCCAGCTTCGTCGCGCAGGGAAACCTCGGTCGAAGGAACCGGCTGGCCGATCGAGCCGGTGTACTCGGCCTGATCAATCGGGTTGCAGCACACGCCCGGTGACGCTTCGGTCAGCCCGTAGGCTTCGATCAGGGCGCTTCCAGTGAGTTTTTTCCAGCGATCCGCCACAGAACGTTGCAGCGACATGCCCCCAGAGAGCGATAGCGTGACACGGGAGAAATCCAGCGCGCAGAACTTCGGCTGATTCATCAGAACGTTGTAGAGCGTATTGACGCCCGAAATGACCGTCCAGGGATAACGGGCCAACTCTTTTACGAAACCCTTCATGTCACGGGGATTCGTGATCAGCAGGTTTCTCGCGCCGATCATGAAGAAGACGAAGCAATTGATCGTCAGCGAAAAGATGTGGTAGAGCGGCAGGGCGGTCACGATGAACTCCCGGCCATGCTTGAGGCGTGCATCGATCCAGACGTGCGCCTGGAGCAGATTGGCCAGAATGTTGCCGTGACTCAGCATGGCACCCTTGGCTACACCGGTCGTGCCACCGGTGTATTGCAGGAAAGCAAGGTCGTCCCGGCTGATCTCGACCGGCTTCAGCTCATGCGCACTGCCCGCCTTCATCGCCGCAGTCAGCCGCTGAGCGCGAGGCATCGTCCAGCGCGGCACAAGCTTGCGAACGCGACGCACCACGAAGTCGATGAGCTTGCCCTTCAGAAGCCCCAGCATCTCGCCCATGCTGGTCACGATCACGTTCCGGACGGCGGTATTGGCCAGCACGCTCTGCAAGGTGTGCGCGAAGTTCTCCATCACCACGATGGTTTCGGCGCCCGAATCCTTCAACTGATGTTCAAGCTCGCGCGGCGTGTAGAGCGGATTGCAGTTGACGACGGTGTAGCCCCCCCGCAGGGCGCCAAACATGCAGACGGGATACTGCAGGATGTTGGGCATCATCAGCGCAACGCGGCTGCCCTTGGGCAGCTGCAGGACGTTCTGCAGATAGGACGCAAAACGTGCCGAGAGCGCGTCGATCTGGCGATAGCTGAGCTCGACACCCATGTTGATGTAAGCCGTTCTGTCGCCCCAGCGCTCCACGCCACGCGCAAAGAAATCCGCAAGTGACGCGTATTCAGTGAGATCGATCTCTGCCGGCACACCTGCCGGGTAGGCCTTGAGCCAGACCTTTTCCATCCAGTAAATCCTTGATTATCTTGGCATGCAAGCGCACTCGACATGCCTTCGGGGTCGCAAGAATACCCTAGACCGCGACCGGCTTCCGCCGGTTCCTGACAAAGCGGATTCATTCCCTGCAGGAATGTGGTGTCAAAGTGTCAATAAGGGCAGGTCGATGAGGCGTCGTCAGACCCATGCTGACAAAAGCCGTGTCAGAGGGTGCCCAGCAGCTTTCGCAATGCCGCCTCATCCAGCACGGCAACGCCCAGTTGCTCGGCCTTGGCAAGCTTGGAACCGGCCTCCGCCCCGGCCACGACGTAATCCGTCTTGCGCGAGACCGAACCACTGACCTTGCCGCCATGCTGTTCGATCAGCGCAGTCGCCTGTTCCCGACTCATCGAGGGCAAGGTCCCGGTCAGCACCAGCGTCTTGCCGGCCAGTACGCCCTCTGCCCTGCCCGCAGGCTCCTGCTCGGGCCACTGCACGCCTGCGTCGCGCAGCCGGGCAATGACCTCACGGTTGTGTGGCTCCGCCAGGAAGCCCGCAATGCTGGCCGCCACGATCGGCCCCACATCTGGCACCTCCAGCAGATCTGATTCGGTGGCTGCCAGGAGACCGTCAAGCTTGCCGAAATGACGGGCCAGGTCCTTGGCAGTGGCTTCGCCCACGTTCCGGATCCCGAGCGCAAAGATGAAGCGCGCGAGCGTGGTGCTCCGGCTGCGATCAATCGCTTCGAGCAGGTTTCTGGCGGACTTCTCTGCCATCCGCTCCAGACCCGCCAGCGTCGGCAGCGTCAGGCCATAGAGGTCGGCCGGCGTGTGGACGAGCCCCCCATCGACCAGTTGCTCGACGATCTTGTCGCCCAGCCCTTCGATATCCATGGCTTTGCGTCCGGCGAAGTAGATCAGCGCCTGCTTCCGCTGGGCCGGGCAAAAAAGCCCGCCCGAGCAGCGAGCAACCGCCTCATCCTCGCCCTTCACGACATGAGAACCACAGACCGGACAGGTCAGCGGCATCGCAAACAGACGCTCGGCGCCCGTCCGGCGCTCGAGGACCGGCGCCACTACCTCGGGAATCACATCGCCAGCACGACGGACGATCACCGCATCACCGATCCGGAGATCCTTGCGACGCATCTCGTCTTCGTTGTGCAGGGTGGCATTGGTGACCGTCACGCCACCGACGAATACAGGCCGCAGGCGAGCCACCGGCGTAATGGCGCCGGTACGTCCGACCTGCACCTCGATCTCCAGCAGTTCGGTGATTTCTTCCTGTGCCGGATACTTGTGCGCGACCGCCCAGTTCGGCTCGCGGTTGCGGAAACCCAGTTCGCGCTGCAGCGCCAGACTGTTGACCTTGTAGACGATGCCGTCGATGTCGAAAGGCAGACTGTCCCGCAAGGCCGCCATCCTGGCGTGAAATTCGACCAGTCCCTCTGCGCCCTTGGCGACCGCCCGGTGCTCGCACACCGGCAAACCGAAAGCTGCCAGGGCTTCGACCATGGCGCTGTGCGTTTGCGGCTGCGCCGTCCATCCGCGTACTTCGCCCAGCCCGTAGGCAAAGAACGCCAGCGGCCGCTGCGCGGTCACCGCCGGGTCAAGCTGGCGAACCGCCCCCGCTGCGGTGTTGCGCGGATTGATGAAGGTTTTTTCGCCGCGTTCGCGCTGACGAGCATTGAGACGCTCAAAGTCGTCCCGGCGCATGTAGACCTCACCGCGAACTTCGAGCAGTTCCGGTACGTCCCCTTGAAGCCGCAAGGGGATGCGACCAATGGTGCGGATATTGTGCGTGACGTCCTCGCCAACCTCTCCGTCACCGCGCGTCGCGGCCTGCACGAGCACACCGGCTTCGTAGCGCAGATTGATGGCAAGCCCGTCAAATTTCAGCTCCGCCGCATACTCGACAAGCGGATCGCTTTCGCTCAGACCGAGTTTGCGGCGCACACGCGCATCGAAGGCTCGTGCGCCCTGCTCCGTCGTGTCGGTTTCGGTCTCGATGGACAGCATGGCCACCACATGCCGAACCTGTGCAAGCTCAGTCAGCGCACGCCCCCCGACACGTTGCGTCGGCGAATCCGCAGTGCGCAGATGGGGATTTTCAGCTTCCAGCGCCTGCAACTCGCGGAACAGGCGGTCGTACTCGGCATCTGGCACGAGTGGCGCATCCAGTACGTAGTACGCATGGGCGTAGCGATTGAGCGTATCGCGCAGCGTGCGCGCACGCGACTCGTCATCAGCCTTCGAAAACAGGTCCATCAGCGCTTCCGGAAATCAGGCGAACAGACGCTGGGCGATTTCGCTGCCAGCGGGAATGGATTGCCGCTCCATCCGGGCTTCGAACTGCCCGATCTGGTTACGGATCAGGGAGACCGAGCGATCCGACAGCGGCGCGCGATTGTCGTCGACGATCTGCCCGTCGAGACTCGCGGCAAGATGCCTTGCGAATTCGACCATGCGATCGAAGGCACCGGTCGGCGCGCTCACACGCGGCACATCAAGCACCAGTGAAAGGCCCATGGTGTGAAGATGGCGGATCTGTTCAGGCGTGAACAGCGCCGACTCCTGATTGGAGAGCACGAACATGCGCTGCCCGAACTCGTCAATCGCATGGAAGCAGCCATCCTTGCCCAGCGTGAGCCCGGCAGCTTCTGCGATGCTGCGCACGCGCATGCCGTCAAAAGCCTCGGCCGTCGCCAGCACGTTGATGGCGATCTGGATATCGACATCGGCGCAGAACTGATCCAGCTCCCGCGCACGGGCCAGGGTCTCGTTCTTTTCGGGCAGGCGCGGCACCGCCAGGAACTGATCACAGATGCGGCCAAGGCGATCATAGAAGCGGTCGACTTCGCGGTCGGAGATCGCACCACGGCGGTCTGCGAGCTGCAGCGTCACACAGGCCCGATTGATGCTGCCAGGCGTTCTGGCGTCAATCGGGAACCATTTGTTGTCCAGGTCTGCCCAGCCATACCAGGCGATATGGCGGGAATTTCCCGACAGCGCTTCAAGCTGCGTCGAGAACAGCGACGAGGCGGAAACGCCAGCCGGCGCCTCGATGGTGACGGCACAGTCAATCGCCTGCAGGTCACGTGGCAGCACCGGCTCCTGCTGGCGGACGTGCGTGCTTGCCGCGCGTGCGGCCACCGCGGCGGAGGACTCGATGGCCGGCTCCTCGCGCAGCCCGGGCTCCATGCGCCCGCCGGGCGCCGGGGGAATGACAGGTTCGGGTTCGCCGTCCAGCAATACGTCGTGGTGCGTGGACCGGAACGCGTGCTCGGCCGTCTTGCGCGCCTTGCGTTCCTGCCACAGGTTGTAGATCACCAGGCCTGCGATAGCGATTACGCCCAGGCCGATCAAGCCGTATTGAAGTTCGTTACCTGACATCATGTATTGGGTCGGATGGTTGGGCTTCCGCCGGGACCCGCATTATCGCATCAAGCCGAGACGGGCTGGGCGAGCTTCAGGGCTTCCTCCATGTCCACTTCGACGATCCGCGACACGCCCTGCTCCTGCATCGTCACGCCGACGAGCTGCTTGCCCATCTCCATCGTGATCTTGCTGTGACTGATGAAGATGAACTGCGTCACCGAGGACATGTGCTTCACCATCTCGCAGTAGCGCTCGGTATTGGCGTCATCGAGCGGCGCATCCACTTCGTCGAGCATGCAGAAGGGCGCGGGGTTGAGCTGGAACATCGCGAAAACCAGTGCGATCGCCGTCAGTGCCTTCTCGCCGCCCGAAAGCAGATGGATCGACGCATTCTTCTTGCCCGGAGGCTGGGCGACGATCTGTATCCCGGCGTCAAGAATTTCGTCTCCGGTAAGCACGAGCTGCGCCTGCCCACCGCCGAACAGGCGCGGGAAGAGCTCGCTGAAATGACGGTTGACCGTGTGATAGGTCTCGCCCAGCTGCTCGCGGGTATCCCGGTCGATGCGCCGGATCGCGTCCTCCAGCGTGCCGATGGCCCGCATGAGGTCATCGAACTGCATGTCCAGATAGTGCTTGCGCTCGCGCGCGGATTCCAGCTCCGCCAGCGCTGCCAGATTCACCGCGCCCATCTCGGCGATGTCGCGCCCCAGCCGGCCGACTTCGCGCGACAGCGCGGCTTCACGGATTTCAGCCAGCACGGACTCTTCCAGCGGGACGACCTCAGCGCCCAGCTCGCCCAGCCGCTCCAGCGCCTGAGTCGAGCCCAGTTCGGCAGCCTGATGCTTCAGGCGCAGATCCCCGAGTTGATCGCGCAAGGGGCCGAGCGCGTGCTCGCAACGTTGCCGCAGCTCGTCGAGCGCGCGGATCTGCCGCGACGCTTCTTCCAGCGCCTCGCGCCGCGTGGCGAGCACCTCCTCGCGCCCACGGCGCAGGTCGAGCGCGGTCTGCAAGGCGGTCTGCAGTGCAGAGTCATCCAGCTCCTCCTGCTCGCCGGCCAGCTGCTCGCGCTCACGCGCCAGCTTTTCGAGCTCGGACGCCGCCAGTTGCGCATGCCGTCGCTGCTCATCGAGTTTTGCGTTGGCGTCCCGCAAGGCAAACTCGGCTTCATGCCGGATCCTTTGCGACGCAGCCAGCATGTCGCGCGCCTGCCTCAGGAGACGGTCCGTGCCTTCGGCCGCGCTATTGGCCTGCAGGAGCTCGTCGCGCAGCCCCAGCATCCGCTCTTCGGCCGCCTCACGGGCAAGCGCAGCCTCTTCGGCGTGACCGCGCTCAACACCCTCAAGCTTGAGCAACTCAGCCGCCTCGCGAGCGATCTGCTCCAGGCGCTCGCTCTGCCTCGCCTGCTCCTGCTGAGCCTTGACGAAGGCGAGCTGCCGGTCGTGAAGCCGCGACTGCAGTGACTGGATGTCGCGCCGGATATCGGTGAGCGACTGCTGCAACTGCCGGACTTCCTCGGCCGCAGCCTCCGCGCGCTCGCCACGCTCGTCGAACGCAGCCTCGAGCGGAAGGATCGAAGCCTCCAGCTCCTCGATTTCCCGTTGTCGTTCAATCGCGCCGTGGGTGCGCGCGTCCGGCGCGTAGAGACTCAGCAGGGAGGAGGACAGTTGCTGCCCCGCCGGGCTCACCAGCGTTACGCCGGCGGGAAGCGCCGCCGGCGAGCCGATCCAGTCATCCAGCGTCTCAACCGCATAGACGCCATCCAGCCAGTGACGCAGATTCGCCGCCAGTTCGGGGCGTGTGCAGCGGATCTTTTCCAGCAGCAAGGGCGCGTCAAACAGAGGTGCCATGGGCGCGGGCGCTTGCGCTGCGCACAGCACGGCCTGCGGCGCCGGCACCGGGCCGGCAATCATCCGCGGCGCCAGCGCTACCGGGCCGACTGCGCCGATCCGCTCGCGCAGCACCGCCTCTACAGCCAGCGCCCAGCCGGCATCAACCTGCAGACTGCGCCAGACGGGCGGCAAATCCTCCAGCCCTGCCTCGCGCATCCAGGTGCCGAGGTCGCCCTGATCGCGCAGGCTGTCCTGCAAACCCCGGAGCGCATCCAGGCGGGCACGCTGCTCGGTCAGCTCCTTCCCGGTCTGCTGGCGGAGGCGCTGCGCTTCTTCAAGGGCCGCCTGTGCCTGGCTCAGTGCGTCCTGCGTGTCTCCCAGCCGGAGTTCGGCCTGCTGCTGGGACTCGATGAGATCCGCAACCTCGGTTTCGAGCAGCGCCAGAGCCGCTTCGTCCTCGGGTCTCAGCGAGGCCCGTTCGGCCTCCATCCGGCCGCGCCGCTGCGCCAGCGACTCCAGCGCGCGCTCGGCCGCCAGGCGGCGGGCTTCTTCAACCCGAACATGCTGCTCGACCTGGGAGAGCTCCCGGCGGGCCTGCTCCTGAGCCGCCAGCGCCTCGCGCCATGCGGATTCGGCCTCAGGCAGGCGCTCCTCGGCTTCGGCCACCTGCAGAAGTGCGAGCTCCAGCGCCTCGTTGGCCTGCATGCCGCGTTCGGCCCAGAGGCCGTCTTCTGCCTGCGCCCGCTCCAGCCGGGCCTGCCAGGTCTGCTCCTCGGCCAGCAGCTGACTGCCACGCTGCGTCAGGCGGGCATGTGTTTCGCGCAGATTACGCAACTCGCCCTCGATACGGGTCACTTCCGCCGCGATGGCATAAAGATCCGCCTGGGCTGCATTCAGGGCGTCGGAACCCACAGCATGCGCGTCTCGCGCGAGCGTTGATCGCGTCTCGGTTTCGACCAGTTGCTGCTGCGACTCCTCAAGCCGGGTCTGGAGTTGCGCAATCCCCTCGGCCAGTGCAGTCTGCTCCCGCTGTGCCATGGTGTGCTTGTAGCGCCAGAGCAGGACCTGTTTTTGCGCCAGCTGGGAAGACAGATCCTTGTAACGCCGGGCGAGTTCGGCCTGCCCCTCCAGACGCTCGATCTGCGAACCCAGCTCGGCACGGATGTCTTCCACGCGTGCCAGATTGTCGCGGGCGTCGGAAAGCCGGCCTTCCGTTTCCCTGCGCCGCTCCTTGTATTTGGTAATGCCTGCGGCCTCTTCGAGAAAGGCACGAACCTCTTCCGGGCGTGCCTCGATCACCCGCGAAATCATGCCCTGCTCGATGATCGCGTATGCCTTGGGCCCGAGCCCCGTTCCGAGGAAGAGGTCGATTACGTCCTTGCGGCGGACAGCCACATTGTTGATGAAGTAATCCGAGCCGCCGTTCCGGTCTACCTGCCGCTTGACCGAGATTTCCGCGTACTGCGACCACTGGCCGGCAGCGCGTCCTTCGGCGTTGTCGAAAATCATCTCGACGCTGGCGCGTGAAACGGGCTTGCGGGTCGTCGAACCGTTGAAGATCACGTCCTGCATCGACTCGCCCCGCAGCGCGGAAGCGCGCGACTCGCCCAGCACCCAGCGCACGGCGTCAATGACGTTGGACTTGCCACAACCGTTAGGGCCGACAATCCCGACGAGCTGCCCCGGGGTGAGGATCGTGGTCGGATCGACAAATGACTTGAAACCGGCGAGCTTGAGCTTCGAGAGGCGCACGTTGGGTAGCAGACGGGAAAGTTCAAGGCAGAAGGCCGGGCTATAATAGCAGCCGCTCCAGCACCCAAAGCCGCCATGCAGCGGCGCTACAACATAACCCGGGCGAATCAAATTGAATCCGCTGCTCGACCTGCTCCAGCCTTACCCCTTCGAGAAACTCCGCAAACTGTTCGCCGGCGTCGAGCCGGCTCCGGTTCCGCCCATCAGACTTTCGATCGGCGAGCCGCAACACGAAACCCCTGCCCTCATTCATGACGCGCTGCGCGAGGCTTTCGGCGGGCTGTCGGTCTATCCGACCACGGCCGGTATCGATGCGCTGCGCCAGACTATCGCCAGCTGGGCCATGCGGCGCTACAAGCTGCCTTCGCTCGACTGGGCGACCCAGGTTCTACCCGTCAATGGCTCGCGTGAAGCACTTTTTTCTTTCGCTCAGGCCGTGGTGGACGCCAGTCGCCCGGCGCCGCTGGTCGTGAGCCCCAACCCGTTCTATCAGATCTATGAAGGTGCTGCGCTGCTGGCCGGCGCCCGTCCGGTGTTCCTGAACCAGACTCCGGAAAACGGTTTCGGATTCGATCTCGATGCGCTGAGCGCGGAAGAGTGGTCGCGAGTCCAGCTCTTCTACGTCTGCTCGCCAGGCAATCCGACAGGCCGGGTGCTGTCACTGGACGAGTGGCGCCAGTTGTTCGAACTCTCCGATCGCTACGGTTTCGTGATTGCTTCCGACGAGTGCTATTCGGAAATCTACTTTGACGAGGCGCAGCCGCCGCTGGGCGCTCTGGAGGCGGCCCATCAACTCGGCCGGCATGGATTCGAACGCCTCGTGATGTTCTCCAGCCTCTCCAAGCGCTCCAACGTGCCTGGCCTGCGTTCCGGCTTTGTTGCGGGTGACGCGCGCATCCTGGCCGGCTTCCTGAAATACCGCACCTATCACGGCTGCGCCATGAGTACGACGGTTCAGGCGGCGAGCATTGCAGTCTGGAACGACGAGCAGCATGTCGTGGCCAACCGCACGATGTATCGCGAGAAGTTCGACCGTCTGGTACCGCTGCTGTCGCAGGTTCTGGATGTCAGCCGCCCTGACGCAGCCTTCTACCTCTGGGCGCGTACGCCCGGAGACGACGCCGAGTTCGCCCGCAAGCTGCTCGCGGCGACCAACGTCACAGTGCTGCCCGGGCAGTATCTGGCCCGTGAAGCCCACGGCCGCAATCCGGGCCAGGGTTTCGTCCGCATCGCACTGGTTGCCGGCATTGATGAATGCTTTACCGCCGCGCAGCGCATCGTCGAGTATCTGAAGTAGTTCATTCCCTTTCTTTCCCCAGGAAACTCCAATGTCTCAACATCCGCTCCAAGGTCTTATCGAAGATGCATTCGAACGTCGTGCCGAGATCACTCCGTCGGCATGCGATCCGGTTCTGGCTCGTGCCATCGAGGAAGTGATTGGCGAGCTCGACGCCGGCCGTCTTCGCGTAGCCGAAAAGATCAATGGCGACTGGGTCACCCATCAATGGCTGAAGAAAGCCGTACTGCTCTACTTCCGCACCCATGACAACAGCGTACTGGACGGCGGCTGCACGAAGTATTTCGACAAGGTGCCGGCCAAGTTCGGTCAGTACAGCGAAGAAGATTTCCGCAACGGCGGTTTCCGCGTGGTCCCGAACGCCATCGCCCGCCGCGGATCGTTCATCGGCAAGAACGTCGTGCTGATGCCGTCCTATGTGAATATCGGCGCCTATGTGGATGAGGGCGCAATGGTCGACACTTGGGCGACTGTCGGCTCCTGCGCCCAGATCGGCAAGAACGTTCATCTCTCGGGCGGCGTCGGTATCGGTGGCGTGCTTGAGCCGCTGCAGGCCAACCCGACGATCATCGGCGACAACTGCTTCATCGGCGCACGCTCCGAAGTCGTGGAGGGTGTGATCGTTGAAGACAACTGCGTGATCTCGATGGGCGTGTACATCGGCAAGAGCACGAAGATCTATGACCGTGCCACCGGTGAAGTGAGCTATGGCCGCATCCCTGAAGGTTCCGTCGTGGTATCGGGCAACCTGCCCTCTTCCGACGGCAAGTATTCGCTGTATTGTGCAGTGATCGTGAAGAAGGTCGACGCTCAGACCCGATCGAAGACCTCGATCAACGAGTTGCTGCGCGACTGAGCAATCCGGGAGCCGGGGGCTTTTGCCCCCGACTGGCGCTGAAACGGTTTTTGCGGCAGGGAAGAAACTGAATGATTTTCGACAAGCTGTTCCAGTTGATGGCAGAACGACGTGCTTCGGACATTTTCGTGTCCGCCGGTGCGCCGATCCATATCAAGATCGATGGTGTCGTCATCCCCATCAACCAGCAGGTCATGGATCCCGCTGTCATTCAGCGGATGGCTTACGAAATCATGAATCCCGAACAGATCACGCTCTTCGAGCGGGACCGGGAACTCAACATTTCGTTCTCCCGCCGCGGACTGGGCAATTTCCGGATCAACTTCTTCTGGCAGCGCAACAGCGTCGGCATCGTGGTGCGTTTCATCCAGGGCGAAATTCCGGCGCTCGAAACGCTGAACCTGCCCTCCGCGCTCAACGACATCATCATGGAGAAGCGCGGCCTGGTCCTCGTCGTGGGGGCCACGGGTTCGGGCAAGTCGACCACCATCGCGTCGATGCTGGACTACCGGAACGGCCATGTCGCCGGGCACATCCTGACGGTCGAGGATCCGATCGAATACCTGTTCCGGCACAAGAAGTCGGTGATCAACCAGCGCGAAGTCGGCTTCGACACCCACAGCTGGGGAGACGCGCTGAAGAACGCGATGCGCCAGGCGCCTGACTGCATCCTCATCGGCGAAATCCGTGATCTGGAAACCATGAAGGCTGCGATCTCCTACGCGCAGTCAGGCCACCTGGTGCTGGCCACGCTCCACGCCAACAACGCTCACCACGCGCTCAACCGCATCACCAGCTTCTATCCGCTGGAAAACCGGCCTCTGCTCTACCTTGATCTGGCTGTCTCGCTGCGGAGCATCATTTCGCAACGGCTGGTGAAGAAACCCGACGGCTCACGGATTCCCGCAGCGGAAATCCTCATGAATACACGCCATATTGCCGAACTCATCGAGCGTGGCGAGTTCGGCGACGTACGCGAGGCGATGGAAAAATCCCTCGCCCCCGGATCGCAAACCTTCGAGCAGGACCTCTACCGGCTCTACAAGTCCGATTCGATTACTCTGGAAGAAGCCCTGGCCAACTCCGACTCGCCCACGAACTTCTCCTGGCTGGTCAACAATGCGCCGACCGATTCCGAGGTCAACAAGAAGGCCTCGCCTGTTCTGGATACCATCGCGGAGTTTGATCCGGTGGAAGACGACGGCGCATCGTTCAGCTCCTTTACGCTGCACATGGACGAAACCAGCTGATCTCCGGCACACTCCATTGATCTGCGGCGCCTGTAGGCGCCGCCTTCATTTTGAAAGCACACCATGCAAGCACACGAACACGATCATGAATGCGGCGAGAACTGCGACCATGAGGACCATGAACACAGCCACGGCCCGCATGACGAACTCGTGACCGTACGCGATCTGATCCGCTACGCGACCAGCCAGTTCAACCGGGCCCGGCTCTTTTTCGGACACGGCTCCGTGGACGCCTATGACGAAGCGGTCTACCTGGTGCTGCACACCCTCCATCTGCCGATCGACAGACTCGAACCCTTCTTTGATGCCTGCATCCCTGCTGACGAACGCATCGAGGTGCTGGATGTCATTCAGCGCCGTGTCGAGGAACGGATTCCTGCGGCTTACCTCACCAAGGAAGCCTGGCTCGGCGAATTCCGCTTCTTCGTAGACGAGCGCGTGATCGTGCCGCGATCCTATTTCTTCGAGTTGCTGCGCGAAGGTTTCGAACCCTGGATTGCGGATCCGGAGGGCGTCACCCATGCGCTGGATCTCTGCACCGGCAGCGGCTGCCTGGCGATCCTGATGGCCCATTACTTCCCGTCGGCCCGGATCGACGGCATCGACCTGTCGCCTGATGCCCTCGACGTGGCGCGTCAGAACGTGGCCGATTACGGGCTGGAGGAGGTGGTCCGCCTGATCGAATCCGATGTTTTCGGCGCGCTGGGTGAGGAGCGCTATCAACTGATCCTGAGCAACCCGCCCTATGTCACGGAAGACGCCATGCAGGTCCTGCCGGAAGAGTATCTGCACGAGCCGCGCATGGCGCTTGCTGCGGGAGACGACGGGCTGGATATCGTTCGCCGGATCATTGCCGGCGCAAGAAAGCACCTGACCGACGACGGCATTCTGGTTGTCGAGGTCGGCCACAACCGTGATCTGGTTGAAGCCGCCTTCCCCGAACTCGAGTTCGTGTGGCTCACCAATGCCAGCGAGGAAGAAAAGGTCTTCCTGTTGCGCGCCGACCAATTGCCCGCCTGAAAATCCGCCGCCGGGGTTCGGCGGCGGCGCCAGCCTGCGGGCACTATCCCTATAATCGTCCAAGCGGGCTACCTGAGCCCGCGCCGCCCGAACCGGAAACCTGCCCGGATGCGCGTTTTGCTCACGACCGATCGATGCCGACCAAGCGCCCGATACTCCTCGTTGAAGACAATCCGGACGATGAAGCCCTGGCGCTGAGGGCATTCGCGAAGGCCGAAATCGATCATCCGGTCGTAGTGGCACGGGACGGACAGGAAGCGCTGGACTATCTCTTCGCGACCGGCGCTCACTCGACCCGCAATCCTGCCAGAACGCCCGCAGTCATCCTGCTGGACCTCAAGCTGCCCCGGCTGGATGGTCGCGAAGTCCTGCGGCGCATTCGCGCCGATGAGCACACCCGGCATGTGCCGGTCGTGGTTCTGAGTACGTCGCGCCGGCCCGAAGACATCCATGAAGCCCATGCGCTCGGTGCGAACAGCTATGTGCGCAAACCGGTCGACTTCGAGCGTTTTCTGGCGGCACTGGGCCAGTTGGCCCAGTACTGGCTCAACATCAACGAAACAGCGGACTGATCAGGCCAGCTCTTCGATCCAGGCGCCCTGGATCGCTTCAAGAATACGCTCGCCGCAGCGTGCAGGATCGTCGTCGAACTCCGGCAAGGCCTGAACCTTCTTCATCAGATCCACGAAATTGATCCGGGCGGGATCGACATCAGGATGCGCATCGGCGAGCGCAATCGCGATTTCCAGCGTATCCGTCCACTTCATTTGCTGCCCTCACTGACCATGTTCAGGGTGTAACGCGGCAACTCCACGACCAGCGGAATCTCCGCGAGCTTGGCCTGGCAAGAGAGACGGGACTGCGGCTCAAGACCCCAGGCCTTGTCGAGCATATCCTCTTCCAGTTCATCCGCCGGCTCAAGCGAGGCAAAGCCTTCACGGACAATGACATGGCAGGTGGTACACGCGCAGGACTTCTCGCAAGCATGCTCGATTTCGATTTCGTTCTGCAGCAAGGCGTCGCAAATACTGGTCCCGGGCTCGGCATCGATCACCGCGCCGTCGGGACAGAGTTCCGCATGGGGAAGTACAACGATCTGGGTCATCAGGAGTCCTCGATCAAAGGGAGAGCGAATCCACGGTGCTGCCGGTCAGCGCCTTGCGGATCGCCTTGTCCATGCGCCGGGCGGCGAAGTTGCCGGTCGCGGCGGAGAGCGCATCAATCCCGACACGGATTGCCTGATGATCCGGGCCCGCAATCAGCGCTCGTAACCGTGCAATGGCAGCATCGAGGGCGGCATGTTCATCCGTGCCGAGCAGATCAGGATCTTCCTTCATGGCCTGCTCGGTCGCCTCGATCAGGCGCTCGGCCTCAACCTGCTGCTCACGCAAGGCACGGGCTTGCATGTCGAGCGCGGCATTGTCGTAACCCGCCTTGAGCATGCCGGCAATTTCCTCATCCGAAAGGCCGTAGCTGGGTTTGACCAGCACATGCGACTCGACGCCGGTTGTCTGCTCCCGCGCGCTGACGGAGAGCAGACCATCCGCGTCCACCTGGAAGGTCACCCGGATCCGGGCGCCGCCAGCCGGCATCGGAGGAATGCCCCGGAGCTCGAAGCGGGCGAGTGAGCGGCAGTCCTGCACCAGTTCTCGTTCCCCTTGCACCACATGAATCGCCATGGCCGTCTGACCATCCTTGAAGGTGGTGAAGTCCTGCGCCTTGGCCACCGGAATGGTGGAGTTCCGGGTGATGATCTTCTCCGTCAGCCCGCCCATCATTTCAAGACCGAGCGAGAGCGGGATCACGTCCAGCAGCAACCAGTCTTCACCCGGACGACGATTTCCGGCCAGAACATTGGCCTGAATCGCGGCACCGATGGCAACAACCTTGTCCGGGTCGATGTCGGTATGGGGCGCACGGCCAAAGAGCTTCGCCACAGCGGTGCGGACGTGCGGCATGCGGGTGGCGCCACCCACCATGACCACCGCCTCGATGTCTTCAAATCCCAGGCCCGCGTCACGCAGCGCCTTGCGAACGGGTAGCAGACTGCGATCGACCAGCCCTGCGGTCAGTGCATGGAACTGCTCGACACTCACCGTGACTTCCCGCACGCCATCGGTCGCAACGGGCACACGGGCCACAACGCTCGCCTGAGTGGTCAGGGCTTCCTTGACGCGACGAGCCTCGACCAGCAGCGCCCGCGAACTGGAGCAATCCAGATCGACTCCATGAATCTGCTGCTCGAGCCAATGCGCCAGCGCTTCATCGAAGTCGTCGCCGCCCAGGGAAGAGTCACCGCTGGTGGCCATCACTTCGAACACCCCACGCGAGAGGCGCAGCACCGAGAAATCGAAAGTGCCGCCACCCAGGTCATAGACCGCGTAAACGCCCTCCGCTGCTTCATCCAGGCCGTAGGCGATGGCGGCGGCGGTGGGCTCGTTGAGCAGGCGGAGCACGTTGAGGCCGGCCAGCTTCGCCGCATCCTTGGTCGCCTGGCGCTGCGCATCATCGAAATAGGCCGGAACAGTGATCACGGCCCCGACGAGGTCATCTCCGAGCGTCGCTTCGGCACGCGCGCGCAAGACCTTGAGAATTTCGGCGGAGACTTCGACCGGCGTGCGCGGGCCTGCGATGGTCTTCAGCCTCACCATGGCGCCGGAGTCCATGAGGTCATAACGGGCCCGCATGCCCGCGTCTGCGTCGGCCAGACCGCGCCCCATCAGGCGCTTGACCGAGGCGATGGTGTTGCGGGGATCCGCCGCCTGGGCGGCCAGCGCCTCGGCGCCCACGACCGTGTGGCCGTCCCTGAAATAGCGTACGACAGAGGGCAGAATCACGCCGCAGCCTTCTCCCGGAAGGCATTCGGGAATCGAGTGGCGAACGGTCGCCACCAGGGAATTTGTCGTGCCGAGGTCGATGCCAACGGCAAATCGCTGCTGATGGGGATCAGGCGATTCACCCGGCTCGGAGAGCTGAAGAAGAGCCATCAATTTTCCAGTTGTGACAATGCGTCGGAAATCTCCTGACGCAGTTTTTCCATGAACATCAGCCGGCGGACAAGTTCGGCTGCGGTCACGAGATCGGCGCTCTCATCGAGCGCGCGGGCAAGGTCGTCGAGCATGACGCGCTCGTCCCGCGCCAGTTCGCGATTGAGCCGGTCGAGCTCATCGATATTGCCCTGCGCCTCTTCGACCGACTCCCGCCACTCCATCTGCTGCATCAGGAAAGCGCTGGACATCGCGGTATTGCGTTCGCCGTCGATTTCCACGCCACGGCGGGAGAGAAGGTAGCGCGCCCGCCCGATCGGATTGCGCAGCGTGCGAAAGGCTTCGTTGGCGTGCGTGGCCCATTGCATGGCGACGCGACGCTCGGCTTCGGGACGATGGGCAAAGCGATCCGGATGAACCTGAGCCTGCACGTTGCGGTACGCGGTGTCGAGCTGGCTCAGATCCAGCATATAGCGTTCCGGCAAGCCAAACAGCGAGAAATACTCTTGCATGATGTAGAAGCCGGCCGATCAATGGCCCGGCATGTCCGCAGCGTGAAAGTGGCCGGAGCGCTTCAGGGCCTGGAATGCAACCCGGAAACCCTCCGGAATCGACTAGACCGTGAAGCTCTCGCCGCAGCCGCACTCATTGGCGACATTGGGATTGTTGAACTTGAAGCCTTCGTTGAGCCCCTCGCGCACGAAATCGAGTTCCGTGCCATCGATGTAGGGAAGGCTCTTGGGATCAACGATCACCTTGAGGCCCTGGCTTTCGAAGACCAGATCCTCGGCACCGCTCTCGTCTGCGTATTCAAGCTTGTAGGCCATGCCCGAGCAGCCGGTCGTCTTGACACCCAGCCGGACACCGATGCCTTTTCCACGCTTCGAAATGAACTTGCTGATATGCCGCGCTGCGGCTTCTGAAAGGGTAACGGCCATGATGTCAGCTCACTTGCTTTCGTTTTTCTTGCGGTAGTCCTCGACGGCTGCCTTGATGGCGTCTTCGGCAAGGATCGAGCAATGGATCTTTACCGGCGGCAACGCGAGTTCTTCGGCGATCTGCGTATTCTTGATATTGAGCGCTTCGTCCAGGGTCTTGCCCTTGACCCACTCGGTCACGAGAGAGCTCGAAGCGATGGCCGATCCGCAACCGTAGGTCTTGAACTTGGCGTCTTCGATCACACCCGCCTCATTGACCTTGATCTGCAGTTTCATGACATCGCCACAAGCCGGCGCGCCCACCATGCCGGTGCCGACCGACGAGCCGTCGTCCTTGCTGAAACTGCCCACGTTGCGGGGGTTCTCGTAGTGATCCAGTACTTTTTCGCTGTAAGCCATTTTCAAATCTCCTGTCAGGTCCCTGTTTGTTGGTCACGCCATCGCGTGTCGGGGTTGCCCCCTTGCAACAAGCAGGATAATCAGTGTGCAGCCCACTGCACCGTGTTCAGATCCACGCCCTCCTGGACCATTTCCCAGAGAGGGGAGAGTTCGCGCAGCTTGCCGATTTTCTTGTGGAGCAGGTCAATCGTGAAGTCGACCTCTTCCTGCGTTGAAAAACGACCGATCGTGAAGCGGATCGAGCTGTGCGCGAGTTCGTCCGAACGCCCCAATGCACGCAGCACATAGGACGGCTCGAGAGAGGCCGAAGTACAAGCCGAGCCGGAGGATACCGCAATATCCTTGACCGCCATGATCAGCGACTCGCCTTCCACATAGTTGAAGCTGATATTGAGGTTGTGCGGAACGCGATGCACCAGGTCACCGTTAACATAGGTTTCCTGGATATCCGACAAGCCTTTCAGGAGCCGGTCACGCAAGGCGCCGATGCGCTTGTTTTCCTCAGCCATTTCCTCACGGGCAATGCGGAAAGCCTCTCCCATCCCGACGATCTGGTGCGTCGCAAGCGTTCCGGAACGCATGCCGCGTTCATGGCCGCCACCGTGCATCTGAGCCTCGATCCGCACGCGCGGTTTGCGTCGTACATAAAGCGCACCAATGCCTTTCGGGCCATAAGTCTTGTGGGCCGAGAAAGACATCAGATCCACCTTGAGCGTTGCCAGGTCAATCGCGACCTTGCCGGTTGCCTGCGCCGCATCCACATGAAAGATGATCCCGCGCTCACGACAGATGTCACCGATTTCGGCGATCGGCTGAATCACGCCGATTTCGTTGTTAACGAACATTACCGAAACCAGAATCGTGTCCGGACGCAGCGCGGCCTTGAAGGCTTCGAGATCAAGCAAGCCGTCTTCCTGAACATCCAGGTATGTGACTTCAAAGCCCTGGCGCTCCAGTTCGCGCATCGTATCGAGCACGGCCTTGTGCTCGGTCTTCACGGTGATCAGATGCTTGCCCTTGGCCTTGTAGAAATTCGCAGCACCCTTGATGGCGAGATTATTCGACTCGGTCGCACCGCTGGTCCAGACGATGTCTTTCGCATCCGCGCCTACCAGCGCCGCTACGTGCTCGCGAGCCTCCTCGACAGCCGCCTCAGCGTCCCAGCCATAGGCATGGGAGCGACTCGCCGGGTTGCCGAACTGCTCGGTCAGCCAGGGAATCATTTTCTGGGCCACACGGGGGTCAACCGGCGTCGTTGCGGAGTAGTCGAGATAAATCGGGTATTTCATTCTGTGCTCCTGGGGGCTTCCCTGTTTTTCATACCGCCATGGCGGTAAGGTTTTTCAATTCTTTCACGGTTGTCGCAAGCGCATTCAGCGCGCCGTCAATATCCCTGGACTCAGTGGTCCAGCTTGTACTCAATCTCACCGCGCATCGCGCAAGCTCCGGCACCACGCCCATCGCAAGCAGGTTTCGCGAGGGTTCCGGGTTGCTCGACGAACAGGCCGCGCCACTGGCCAGCGCGTAGCCAGCCCGGTCGAGTCTGGCCACCAGCGTCTCCCCGTCGATGCCTTCAAAGGCGAAGAAACTCGTATTGGGCAGACGCGGAGCCGCCGCACCAAATACGACGGCACCAAGCGCCGTCAGCCCCTGCTCGACACGCGCTTGCAAGTCGCGCATGTGCGCCGTGCGGCGACTCATCTCGTCCATCACGATCTCGCACGCCTTGCCGAACCCAACGATCGCGGCCACGTTCTCCGTCCCCGAGCGCAGGCCCCGCTCATGACCACCGCCCGCAATCTGGGCTTCAAGCTCGACGCGCTTGTCAAGGATCAACGCCCCCGCGCCCAAGGGCCCATGAATCTTGTGAGACGACAGCGTGAGTGCGTTCACTCCAAGGCTGCGAAAATCCACCGGATGCTTGCCCAGGGCCTGAACAGCGTCGGTATGCAGCAGACACCCTTGTGCTCGTGCCAGAACAGCTAACCCCGCCACATCGTTGATCACGCCGGTCTCGTTGTTGGCGAGCATGACGGACATGAGCAGCGGTGCGTCACCAGCCATCAGCCTGCTCACGGCCTCAAGATCAATCTGCCCTGCCGGATTCAGCGCCAGTTGCTGCACCTGCCACCCGGCTCGCGCCAGTTGTTGCGCAGGCTGCCGCACGCAGGGATGCTCACCGGCGCCAACGGCCAGCCGCCCCTTGGGAAGACAGGCTGCCGCTCCCTTGAGAAAGAGATTGTTGGCCTCCGACCCACCGCTGGTAAAAATCACTTCTCCCGGCTGGGCATTCACGACGGCCGCCACCTGCTGCCGAGCCCGATCGATGGCATCGCGCGTGCGCCGGCCATATTCATGGCGGCTGGAGGGATTGCCGAAGCGCTCTCGCAACCAGGGCAACATGGCATCCAGCACGCGCTCGTCAAGCGGCGTGGTTGCGTTGTGATCAAGGTAGGCCGGTGCAAACATCAGAGCGCTCAAGCCGCGATTTCGGCTTCACCCTTGTTACGGCGGAACTCGTCGCAGAGCACCACCACCTCGTTCGGATTTTCACGCGCACGCGCCTGGACCACCAGGGCTTCGAGGTCGACAGACTCCAGATACTCGAACATGCGGCGATTGAGGTTGGTCCACAGATCATGGGTCATGCAGCGATGATGCGGCTGCCCCTGACAGTCCTCCTTGCCACCGCACTGAGTCGTATCAAGCGGCTCATCGACCGCAATGATGATGTCTGCCACCGTGATCTGGCCCATCTGGCGAGCCAGGCAGTAGCCACCGCCCGGGCCGCGGACGCTGGAGACCAGTTGGTGCCGGCGGAGCTTGCCGAACAACTGTTCGAGATAAGACAAGGAAATGTTCTGACGCTCGCTGATGCCAGCGAGGGTAACCGGACCCTTGTCCTGGCGCAGCGCCAGATCAATCATTGCGGTCACGGCAAATCGACCTTTGGTGGTGAGGCGCATGGCTTCTCCGTTTCTCTGTGGGCTTGCAGGGCCGGAATCCGCCCGCGTGGCGCAGCAGAGGCTCCGGATTAATACTTGATTGTTTTTATCAAGAATACAATTTCCGAGTAATTCGGTCAAGAATAGCGAAGCGCAGGCAACCTATCGTCACGATAGAATCCGGCATGCGTCCAGAATTTCCACCGTATTCCCCGCCACCTGCCACCGGCTTGCCGCTTGTTCAAATCGATGAGGACTATCTGGTCCTCGACAAGCCAGCCGGCTTGCTGTCGGTGCCGGGGCGCGGCAGCGACAAGGCCGATTGCCTGGCCAGCCGCGTTCAGCGCGCGTTTCCGGAAGCACTCACGGTACACCGGCTCGACATGGAAACATCCGGTCTCATCGTGATGGCGCGCAATCCGGAGGCTCATCGCGGCCTGAGCGCTCATTTCGAAGAGCGGCGGGTCTTCAAGCGCTATCTGGCGGTCGTCGCGGGTAATTTCAATACCTCTCGTGGCACGGTCGATCTGCCCCTCATCACGGATTGGCCCAACAGGCCTCTGCAGAAAGTTGACCACGAGACCGGCAAGCCATCCTGCACACACTTTTGCGTCGTTTCCTCGGGCGGCGCGAGCGGCACCAGTCGCGTCGAACTCGAACCCGTCACCGGGCGATCACATCAGCTGCGGGTCCACATGATGGCGATTGCCCACCCCATCCTGGGCGACAAGCTCTACGCACCTGCCGATTGGCGCCTCGCAGCGCCCCGCTTGCTCCTGCATGCGGAACGTCTGGCATTTCCTCATCCGCGCACCGGCTCGCTCTGCGAGTTTCACTCCCCTGCTCCGTTCTGAACTGCTCGCCGTGAAGAAACGCATAAAACTGCTGGCCGAACTCGGCTGCAATCTGTTCCTGCCCTGGCTGGTTTTCACAATCACCGAACCTGCTCATGGCGAGCTGTATGCTCTGATAGCCTCTTCATTCCCCGCTGTCGCATGGAGCGTCGGAGAGCTCTTCCTTCATCGCCGTCTGGATGCTCTCAGCACGCTGGTGCTCGGCGGCATCGTGCTATCGGTGCTGGCCATGGTGCTGGGTGGCGACGCCCGGATTCTGCTGGTTCGCGAATCCCTGATTTCCGGGCTGATCGGAGCCGCTTTTCTGGTTTCATTGCTGACCGGGCGACCGCTGGTGTTTTACCTGGCGCGCGCCACCATGCTCCGCCAGAATGGACAGGAAGGCCGTGAGCGCTTCAACGCGTGGAGCCAGTCAGCAATGGCGCATCATGGCTTGCGAGTGATGACGCTGGTATGGGGTATCGGCCTCACCTTCGAGGCGGGCCTCCGTATCTGGGCCGCGCTGGAGTGGCCACCCGCGCGCTTTCTGGCGCTCATGCCACCCGCGGGCTACGCATTTGCAGCGGCACTGACACTCTGGACTTTCTGGTATGCAAGAAAACTCAGGCAGCGCGCCGCTCATACCCAGGACAGAACAGCATACCAAGCGCCTGAGGCGCAATAATCCGGCAATCATCCTGCAAAAGCGGGACAATAGCGCCATTCCCCCTTTTCTCGCGCACTCTGCGCAAATATCCGGAAAAAGAACATGACAGACACTGTCGACACCTTCTCTGCTCTCGAGCTTTCCGCGCCTATCCTGCGCGCGCTCGCGGACGTGGGCTATGAAACCCCCTCTCCCATCCAGGCAGCCTGCATCCCTCACCTGCTGACAGGCGGGGATATCCTGGGCGAAGCCCAGACTGGCACCGGCAAGACCGCCGCTTTTGCTCTGCCCCTGCTCGAGCGGCTCGACCCCGCGATCCGCAGCCCCCAGATACTTGTCCTGACGCCGACCCGCGAACTCGCGATTCAGGTCGCCGAAGCCTTCCAGAAGTACGCGCGCTATCTCCGCGACTTTCATGTCCTGCCGATTTACGGCGGGCAGAGCATGGTGGTTCAGCTTCGCCAGCTTCAGCGCGGCGCCCAAGTCATCGTCGGCACCCCGGGCCGCGTCATGGACCACCTGGAGCGAAAAAGCCTCGACCTCACCGCGCTCAAGGCACTGGTTCTGGACGAAGCGGACGAGATGTTGCGCATGGGCTTCATCGACGATGTGGAATGGATTCTCAAGCACACGCCGGACACTCGTCAGACCGCGCTGTTTTCGGCGACCATGCCTGACGCCATCCGCCGCGTCGCGCATACCTATCTGAAGTCCCCCCAGGAAGTTAAGATCAAGGCGTCCACGAGCACCGTGGCAGCCATCACCCAGCGCTACTGGCAGGTTCGAGGTGTCAACAAACTGGATGCCCTCACCCGGATTCTCGAAGTCGAAGACAGTTTTGACGCCGCGATCATTTTTGTTCGTACGAAGATTGCAACCGAAGAGCTCGCCGACAAGCTCGAGGCCCGGGGCTATGCCGCAGCGGCCATCAACGGGGACATGAATCAGGGCATGCGTGAGCGCGTGATCGAGCAACTGAAGGCTGGCACTCTGGACATTCTGGTTGCCACCGACGTTGCGGCGCGCGGGATCGACGTCCCGCGCATCACCCACGTCATCAATTACGACATCCCTTATGACACCGAGGCCTATGTCCACCGTATCGGCCGCACGGGTCGCGCAGGCCGTCAGGGAGTCGCGATTCTGTTTGTCGCGCCGCGTGAGCGGGGCATGCTGCGCGCCATCGAGCGGGCAACTCGT
The DNA here is from genome assembly GCF_039631355.1 of Uliginosibacterium paludis. NCBI lineage: Bacteria > Pseudomonadati > Pseudomonadota > Betaproteobacteria > Rhodocyclales > Zoogloeaceae > Uliginosibacterium > Uliginosibacterium paludis. Next base: position 501,831 of record NZ_JBDIVF010000003.1, on the reverse strand, counting down.
CAGCCGATCGAGCAGATCTCTCTGCCGACACGTGAGGACGTGGAGGGCCGGCGCATCGCCCAGCTCAAGCAGAAGGTGCTGGACGCAATCGAAGCGGAGGACATGCAGTATTTCGGCGAGGTCCTGGATCAGCTTGCCGAGGAAAATGACCTGACACTCGAAGACATCGCGCCCGCGCTGCTCTTCATGGCACAGAAAGAGCGGCCTCTGAAAGTCGAGGAACACGGTCGCGGATGGGATGTCGCCACCGCACCGGCAGACGCCCCGAGAAAATTCGACGGCGGCAGCTTCACCGAACGCAGCGACCAGGACAGCCGACCGCAGCGTTTTGAACGCGAAGAACGGGCGCCGCGCGAGCGTGCCCCCCGCCACGATTTCGGACAGGATAGCCAGACTCAGCGTTACCGTATCGAGGTGGGGCGTGCACACGGCGTCATGCCCAAGGAAATCGTCGGCGCCATCGCCAACGAAGGCGGAATTGACGGCCGCATGATCGGCCAGATCGACCTCTTCGATGAGTTCAGTACTGTCGACTTGCCTCGCCTGCCCGAGCCTTTGCTGGGCGTCCTCAAGCGCACTCGCGTCCGGGGCCAGGCTATCAACATCCGCCCGCTGGCCGAGGGAGAACGCTACGAAAAAACCAGGGCTCCACGCGAACACCGGCCGCGCGACGCTTATGAAGACAGGCTACCTACGCGAAGCAACCGGGAAAGCGACACATTCGCTTCGCCTCGCGGCCGTGGTGATCAACCGCCGCGCCGCGAATTTGAGCGCAGCAGCGAGCGTCCCCGCAGCTTTGAAGACCGGCCGCGTCGTCAGGATGACCGCAGCGGGAGTTTCGAACGGAGCAGTCGCACCCCGTCAGGCGAAACACCGGCCCGTAAGCCTTACTCTCCTGACCGTTCGGCAAGGAGCTTCGGCGACGCGCCACCGAAACGCGCGTTTGCCAGAGATGACAAGCCTTCCGGTGGGCGAGACTTCCCTCCGCGCTCGGAATTCAGGTCGGACGACAAACCCAGAACGGCTTTCAAAAGCGGAAAACCCAAGAAAAACTGGTAAGCACCGCTATCCGGAAAATGCCCCCCGACACTTTCTCTGTATGACGCGTAGAAGATTGGGTTGATTTCATCCTCCTGAATCCGGGGGACCCATGATTCTCTCAGCCAAGCAAATGGCTGCTTGAAGGGCTAAACAAAAAAATGCCGCTCGGCCTTCGCCGAGCGGCATTTTTAATGATACGGCATGAAGCGTTAAGGCTTGGCAGTCTTTCCGCTCGATGCCGCGGGCTTGGCGTCTTTTTTCGAGGTCTTGGCTGCCGCCTTTTCGATCTGCGTCTCGCCATTCAAAGCCAATTTCGGCTTGATCTTCTCGAAGGTTTTTTCACCAATTCCCTTCACATGCTTGAGATCTTCAAGACTCTTGAAGCTACCATTGGCCTTGCGATAGTCGATGATGGCCTGTGCCTTGGAGCTGCCGATATTCGGCAAACTGGCCAACTCTTCCTGGTTCGCGGTATTGATATTGACCGCTGCAACTGCGGAACCTGCCCAGACAAACCCGACGATCACTGCACCCAACAGTTTTTTCAGCATTTATAGGCTCTCCTGATGAATTGAATGGAGAGCCCCAAAGCTAGCGACTCCCCAGAAGGTAGCTGCAATATTTCCCGACGCCAGTCTCGACGTCATGGAACGCGCGAGTGTATCCAGCACCTCGGAGCTTCGTAATGTCCGCTTGGGTAAAGCTCTGGTATTTGCCCTTGAGTATGTCGGGAAAAGGAACGTACTCAATCAGACCTTCACTCACCAGATCGCCAAGCTCGAGAACCGGTTTGCCTTCATGCTTGCGAATGCCGTTGATGATCGCCGCCGCGACGTCATTGAAACTCTGGGCGCGCCCCGTTCCGAGATTGAAGATGCCGGATTGCCCGGGATTCTCGAGAAAGTGGAGATTGGCGGCAACGACGTCGTCCACATAGATGAAATCACGCAACTGACCGCCATCCGGGTAGCCGTCACAACCAACGAACAACTTGACCCGACCTTCCTTCTGAAACTGGTGGAAAGCATTGAAGGCTACCGATGACCCTGCACCCGCCTTGTGAGCCTCTCGCGGGCCATAGACGTTGAAATACCGGAAGCCCACAACCGGAGCTGTCAGCTCGTTCCAGCGGCGACGCAGAACCCTGTCGAAAAGGACCTTTGAATAGCCATAGACATTCAGCGGAGCTTCGAACTCGGGTTCCTCGCGAAAAACGCTGGAAGCACCGTAAGTCGCCGCCGAAGAGGCATAAAGCAAGGGCAGCTTCTGCCTGATACAGAACTCGAAAACTTCCGTGGTGTAGCGAAAGTTGTTGTCCATCATGTAATGACCATCATGCTCCATCGTGTTAGAGCACGCCCCCTGATGAAGGATGGCCTCAAGCTCTCCGTCGAAGGAGCCTGCCGCAAGCAGGCGGCGGAACTCATGCTTGTCGAGATAATCGCTGATTTCGAGGTCAACCAGATTCCGGAACTTGTCGCCCTTGGTCAGGTTGTCAACCGCAATGATGTCTTTGATGCCCCGGGCATTGAGACCGGCAATGATGTTGGAGCCGATCATGCCGGCCGCACCGGTAACAACGTATTTTCTAGTCATGCCAGCCCTTTCTTCATCTCGTCGAAGGTTACTGTTGCCGTACCGAGTTTCGCCACGACAATGCCGGCAGCGTGGTTGGAAAGACGCATGGCAGACACCAGATCGCACCCTGCTGCCAGCATGACTGCCAGTGTGGCAATAACGGTATCTCCCGCACCGGACACATCAAAGACTTCTTGCGCACGCGTGCCTTCGTTCACTGCTCCGCCGGCCCTGAAGAGGCTCATCCCCTCCTCTGAGCGGGTGACCAGCAGCGCTTCGAGATCAAGCGCCTCCCGCAATTTCTGTGCTCTGGCAACGAGATCGGACTCGCTGTGCCATTGCCCGACGACCTGTCGCAGTTCGGAACGATTGGGCGTCAGCAGATTCGCCCCCTTGTACTTGCTGTAGTCATCCCCCTTGGGGTCGACAAGAACAATTTTCCCTCGAGCCCTCGCCATGCGAATCATCTCGGCAATGTGCTCAAGCCCTCCCTTGCCATAATCGGAGAGGACGACGACATCAAACTCGGGAAGCAAGGTCTCGTAGTGTTCAAGCGCCTCCTGCAGAATTTCACGGGCGGGAAGATTCTCGAAGTCAATGCGAAGCAACTGCTGCTGACGGCCGAGCACGCGCAGCTTGATTGTTGTCGCAAGACCAGCGTCACGGTGCAAGTGAGACTCGACACCGTCAGTCTGCAGCAACTTCTCGAGCGCCTGAGCAGGCTCATCATTACCCGCGACGGACAACAGCGCACAGCGCGCGCCCAAGGCCGCTGCATTTCGCGCCACGTTGGCGGCACCTCCAGGACGCTCCTCCGACCGCTGGACGTGGACGACCGGCACCGGCGCTTCGGGTGATATCCGGCTGACTTCGCCGAACCAGTAGCGGTCCAGCATCACGTCGCCAACAACCAGAATTCGCGCTTTTCCGGTATCGGGCAAAGCGGGCAGAGGATTTGCTGCTGTCATTTTCGGCCTATCCCAAAGTATTCGAGACCTGCATTACGGGGGAGATCGGGGTCATACATGTTCCGGCCATCGAATACGACCGGTTGCTTGAGTGCTGCACGGATCTCGGAGAAGTCCGGACTGCGGAACTCCTTCCACTCCGTGATGATGACAAGAGCGTCGGCATCCCTCAAGGCCTCCATCGGACGGGTGGCATAGCTGAGCCGCGGCTCGTCGCCGAAGATCCTGCGGGTTTCGGTCATCGCAACCGGATCGTAGGCCGACACAGTCGCGCCGCGACGGAACAACTCGTCGATGATGACGCGACTCGGCGCTTCGCGCATGTCATCCGTATTGGGTTTGAACGCCAGCCCCCACACCGCAAAGCGCCTGCCACTCAGATCCTCTCCGAATCTCGCTCTGATCTTGTCGACAAGCACCATCTTCTGGGCGTCATTGGCATCCTCGACCGCCTGAAGAACCTTGAGCCCCTGCCCGGCTTCTGCCGCGGTCCGAATCAATGCCTTCACGTCCTTGGGAAAGCACGACCCCCCGTAGCCGCACCCCGCATAAAGGAAATGCCAGCCAATCCGCGGGTCCGAACCGATGCCTTGCCGAACGTGCTCAATGTCAGCGCCCAGCTTTTCGGCGAGAACCGCGAGTTCGTTCATGAACGAGATACGCGTAGCCAGCATCGCGTTCGCTGCATACTTGGTCAGTTCAGCGGAGCGGACGTCCATGATGACCAGCTTTTCATGATTACGCTGAAACGGGGCGTACAGTGCGCGCATGAGGTTGATGGCCTGCTCGTCCTCCGCGCCAACCACGATACGATCGGGACGCATGAAATCCTCGACCGCAGCGCCTTCCTTGAGAAACTCGGGATTGGATACGACGCTGAACGGAACCTCTACGCCCCGCTTTGCGAGTTCTTCGGTGATCGCGGCACGCACCTTGTCGGCGGTGCCCACAGGTACGGTACTTTTGTCGATGACAACCTTGTAGTCCGTCATGAGACGGCCGATGTTCCGGGCGGCGGAAATCACATACTGCAGGTCCGCAGAACCGTCCTCATCGGGCGGCGTACCGACCGCGATGAACTGAACGGTTCCGAAGCGGACGGCCTCTTCGATATCCGTCGTGAAATGCAGGCGCCCGGCAACAACGTTGCGAGCAACAACCTGATCCAGACCGGGCTCGTGAATCGGAATGCCACCCTCCTTGAGAACCCGGATTTTTTCAGGATTCAGGTCAAGGCAGAGCACATCATTGCCCACTTCAGCAAGACAGGCTCCTGACACCAAGCCGACATATCCAGTACCAACAACAGTAATTTTCATTTATTGACTCTTGATTACTTTGCACACGCTCCAGGCGTCACCTTCAGACAGCCTCATGCAAAAAGGAATTCAGACAGCAAGATCAAACTCTTCCGAGCGTTTCGGAGGATAGGTCTCCCAACCGCCACAGGCGGGGCATCGCCAGTAAAACTGCCGAGCCTTGAAACCGCACTCCTTGCAGCAATAACGGGCAACCTTGCGCGTGTGCCCATGAATCAGGCCACGTATGAGCTCGACATCCCCCTTGTGTTCGCCCTCAACCGTGTGAATCGCGGCCTCAAGCAGTTTTTCGAGCCCGAGCATGGTCGGGTTGCGCGTCAGTTCATTACGGACCAGAGCATAGGCAGCCTCTGCGCCATGCTTTTCGATTTCCCACTTGAATACGATCTCAAGCAGATCAAGCGAAGGCGTCTGGGTCAGGTGCGTTTTCAGGAACTGGGCGCCAGCGGCTTCGGTGCCAAGCCTGCGGCAGGCATCCATCATCCTGACTGCAATCAGTGAAAGGTACACCGGATCCTGATGGCCGATTTCCTGCCAGGCATTGACCGCGTCCGCATCGCGCCCCATGGCGACCATGACGTCACCACGCAGCAGACTCGCCCTGACGCACTTCCTGTTGGTGCTAAGGGCCTCATCGAGAAGAGACATCGCCTCCTCGAAGCGAGAATGGGCAAGCGCAGTGGCAGCCATTTCGCAGTAGAAATTGGCGATATCCACTTCCCAACGCTTGCTTCCGCGCCGAGGCATGTCACGCGCGATATCAATCGCACGCCCCCAGTTTTTCTCCTGCTGGTAAATCTCCAGCAAAGCATTGTTGGCAGCTTCGCTGCGAGACGTTCCCCGCAATCTGAGATAGACCTCCTCGGCGCGGTCGAGCAACCCTGCCTTGAGGTAATCCTCCCCCAACTCCTGCAGCGCATGAAGGCGATTCTCGTCGCTCAAGTCCTCGCGCTCGAGCAGACTCTGATGCACGCGGATCGCTCGATCAAGCTCTCCCCGACGGCGGAAGAGACTGCCAAGAGCGAAATGAAGCTCGACAGTCTGAGGATCCACCTTAACGGCCTCAAGAAACGCGTCAATGGCCTTGTCGGGTTGTTCGGACAACAGAAAGTTCAGACCGGAAAGATAGGAACGCGGCAGACTCCGCGACTCTTTCACCAGATGTTTGATATCAATACGTGCTGCCAGCCAGCCCAGTCCGAAAAAAAGAGGCCAGCTCAATAACCACCAGAACTCGAAATCCATTGGATGAACAATCAGTCAGCCGTTACGCCGGTATTGGCGCGACCGCTCGTGTTGGAAGAAGAAACAGCCTTCAGCCGGGCTATCTCGCGGTTCTGGGCCAGCAGATGCCCGGCGAATGCTGCGGCAGCAGAAAGCAGGCCGCCAAGAAACATCACGAGCATTACCACGACAAGGGGAACCTGCCAGACCGAACCAAGGTAGGACTGAACAGTGACCATTCCGTCGTTCTTGACCGCAAGACCAAGGAACAACAGAAACACCACAGCCTTGAGCAAAAGGAAAAGGATTCGCATATGCCGGATTATCCTTCAGTAGCGCTCAAAAAAGAAGGCGACCCGAGGGTCGCCTTCTTTTGGCTGGAGACAAGATCAATCAATCTTGTCAACACGCTCTCTCAACTCTTTACCTGCCTTGAAATGCGGGACGTATTTCTCCGGCACCATCACCTTGTCACCAGACTTGGGATTACGCCCAACTCTGGGAGGCCGGTAGTTGATGCCGAAACTCCCGAATCCGCGGATCTCGATGCGATGGCCGCGTGAAAGACAGGCCGCCATCTCATCAAGAATCATTTTTACCGCGAAATCCGCATCCTTCGCTCCAAGCTGTGGAAAGCGCGCACTCAAGCGCTCTATCAATTCAGACTTGGTCATGTTTTCAGACACGGCAAGACTTATTGCTGAGCGTTGTTGAGCTTCGCCTTCAGCAGTGCACCAAGGTTGGTGGTACCGGAAGCAGCGGAGCTATCGGAAGCCAGCTTCTGCATGGCTTCATTCTGCTCTGCCTGATCCCTTGCCTTGATGGAAAGGTTGATGGAACGGGACTTGCGATCAACGTTGATGATCATCGCTTCCAGCTCGTCACCGACCTTCACGACAGTCGTCAGGTCGTCAATGCGATCGCGGGAGAACTCGGAGGCACGGAGGTAGCCTTCCTGATCACCACCAAGATCCAGCACCGCGCCGCGTGCATCCACAGACTTCACGACACCCTTGATGAGGGTGTTCTTGTCATGCGTGGCGACGTAGGAGGTGAAGGGATCCCCATCCAGCTGCTTGACACCCAGGGAAATACGCTCCTTCTCGATATCGATGGCCAGCACGACAGCTTCCAGCTCATCACCTTTCTTGAAGTTGCGGATGGCTTCTTCGCCGGACTGGCTCCAGGAAAGATCCGACAGGTGCACCAGACCGTCGATACCACCGGGCAGACCGATGAATACGCCGAAGTCGGTGATCGACTTGATCGCGCCCTTCACACGGTCACCCTTCTTGTGGTTTTCGCCGAATTCATCCCACGGATTCGCTTGGCATTGCTTCATGCCCAGCGAGATACGACGACGCTCTTCGTCGATTTCGAGGATCATCACTTCGACTTCGTCGCCCAGCTGGACAACCTTGGTCGGGTGAATGTTCTTGTTGGTCCAGTCCATTTCGGACACGTGCACCAGACCCTCGATACCTTGCTCGACTTCAACAAATGCACCGTAGTCGGTGATGTTGGTCACCTTGCCGAACAGGCGGGTGCTCTGCGGGTAGCGACGCGAAATGCCGACCCACGGATCTTCGCCCAGCTGCTTCATGCCCAGCGAGACGCGGTTCTTTTCCTGATCGAACTTCAGCACCTTGGCGGTGACTTCGTCGCCCACGGCCAGCACTTCGGACGGGTGGCGGACACGGCGCCAAGCCAGGTCGGTGATGTGCAGCAGACCATCGATACCGCCCAGATCCACGAATGCGCCGTAGTCGGTAATGTTCTTGACCACACCCTTGACCACGGTGCCTTCGGCCAGGGTTTCGAGCAGCTTCTGGCGCTCTTCACCCATGGTCACTTCAAGCACGGCACGGCGCGACACAACCACGTTGTTGCGCTTGCGATCGAGCTTGATGACCTTGAATTCGAATTCCTTGCCTTCGTAAGGAGTCGTGTCCTTGACGGGGCGCATGTCGACCAGCGAACCCGGCAGGAAAGCGCGAATGCCATTGGTCATGACGGTCAGACCGCCCTTGACCTTGCCAGTCACGACGCCCTTGACCAGGGAGCCTTCGTTCAGTGCCTTGTCGAGGAAGTTCCAGGCGGCAATGCGCTTGGCCTTGTCACGCGACAGGCGGGTTTCGCCGTAACCGTCTTCGAGGGTTTCGATTGCAACCTGGACGTAATCACCCGGATTGGCTTCGAGTTCGCCACGGTCGTTACGGAATTCATCCAGGGGGATGTAGCTCTCGGATTTCAGGCCAGCGTTCACGACCACGAAATTCTGGTCAATACGCACAACCTCAGCCGTGATGACTTCGCCAGCACGCATTTCCTGGCGATTCAGGCTTTCTTCGAAGAGATCGGCAAAACTTTCAATGTTGGACATAAATGGACTCGGTACCGTGCATGCACGGCGGATGCAAAAGATGGAAAAAACCGGCAGTGAAAGACAGCACCACCGGAACCTCAGGCCGGTGACCTGACACCCCGCTCCCCCGCAAGGTCAAGTACGAAACGTACGGCCTCGTCGATGGACTTCGTCGTTGTGTCAAGCAGAACGGCATCCTCACAAGGCTTGAGCGGAGCGACTGCTCGAGACGAATCCCTAGCATCACGAGCCCTCAAGTCTCGTAGAAGATCTTCGATGTTAGCAGGCAAGCCCTTTGCGATCAACTGCTTATATCTCCTCTCCGCGCGCGCCTCAACGCTCGCAGTCAGGAAGATTTTCAGGAAAGCCCCCGGAAACACGATAGACCCCATGTCACGCCCGTCCGCCACCAGTCCAGGCGCCCGACAGAACGCACGTTGCCGGGAAAGAAGCGCTTCTCGCACTCCGGCATGGGTCGCCAGCCGGGATGCCGCGTTTCCGGTCTCTTCTAGTCGGACCCTGACCGATACGTCCTCTCCCTCAAGCAGGATCCTGCCATGCACGAAAGATGCGTCCAGCCCTGTTGCGACAGGAATCAACGCCGCCTCGTTGGCGGGGTCAATCCCCCGTTTTGCGGCAGCGAGCGCAACCATGCGATAGATGGATCCCGAATCCAGCAGATTCCAGCCAAGGGCTTCCGCCACGAGATTCGCCACGGTCCCCTTGCCGGAAGCCGTTGGTCCATCAATGGCTATGACCGGGAAAAGCTCCATTACATGGCCTCCAGAACCTGGATGCCAAGCAATCCCAGTCCCGTCTTCAGCGTATCGGCGGTCAGCCTGCACAAACGGAGACGGCTGTCCCGCACAGCGCCTTCACTCTTCAGGACCGGACAGGCCTCATAGAAACGCATGAACTGCCCTGCCAACTCATAGAGATACGCGCAGAGATAGTGCGGCATGGCGTCCCGGGCAACACCATGGACAGCATCCGCAAACCGGGCAAGTTCGAGTGCGAGAAGGCGCTCAGCGGAGTCACTCAGCACCACCGGTGCGCTGGCATTCCAGCCATCGACCTTGCGGAATACGCCGGAAATCCGCGTGTAGGCGTACTGAAGGTAGGGCGCGGTATTGCCCTCGAAAGCCAGCATGCTGTCCCAACTGAAGACGTAGTCGCTATTCCGGTTCTTGGAGAGGTCGGCGTACTTCACCGCACCGATACCGACGGCCGAGGCAATCACGCGCCGGTCTGCTTCGATCATATCGGCATTCTTTTCACTGACGAGCGCAAAGGCCCGCTGCTCAGCCTCCTCCAGCAAGTCAGCCAGCTTCACGGTTGTTCCACTGCGTGTCTTGAAGGGTTTACCGTCCTCCCCGAGCATTACGCCAAAGCCCACATGCTCCAGTTTCATGGTCTGCGGGGCATAACCTGCCTTGTAGCTCAGCGCGAACATCTGTTGGAAATGAAGTCCCTGCCGCGCATCCACCACATAAAGCGACCGATCAGCCTTCAGCGTTCCCGCACGATAACGGACGGCCGCCAAGTCGGTGGTGGCGTACAGATAGCCACCATCCTGCTTCTGAACGATATAAGCCTGCGCTTCGCCTTCCTTGTTCCGGAACTCATCCAGAAACACGACCTGCGCCCCTTCGCTTTGCACTGCAAGCCCCTTGGCCTGCAGGTCAGCCACTACGACAGGAAGATCGTCGTTGTAAGCGCTCTCGCCTTTGACGTCCTCGCGTCGCAGGCCTACGCCGAGCTTGGCATAAACGGCTTCGCAGTGATGCAGGGAGATGTCGAGGAAGCGCTGCCATAGCGCGTTGACCTGCGCATCTCCCCCTTGGAGCTTGACGACATACTCACGAGCCCGGCTCGCAAAACCTTCATCGCTGTCAAAACGCTGTTTGGCACGCCGGTAGAAGTCTTCGAGGTCGTTCAGGGCAATCGACACATCACCATCCTGCTCAGCCTCGATGAGGTAGGCCGTCAGCATGCCGAATTGAGTCCCCCAGTCACCGACGTGGTTCTGCGCAATGACCTCGTGCCCCAGAAACCGCAGCACACGCGCCAGCGCATCGCCAATGATGGTGGAGCGCAGATGGCCAACGTGCATTTCCTTTGCAAGATTGGGCGACGAATAGTCAACGACCACTCTCTCCACGGGCGGCATGGGCACGCCAAGCCGCGCGTCATCCTGAGCAGCCGAGACCAGGGAGGCCAGATATTCGGGAGACAGCGTGATATTGATGAAACCCGGCCCGGCGATTTCGACCTTGCTGGCAATGCCATCGAGATCAAGTTTGCCGATCACCTCGGTAGCCAGCTGCCTGGGATTCATTTTGCGTGCCTTGGCTGCCGCCATCACGCCGTTTGCCTGGTAGTCACCGAACTCGGGGCGCCCTGCCGGCGCAATCACGGCCGGGGCACCTTCGCAGCCGGCTGCAGCCAACGCGGCCGAAACACGGGAATCGAGAAGTTCTGTCAGGGTCTGCTTCATGGGATCAATCAGTTACGGAGGCGAAAACCTCGAAATAGTCAGGAAAGGTCTTGGCAGTACACTTCGGATCGTTGATCCGGACCGGCACACCGCCAAGCGAAGCCAGCGAGAAACACATGGCCATGCGGTGATCGTCGTAGGTATCAATGGCAGCATTTTCCAGCAGACCGTCTGGCGGCGTCACGCGAAGCCAGTCGGGCCCCTCTTCGACGACAGCGCCCAGCTTGCGCAGCTCGATTGCCATGGCTGCGATGCGGTCAGTTTCCTTGACTCGCCAACTGCCGATATTGGTCAAACGACAAGGCCCGTCGCAAAACAACGCCGTCACCGCCAATGTCATGGCCGCATCGGGAATGTGATTGAAGTCCATGTCGAAAGCCTTGAGCTTGCCCGATGAGGGCGCGCGCGCTTCGATCCAGTTATCCCCTGCTTCAATGATCGCGCCGATCTGCTCGAGGGCCTGGGCAAACGCCACGTCCCCCTGGATGCTTGTCTGACCCACACCCTCAACCCGAACCGGGCCACCGCCGATCGCACCCGCGGCGAGAAAGTAGGATGCAGATGAAGCATCGCCCTCCACAAAAACGGTTCCGGGCGAGACGTAGCGCTGCCCCCCGGGGATGACGAAGCGCTGCCACCCCTGCCTTTCGACCTTGACGCCGAACTGCGCCATCAGGCGAAGCGTGATGTCGATATAGGGCTTGGAAATCAGCTCTCCGATGACTTCGACCCTACTTTCAACGCCCGTGCACGGCAACGCCATCAGAAGTGCGGTCAGGAACTGGCTCGACACATTGCCTCGAATCCGTATCACGCCTCCAGGCTGGATAGCGGCGGGACGAATGCGGAGCGGCGGAAAGCCCTCATTGCCCAGATACTCGACCTCGGCGCCAATCTGCCGCAATCCATCCACCAGATCACCAATGGGGCGCTCGTGCATGCGTGGCACGCCCCGCAAGGTATAGCTCCCCCGCATCAGAGCCAACGCAGCGGTCAGCGGCCGAAAAGCGGTACCGGCATTACCCAGAAAAAGATCGGCCTCCTTGACGGGAAATCCCTCTGGCACGCCTTGTACGCTGTAATCGCGCTCGCCGACCTTATCGATGCAGACGCCGAGCGCAGCAAGCGCCTCAAGCATGCGGTCGGTATCGTCTGAAGCCAGAAGATCGCGAATGAGCGTGCGCCCTTCCGAAAGCGCCGCCAGAAGAAGCGTGCGATTTGAAATGCTCTTTGAACCAGGCAAGCGAACCACGCCAGAAGCGCCGGAACGCGGCAGAAGATCAAGGTAGTCCATGTCGATCACTTCAGATATTTTTCGGCCCAGGCATTCCTGGCGCTCGAAGCTTGTCCAAAAAGGGTTTCCAGCGCATTGCCATCACCCTGCATAAGGAGCGCGCGCAAATAGGCGAGCTCGGTCAGGTAGGCATCCAGCTCGGCAAGCAAGGCCTGGCGGTTGGAAAGACAGATGTCGCGCCACATTTCGGGATGACTCCCCGCGATGCGGGTGAAGTCCCGAAAACCCGAAGCGGCGAAACTGAATAATTGCTCAGCGTTGTCCCGACCCTGAATGTCATGAACCAGACCGAACGCCAGAAGATGCGGCAGATGACTGACTGCCGCGAATACACGGTCATGATCCATTGAACTCATGCGACCGACGATTGCACCACAAGCCGCCCATGCTTCCTCTACTCGCCGAACGGACTCGTCCGAGTTTTCAGGCAGTGGCGTCACCACCACCCGCTTGCCACTGAAAAGCCCGGCGAACGCTGCGGCAGGACCACTCTTCTCGGCACCGGCGATCGGGTGAGCCGGGACGACATTTTGCAGTCGATGATTGAGGTGCGTATACACCGCCTCAAAAACATCGGCCTTCGTGCTGCCTGCATCGGTCACCAGCGTATCCGGTCCTAGATGCGGAGCCATCGCGGCCATGACGCTGGCCATCTGCCCGACCGGCATCGCAAGCAGCACCAGGCTTGCGCCTGCAAGCGCAGCAGACCAATCGGCGGCGATTTCGTCGATCAGGCCGAGAGACATGGCGGTCTGAAGGGTTTCCGGATGTCTCCCGACGCCCACCACCGTACCTGCAAGCCCTGCCTTTTTCAGCGCGAGTGAAAAAGAACCGCCGATGAGCCCGACACCGCAAATCACCACCCGTTCAAACATCGTGACCTTTCAGTGCAGCGCTCAGTGAAGCCAGAAAGCGCTCGTTCTCGGAAGGCAAACCGATCGTTACCCGAAGCCATTCCGGCATTCCGTAACTTGCCAGGGGGCGGACAATCACCCCGTCCTTGAGCAAGGCTCGATTGATTGCTTCTGCGCATCCCGCGCGGAAGCACAGAAAATTGGCGCAGGAAGGCAATACCCGCAGGCCGAGCCTCCTTAATCCTTCCTCCAGATCCTTCATGCCTTCCCGATTGATTTGTGCGCTACGCGCGACAAACTCTTCATCAGCCAAGGCCCCGCACGCCGCAGCCTGAGCCAGGCTGTTGACGTTGAACGGCTGACGCACCCGATTCATCAGATCCGCCACCTCCGGATGGCAAAGGGCGTAACCGACCCTCAAACCCGCCATGCCGAAAATCTTGGAGAAAGTGCGGGTAATAACGAGATTGGGATGACGCTCAAGCCATGAAACGCTGTCATAGGCGAGCGCAGAAGGCAGGTACTGGCAATAAGCCTCGTCCAGAACCACAACCACATCGCGCTCGACCCGCGCCAGAAACTGCTCGACCATCGGCCCCGGCAAAAAGCTGCCGGTCGGGTTGTTTGGATTGGCGATGAACACAACACGGGTATCAGGCGCCACGGCGTCTGCCATGGCAGCCAGATCATGCCCGAAGTTGCGCGAGGGCACCTCGATGCACCGCGCGCCTGCAGCACGAATGGCTATTGGATAAACGGCAAACGCATGCTCCGAATGTACGGCACTCGATCCCTGCGACAGGAACGTTCGTGCAACCAGCTCGAGCACATCGTTGGAACCATTGCCGACGACGATGCAATCATCCGGAACGCCATGATGCCGCCCGACGACTTCCTTCAGAACCTGCGCATTGCCATCCGGGTAAAGAGAGAGACCGTGAACAGCTTCCTGCATGGCGCGCCTCGCCATGGGCGACATGCCAAGCGGATTCTCGTTGGAAGCCAGTTTCACGATCTCGCCAGCACTCAGGCCTGACTCTCGAGCGAGCTCGCTGATCGGCTTGCCCGGCACATATGTGGCCAGGCTCCTGATGTTTTCCGGAGCGCGCTGCTCGACTCCCATCCCCTGCTCCACCTCAAATAGCGGCAACGGGGTAGGAGCCAAGAACCTTCACGAAGGCCGCGCGCTCGACCAGGTCTGACAACGCCGCGGTGACGGCAGCATCATCACGGTGCCCTTCGATGTCGACGTAAAACACGTATTCCCACAACCCGGTGCGGGAAGGACGGGATTCGAGCTTGGTCATGCTGACCCCTTTGTCCGCAAAGGGTTGAAGCAGCGCGAAAACGGCTCCCGGACGATTCGGCGCGGAGCAGATCAGAGAGGTCTTGTCCCGGCCGGAGGCGCCCGCGTCATGGCGACCAATCACAAGGAAGCGCGTGGTATTGCTTGGATCGTCTTCAATGTTTGCAAAAAGAATGGGCAAATCGTAGAGCTGTGCTGCGCGATCACCCGCGATGGCGGCGGACTCGACATCTTCGGAAGCCAGACGTGCAGCCTCTGCGTTGCTCGAAACCGGCAGACGCTCGACCCCCTGAGCATGATTGGCAAGCCAGTCGGCACACTGCCCCAGCGACTGGGAGTGAGAGTAAATGCGCTTGATCTGCCCGAGATCGGATGCTCGAGTCATGAGATTCTGTCGGATGCGCAGGCTGACTTCACCACAGACCGAAACGTTTCTCGCCAGCAGCAGGTCAAGGGAACGGCTCACTGCACCTTCGGTGGAGTTCTCGACGGGAATCACTCCGTATTGCACCGCGCCGGCTTCCACGGCGTGAAACACCTCGTCAATCGTCTGCATCGGCAACAGCGCCGGGGAACCACCAAAATGTTTGCCCGCCGCCTCTTCGGAGAAGGTCCCGCGCGGCCCGAGATGTGCAACCCTCAGGGGCTGCTCCAAGCCCAGACACCAGGACATGATTTCACGGAAAATCCGTTGCACCGCCTCGTCAGACAAAGGACCGGGATTCCTGCCGGCAATGTTGCGCAGAACCTGGGCTTCGCGCTCCGGGCGATACAGCGGCCCCCGCTTGACCTCCCCGACACGTTGCGCACAACGCGCCCGGGCTGCGAGTCGTTCAAGAATCTCGCCGTCCAGGCGATCGATCTCGGAGCGCAGCTTCAGCAACTCTTCATCCATGCCCGTGCTCATTCGCCAGCGCCCTCGCCATCCTGCGCGGAATCGGCGTCTCCTTCCGCGGCATCCTCGTCCGTTTCCACAATCTTCTCGATGCTAGACAGCTTGGCACCATCGTCCAGATTGATGAGCGTAACGCCCTGCGTCGAGCGCCCAAGCTCCCGGATATCCTTGACAGGCGTCCTGATCAGCACACCATTGTCGGCAATGAGCATGACATGGTCCGTCGGATCCACCAGCACGGCGGCCACCAGCTTGCCGTTCCGCTCGGAGGCCTGGATGGCGATCATTCCCTTTGTTCCGCGGCCATGCAGCGTGTATTCGCCAATATTGGTCCGCTTCCCATAGCCATTCTCGGTCGCCGTCAAAACGCTTTGCGCCTCGCCATGAGCGACGAGCATCGACAGCACCCGCTGGCCATCTTCAATCATCATGCCGCGCACACCACGAGCGGTCCGGCCCATGGGACGCACATCCTTCTCGTCGAAACGCACGGCCTTGCCCGCATCGGAGAACAGCATCACGTTGCAGTCGCCATCCGTAATGGCAACGCCGATCAGATAGTCACCTTCATCAAGGCCGACAGCGATGATGCCGGCCTTGCGAGGATTCGCGAAATCGGTCAACGGCGTCTTCTTCACGGTTCCCTGGGCGGTTGCCATGAAGATGAAATGCCCCTCATCAAAAACCTTCACCGGCAATACGGCGGTGATCTTCTCGCCTTCAACCAGCGGGAACAGATTGACGATCGGCTTGCCGCGGGCGTTCCGGTTTCCTTCAGGCACCTCATAGACTTTCAGCCAGTACAGACGCCCCCGATTCGAAAAGCACAGAATGAAGTCGTGGGTATTGGCCACGAAAAGCTGATCGATCCAGTCATCTTCCTTCGTAGCGGCCGCCTGCTTGCCGCGCCCACCCCGCCTTTGCGATCGATAGTCGGTCAGAGGCTGTCGTTTGAAGTACCCCGTGTGAGACAAAGTGACAACCATGTCTTCCTGGGCGATCAGGTCCTCGATATTGATATCAGCCGTATTGAGAACGATCTCCGACTTGCGGGGGTCACCGAACTGCTCACGAATGGCACGCAGTTCGGTATCAATGATGGCTGTAATACGGGCCGGCTTGGCCAGGATATCCAGAAGATCAGCGATTTCGGCCATCACTTCTCGATATTCGCCGACGATCTTGTCCTGCTCCATGTTGGTCAGGCGCTGCAACTGCATTTCGAGAATGCGCTGCGACTGAACCTCAGACAAGCGATACCCCTGAGCGGACAAGCCGAACTCTGCAGCGAGACCCTCGGGACGGTAACTGTCGGACATCGCGCGCGACAGCATTTCTTCGACTAGGGGGGAGCGCCAGACCCTGTCCATCAACTCGCGCTTGGCATCACCTGGCGTAGGCGCAGCTTTGATCAGGGCGATGATTTCATCGACGTTCGACAACGCAACTGCGAGGCCTTCCAGAATGTGGCCACGTTCGCGAGCCTTGCGCAGTTCGAAAACCGTGCGGCGAGTCACCACTTCCCTGCGATGGGCAAGGAAGCACTCAAGCATCTGTTTGAGGTTCAGCAGGCGCGGCTTGCCGTCGACAAGCGCCACCATGTTCATGCCGAACGTGTCCTGCAACTGGGTCTGTTTGAACAGATTGTTCAATACGACTTCAGCAACTTCCCCCCGCTTGAGCTCAATGACAATGCGCATGCCCGACTTGTCCGACTCATCGCGCAGATCGGAAATGCCCTCGATCTTCTTGTCATTGACAAGCTCCGCGATCTTCTCGAGGAGAGTCTTCTTGTTAACCTGATAAGGAATTTCGTCGACGATAATGGCCTGACGGTTGCCCCGCTCCATGTCCTCGAAATGCGTACGGGCACGCATCACGACCCGGCCACGTCCGGTTCGATACCCCTCATGAACCCCATGCAAGCCGTAGATCAGTCCGGCCGTGGGAAAATCAGGCGCCTGAACGATCCGGATCAGCTCTTCGATGTCCGTTTCGGGACTCGAAAGCAGCGCAAGACAAGCCTCGATCACCTCGGAGAGATTGTGAGGAGGTATGTTTGTGGCCATACCGACCGCAATCCCCGCAGAACCATTGATCAGAAGATTCGGGATGCGTGTGGGAAGTACGGTGGGCTCGAGTTCCTTGCCGTCGTAGTTAGGCTGGAAATCGACCGTTTCCTTGTCAATATCGGCGAGGAGGTCAGCAGCAACACGCTCCAGCCGGCACTCGGTATACCGCATGGCCGCTGCGGCATCGCCATCAATCGAACCAAAGTTGCCTTGGCCATCTACCAGCGTGTAACGCAAGGAAAAATCCTGCGCCATCCGGACCAGCGTGTCATAAATGGCTGAGTCACCGTGCGGGTGATACTTACCCATGACGTCGCCAACCACCCGCGCACACTTGACGTAGGGCCGGTTCCAGGAGTTGTTCGCTTCGTGCATTGCGTACAGCACGCGGCGATGCACTGGCTTGAGACCATCCCGCACATCAGGAAGCGCCCGTCCGACAATCACGCTCATCGCGTAATCCAGATAGGAGTGGCGCATCTCCTCCTCTAAACTGATCGGCAATGTTTCCTTGGCGAATGAGTCCATAGGCGCTTTGTAGGTATCCGGTTGAGTGCGCTGAAAGCTGGCAATTGTAGCACGCAACAACCTGCCGGCCGCCCCGTGAAGCAGGCCAGCCTTTTACATCCACTTACGTCGCCTGCCTGAATTGCGTCGATCGCACCGCCGGCCACTCCTTAGAAAGAAAGAACAAAACGCTCCCAGCAGGATTTCAAATAACAGCCGAGATAACGCCCGCTTGGACACCTTGACCAGAGAGCAAACCAAAGGGCAGACAACTCAACGTCATACGAAGCAGAATACGCAAATGCTTGTTTATTAACAACAAAACAAAATCATCAAGCCACATTCAATTGATTGCGGAATGTTAATTGCATTCACAAACGGATTGCCGCATAAATCTGACCTGTGGCAGAATGCCCCGGAGCGTTGAGAAACAAAACGCCGGTCACACAGCGAGTCTCCTGCAATAGAAACAAGACACTCGGGATTGAAATCGCATGACAATCGAGGGGGCCGGATTGGCGCTCCCACTTTGTTCCAACCAGCCTTGCAACGAGGAATATATGAAGAAATCACACATGTTCATTCTGGCCGCACTCGCCAGCGCCGCAACCGGTGCTCAGGCCCAGATCGTAGTGAAGAACGCTCCCGTTCAGCCGTATGTCATCGCAACAGGTAACGTCGTGGAAAAAGACGGCCTTGGCAACTGCCTGCGTTCGAACAACTGGTCTCTCGAACTGATCCGCACGGTGATGACCACGGAAGACAAGCCCGTTGGCGTGGCTTGTGGCGAAATCAAGGAAGCCGCCCCCGCTCCGGCTCCCGCTGCTGCACCGGCCCCCGCTCCCGCCGCCGCGCCGATCGCCGCACCGGCTCCTGCAGCACAAAAGGTCAGCCTGCCGAGCGATGCCCTGTTCGCCTATGACAAGGCCGACCTCAGCGAACAAGGCCAAAGCAGCCTTGCAGCGTTCGCCACGAGCGCCAAGCAACTGGGGCAGCTTGAAGTCGTGATCGCTGTCGGCCATGCAGACCGACTGGGCTCGAATGAGTACAACCAGAAGCTGTCAGAGAAGCGCGCAGCTACGGTCAAGGACTTCCTCGTCAGCCAAGGCATCCCCGCCAACAAGGTCTACACCGAAGGCAAGGGTGAAACACAGCCCGTGACGGGCAAGAGCTGTGAGAAAATGGGTGCAGAATCTGGCAAGAACAAGAAGCTTGTCGCTTGCCTGGCCCCTGACCGCCGCGTGGAACTCGAAGCTGTCGGTACGAAGTAATTCCACTTCTACGCAGCAGAAAGCCCGGCTTCGGCCGGGTTTTTTTATTTCGCCCAAATAGCAACCGGAACAGCAACATGATCGGACTTAACGCAGATCAGAACGAACTTGCAAAGTTCAGCGAACTGGCACACCGCTGGTGGGACCCTTTGTCGGAATTCAAACCTCTGCATGAGATCAACCCACTCCGACTGGACTGGATAGACCAAACTGCCGTTTTGCGGGACAAGACCGTTCTGGACGTCGGATGCGGTGGAGGCATACTGGCGGAGAGCATGGCTGCAAGAGATGCGAATGTGACAGGTATAGACCTCTCGGAGAAAGCGCTGTCTGTTGCGCGCCTGCATCTTTACGAATCCGGACTGACAGTCGACTATCGTAATGTGGCTGTGGAAACCTTGGCGAAAGAGCGTCCCGCATCATTCGATATCGTTACGTGCATGGAAATGCTGGAACACGTTCCAGATCCTGCAAGCGTCATCAAGGCCTGCGCTGCGCTCGTAAAGCCGGGTGGGCAAGTCTTCTTCTCAACGCTGAATCGAAACGCGAAGGCTTACGCCCTTGCTGTCGTCGCGGCCGAATATGTTCTGAATCTTCTGCCTCGCGGCACTCACGATTACGAAAAATTCATCAAGCCAGCGGAACTGGTTACCTGGACGCGCCAAGCAGGTCTGACCAGCCTGGAGCTTGCTGGCATCCAGTACAACCCGATCAGCAGGCAGTACTCACAGAGCCACGACACCAGCGTGAATTACATGCTGAGAACTTATCGCCCGATCTGATCAGCTAAAGAGCCGATCTTCGCCTCGTGCCGTCCTTCGATCATGCGCAGCCAGAAAAGGCAGGTAATCGTTTTGGCGTCCGTAAGAAGACCTTTACGCACAGCATCCTCCGCCTCGTCAAGAGACATCTCGAAGAGCTCAAGAAACTCCCCGGAATCCAGTGCTTGATTTCCTGGGCGCAAATCCGACGCAAGAAAAATCTCGATCTTTTCGTTCGAATAGCCTATGCAATTATGCATGACGCCAAGATGGAGCCAATTTTCTGCAGAATACCCCGTTTCCTCTTTGAGCTCTCGCTGCGCACACACAAGAGCACTTTCCTGCTTATCAAGTTTTCCTGCCGGAAATTCGATAAACACCTGCCTCAAGGGATATCTGAACTGTCGTTCAAATACATATAGACCGGGGCGAATCTGCGGAATGACCACACAAGCTCCGGGATGGACGACGTATTCCCGTGTCGCCTTGCTTGCATCCGGGAGAGAGACGCTATCCTTCCGGATGGTCAACAGCTCCCCCTGGTATACAACGCGCATCTGTATCGCTGTCTCCACAAGACTCATTGGATGAGATCCTCAAAAAATTAAAAAACCAGCATTAGCTGGTTTCTTAATTTATAGCGAGTTTTGCATGACGACCACGCAAACTTGCATCAGCAAGCTTGGAAACAAACCTATGAGCGCAAGACAAAGCATATTCACAGACAGGAGACTCCTGACCAGAAAACCACCACCGATGAGCTGAGGCATATCGGGCTCGTCAAAATACATGACCTTGATGACACGCAAATAGTAAAAAGCACCAACAAGTGACATAACGACAGCCAACACCGTCAGTCCGTAATACCCAGCCTGCCAGAAAGCCTGGAGAACAAAGAATTTCGCAAAGAAACCAACGAAAAACGGAATGCCAGCCATTGAAAACATAGCGATCCCCATCATGGCCGCCCACCACGCATTTCGTTTGTTAAGCCCCTTGAAATCGTCAATCCCCTCTGCAAACACGCCTTCCCTGGACATCAGACTCAGGATGCCAAACACGCCAAGCGTAGTCAGCGCATACGTCAGAACGTAAAACAGAGCGGAAGCGTAGGCATGATGAACATTCGCGGGTGTCGAGGAGATGAATCCCAACAACATGAATCCCATGTGCGAAATACCGGAATAAGCGAGCATACGCTTGAAATTGGTCTGTGCGATTGCCGCAACATTACCCAGCACGATTGACGCGATCCCAACAAACAACAGCATCTGTCGCCAATGATCAACAAGATCCCATAGGCCAAAAGCAAGCAATCGCGCCGCCATCGCAAATGCAGCAATCTTTGACGCAGTCGCGATAAAAGTTGTAACAGGAGTAGGTGCTCCTTCATACACATCCGGAAGCCACATGTGAAAAGGAACGACACCCAACTTGAACGAAATGCCTGCAACCAAGAAAACGAGGCCGAAGAGCAGAACGGTGCGATTCGCTGCCTGTTGTTCAAACAGGGTTCTTGCGATATCAATGAGATTCAAGGATTGGGTGGCGCCATAAATCATGGACATTCCATAAAGCAGAAGGCCCGAGGCTAGCGCGCCGAGAACAAAGTACTTCATGGCAGCCTCTGTGGAACGGACTGCATCCCGATTCACCGCAACAAGTGCATAAGAGGAAAGTGAAAGCATCTCCAGACCCACATACACAGTAAGCAGGTTACCTGCAGAAACAAGAACCAGAATACCCAATGTGGCAAACAGGATCAGAAGATAATATTCCCCGGACTCTATCCTTTGGCTCTGCATGTAAGGACGTCCGTACAGCAAAACGCCTGACACAAGAAGACATACCGCTAGCTTGAGAAAATCCCCCAAGGGCGAAAACAGATACATCTGCCCGAATGTGTAATCCAGCTCACTGCTCACAAAGAAAACTGCGACAGCAGTTGCCCATAGCGCAAGGTGGGAAAGATAGTAAGCAGCAGTCGTTCCCGCACGCTTGGCAAAGGCCACCACCATCAGGATAAGCAGGCCAAAAGAAGCCAGCGTAATCTCCGGCAGAAGCGGCACAAAATTTGGGATCTGGAATTCCATCATTAACCTGTTCGAATTCGATTTTTATCGATCGATCACAATTTTCCGGCAGCAACGTGCTTAAGCAGATCGGAAACGGAAGCGTGCATCACCTCCGTCACAGGCAACGGATACAGACCCATTGCAAGCACGCAGACAGCAAGAACGACAAGAAAAACGGTCTCGCGGAAATTGATATCTTGAAGCGCAGCTACATGTTCATTCGTCACTTCACCAAAAATGACACGCTTGTACATCCAGAGAGTGTAAGCCGCGCCGAGAATCAGTGTTGTCGCTGCTAATGCGCCAACCCAGAAATTGAACTGAACGCCACCAAGGATAACCATGAATTCACCGACAAAACCGCTCGTAGCCGGCAAACCCGAATTAGCCATGGCAAAAAGCATGAAAAGCGCAGCAAACCTTGGCATGACGTTTACGACGCCGCCATAGGCGTCTATCTGTCTAGTGTGCATGCGATCGTATAGCACCCCAATGCACAGGAACATCGCAGCGGATACAAAGCCGTGCGAAATCATCTGGACAAGCGCACCTTCCACGCCCAGCGAGTTGAACATGAAAAAGCCGAGCGTGACAAATCCCATGTGCGAAATCGAAGAATACGCGACCAGCTTCTTCATATCAGTTTGGACGATAGCAACCAATCCGATGTAAACGACAGCAATCAGCGAAAGGGTGATCATCACAGGCGCCATTGCCTGGGAAGCGTCTGGCACTATAGGGAGAGAAAAACGCAAAAAACCATAAGCTCCGAGCTTCAGTGCAATAGCAGCGAGTACAACAGAACCCCCGGTGGGCGCCTCAACGTGAGCATCGGGCAACCAAGTGTGCACCGGCCACATTGGAACCTTTACGGCAAAAGAAGCAAGAAACGCCCAGAAAATATACGTCTGCGCATGCATGCCGATTTTAAGAGCATGCCAGTCAGCAATCTCAAAACTCCCCTTCGACTCCATGAAAAGGAATATGAAAGCCACCAACATCAAAAGAGAACCAAGCAACGTATAGAGAAAGAACTTCAGAGCAGCGTAAACTCTGTTCGCCCCCCCCCAGACCCCAATCGCCAGATACAGAGGAATAAGTGAAGCTTCGAAGAAAACATAAAAAAGGAGACCATCCTGAGCAGCAAAAATGCCATTCATGAGCCCCGACATGACAAGAAAGGCGGCAACATATTGAGCAACCTTGGCCTGAACTGACCCCCAGCAAGCAATAATGACAATTACCGTAATGAAACTATTCAAAACGATAAAGGGCATCGATATGCCGTCAACGCCCAGCGAGTAATGTGCATTGAAATACGCTATCCAGGTCTTGAACTCCGGAAACTGGATCGCGCTGCTTGAAGAATCAAAACCGACATAAAGTGGCAAAGTGATCGCAAAACCCGCCAAGGCCACCATCAGCCCAATCAGTCGGGCAAGTGACGCACGATTTTCGTTCGCGAAAAACAACACGAAAAGCCCACCGAGAATGGGAATCCAGATGGATAAACTAAGGTAAGGAATGGTCATCAGAAATTTCCGTGCATTCTTTCAAATCTTCGGCAAGCTCAATGAGCCAGAGCGCCCTCTTTAAGAACTGGCCACCAGAGACCAAGCAGGAGCACTACCCCCATAATGATCCAGAACGCATATTGATAGATCATCCCGCTCTGAATGTATCTGGACATGCCAGAGAACCAGGAAACCAACCTCGCGCTACCGTTCACGACAATACCGTCAATAAGATACTGATCTCCGCGACGCCACAAATTCTGCCCGAGCAAACGGGCACCACCTGCGATGATCACCTCATTGAAACGGTCGAAATAATATTTGTTATCGAGCAGCAACCTCAGCGGTTTAACCCTGACTTCGAAAGCGGCAGGTAAATGAGGCATTTTCAGGTACATCAGCCAAGCCAGAAAAACACCCGAAAGCGCCAGCCAGAATGGCAAGGTCACAAGGCCGTGAAGCGCCATGGCAATGCTTCCATCGAAACCATGTCGCAACTCCTCCAAGGAATCGTGATGCTCCGCAACCTTTATCACCCCTGAAAACCAGTCCCCGACCAGAATCGGATGAATCGTAAAAAAACCAATCAGCACGGAAGGAAGTGCCAGCAAAATCAGTGGAACTGTAACAACCAGAGGAGACTCGTGCGGTTTCTCGCCCGGAGCAAGCCCATGGTGATGATCCGCATCGTCGTGCCCGCCTTTCACATGAGCGTCATGATCACTGTGTCCACCAAAGCGCTCCTTCCCGTGGAATACCAGGAAGTACATCCGGAAAGAATAAAATGCCGTAACAAAAACACCTGCTAGCACGCAAAACGCCGCGTACCCGGAACCCGCAATATGAGAATCCCTTACAGCCTCAATGATGGCATCCTTGGAGTAGAAACCGGAAAAGAAAGGCATGCCAATCAGAGCCAGCGAACCAAGAAGGGAGGTCACCCAGGTAACAGGCATGTATTTTCTCAGGCCACCCATGTTGCGCATATCCTGATCGTGGTGCATGCCGATGATTACCGATCCCGCTCCGAGAAACAGTAATGCCTTGAAGAAGGCATGCGTCATCAGATGAAAAACGGCGGCCGAATATGCCGACGCCCCCAAGGCCACGGTCATGTAGCCAAGCTGAGACAAGGTTGAATAAGCAACGACTCTCTTGATGTCATTCTGGACAATCCCGAGAAAACCCATGAACAAAGCTGTAGTTGCGCCAATGACCATGACGAAGGACAAGGCCGTTTCCGACAACTCGAAGAGGGGAGACATCCTTGCAACCATGAAGATTCCGGCGGTCACCATCGTTGCTGCGTGGATAAGGGCCGATATCGGCGTAGGTCCTTCCATGGAGTCGGGAAGCCAGACATGAAGGGGCACCTGTGCGGACTTTCCCATTGCGCCGATGAACAGACAGATGCAGATAGCGGTGAGCATCGGCCAACCAGTAGTCGGCACAGAGAGTTGAGCGAGTTCCGGGGCTCTTGAAAATACCTGGGAATAATCCAGCGTTCCTGAAAAAGCAGCGATTAAACCGATCCCCAACAGGAATCCGAAGTCCCCTACCCGGTTAACAAGAAAAGCCTTGAGGTTTGCGTAAATCGCCGTGGGTTTCGTATACCAGAACCCGATCAGCAGATAGGACACCAGGCCGACAGCCTCCCAGCCGAAAAAAAGCTGGAGAAAATTGTTGCTCATTACAAGCATCAGCATGGCAAAGGTAAACAGCGAGATATAGCTGAAAAACCTTTGATACCCAGGATCATCTGCCATATACCCGATCGTATAGATGTGAACCATCAACGAAACGAAGGTTACGACCAGCATCATGGTTGCCGTAAGGCTGTCCACCAAAAAACCGACCTCAAGCTTCAACGAGCCTACCGTGGCCCAGGTATAGAGTGAGCCGTTGAAGGTATTGCCAGCTTTGACATCCTGAAAAACGAACAAGGCCAGCAAAAACGCTATAGCAACGCCGGCAATAGTAACAACGTGAGAGGCCATGCGCCCGATAAAGCGGCCGAACAAACCGGAGAGGATGGCTCCAAACAAAGGGGCCAAAGGAATGATCAAGTAGAGTTTCTGCATCGAGTTCATCTCTTTCTCAACCCTTCAGACTATCTAGATCGTCAACATGGATTGACCGGAGATTTCTGAAAAGAACGACCAAGATAGCCAAACCAATCGCCGCTTCGGCGGCCGCCACAGTCAATATGAAAAACACAAATATCTGACCAGCCGGATCACCGTAGTAGCTGGAAAAAGCAACGAAGTTCATGTTAACGGAAAGGAGCATCAACTCTATCGACATCAACAGAACAATAAGATTTTTCCTGTTAAGGAAAATACCAACAACGGCGATCGCAAACAGAATCGCGCCCAGCGTTAGGACATGCGCAAGCGGAGCAATCATTTTTCGACGTTCTCCAACTGGACTGCATCAACATCTCTTTCTGCTGCCAACTTGTGCACAACCAAACGATCCGCGGCTTTCACCTTGATCTGCTGCGCAGGGTCCACAGCCTTGGATCCATCTCTACGCCGGTAGGTGAGCATGACAGCCGCAATCATGGCCACCAGAAGCACCAATGAAGCCAATTCGAACGGATAGGCATAATCGGTAAAGATCGTCTTAGCCAACTCTCTCGTATTCGACAATGCAGGATCAACAAGTACGGGCGCCTGCAGGTCAGGGCTATTGAAATAACGCCCATTCAGTACAAAAGCCATTTCCGCAACCATGATCAACGCGACGACCAAACCCACAGGAAGATAGCGCCAAAAACCTTCTCGCACGCGATCGATATTGATGTCCAGCATCATCACGACAAACAGGAATAGCACCATCACGGCACCGACATAAATCAGCACGATAGCGATGGAAAGAAATTCTGCATTCATCAGCATCCAGATCATGCCGGACGTAAAAAAGGCCAGAACCAGGCTAAGCACCGCGTGAACCGGATTTCTTGCAGTAATGACGCGTGCTGCCGCAAAAACCAACACTGCCGAAAACAGATAAAAGCAGAAGGTAGGAAAAGAAAGAGCCATTTATTCCTCGCGGCTTATCTGAATTTCGCGTCAGCGGCGCGATCTTCGGAAATCTGTTTCTCGAAACGATCCCCCACCGCAAGCAACATCTGCTTCGTGTAGTAAAGATCGCCCCTTTTTTCCCCGTGGTATTCGAGGACTCGAGTCTCCACAATGGCGTCCACTGGGCAAGCTTCCTCGCAAAAACCGCAAAAAATGCACTTTGTAAGATCGATGTCATAACGCGTCGTACGGCGCGTTCCGTCCTCACGCATGGCGGAATCAATCGTTATTGCCAAAGCGGGGCAGACCGCTTCGCACAATTTGCAGGCAATACAGCGCTCCTCCCCGTTCGGATAGCGCCTAAGCGCATGCAGACCTCGGAACCGGGGACTCTGAGGGGTCTTCTCCTCCGGGAACTGAACCGTGATTTTGCGAGCAAAAAAATGCCTGCCAGTCAGGGCCATGCCTTTCAGTAGTTCAAGCAGGACAACGCTGCCGAAAAATTCTTTTACAGCACCCATGACGTTTATTTCCAGATCGACAGTGGTGACATGATCCAGATACCGAGAACCAGCACCCAGAGCAACGAAAGAGGGATAAAAACCTTCCAGCCCAGACGCATGATCTGGTCATATCTGAAGCGCGGAAATGTAGCGCGAATCCAAAGAAATACAAAAAGGAGGAATGCCGCTTTCAGTAGCAACCACACGATTCCGTCAGGCAGGAATCCGAAAGGGGACAGCCATCCACCAAGGAAGAATACTGAGGCAAGAATCGCAACCAGAATCATGTTGGCGTATTCCGCAAGGAAAAAAAGCGAAAAAGCCATACCGGAATACTCAACCATATGCCCGGCCACAATTTCTGACTCGCCTTCAACGACATCGAAAGGCGCCCGATTCGTTTCCGCGACGCCAGATATGAAATAGACGACAAACATTGGCAGCAACGGCAACCAGTTCCAGCTGAGAAACCCCAAACCCGCATCGGCGAAACGCCCTTCACTTTGTCCCAGAACAATTTCCGATAGATTGAGAGACCCGGAAATCATCAACACGCAAACAAGCGAAAAGCCCATAGCAAGCTCATAAGAGACCATTTGAGCTGCAGCTCGTAGCGTCCCGAGCAGAGCATACTTTGAGTTGGATGCCCACCCAGCGATGATGACGCCATACACGCCAAGCGAGGTCATTGCCATCAAGTACAGCAATCCTGCATTGACGTCAGCGAGAACCAGTGCGTCAGAAAAAGGCACAACCGCCCATGCCGCAAGCGCAGGGGCAATTGCCATGATCGGCCCCAGAAAAAACAACCCCTTGCTGGATTTGGCGGGCGCGATAATTTCCTTGAACAACAGCTTCAAACCATCTGCCAGAGGTTGCAGAAGACCTAATGGCCCTACTCGGTTGGGACCAATACGCACCTGGATATAGCCAATAACCTTTCGCTCGGCCAAGGTCATATAAGCCACTGCACCCAAAAGCGGAGCTACGATGAGAACGATCTTAAGCAACGTCCACACCACCACCCAGAGAGGCCCAAAGAGATCCGCTACGGGCTGAAGAGCCTGATGCATCATGCGCGCTCCAATTTCAGGGTTCCGAACATAGGCCCGAGAGGTGCAGTATCCGGATGTCCTGCCGAGACACGCACACAGCCTGCAGACACTGATTTATCTGCCACACATCGCATCAACACGGCGGGGCCAGTTCCGCCTACGCGGACTTCATCTCCATCCAAAACGCCTATTTTCTGGACATCTTCAGGATTGAATCGGGCCACCGGAATTCGGGCGTCCCTTGTCTTTTGCAGCGCAGTCGCCCTTCTCACAAGCGCGTCAGTGAAGTAGACGGGAACGTCAGCAATCCTCTGAAAACCGGTACTGGTCGAAGAAACAAACGCCAAGAGAGGAGCCTTGTTGGAAAGCCCGTCAGGAGAATAACCCGACAAAGCTTCATCTCTGACAGCCTCGGACGACTCATACTCAAAACCGTCGAAACCCAAAAGGTTTCCTAGCACTCGCAAGACCTTCCACGCAGGACGCGTCTCCCCCAAAGGAGCAGAAACAGCGTTAAACGACTGGACTCGACCTTCGATATTCACAAATGAGCCCGAAGTTTCAGTGAAAGGAGAAACAGGCAGCATGACATCTGCGTAATCGGAAGCCTTGCCTGAAAAACTGCCCAGATAGATCACGCTCGCTGCAGAAGCTAGAGCCTCTTCCGCAAGAACGCCATCGAAACAGTCCAAGGAAGGCTCAGCACCAAGGATCACATATGCCTTGCGGGGAGACTTCAGCATCGATTGAGCATTCAGCCCCCCAGCAGGAACAGCTCCGGCCAGATAGCCGCCCACGGTTCCTGCCGCCTCCCCCAGTACTCCGAATTTGGCTCCTGCAATCCTCGAAATCTCTGAGCACAGCGCTTCAATTACTGCAGCCTGCGGGTGCTGACAGGCGAAATTTCCCAAAAGGACTGCCCTTTTCTCTCCCTTCAGGAGCGAAGACGCAACGCTGTCAGTGGCATCATTCGGTACCGCGTTGCTCATCAGAGTGACGAACTGGGGTTGAGCATCCGAAGCAGAAAGACGACTCACGGAAGCCAAGACTGCCGACAGTTGCCCAATGAGCGCATCCGGCGCACAAATCAACTCGGATTCGATAGGAATCAGCCAATCATCTGCAACCGGGTTGACCCTTGAAAGTTTAGCGCCTCGACGAACAGCCTGGCGAAGACGCTGCGCGAGCAGCGGATGATCCTTGCGAAGAAAACTGCCAACTACAAGTACGGAATCCAGAGTGGCGAGTTCTGCTACCGACATCCCGAGCCAGGGCGCCCCGGTTCTATGCCCGTCACGCGAAAAATCGCTTTGTCTCAGACGGAAATCAACGTTATCGGATCCCAGTCCACGTACAATCTTCTGGGCAAGAAACATCTCCTCTACCGTGGAACCCGGGGAAATCAGTGCGCCAATCTGTTCGCCCCCGTGCTCGGTCTTGATGTCATTCAGTGTGCGAACGACGTAGTCCAAGGCTGTCTGCCAATCGACATCGTGCCATTCACCGCCATGCTTGATTCGCGGTTTGACAAGACGGTCTTCGGCGTACAGTCCTTCGTAGGAAAAACGGTCCCTATCCGAAATCCAGCACTCATTAACGTCTTCGTTTTCGAACGGAAGGACACGAAATACTTTGTCATGCTTGACCTGAACCTGCAGGTTCGTGCCCAGCGAATCATGAGGACTCACAGAACGGCGACGAGTGAGTTCCCAGCTTCTCGCTGCAAAACGAAAAGGTTTGGATGTGAGAGCACCGACAGGACACAAATCAATCGCATTCCCCGAAAGCTCGGAATCAACCGAACGATCAACGAAGGCCATGACTTCCGAATGCTCACCTCTGTTGGCGATGCCCAGCTCCATGACACCGGAAATTTCCTGACCAAAACGCACGCATCTGGAGCAATGGATGCAGCGGGTCATGTCTGTATTGATCAGAGGACCAAGATTTTTATTGAAGACGACCCGTTTCTCCTCCTTGTAACGAGAAGCCGGCGCTCCATAACCTACGGCAACATCCTGAAGCTGACACTCGCCCCCTTGATCACAAATCGGACAATCAAGTGGGTGGTTAATGAGCAGAAACTCCATCACCGACTTCTGCGCTTTGGTTGCCTTCTCGGAGGACGTGCTGACCTTCATGTCGGCTACGGCAGGCGTCGCGCAAGCGGGCACAGCCTTAGGCATTTTCTCGACATCCACGAGGCACATGCGACAGTTCGCTGCGATCGACAACTTCTTGTGGTAGCAGAAATGCGGAATCTGTTTGCCCAGTTTTCGAGCAGCATCCATCACCGTGCTGCCAGGAGCAACTTCCACTTTCTGGCCGTCAATTTCGATTTCTAGCATGCTCAATCCTGCGCCACGTAAATCTTGCTGCCTTCCCTCTGAACTTCGGGGGAAATCATGCAGCGCTTGTGTTCAATGTGATACGCGAACTCGTCACGATAATGCTTCAGGAAGCCTCGCACCGGCATTGCAGCCGCGTCACCCAACGCACAGATGGTACGTCCCATGATGTTTTCAGCAACGTTATCCAGCAAGGCCAGATCCTCTGCACGCCCTTGGCCATTCTCGATCCGGTGCATCATTCTGTACATCCAGCCCGTGCCTTCCCGGCAAGGCGTACACTGGCCACAGGACTCTTCAAAGTAAAAGTAGGACAGACGCTCCAATGCCTTGACCATGCAAGTGGTCTCATCCATGACGATTACTGCGCCAGAACCAAGCATTGAGCCGGCTTTGGAGATCGCGTCATAGTCCATCGTGAGGTCCATCATGACGTCTCCAGGGATTACCGGAGCCGATGACCCGCCCGGAATGACAGCCTTGATCTTCCTGCCACCACGCATGCCTCCAGCCATTTCAAGCAGTTCCGAAAATGGGGTGCCAAGACGAACCTCGTAATTACCCGGGCGGTTCACATGCCCGGACACCGAGAAAATCTTGGTTCCTCCATTGTTTGGTTTTCCCAGATCAAGGAAAGCCTGCCCTCCCATTCGCAAAATGAACGGGACTGACGCAAATGTCTCGGTATTGTTGATCGTAGTCGGCTTGCCATAAAGACCGAAGCTGGCAGGAAACGGGGGCTTGAACCTCGGCTGGCCCTTTTTCCCCTCCAGGGACTCGAGCAAACCCGTCTCTTCACCGCAGACATAGGCTCCATAGCCATGATGGGCAAACAACTCAAAAGAGAAGTTTGATCCAAGAATATTCCGGCCGAGCAACCCCGCATTCCTGGCTTCTGCGAGAGCCTCTTCGAAGCGCTCGTAAACTTCGAATATCTCGCCATGAATATAGTTATATCCCGCTACGCACCCCATCGTGTAGCCAGCAATGATCATTCCTTCGATTACTGCATGGGGGTTATAGCGCAGTATGTCGCGATCCTTGAAAGTACCCGGCTCCCCCTCGTCGGAATTGCAAACGACATATTTGGGGCCCGTATAGGCCTTCGGCATGAAACTCCACTTCAGCCCTGTCGGAAACCCGGCACCACCACGTCCACGCAAATTCGAGGTCTTGAGGGCACTGATAATGTCGTCAGCTCCCACGCTTTCCGCAATAATCTTGCGAAGGGCTTCGTAGCCGCCACGCTTGGCATACTCTGCCAGCCGCCAAGCATCGGCGCCGTTCAGATCGGCCAGAATCAAGCGGGTTTCACTCATCGCGAAAGCTCCTCGATCATTTTATCGATCTGTTCTCGTGTCATGCGGGAACACATTTTGTGGTTGTTATGAAGCAGAACTGGGGCGTCACCACAGGCCCCCATGCACTCACCTTCCTTGAGGGTGAACCGGCCATCAGCGCTGGTCTCGTTAAAACCGATCCCTAGTTTCTGCTTGATGTACTCAGCCGCCTCCTGCCCACCGGACAGGGCACAGGGAAGATTCGTGCAAACCGTGATCTTGTGCTCTCCAACCGGCTTGAGGTCGTACATGTTGTAAAACGACGCAACTTCGTAAGCAGCCATTGCGGGCATACCCAGATACTCTGCAACGTACTCAATCGTTTCGCTCGCCAGCCACCTTTTTTCCGTCTGCGCAATCCGAAGGGCAGCCATGATCGCAGACTGCTTCTGGTCGGCAGGATATTTGGCAATTTCGCGGTCTATTGCCCGCAATGATTCATCACTCAACATGTTTTTTCTCAGCGGTCGATTTCGCCAAAGACAATATCCATGGTTCCGATAATCGCCACAACGTCTGCGATCATGTGGCCCTTCGCCATTTCATCCATTGCGGCAAGATGTGCGAAGCCCGGGGCACGCAACTTAAGCCGCCAAGGCTTGTTAGCCCCGTCTGAAATGGCATACACGCCAAACTCTCCCTTCGGATGCTCAACGGCTGAGTAAACCTCACCCTCGGGAACATGCATGCCTTCCGTGAAAAGCTTGAAATGGTGGATCAACTCCTCCATGCTGCCTTTCATCTTCTCACGCGAAGGAGGAGCGATCTTGTGGTTGTCGGTAATGACCGGACCAGGATTTTTCTTCAACCAGTCGATACATTGCCGAA
Organism: Uliginosibacterium paludis; assembly: GCF_039631355.1. NCBI lineage: Bacteria > Pseudomonadati > Pseudomonadota > Betaproteobacteria > Rhodocyclales > Zoogloeaceae > Uliginosibacterium > Uliginosibacterium paludis. Next base: position 469,190 of record NZ_JBDIVF010000003.1, on the reverse strand, counting down.
CGATGCGATTGCTTTGCCGCATCTCTTCCATTCGAACCAGATACCGGTCATAACAATCGCCGTTTGTTCCGACGGGAATATCGAAGTCCAGGTGCTCATAGACCTCGTAAGGCTGTTTCTTGCGAAGATCCCACACAACACCTGACCCACGCAACATCGCTCCGGTGAAGCCCAAGGCTTTGGCACGCTCTGCGGATACGATCCCAACATCCACCGTTCTCTGTTTCCAGATCCGATTATCCGTCAGCAGCGTATGGTATTCGTCGATGTAGGTCGGAAAACGGTCGGTGAAATCCTCAAGGAAGTCGAGAAGTGACCCCTCTCTTGATGCGTTGAGTTTGGCAACGGAAGCGGCATCCTTGAACTTATTGACCTGATACTTGGGCATCTGATCAGGAAGGTCACGATAAACACCGCCAGGTCGATAATACGCAGCGTGCATTCGGGCGCCAGAAACGGCCTCGTACGCATCCATCAGGTCTTCGCGCTCTCGAAACGTGTAGAGCACCATTGTCATCGCACCGATATCCAGAGCATGGGTACCGATGTTCAGTAAATGGTTCAAAATCCGGGTAATCTCGTCAAACATGACCCGGATGTATTGAGCACGCAAAGGCACCTGGACTCCGAGAAGCTTCTCGATTGCCATGCAATACGCGTGCTCATTGCACATCATGGAAACATAGTCCAGACGATCCATATAAGGAACCGACTGAATCCAGGTTCTGGTTTCGGCTAGTTTTTCAGTACCGCGATGAAGCAGTCCAATATGCGGATCGGCTCGCTCGACAACCTCCCCCGAAAGCTCAAGAATCAGACGCAATACGCCGTGGGCCGAAGGGTGCTGCGGACCGAAATTTATGGTGTAGTTCTTGATTTCAGCCACGATCGCCTCCGTACACCGCCTCTCGGACAATACGCGGGGTATTTTCCCTGGGCTCAATCGTGACGGGCTGGTAAACCACCCGCCCTTGCTCCTTGTCGTAAGTCATTTCCATGAAACCCGACACCGGAAAGTCCTTCCTGAACGGATGACCTACAAAGCCATAATCAGTCAGAATTCGACGCAAATCCGGGTGTCCGTCAAACATGATGCCGAACATGTCGAAAGCCTCGCGTTCAAACCATGCAACGGATGGCCATACTTCGCACAGTGAAGTCACGACAGGAAACGCGTCGTCTTCAGCATAAACACGCAAGCGGAGACGCCAGTTATTGGAAAGGGAGAGCAGATGAGAAACCGCCGCAAAGCGCTTGGAATGCTTCCTCTGGCCGCAATACCCTGCGTAGTCAACACCAGCCAGATCAATCAGTTGCTCGAAGCCAAAGGACTGATCATCCCGAAGCACGCGCGCTACTTCGGCGTAGTCCGCAGCGAGAACAGTCAAGGTCACTTCCGAGTCATCAGTCGCGACGCTATGCCCCTGCCCTTCGAATCGCTCCGCCAGTTTCCGCGCAAGATTTTCAAGTCTGCTCATCAGGCAGGCACTCCTTCACGAGCAATCGTATTTGTACGACGAATCTTGTTCTGAAGCTGGAGAATTCCGTAAATCAAGGCTTCGGCGGTTGGGGGACAACCAGGCACGTAAACGTCTACCGGAACAATCCGGTCACATCCCCGAACGACAGAATAGGAGTAATGGTAATAGCCGCCCCCATTTGCGCATGAGCCCATGGAAATCACCCATCTTGGCTCCGCCATCTGGTCGTACACCTTGCGCAAGGCAGGCGCCATCTTGTTGCACAGGGTTCCGGCAACAATCATGAGATCGGACTGACGTGGACTGGGACGAAAAACGACGCCGAACCGATCAAGATCGTAACGAGAGCAGCCGGCATGGATCATTTCCACGGCACAGCAAGCAAGACCGAAAGTCATCGGCCACAACGAGCCCGTCCTTGTCCAATTGATGACAGCATCAAGGGAGGTCGTGACAAAGCCTTCGCGAAAAACACCTTCAATACTCACAGAGAGCCCCTCTTTGTAGAGTCAGGCGTCTTGGAGCAGGGATATCAGGCCAGGATCACTCCCAGTCGAGCGCACCCTTCTTCCAGACGTACACATAGCCGATCACGAGAATTCCGAGAAAGACGAACATCTCGACGAAACCGAACATGCGAACGGTCTCGATACCTGCCAGTTCTTTCACAATTGACGCCCAAGGCAGCAAAAATGCCACCTCAAGATCAAAAAGAATAAAGAGAATAGCGATCAGATAATAACGTACGTCGAAGCGCATGCGCGCCTCTTCGAAGGGCTCGAACCCACACTCGTAGGGAGATAATTTTTCGGGATCGGGCTTATATGGGGCAAGCAGTCGGCCTAGAACCATTGGCGCAACGCCAACAGCCAAGCCAACCGCGATAAAGAGCAGAACGGGAAAGTAATTGTTCAGCATTACTGCTTCCTCTTGGGGAAACCTGCTCATTGCAAAACGCCCGCTAACAAGCGGGCGTTTCAATCTCTCTGGTGCCGACGATGAGACTCGAACTCATACGGCTTGCGCCACCACCCCCTCAAGATGGCGTGTCTACCAATTTCACCACGTCGGCACTTCTCGAACAACTTATAGCTTACAGCTAAGCAACAACCCTAGCCGCAGCTTTTAATTATTTTATTTAGGAACTTCTTGCGAGGGCACTGAACCAGATGCAGCAGGAACAGCAACACCCTTCATCAAGCTAGCACCCTCAGAACCCCGCGAACCAGTCGCAAAATAGCTAAGAGACAAGCTGGTCACAAAAAACACCGTAGCCAAGACGGCAGTTGTGCGACTGAGGAAATTCGCAGAACCGGAGGACCCGAACAGACTACCCGACGCCCCGCTACCAAACGCCGCCCCCATGTCAGCCCCCTTGCCATGCTGGAGCAGCACGAAGCCAATCACAGCACAACCCACCAGAATATGCACAACCAGCAGGAGACTAAACCAGAAACCACTCATTTGTTTAAAGCGTTTCGCCGTTTGAAAGAAAACAAGATTCTAGAAAACAAAAAAAGGTCTGTCAAGCACAAACATAAACTCTTACGAAAATACCTGGTGCGGACTTTACTCAAACGCCGAGGAAACAGCCGACGCAATCTGCCTTCCCAATTGCTCAACAAGTTCCGCATCACGCCCCTCAACCAGAACTCTCAGCAAGGGTTCTGTGCCTGATGCTCGCAGCAGCACGCGTCCGGAGTCTCCCAGCTCTCGCTCGGCAACCTCGATAGCCGCCGAGATCCCTGTGTCCGACCGCCAGTCGAATCCGTTCTTCATCCGAACGTTTATGAGCCGCTGCGGATAGAACACAAGATCGGAGCAGGCCTGCGCAAGAGTTTCGGATCTCAGACGCAACGAAGCAAGCACCTGCAAGGCGGAAACGATGCCGTCCCCAGTGGTGTGCCGATCAAGGCAAATGATATGCCCGGAATTCTCGCCTCCGATGCGATACCCGTGTTCAATCAGTTGTTCCAGCACATATCGGTCGCCAACTTTGGCCCTAACAAAATCAGCACCAAGACGCTTGATGGCATGCTCGAACCCCAAGTTGCTCATCAGCGTTCCCACGACCCCTGGCAAACGGCCTTCATCCTTGAGCGAACGGGCGATGACGTAGAGCAGTTTGTCTCCATCGTATAACTCTCCGGCGCGGTCACACATGAGAAGCCTGTCGCCATCGCCATCGAGAGAGATACCCAAATCCGCGCCATGCTTGAGAACAGCCTCACGTATGCTGGCAGGAACAGTCGCCCCAACGCCGTCGTTGATGTTCATGCCATCCGGCTGAACACCGACGCTGACAATCTCGGCCCCGAGTTCATGGAACACTTTGGGCGCAATGTGATACGCCGCGCCATGCGCGCAATCAAGCGCGATCTTCAAGCCGCGAAGATCAAGATCCCCCGGAAAGGTGCTTTTGCAGAACTCGATATAGCGCCCCGCCGCATCGTCAATCCTCTTTGCACGGCCAAGCAGGGAGGATTCGGCACACCCCATCGGCTCATCGAGATGCGCCTCGATCTCCTCCTCAACGGCATCAGGCAGCTTTGATCCCGCAGCAGAGAAAAACTTGATCCCGTTGTCGTAGTAAGGATTGTGGGAGGCTGAGAGAACTACACCCGCCTGCAACCTGAGCGCTCGGGTCAGATATGCAACGGCAGGCGTCGGGATCGGTCCGGCGAGAATCACGTTCACGCCCGCAGCGGCGAACCCCGCTTCCAGCGCTGCTTCAAGCATGTAACCCGATACGCGCGTGTCTTTACCGATCAGGACTGCAGGATGCTGGCCAGCGGCGAGCTTCTCGCGGGCAACAAGTGTCTTGCCTGCTGCATATCCCAAGCGCATGACGAAGTCCGGCGTGATGGGCGCTACGCCGACCCGTCCTCTGACGCCATCGGTTCCGAAATACTTTCTGGCCATTCCTTGTCTCCAAAACGGGCTCCATGAATTCCAGGAGCTCATTAGTCCAACCGTAGATTCAAGCCGAACGTCTGCGCTGCACAATCAGGCCGTTCAGAAATTCAAAGCAGTGGACTCGGTAGGTAGATACAACATTTTCGTCAAAACCGGAGAAGCCGACAGGCTTCGCTGGGATCAACTTCCCGCCAAGCGAAAAGCCCCGCATTCGCGGGGCTCACACCTTCAGTGTCGATAAGCTCAGGCGATCGGAGCAGGGGCGGCTGGAGCCGCGCCAGGTCCTTCATCCTGCCGAGGCGGCGTCAAGCCCGCAGGAGGCTTAGGAGGACGAGGCGGACGCCCTTCCATGATGTCCCGGATCTGGTCTGCATCAATGGTTTCCCACTCAAGCAGCGCGGAAGTCATCGTTTCAACCTTGTCACGATGCTCCTGAAGAAGACGACGCGCAAGATCGTATTGCTCGTCAATGATCCGGCGAATCTCGGCATCCACCTTCTGCAAGGTGGCCTCCGACACGTTCTTGTGGGTGGTTACCGAACGGCCGAGAAAAACCTCGCCCTCGTTTTCGGCGTACACCATCGGCCCCAGTTCTGCTGACATGCCGTAGCGGGTCACCATGTCTCGTGCAGTCGCCGTTGCGCGCTCAAAGTCATTCGACGCGCCGGTAGAGACCTTTCCGACAAACAGTTCTTCCGCCACGCGGCCGCCAAACAGCATGCTGATCTGGGCAAGCATCTGATCCTGATAAAGGCTTGTACGATCGCGTTCTGGCAAGGACCAGGTGACGCCAAGCGCCCTGCCCCGCGGAATCACCGTGACCTTGTGAACCGGATCACACCCCGGAAGCAGGGAGCCAATAATGGCGTGTCCGGACTCGTGATAAGCCGTCGCCTTTTTCTCTTCGGGCGAAATCACCATCGACTTGCGCTCGGCCCCCATGAAGATCTTGTCCTTGGCACGCTCGAAGTCGTCCATATCAACAAGACGCTTGTTTCCGCGTGCAGCAAACAGGGCTGCTTCATTGACCAGATTGGCAAGGTCCGCCCCTGCCATTCCGGGCGTTCCTCTCGCCAGGACCATCGCGTCCACGTCAGGCGCAACGGGGACCTTGCGCATATGGACCTTGATAATCTGCTCGCGACCACGGATGTCGGGCAGCGGTACCGTCACCTGGCGATCGAAGCGGCCGGGTCGCAGCAAGGCCGGATCAAGAACATCAGGACGGTTGGTCGCGGCGATCACGATAACGCCCGAGTTCCCTTCAAAACCGTCCATCTCGACGAGCATCTGGTTCAGCGTCTGTTCGCGCTCATCATTACCACCACCGAGGCCAGCACCCCGCTGACGGCCTACCGCGTCGATCTCGTCGATGAAAATGATGCACGGAGCCGCCTTCTTGGCGTTCTCGAACATGTCCCTGACACGTGCAGCACCCACGCCCACAAACATCTCGACAAAATCAGAGCCGGAAATGCTGAAGAACGGAACCTTCGCCTCGCCGGCGATCGCTTTCGCAAGCAGGGTCTTACCGGTACCGGGAGAGCCCACCATCAGGACGCCTTTCGGAATCCGGCCACCCAGCTTCTGAAACTTTGAAGGATCACGAAGGAACTCCACAAGCTCGCCGACCTCTTCCTTGGCCTCGTCGCAACCTGCGACGTCAGCGAAGGTGATGGAGTTTGCGGACTCGTCCAGCATGCGAGCCTTGCTCTTGCCGAACGAAAATGCTCCGCCCTTGCCGCCCCCCTGCATCTGACGCATGAAGAAGATCCAGACTCCCACCATCAGGAGGACAGGCAGGAGCTGAAGGAAAACACTGGCGAGCCAGGACGGCTCTTCTTCGGGCTTGGATGAAACCTGCACGTTTGCGTGCAGAAGATCCGAAACCATCCAGAGGTCAGGCGGGTAATTAACCACAACCTGACGGCCTTCCTGAGTCAGAGCCGTGACAACATGACGCTGAGCGTCAATGCTGGCCTTGGCGATTCGCCCGGCCTTGGCATCTTCCATGAACTGGGAGTATTCCATGGTGTTCTGTTGAGTCTGACGACCGTTGAACTGATTGAAGATGGTCAGCAGAACCACGCCGATCACCAGCCAGATCGCAACATTCTTGAAAACGTTGTTATTCAAAGCAACTCCCGATAAGTCCCGATGAAGGAAGGGACTGACAAAACTCTTGACTCATTCTATGTAGGAACGTTCCCGCCGGCAAACAATCCATGCAATAGCGGGCACGTCAGGCCTTTCTGTCAAGCCCGAGGAGGTAGACCTCGGCACTGCGGTCACGAGAGGCCTCGGGCTTGCGCGAAACGACACTGCGAAAGGTCTTCTGCATTTCAGCACGAAACTCCATGAAGCCGGCCCCCTGAAACACTTTGATAAGCATGTTGCCGCCCGGCCGCAAATGGGATCTCGAAAACTCGAGCGCCAACTCCGCCAGATACATCATTCGACCGTCATCGCTGACCGCATTACCCGACATGTTGGGGGCCATATCCGATAACACAAGGTCCACGGCCCTCCCCGCAAGCATTTTTTCAAACTCCGCGAGCACCGAGTCTTCCCGGAAGTCGCCTTGCAGGAAACATACGTCGGGCACGGGCTCCATAGGCAGGATATCCAGAGCAAACGCTTGTCCACCGGGTTTGACGAGTGGCGCCGCAATCTGCGACCAAGAACCGGGGGCAGAACCCAGGTCGACAACGACCATGCCGGGTCGGATCAGGCGGTCTTTCCTATCGATTTCAATCAGCTTGAAAGCGGCGCGAGCGCGGTATCCGGCAACCTTCGCCTTCTGCACCCAGGGGTCATTTACGTGTTCCTGCATCCAGGACTTGCTGGTCTTGCTGGGCTTCATGGCACTACAATTCAACTTTAGTGAGGATTAATCAAACACATGCAAGATCTTAGCCCTGCGAAACGTCGCGAACTCCGCGCACAAGCCCATCACCTTGATCCTGTCGTGAGTATCGCCGGCAACGGCCTGACGAGCAATGTGCTGAAGGAAATCGAGCTGGCACTGAAGGCTCACGAACTGATCAAGATCCGAGTTTATGGGGACGACCGGGACGCCCGCATCGCCTACCTTCAGGAAATCTGTTCGCAGCTCTCTTGTCATTCGGTGCAGAGCATCGGGAAGCTGCTGGTGGTCTACCGGCTGAATCCGGACTTGCACAAACCTCAGGCCAAGCAGGAAAGCCCGGCAGGTGCGCGCCGAAAAACTGCAGACAAAGCGGGCTTCGACCTGCGGCCTGGGCGCCCGACCACAAGCAACGCCCCCCGCAAATCGCTGGCCGGAGCGCCTGAGCCGCGCTATCGCAAACCCTCTGCCGGTGCTGGTCGCACCCGCAAGAGTGCGCGCTGAGCTCGCAGTCTTTGCAAAAGGCCGGCACATGCCGGCCTTTTTCATTTCCGGATCAGTTGCGTGACAAGTGCCACGCCGAGCACGCTTTCGATCAGCCAGAGCACGCTCGCAATGCCGTGCCAGGTTGCAAAACGGCTGCGCACGACGCTCTGAACGACATCTCGGGCGATATCTATCCGCAATCTTTCAACGATCGGGCTGATGCCGAAATGCCCTGCCAGCACGAGCAGCCACATGACCAGCACAAGCCAGAAGGCAGGCTGGCGCAGCGCTTTGCCTCCCTCCCGGAACAGCATGTAGATCATCAGATACACGCCACATACGATGCCCAGCCAGGCCACGATCGCAAACTGATGTCCGGCAAGCGTCCCTGCAAGCGTCCTGTCTCCCGCGTATTCGAAGAGAACCGGGGCCGAGATGTATCCGATGGCCCAAAGCGCGCCGACCCACACGGTGACAGCTAGCGCATACAAAGACTCGGCTAGTCTCGACATGCTGATCAGATGTAGCGAACGTCGATGATCTCGTATTCGCGAACGCCGCCGGGCGCCTGCACCTCGGCCACGTCGCCCGCCGATTTTCCGATCAATGCACGGGCGATCGGAGAACTGACAGAGATCTTGCCTGATTTCAGGTCAGCTTCGTCCTCGCCCACGATCTGGTAGACGACACGCTTGTTGGTTTCGAGATCTTCCAAGTCCACGGTCGCTCCGAACACGCAGCGGCCATCGGCATCCAGCAGTGCCGGATCAATGATCTGGGCGGTGGAGAGCTTGCTTTCCACCTCGGCAATGCGTCCTTCGACAAAGCCCTGGCGTTCCTTGGCTGCGTCGTATTCGGCATTTTCCGACAAGTCTCCGTGCGATCGGGCCTCAGCAATGGCCGCGATCACGTTCGGACGCTCGACAGTCTTGAGATGGTGCAGCTCGGCGCGCAGCAGCTCTGCGCCATTAACGGTCAATGGAGTCTTGATCATTTTTCTTCAGTTCAGCTTGGCGTGCAGTTCCTGCAACGCATAGGGTTCAAGATCGTTGAGGTGACGAATGCCCATGCAGGCAGCTCTTGCCCCTTCGATGGTTGTGAAGATGGAAACCTTTGCTGCGAGCGCACTGGTTCGGATCGAACGCGAATCCAGCACAGCCTGGCGCTTCTCATCAACGGTATTGATCACGAGCGTGACTTCGTTGTTCTTGATCATATCCACGATGTGAGGACGCCCCTCGGTCACCTTGTTGACCGGCGTCACCGACGTTACGCCTGCGTTATGCAGATAGCCTGCAGTTCCCTTTGTCGCCACGACCTTGAAACCAAGTTCCAGCAGTTCCCGTGCCACTTCAACCGCCTTCGGCCGGTCGCTTTGCTTGACACTCAGGAACGCGGTTCCAGAGGACGGCAAGCGGGCCCCTGCAGCCAGCTGGCTCTTGACGAAGGCTTCGGCAAAGGTTTTGCCGACCCCCATCACTTCGCCGGTCGACTTCATTTCCGGTCCGAGAATCGTGTCAACGCCCGGGAACTTGTTGAACGGGAAGACGGCTTCCTTCACAGAGAAGTACGGCGGCACAACCTCGTGCGTGACGCCTTGCGAAGCCAGAGACTGGCCTGCCATGCAGCGTGCTGCAATCTTGGCCAGCGGCAGCGAGCACGCCTTGGACACGAAGGGAACCGTACGGGATGCACGGGGGTTCACTTCGAGCACATAAACGGTGCCGCCCTGGATCGCGAACTGCACATTCATCAGGCCTACGACGTTCAGGGCCCGCGCCATCATTTCGGTCTGGCGACGCAGCTCATCCTGCAGTTCGGCAGAAAGCGTATAGGGCGGCAGCGAACAAGCGGAGTCCCCCGAGTGAACGCCGGCCTGCTCGATGTGCTGCATGATGCCGCCGATGATGACCTGCTGGCCATCAGACATCGCGTCGACGTCCACCTCGGTAGCGTCGTTCAGGAAGCGATCGAGCAGCACCGGTGAATCGTTGGAGACCTTGATGGCTTCGCGCATGTAGCGCTCGAGATCCTTCTGCTCATGCACGATTTCCATCGCGCGGCCACCCAGCACATAACTCGGGCGCACCACCAGCGGATAGCCGATTTCGGCGGCCAGACGGATCGCGTCAGCCTCGTTGCGGGCAGTGCGGTTGGGCGGCTGCTTGAGCCCCAGATCCTGCAGCAGCTTCTGGAAGCGCTCGCGGTCTTCCGCCGCATCGATCATATCGGGACTCGTGCCGATGATGGGCACGCCATTGGCTTCAAGATCGCGTGCGCGTTTGAGCGGCGTCTGACCACCAAACTGCACGATCACGCCAACCGGCTTCTCGACCGCCACGATTTCAAGGATGTCTTCCAGGGTCAGCGGTTCGAAATACAGACGGTCAGATGTGTCGTAGTCCGTCGAGACGGTTTCCGGATTGCAGTTGACCATGATGGTTTCATAGCCATCCTCACGCATTGCCAACGCTGCGTGAACGCAGCAATAGTCGAACTCGATGCCCTGCCCGATCCGGTTCGGGCCGCCGCCCAGCACCATGATCTTTTTCTTGTCCGAAGGCTGCGATTCACACTCTTCGTCATAGCAGGAATACATGTAGGCGGTGTTCGAGGCGAATTCCGCCGCGCAGGTGTCGACGCGCTTGTAGACCGGACGCACGCCGAGACCATGGCGATGCAGGCGCACAGCCGTTTCATCCGTGCCCAAGAGACGCGAGATGCGGCGATCCGAGAAACCCTTGCGCTTGAGCGCACGCAGGGCCGAAGCATCCAGGCTCTTGAGCGACCGGCCTGAAAGGCTCTTTTCACTGAGGATGATGTCCTCGATCTGGGCCAGGAACCACGGATCAATCCTGGTCAGCTGATGGACCTGCTCCTGCGAGTAGCCCTCGCGGAAGGCCTGACCGACATACCAGATCCGCTCTGCACCGGGGTTCGCCAGTTCGTGCTCGAGTTCTTCACGATCACATTCGACTTCATCCAGCCCATACACACCCACTTCAAGGCCGCGCAGCGCTTTCTGGAACGACTCCTGGAAGGTGCGGCCCATGGCCATGACTTCCCCTACCGACTTCATCTGGGTGGTCAGACGATCCGGCGCCTGAGGGAATTTCTCGAAGGCAAAACGCGGAATCTTGGTGACGATGTAGTCGATCGAAGGCTCGAAGGAGGCGGGCGTCGCGCCGCCGGTAATGTCGTTCTTGAGCTCGTCCAGCGTGAAGCCGACCGCCAGCTTGGCAGCGACCTTCGCGATCGGGAAGCCGGTGGCCTTGGAAGCCAGGGCCGACGACCGTGACACGCGCGGATTCATCTCGATGACGATCAGGCGCCCATCCTTCGGATTCACGGCGAACTGCACGTTCGAACCACCGGTATCGACGCCGATCTCGCGCAGCACGGCGACCGATGCATTCCGCATGATCTGGTATTCCTTGTCTGTCAGCGTCTGCGCCGGTGCGATCGTGATCGAGTCGCCGGTGTGTACGCCCATCGGATCGAGGTTTTCGATCGAGCAGACGATGATGCAGTTGTCGTGCCGGTCACGCACGACTTCCATCTCGAATTCCTTCCAGCCCAGCAGGGACTCTTCGATCAGCAACTCGCGGGTCGGCGAAAGATCGAGGCCGCGGGTGCAGATCTCGACAAATTCCTCGACGTTGTAGGCAATGCCGCCGCCCGTACCGCCCATGGTGAATGAGGGGCGGATAATCGCGGGAAAGCCGACCTTGGCCTGCACGGCCATGGCTTCTTCCATCGAATGTGCGATACCTGACCGTGCGGACTCCAGTCCGATCTTGGTCATCGCGTCCTTGAACTTCAGGCGGTCTTCCGCCTTGTCGATGGCCTCCGGCGTCGCGCCGATGAGTTCCACCTTGTACTTGTCCAGCACGCCGTTGCGCCACAGATCCAGCGCCGCGTTCAGCGCCGTCTGGCCGCCCATTGTAGGCAGCACGGCGTCCGGGCGCTCCTTCTCGATAATGCGCTCGAGAACCTGCCAAGTGATCGGCTCGATATAGGTCACATCTGCCATGTTCGGATCGGTCATGATCGTGGCCGGGTTCGAATTGACCAGAATGACCTTGTAGCCTTCATCGCGAAGGGCCTTGCAGGCTTGGGCGCCGGAATAATCGAACTCGCAGGCCTGACCGATGATGATCGGGCCGGCACCGATGATGAGGATGGATTGGATGTCTGTCCGCTTTGGCATGTCTACACCTGAAATTCGTTGCGTTCGGAGCGTGGCATCCGCCTCGCTCGCCGGAAATGCGTTACTGCTTGGCGCTGGCGGCCATCATGTCGACGAAACGGTCGAACAGATAGGCCACGTCATGCGGTCCCGGACTGGCTTCCGGGTGCCCCTGGAAGCACAGGGCAGGACGATCCGTCCACATCAGCCCCTGGAGGCTGCCGTCAAACAGGGAAACATGCGACGGACGCACGTTTGCCGGCAGGGTTTTCTCATCCACTGCAAAGCCATGGTTCTGGCTGGTAATCAGCACGCGGCCGGAATCGAGATCCTTGACCGGATGGTTTGCACCATGGTGGCCGAACTTCATTTTCAGCGTCTTGGCGCCTGCAGCGAGGCCCATGATCTGGTGGCCCAGACAGATACCGAAGGTCGGCAAGCGACGATCCAGGAACTCGCGCGTCGCCGCGATCGCATAATCGCAGGGCTCTGGGTCACCAGGGCCGTTGGACAGGAACACTCCGTCCGGATTGAGGGCCAACACTTCGGAAGCCGGCGTCTGCGCCGGGACCACGGTCAGCCTGCAGCCGCGCTCGGCCAGCATGTGCAGGATGTTGCGCTTGACGCCGAAGTCATAGGCCACCACGTGAAAGCGCGCATTTTCCTGCTCCACGTAGCCCTTGCCCAGTTTCCATTCGCCGGAAGTCCAGGAATAGGCCTTGTCGGTCGTGACAACCCTGGCCAGATCCATGCCGGCCAGTCCGGGAAAGGCACGCGCTTCGGCGACGGCTGCCTCGGCATTGAGGTCCTTCTGGCTCACGGCAGTCATCAGGCAGCCGGCCTGGGCACCCTTTTCGCGCAGGATGCGGGTGAGCTTGCGGGTATCGATGCCGGCGATCCCGACCACATTCTCGGCCTTCATGTACGCGTCCAGCGTCTGCTCGGAACGGAAGTTCGACACCAGCAAGGGCAGGTCGCGGATCACCAAGCCTGCCGCATAAATACGGCCCGCCTCGCAGTCTTCGCGGTTGATGCCGACGTTACCGATATGCGGGTGGGTCAGGGTGACGATCTGACGGGTGTAGGAAGGATCGGTGAGGATTTCCTGGTAGCCGGTGATGGCGGTGTTGAACACCACCTCGCCAACGCTTTTTCCTACGGCTCCGACACCCTGTCCATGGAACACGGTGCCATCGGCGAGCGCAAGAAGGGCGTAAAGGGTTTCCGTCACGATCAATACTCCTGGATTCCTGTGAAATCGGACCCTCGCTCCGGCTCCTGCGCACGGTGACGCGGGGCTGCCAGTCGATGGGTCCGACGTGAAAAAAGGGACCGTCTTTCCAGACGAATCCCTCTTGAAGATTGGCGGGATTTTAGCCCGAACGCCGCTTTTGCCGCAAGTTTGATGAGGCTTCAGGAGGTCACTTCAGCCTTTGCCGCCTGCAGGCTGCGTACGACACGCGCCAGTTCGGACCGGAATTCCGGAAGCGCGCCGAAGGCGGCTGCAGCGTCTCCCCGCCGTCCGGCCGCCTCGACCCGCTGGGCAATGGCAGCAGCCTCCGTCGCGCCAAACAACCCGACCGACGACTTGAGGGAGTGCGCCACCACCCCCAGGGCTCTCGCATCCTGGTCACGGCTCGCCTCCTCCATTTTCTGGAGGCTCTTCGGATACTCGGCCAGGAAAATATCGATCAGCCCCTGCAATGAAGCTTCGTCGCCATCAAGCAGCGCGCGAGCCTGGCTGAGATCAATCACATCCGAAACCGCCGCGCTGACGGCGCCCCCCTGCCCGCCCGCAGCGATCTCCTGAACGAACTCCTCACCGGCGGATTCGTCGAGCCGGCTCATGACCCGTTCGATGGCACCAAAGAGATCCTGCGGCTGGATGGGCTTGGAAACATAGTCGTCCATCCCGGCCTCCAGACAGCGCTCCCGGTCGCCCTGCATCACGTGGGCCGTCATCGCGATGATCGGCGTGATCTCCCAGCGGCCGGACATCGCCCAACTGCGGCGAGCCTCGCGCGCCCGGATTGCCCGGGTCGCCTCAAGGCCGCCAAGGACCGGCATCTGCACGTCCATGAGGATCAGATCGAAACGGCGTTTTTCGAACCACTCGATCGCTTCCTGCCCGTTGTTGGCGGCAATGACCTCGTAAGACGCGCGCTGAAGCAGTTTGGTGGCAACCGCCTGATTGACCAGGTTGTCCTCCACGAGCAGGACGGAGCGACTCTTGAGCGGCCCGCTGGCGGCCTTGAGCAGGTTCTCGTCGATACTGAACTCGTCGAGTTCGATCTCGGTGCTGGCAGATTCGGAAGACAGCGAAAGCCGGACGGCCTCCAGCAAGTCGGTCGGCGAAACCGGTTTGATGATGTTGGCCCGCACGCCGAACTGGCGACAGCGCGCCACATCGTTGCGCTGCGTATCCGAACGCAGCAGCATGATGATCCGTTCGCAACTCGCCCCTTCCGCGTGAAAATATGCCGGCAAGGCAAACCCGCCCGGCTCCGGCATGCCTGCATCGACGATCATGATGTCGAAGGGCATGCCGCTGCGGGATGCCTGCTTGAGAAGCGCCTCGGCCTCCTGCCCGGTCCGTGCGACATCCACCGAAAAACCCCAGCGTTTGAGGGTCGCCGAGAGTTCGCGGGCCACAGCACGGCTGTCTTCAACGATCAGCGCACTCATGCGGGCAAATTTCGGGTCAATCTGTTCGTCGCTGACCGATGCGCGGACCGCCTCCACTTCTACCGAAAAGGAGAAGGTACTGCCCTTGCCGACTTCACTGCGCAGCCACATCCGGCCACGCATGAGTTCCACAAGCCGCCGGCATATCGCGAGCCCCAGCCCCGTGCCGCCGTAGCGCCGCGTCGTGGAGGTATCTGCCTGAGAAAACGCGCCGAACACTTCCGCCTGCTTGTCTGCCGGAATGCCGATGCCGGTGTCACAGACATCGAACTGCAACGTCACGCGCGAGCCGTTGCGCTGCATGACGCGGACAGCGACCTCGACCTCGCCCCGTTCGGTGAACTTGATCGCATTGCCCAGCAGATTCATGAGCACCTGCCGCAAGCGGTTCGGGTCACCCCGCAAGACCTGTGGCGCGTCCGGCGCAATGCCGAAGACGAGTTCGAGCCCCTTTTGATGTCCTCGCAGCGCAAGCGCCTTGAAGGTATCAGAGAGCACGGCAGGCAGAGAAAAATCGATGTTCTCGATCGCCATCTTCCCGGCCTCGATCTTCGAGAAATCGAGCACGTCGTTGATGATGGCCAGCAGTGACTCGGCCGAGTTCTTGACCGTCTGCAAATAGCCGCGCTGTTCGGCGTCGAGCTGGGTATCGAGGGCGAGTTCGGTCATGCCGATGATGCCGTTCATGGGAGTGCGGATTTCGTGGCTCATATTGGCCAGAAAATCGCCCTTGGCGCGACTGGCCGACTCCGCGGCTTCCTTGGCGCGCAGCAGTTCGAGCTCGAAGCCCTTGCGCTCGGTCACGTTGCGGTGCAGGCCCACCATGCGTACGGCTCGCCCCGTGCCGTCACGCGACACGACCCGTCCGTGGCTGGAAATCCAGCTCCAGTCACCGTTTCTTGCCCGGAAGCGGTATTCCGCCTCGAATTCGTCGATGCCACCCAGCAGGTGAAACTCGAAGCGCTCCTGCACCATGGGCAGGTCATCCGGATGGATGGCCGACTCCCAGTCCGCACGACTGTTGCCGAGCTCTTCCGGCTCATAGCCAAGCCCGCGCTTCCAGAGTTCGCTCAGGAAGAACACGCCGTTGCGGAAATCCCAGTCCCAGAGCCCGTCATTGTGGTTATCGAGCGCCAGCGAGAGTCTGTCTTTCTCGCGCAACTGCTGATCCATCAGGCGAACCAGGCGCCAGATCACCTTGGCGGGTTCGCGCTCCGGGTCCTCGAAGCCTCCGTGCAGGCCAGCCAGCGTGGCGAGTGATCTCAGGGCATCGCGCAGACTGCTGATATCGGGCGCACTGCGGGGAGTGTTAGGGTCGTTGTTATCCGGCATTTGCGCAGCGTCTCACGGACAGGGACGCCGGGCAGACACGCTGCCCGGCCATGCATGGCGGGACACGCCATCCCGCCACTCTTTCTGCAGATCAGCGCGCACTCAACTGCGCGCAGGTCTTCTCGAGGCGATCAAGCCCTTCGTCCAGTTCCTCATCACTGATGACCAGCGAAGTCGCGATCCGGATGACATTGGGGCCGGCCACGATGTGAAGCACCCCGTTGTGGGCAGATGCCGTCATGAAGGCAGATGCTTTGCCCTGCATGCTCCCGGCAAGCTCGCAGCCCAGCCAGAGTCCGGACTCCCTCACCTCGGAAAAGAGGCCGTACTGCTGCCCCATGGCACGCAGGCGACGGGCCGCGTGGGCCGCCTTGCGCCGCACGCCTTCCAGGACCTCGGGCGAGCGGATAACGTCGAACACGGCCTCAGCGACCGCACAGGCCAGCGGATTGCCGCCGAAAGTACTGCCATGAACGCCGGGCGTGAAGTGTTCGTCGGCGATCGCCGCCGTCGTCAGCATGGCGCCGATCGGAAAACCGCCACCGATACCTTTGGCGGTAGTCATGATGTCCGGAACGACACCCGTATTCATGTAGGCATACAGCGCGCCGGTACGACCGTTGCCGGACTGGACCTCGTCAAAGATCAGGGCGGCGTCATGCTCAGTCGCCAGCTCACGCAGCAAACGCAGGAAAGCAGGATCCACAGGCACCACACCGCTCTCGCCCACGATGGGTTCAACGATGATGGCGCAGGTGTTGCGCCCCACCGCACGCCGGACCGCGGCTTCGTCATGCAGATCCACATGGATGATGCCGGCCGGGTTCGGCCCCATGCCGGAAGAGTATTTGGCCTGTCCGCCCACGGACACGGTGAAGAACGTCCGGCCGTGGAAGCTGCCATTGAAAGCGATGATGTCGATCTTTTCCGGACCGTATTTGTTCACCGCCCGCTTGCGGGCGAGTTTCAACGCGGCCTCGTTGGCCTCGGCCCCGGAATTGCAGAAGAACACCCGCTCGGCAAACGTCGCGTCGCAAAGCTTCTTCGCCAGGCGCAGCGCAGGCTCGTTGGTGTAGTAGTTCGACACATGCCAGAGCTTGCCGGCCTGCTCGGTCAAGGCCTTCACCTGAGCCGGGTGCGCATGTCCCAACGCCGTCACGGCCACACCAGCACCGAAGTCGATGTAGTCACGGCCTTGCTGATCCCACAGTCGCGAAGCTTCGCCTCGCACGGGAATCATGTCCAGCGGGGCGAATACGGGGACCATGTAGCGATCGAAATCGGCGCGTTGCACTGCATCAGACACTTCAGTTCCTTTCGTGGAAGACAAGAGGCACAGCCACCCTGCGGCTGTGCGGGTCATTCTAAGGCCAAAGTCGCAAGCTCGTACTGCCAGGCCCGGCCGACCGCCCGAGCGCGCGGATTGCCGGCTCTCCGCGGCCCCCGGTGCTTTGCGCTACTCTCGCCATCACGGCATGCATCGCGGGTCTCGCCCGAATCGGCTAAGCTGCGTCTGATCCCGCAGAAGAGAAAGCAGAAAAATGCCCGACAACAACCTGCCCCCATCCCTTGAACTCCCGGTCTCTGACCGCATCCGCCAGCGCATCCGCGCCGCCCAGCAGCGCTTTCATGCCAACGACAATATCTCGGCCTTCATTGAGCCGGGAGAACTCGATGAGCTGCTCACCGAAGTCGAAGGCAAGCTCAAGGGCGTTCTGGAAAGCCTTGTGATCGACACCACGAGCGACCACAACACGCAAGACACCGCGCGCCGTGTGGCCAAGATGTACCTGAACGAGGTTTTCCGCGGTCGCTACGTTCCGCAGCCGCCCGTCACCGAGTTTCCCAACGCCGAGAGGCTCAACGAACTGATGATCGTCGGCCCGATCACGGTCCGCAGTGCATGCTCCCACCACCTGTGTCCCATCATGGGCAAGCTGTGGATCGGGCTGATGCCCAACGAGCACTCGAACCTGATCGGGCTTTCCAAATACGCCCGTCTTGCCGAGTGGATCATGAGCCGCCCCCAGATCCAGGAAGAAGCCATCACCCAGGTCGCCAACCTGCTCATGGACAAGGTCAGCCCGGATGGGTTGTCCGTCGTCATGGAAGCGGATCACTTCTGCATGCACTGGCGCGGCGTGAAAGACAGTCAGACCAAGATGATCAACAGCGTGATGCGCGGCTCCTTCCTGAAGGACGCATCGTTGCGCCGCGAGTTTCTCTCGCTGATCAAGCTCAACCCCTGAGGGAGCCCACACACCATGCTCGTCCGCCTGCTCTATGCAAGTCGTGCCTCCAGCACGCTCACGCCCGAACTCATTGAAGGCATCCTGGCGCAATCGCGTCAGCACAATCCGGCCAACGGCATCACCGGCATCCTCTGCTACAGCGGGGACATCTTCATGCAGGTGCTTGAAGGCGGGCGGGATGCCGTCTGCGAGCTCTACAACCATATCGCCCGTGACGACCGGCACAGCAACGTGCGCCTGCTCTCCTACGAGGAAATCCAGGAACGCCGCTTCGCGAGCTGGACCATGGGCCAGGTCAATCTGGCCAAGGTCAATCCCTCCCTGCTGCTCAAGCATTCGGAAAAACCCACGCTGGATCCCTTCGTCGGCAGCGGCGCCGCCTCCATGGCGCTGCTCGACGAACTGATTGCGACCGCCTCCGTGCTCGGCAAGGCCTGCTGAAAAAACAAAGGCCGGCGAAAGCCGGCCTTTGTTTGCAGGCGGGGCGCCTCAGACCTGCATGTTCATCATGTCCTGATAGGCAGAGACCAGCTTGTTGCGAACCTGCACCATCTGCTGGAAGGAGAGATTGGCCTTCTGGAGATTGACCATCACATCCTGCAGGTTCACCTCGGAATTCCCAGAAGAGAAATCCTGAGCCATCTGCTGGGCAGACTGCTGCGCCTGGCTCACCTCGGCCATCGCGTTCTGCAACGCCGAGGAGAAATCCGCGCCGCCGGCAGCAGATGCAGCCGTGCTCTTGCCTGCGGCCACATCGGTCGCGGCTCGCATCTGGCCAAGCATCTGTTCAATTGCGCGTGTATCCATGGTGGGCTCCGTAGCTTTATGAAGCTGCTAGCAGATTCCGTGCCTGAGAAGAATGCCGTTTGCTCACGATTCGACCCAGCCTTCGTCCCGGTACTGCTGCAGCTTGTAACGCAACGTGCGCTCGGAAATCCCCAGCTTTTCAACGGCTTTCTTGCGAGAGCCGCCCACCGAGCGCAACACATCAAGAATATGCTGCTTTTCGAGATCCCGCATGTTTGTCGGTGAAGATTCCTGATTCAGGGGAGCAATCATGCCGGCCCAGGTCCGGGCATCCATTCCGCCGGCATTCATTGCCGGTTTTTCCTGCCACCCGGCATCGGAGCCGCTCATGGCCGGCACGGGCACGGCGGGAGACGCCGGACGCGCTGCAGTCCCCCATCCGGGCAGGCAGAGCTTGACGTCCTCGCCGGTGATCGAATCTCCGGCCGCCAGAATCAGGGCGCGCTGAATGGTGTTTTCGAGCTCCCGTACATTGCCGGGCCAGCGCCAGGCGGCAAGAATTTCCGCCGCACTGCCGGCAATTCTTGCCGTTTTGCCGATCCGCTCGCCATGGCGTTCTATGAAATGGCGCGCCAGCGGCAGGATGTCGGCCGGCCGCTCGCGAAGGCTGGGGATCTCGACCGGGAAAACATTCAGCCGGTAGTAGAGATCTTCGCGGAAACGCCCACCCTGCACTTCCCGCAACATGTCCCGGTTGCTAGTGGAGAGGACGCGGATATCCAGCGGCACGGGTTTCTTGCCCCCCACCCGCTCCACTTCGCGCTCCTGCAACACCCGCAAGAGCTTGGCCTGCAGCCCCATCGGCATTTCGGAGATTTCGTCGAGCAGGATCGTGCCGCCCTGAGCCTGTTCGAACTTGCCGGCCTGCGAACTCTGGGCGCCGGTGAAGCTGCCTTTTTCGTAACCGAACAAGGTGGCTTCAAGCAGATTCTCCGGAATCGCGGCGCAGTTGATCGCCACGAAAGGGCCGTTCTTTCGCCGCGAGTGCTGGTGCACATAGCGTGCGAACACTTCCTTGCCGGTGCCCGACTCGCCGGTCAGCAACACCGTCGCATCGGTTTCAGCCACCCGTGCCGCCATCGCGAGCACATTCCGGGTGCGCGGATCCTCCGCGATCATGTCGTCCTGCTCTGGGGTTACGGTCGCATAGCGGCGGACGTTTTCGAGCAGCGCTTCGGACTCGAAGGGCTTCATGAGGAACTCGCAGGCCCCCCCGCGCATGGCCGCCACCGCCTTGTCGACGTCGCCGAATGCCGTCATCAGCAGCACCGGGAGCCGGGGATTGAGCGCCCGGATGCGGGCGAGCAGCTCGAGGCCATCCATAGGATCCATGCGCAGATCCGTAATGACCAGATTGAAGCGCTTGCGCTCGAGCAGCTCGAGCGCTTCGGGGCCGCTGGCCGCCAGTGACACGCGGTGGCCTGCCGCCTCCAGGATCAGGTTGATGGCGTCACGCAACGCTTCATCGTCATCAACGACCAGGATGTTCAGGATTTCTAGCATTGCGGAACTCCGGTGGGTTCGCTGACGGGTTCGGGCGCCAGCGGAAGGAAGAATGAGAACTCGGTACCTTCGCCGGGTGCCGAGCGCAGCCGGATATCGCCGCCATGCGCGCGGGCCACGCCGCGGGCAATCGCGAGACCGAGTCCGGTGCCATCGGCGCGGGTGGTGAAGAAGGGCTCGAACAGACGTGCCTGAAGCTCGGCCGGGATGCCCTTGCCGTTGTCACGCACGCAGAAAACGGCTTGCTGCTCGTCCAGCACCGCGTCCAGCGCTACCTGGCCGCCGTCGCCGACGGCCTGAATGGCGTTTTCCAGAAGATTGAGCAAGGCGCTGGCGATCTCCTTGCGGTTTCCAAAGAGCTTGCTGCCACCTGCGCCGCAGGATGCGCGAAAACCGACACCACGCCGGTCCGCCACCGGCTCGATGGTGTGAGCGAGTTCGGCGGTGAGCTCGCACACGCCGAAGGATTCGCGCCCGAGCGCCTCGCCCCGCGCGAAGATCAGCATGTCGTGAATCAGTTTTTCGAGATGGCGCAAACGCTCGAGTGCGCGACTCGATACCCGGCTGCGGGTTTCGTCGTCCAGCGAAGCATTGCCCATATGCCCGGTGTAGAGCAGCGCGGCGGCGAGCGGTGTACGCAGCTGATGCGCCAGCCCGGCCACCATCTCGCCCATGGCGGCGAGCCTTTCATTGCGTGCGGTCTGCTGGCGCAGCCGCCAGGCTTCGGTGACGTCGTGAAGAAGGGCGATGCGGCCGCCCCGCGTATCCTGGGGCGTTTCGAACAATGACACGCGCAACTCGCCATCATCGTGCGGCAGCAGGAATTCGCCCGGTGTTTCGGTATCAGCCAGCCGATCTCGCAACAGGGACCAGGGCGTGCCCGAGGGCACCGGCCCCAGCATGCGCACCGCCGCGTGATTGAGCTGGCCGATGCAGCCGTTGGCGTCAATCAGCACCACACCGGCAGGCAGCGCCGCCATCAGCAGCGTGAGACGCTCGGTGAGCTCGCCGACCTGCCCCTGGAGCCCGTTATAGGCCTGGGTCAGCTCATCGGACGCACGGGCGAAAGCCTGGAAGGCTTCAGCCAGACCAGCGGCATCCATCGGCAAGGGAGTGAGGTTCATGTTTCATCCGGACGCATGGAGAACGCCGCCACTGTATGCCCGCGGCAAGCGCCGGAAGGCCCGGATTAACCGGCAAATCCTGCCGCTTATTGCCGCGTGCCGCTTGACGAGCCGCATGCACAATCGCTCCGTATGAAAAAGCCGCCCTTGAACGGCCCCTCCGGAGCACTCCATGGCTGAAGAAGCACTACCGACCCCGCCGGCGTCGCCCCTGCAGACCATTTCGGCGAACTTCGCACGCTTGAGTGCGCGCCAGAAAATGGCTGGTGCCGCAGCGCTGGCACTGGCGCTCTCGCTGCTCGTCGGGGTCTGGCTGTGGAGCCAGCAGCCGCAGTACTCCGTGCTCTTCTCGGGCCTGGATGAAAAGGACGGCGGCGCGGTGGTCGCCGCCCTTCAGCAACAGAACATTCCCTACAAGGTCGAGAACGGCGGCGCTTCCATCCTGGTGCTGGCGGGTCGTGCAAATGAACTGCGCCTGACCCTGGCCGCACAGGGTCTGCCCCGGGGCGGCTCGGTGGGCTTCGAGCTGCTCGAGCAGCAGAAGCTCGGCATGTCGCAGTTCCACGAACAGGTGAATTACCAGCGTGCGCTCGAGGGCGAGCTGGCACGCACCATCCAGTCCATCAGCGCAGTCTCGGCAGCGCGGGTACATCTGGCGATTCCGAAACAGACCGCCTTTCTGCGCAACGAGCAGAAGGCCACCGCGTCCGTGGTGCTGAATCTGCGCCCGGGTCGCACGCTCAGCGACGAGCAGATCGCCGGCATGGTGCACCTGATTGCGTCGAGCGTGCCCGGCCTGGAAGCAGACCAGGTCAGCGTCATCGATCAGAACGGCAATCTGCTTGCGCGCGAACGCAAGCAGGATGGCTTCTCGCTGGACGACACCCAGCTCAAATACGTGCGCAATGTTGAAACGAGCTATATCTCGCGCATCCAGCAGATCCTGGAGCCCGTGCTGGGCAAGGACAACTTCCGCGCCCAGGTGATGGCCGACGTCGACTTCGATGCAGCCGAGCAGACCTCCGAAACCTACAAGCCCAATCCTGCGCCGGACACTGCCATCCGCAGCCAGCAGACCGCGGAAAACATCAATCAGTCTCCGAACCCTGCAGGCGTGCCGGGGGCCCTCACCAACCAGCCGCCGGTGCCGGCCACTGCCCCCATCACCAATCCGCAGGTGCCGCCGCAGACCACGCAATCATCCCCCGTGCTGACCAACACCAGCCGTACAGCAACCACCAATTACGAAGTCGACAAGACGGTGCAGCACATCCGTCGCGCCACTGGCCAGGTCAAGCGCCTGTCGGTCGCGGTCGTGATCAACAACCGGGTCGAGAAAGACAACAAGGGCAATCCCAAGAGCGTGGCGCTCACCGAGCCCGAGGTTCGCAAGATCAACGATCTGGTGAAAGAGGCCGTCGGTTACAACGAGCGGCGCGGCGACACCATCAACGTCACCAACACGACCTTCACCGAGATCGCGAAACAGGAACTGGCAGCCCTGCCCTTCTATCAGGACCCGGACATGATCGCGCTGGCCAAGGAGATGGCGCGCTGGCTGGCACCGCTGCTTGTCGCATTGATCGTGTATTTCAAGGTCATCAAGCCGCTGATCCGCTCCGTCGTTCCGGAACCGGTCAAACCGGAGGAAGCCGGCGACGAAGCCGCAGGCGCCGAGTCCGAAGAGGACGGCGCTGCGGCAGCAGGCGAGCAGGTCGAAGGTTTCGACCCCGACATACCGCCGGAAGTGCTCGAACTCGAACTGGCCAAGATGAGCTACGAGAAGAAGCTGGCACGTGCCCGCGAAGTGGCGGCCAAGGATCCGAAGATGGTGGCCCAGTTGATCAAGGAATGGATGGGAGGCGCAAGTGGCGAAGGACGCTAACGAAGGGCTGGAAAAGAGCGCATTGCTGCTGCTCACCCTGGGGCCTGACGAAGCCGCCGAGATCCTCAAGCACCTCTCGCCGCGGGAAGTGCAGAAGCTCGGCGCGGGCATGGCGAAGATGTCGCCCCAGCCGCGCGAGCGGGTCAACGGCTTGCTCGACGAGCTTCAGCTGCACGCAGCCAAGGGCTCGCATATCGAGCCTGACGAAGAGGCGATCCGCACCATGCTGACCAAGGCGCTGGGGGACGAGCGCGCCGCCAACCTGATTTCACGCGTGCTGCAGGGCTCGGATACGGCCGGCATCGAATCGCTGAAGTGGATGGATGCCGCCACCGCAGCCGATCTGATCAAGAACGAGCACCCGCAGATCATCGCCACCATTCTCGTCCACCTTGAATACGACCACGCCGGTGAAATCATCAAGCACTTCACCGACCGCCTGCGCAACGATGTGCTGCTCCGTATCGCCACGCTCGATGGTGTGCAGCCGACCGCGCTGAAGGAGCTCAACGAAGCACTCACACGGGTGCTTTCCGGCTCTGCATCGAGCCTCAAGAAAGCGTCGATGGGCGGCACCCGCCATGCCGCTGACATTCTCAACTTTGTCGGCAGCGCCGCGGAAACGGCCATTCTCGACAACGTTCGCGACTACGACCCGGACCTCGCCCAGCGCATCCTCGACGAAATGTTCGTCTTCGAGAACCTCATGGATGTGGATGACCGCGGCATCCAGGTCATCCTGCGCGAAGTCCAGGGCGACCAGCTGATCCTCGCGCTGAAAGGAGCCCAGCCGGAAATGCGGGAAAAGATCTTCAAGAACATGTCCAGTCGCGCGGCCGAGATGCTGCGCGAAGACCTCGAAACACGCGGACCGGTCCGCCTGTCCGAAGTGGAAAGCGCACAGAAGGAAATCCTCAAGACCGCACGCCGCCTCTCGGAGGAAGGTCAGCTCATGCTGGGCGGCAAGGGAGGCGACGATGCATTCGTGTAAGGACGCACGCTCGTGAGCCCGGTCATCAGCAGCAATCAGGCCAGTGGCGCGTTCCGGCGCCTCGAGTTCGACCAGTTCGACGCGCCGGCGCCGGCGCCCGCGCCGGTCGAGCCCGAGCCCGCGCCGCACGAATCGAACGCTGCCGGCGCGCCACCCGACCCGGCAGACCTGCCGCTGGAAATCGCACCCGGCATCACCCTGCCCACGCTGGAAGAGCTCGAGCGCATCAGCAGCGAAGCGCAGCGCGAAGGCTATGCGGCAGGCTACGAGGAAGGTGCGGCGAGGGGCCGGATGGAAGCCGCCGAGCTTCACCAGTTGATACAGGGGCTGGACAACGCGCTCGCGAGCTTCGACGAGGAAGTCGCGGAAGACATCCGCAACCTGGCGATCGAGATCGCCCGCCAGGTCGTGCGCGACACGCTGGCCACCCGTCCCGACACCGTGCTCGCCGTCGTGCGCGAAGCGCTGCGCAGCCTGCCGCAGCAAGGCGCGCTGCTCCGCGTCAATCCGGAAGACGCGCAACTCATGCGCCGCTACCTGGAAGAGCATTTCGAAGGACTCGCCCATCGGGTCGTCGAAGACCCCGACATCGCACGTGGCGGCTGCCTCATCGAATCCGCGGGCGGTCAGATCGATGCCCGGGTCGAAACCCGCTGGCGCCGGGTCGTGGAGAGCCTCAGCAAATCCGCAGCGGAATACCTCGACGAATGAGCTCGAGCGAACACTTCGGTCCGGTCTGGCGCAACTTTCTCGGCGACTGCCGCAAGATCGTCCGCGCCGCGCCCTCCTACCAGCTCGTCGGCCGCCTCACACGCATCAATGGCATGGTCATGGAGGCCGCCGGGCTCAAGCTGCCGCTGGGCTCGGGCTGCCGCATCCTGGTCCCCGGCGGCGGCACGGTCGAAGCGGAGGTCGTCGGTTTCAACGGCGACAAGCTCTACATGATGCCGACGGATGACGTATTCGGCCTCGCACCGGGCGCCCACGTCATACCCAACGAACCCCTGCAACCCACGCCCTCGACCGCAGAGCGCGTCGAGCCGCGCCGGCGTGCGTCAGACCGCGCCAAACATCTGCCGGTCGGTGACGAAATGCTCGGTCGGGTGGTCGACGGCGCAGGTCGCCCGCTCGACGGACTCGGCCCGCTCGCCACGGTGCAGACCCGATCCCTGCAGAGCCGCCCGATCAATCCGCTCGCCCGCGCCCCGATTGAAAACAGTCTGGACGTCGGCATCCGCGCCATCAACGGTCTGCTCACGGTTGGCCGGGGCCAGCGGATCGGTCTCTTCGCAGGCTCCGGCGTGGGCAAATCGGTGCTGATCGGGATGATGGCCCGCTTCACCTCGGCTGACGTGGTGGTGGTCGGTCTGATCGGCGAACGGGGTCGCGAGGTCAAGGAATTCATCGAGCATAACCTCGGCGCCGAAGGGCGCGCCCGCTCGGTCGTCGTCGCAGCACCGGCAGACACCAGTCCGCTGATGCGCCTGCAGGGCGCGTCCTATGCCACGACGATTGCCGAACACTTCCGGGATCAGGGCAAGCAGGTGCTGCTGATCATGGATTCGCTCACCCGCTACGCCATGGCCCAGCGCGAAATCGCCCTCGCGATCGGCGAGCCGCCCGTCACCCGTGGCTATCCGCCATCGGTGTTCGCACGCCTGCCGGCCCTGGTCGAACGTGCCGGGAATGGCGCAGAGGGGGGCGGCTCGATCACCGCTTTCTACACCGTGCTCGCCGAGGGGGACGACCAGCAGGATCCGATCGCCGATTCGGCCCGCGCGATTCTGGACGGCCACTTCGTGCTCTCACGCGCGCTGGCTGACCAGGGACACTATCCCGCACTCGACATCGAGCAATCGATCTCGCGCGCCATGCATGGCCTGATCCGGCCCGGGCATTTCGATCTGGTGCGCCGCTTCAAGCAGCTTTTCTCGCGCTATCAGCGCTCGCGCGACCTCATTGCGGTCGGCGCCTACCAGCCAGGCGGTGATCCCCTGCTGGATGAAGCGGTCCGGACCTATCCGCAGCTTGAGCACTTCCTGCAGCAGAAGATCGACGAGCGCGCCGGCTACGAAGAAACCCTCAACCAGTTGCACCAGCTGTTCGGCGTCGGACGCTGATTGAACGATTGAACGACGGACACTCTCATGGTTCAGAAGTCCCCCCTCCATACACTGCAGGAACTTGCGCACACCCGGGTGGACGAAGCCACACGGCGCCTGGGTGAGCTCATGGCCGGCGAGCAGGCGGCCGAAGTGAAACTCAAGCTGCTTCAGGACTATCGCAAGGAATACAGCAGCCGTTTCATGGAAAACGCACGCAACGGCATCGACCCCAATGCCTGGCGGAACTACTCGAACTTCCTCGCCAAACTCGACGAGGCCATCGGTGCCCAGCAGTTCATGCTGGAGCGCTCAAGGCAGGCCACCGCGCAGGGGCAGCAGAGCTGGGTGGCCGAAAATACCCGGGCCAAGGCCTTTGACACGCTCAACGAACGCCAGGAAAAACTCGCCGCGGCCCGGCACGAGAAATTCGAGCAGCGCCAGACCGATGAACATGCCATGAAGAACTTCCGCAACCAGCACGAAGGCGAGGAGTAAGGGCGCTTGCGGCAGCTGGCACAGCGCTTGCAATGAAGCGGCTGTAGCGTCTTCTCTCAAGGGAACAGGTCATGGCCGAAGCAAGCATTTCACCCCTCCTCGTCAATCCGGCGCCCACCCCGCAGGCAGCTCCCGCTGCCGTCCAACCCAAGGCAGATGAAGGCGCGCCGAAGTTCTATCAGGTTCTCAAGGAACGCAGCGCGAGCAACACCGAAAAGGCTGCAGCGAAGAGCGCCGGAAAATCCGCAGAGCCTGCTGAAAGCAAGACGGCATCAGGCAATGAGGCGCTCGCCACGACAGCCGCCCAGGATACCGAAGGCCTCAGCGGCAGCGAAGACGCGCTGCTGCGTCTGCTCGATCTGCCGGGCCGCATGACGGGTCTGGGCAAGGACAAGACCCTTCCCGAAGAAGGCGGCGATGAGGCCGCGGGCACGCTGGCCGGCGACGCTTCCGCCCTCCCCCAGATCACCGATCCTGCCGCCGCTGCGGCAGCGCTCGCCGCGAGCGCGGCAAAGCTTGCCGGCAATGCCGACCGCACGGCTCAGGCCGGCGCGGAAGCCGCCGAACAGCAAACGGACATCCTCGATCAGGGCAAGCGTGGCGCAGGACGCGAAGCGATTCCGGTCGAAGTCGCGCCGGAGGAAGTCAGCACCGAAGCCAGCACCGCTGCGCTCGGCACAGAGCGCGCAGGCAAGGCATCCCATGCGGAAGCCGACAAGAGTTTTGCCTCGACGCTGGCCGCTGCACAGAACCATGCCGCCACGGGTACCTCCCACGCCGCGGTCACCGAAACACCAAACCAGAGCGCTGCGCCGCTGCCGCGACATGAAGTCACCACGCCGGTCAGCTCGCGCAACTGGGCCGATGACGTTTCCCAGAAAGTCAGCTGGGTTGCAACGCGCGACAACGGCCGCGCCGAGCTGGTTCTCAACCCGGCGCATCTGGGGCGCATCGAAGTGTCGATCAATCTCAATGGCGAGCACGCGACGGCTGCCTTCGTCGCGGCGAACGCCACCGCGCGGGAAGCCCTGCAGGATGCCATGCCCCGCTTGCGCGAAGTGCTTGCCCAGTCCGGCATCCAGCTCGGTCAGACCAGCGTGGACGCCGGCACGAGCGGCCAGGCCCAGGCTGATCAGCAGCAAGCGGGCCGAAGCCAGTCCGCCTTCTCGCGCTATGCCGGCAACGCCCTGCCCGACCCGGTCGTGTCAGGCAGCTCCCGCGCAGCCATGCAGCGCGGCAACAGCATGATCGACACCTTTGCCTGAAAACCGGGGAACGCAAGCACCTGTTCTGCAAAGAGAAAAGATTTTCGGGGAAACATCACCCTTCATTTAGGGCCTTCAAGTTCCGTTATTCCAGGCTTGGAATGCCCGAACAGGGCAGCACAATCCGATAAACCGGAAACAAGGACACTCGCAACATGGCAAGCAAGGAAGCTCCGAAAGCAGACGCAGCAGCGGCCCCCGCCCCGAAGAAAAGCAAGAAGATGCTGATCCTGGCGGTGCTGGTTGTGGTCATCCTCGCGGTCGCGGGCGGCGCAGCTTTCCTGCTGCTCGGCAAGAAAAAAGCCGCCGCCGACGAAGAACCGGAGGAGGCCGCCCATGCGACGCATGAATGGCCCAAGTACGATCCTTCGAAGCCGCCGGTCTTCATGCCGCTCGAGCCCTTCACCGTCAATCTGCAGCCGGAAAACGGCGAACAGTTCCTGCAGCTCGTGAGCTCCGTTCGCGTCATCGACGCCCATGTGGGGGACACCGTGAAGTCCTACATGCCTCAGATTCGCCACGAAGTGCTGACCCTGCTCTCCGGCAAGAAGGCGTCCGAGATCACCACGCCCGAGGGCCGTGAAGCACTCGCCGAGGAAATGAAGGAGATCATGAACGAAGTACTGGGCTGGGAGCCGCCGCCCAAGAAGAAGTCCGCCAAGGGCAAAGGCAAGGAAGAAGAGGCCACCGGCCCGGTCGTGGCGGTGTTTTTCACCCAGTTCATCGTTCAGTAGATGAGGCACTCCCACAGGGGCTGATCATGGGTCAGGACTTTCTCTCACAGGAAGAAGTCGATGCGCTGCTCAAGGGCGTCACCGGCGAAGTCGACGAGCCCGATGCGGCAGGCGAAGATGGCGCCGGCATACGCTCCTACAACCTTGCCACGCAGGAGCGCATCGTCCGTGGCCGCATGCCGACGCTGGAGCTCATCCATGAGCGTTATGCGCGCTACCTGCGGATCGGCCTCTTCAACTACATGCACCGCAACGCGGAAGTCTCCGTGGGCCCGATCAAGGTGCAGAAGTACAGCGAGTTCGTCCGCAACCTGGTCGTCCCGACCAACCTGAACCTGATCATGGCGAAGCCGCTGCGCGGCACCGGCCTGATCGTGTTCGATCCGAACCTGGTGTTCCTGGTCGTCGACAACATGTTCGGCGGCGATGGCCGCTTCCACACCCGGGTTGAAGGCCGCGACTTCACCGCCACCGAGCAGCGCATCATCCAGGGTCTGTTGCGGGTGGTGTTTGCAGAATACGAACGCGCCTGGGCACCGGTGTTCCAGATCCAGTTCGAATACATCCGCAGCGAGATGAACTCGCAGTTCGCGAACATCGCCACGCCCAGCGAGATCGTCGTGTCGAGTTCCTTCACGCTGGAGTTCGGCGGCGCTCAGGCCGACATGCACGTCTGCTTCCCGTATTCGATGGTGGAACCGATCCGCGACATCCTCTACAGCACGATGCAGTCTGACCACATCACGCAGGACAAGCGCTGGGTCAGCCTGATGTCGCGCCAGATCAACGGCGTCGACGTGCGTCTGACCGCCACGCTGGGGCACGCCAAGGTGTCGCTGCGTGACGTGGCCGAATTCAAGGTGGGCGACATCATTCCGCTCGAAGTCCCGGAGAACATCGAAGCGCATGTCGATGGCGTCAAGGTCCTCGAGTGCAAGTACGGCATCCAGGGCGGCCATTACGCCCTCAAGGTCGAGAAATTCATCCGGCCGGAAGACACGGAAATCAACCTGATCGCCACCAAGCTCGGCGTGCAAGGAGAAGACAATCATGGCTGAAAACGAAACCGGCGAAGAGCAGATCAGTGAAGACGACTGGGCTGCAGCCATGCAGGAGCAGGCCGATACCGACGCTGCCGCAGCGGCGAAGGAAGCCGAATCCCTTGCCCAGCCCGTTACCTTCCAGACCTTCGATGGCGGCGCCCGGCCGGGCAACATGAATGACTACGAGCTGATCCTGGACATCCCTGTCCAGCTCACCGTGGAACTTGGCCGCACGCGCATCTCGATCCGCAACCTGCTGCAACTCGCGCACGGCTCGGTCGTCGAACTCGACGCACTGGCCGGCGAACCGATGGATGTGCTCGTCAACGGAACGCTGATTGCGCAAGGCGAAGTCGTGGTCGTCAACGACAAGTTCGGGATCCGTCTGACCGACATCATCACGCCTTCGGAGCGTGTGCGGAAACTGCGCACCTGAACCCGGCGACCAGGCTCGCTTGAGCCTGGTCAAAAAAAGTCAGGCATGCACAAAAGAACTCTTACAACATGCCGTAAGCATCCAAGGGAGGCAGGCATCCAGCCTGTCAGTCACTGGACGCAGCGGACACATGCGCAACAATCAGCCGGTCACCAACATCGAATCAGTCATACCTGACGACAGTTTCATCTACTCGCGCACCGACCTCAAAGGTGTGATCACTTCCGCAAACCTGGCCTTTGCACAGATCAGCGGATACTCCCAGGCCGAAATGCTCGGCCAGCCCCACAACCTGATCCGCCACCCGGACATGCCAGCCGAGGCCTTCGCCGACATGTGGCGATCACTGAAGGCGGGACTGCCCTGGAAAGGCGTCGTCAAGAACCGGCGCAAGGATGGTGGCTACTACTGGGTCGTGGCGAACGTTTCGCCGATCCGCGAGAACGGCAGCGTAGTGGGATACCAGTCGGTCCGTACCCGTCCGCAGGCCGAACAGATTGCCGCGGCAGAATCCGCCTATGCCCGCATCCGGGCCGGCGACACGCGCATCCGCGTGCAGAACGGCCGGGTGGTGCGCAACCATTCGGCGCTCGTCGAAAAACTCATTTCGCATGAAGCCCGGCTGACCGGGTTCATGCTCTTCACCATCGTGCTGGCCGCCATCGGTCTGCTCTCGCATCTGGGCAATTCCGCGCTGCTCTCCACGTTGCATGCCGGCCTCTCCGGTCTCGCACTGATCGCAGCGGCCTACATGCTGTTCGTCTATCTGCCGAGTGCCTTCGGCCGTCTGCGTCGCATCGAGTCCTACCTCGAGCGGACGCTCAGCAGCGGAGACTTTACCCAGACACTGTCTCCCACCAAGAACGACATCATCGGCGGAATCTCGGCCCGACTCGACACCCAGATTTCGGCCGTGCGGGCCACCCTGCAGATCATGGCCGACACCAGCCGGGAAGTGGCGAGCACCGCCAACCAGCTCAACACCAGCGTGGAGACACTGGCCAGCTCGGCAGACGTGCAGAACGAAGCCTGCTCGGCGGCCGCTGCAGGCGTCGAGCAAATCACCATGGCCATCGAGGAAGTGGCCCGTCATGCCAGCGATACGCGAGGCCTTGCCGAATCCACCGGCAGGATGGCCGCCGAAGGGGCAACGCTGTCGGAAAAAGCGACGACCACGATCCGCACGCTTGCAGACAGCGTGGCCCGATCGGCCGAAACCGTGGAGCAACTCGGCAAGCGTACCGAGGAAATCGGCAAGGTCGCCAGCACGATCAAGGAAATCGCCGACCAGACCAACCTGCTTGCACTCAACGCAGCCATCGAGGCCGCGCGTGCCGGCGAACAGGGGCGCGGCTTCGCCGTAGTGGCCGACGAGGTGCGCAAGCTCGCCGAGCGCACGACGCTCGCTACCCGCGAAATCGACCAGATGATTGCCGGCATTCATGTCGATACCGACGATGCGGTTGGCAGCATGCGCAACAGTGCCGTCCAGGTCGAAGAAAGCGTGGCGCTGGTCCACCAGGCGCACGACTCGCTCCAGGAGATCAGCCAGCGCATGCAATCCACTGCGGTGCAGATCGCAGAGATCTCGCATTCCTCCCGCGAGCAGAGCACGGCCATGGGCGTCGTGGCCTCCAGCATCGAGCAGCTCGCCGGCCAGAGCGATGAGACCCTGGGCGTCGCGCGCAACACCGAAGATTGTGCACACGCCCTGCAGGAGAACGTCTCTCGCATGATCAAGGCGGTCACGCTCTACCGCAGCTGAGCAGCGCGTGGCCAGGCATGCAAAAGGGCGGCAGGATTTGCCGCCCTTTTGCATGGCTTTTCCCGGCCTGCCCATCGTCACCCGCCGGCTATCCTCGTTTCACTTTCCCTCATCCGGTGACGGACGTGAAACGCATCACCCTTCTTCCCTTGCTGACCGCCCTGCCCGCCACTGCGGCAAGCAGCGCGCCACCGATATCGCCAGCAGGCAGCCTGGTCCAGATGTTCGTCGGGCTCGGCATTACGCTCGCCCTGCTGATCGGCGGTCTGCATGTTCTCAAGCGCTTGCAGGGCGTGCGCGGCAAGGCTCCCGGCGCCATGCGGATCCTCGGCGCAACGTCAGTCGGCACGCGTGAAAAGGTCGTGCTGCTTGGCGTTGGCAAGAAAGTGCTGGTACTGGGCGTGAGCCCGGGTCGAATCAGCACGCTCCACACCCTGGAAAGCGACGAGCTTCCTGCGCCTGAGCCCGTCAGCCCGATGCCTGTGGCCGGAGAATTCGCCGGTCGCCTCAGGCAATTCATGGAGCGTCGTCGTGAGCACTGAACAGATCGCCCGCCTCATCCGCCTGGCAGGCATCACGGCCCTGGTCCTGCCCCTGCTTGCCCACGCCCAGGGTGTGCCGGCGCTGACCAGCACGCCCGGGCCGGGCGGCAGCACGCAGTACAGTCTGCCGGTGCAGACGCTGGTGATGATGACGGCATTGTCCTTCCTGCCGGCCGCAGTGCTCATGATGACCTGCTTCACCCGCATCATCATTGTCTTCTCGCTGCTGCGCCACGCACTGGGCACACAGACCACGCCGCCCAATCAGGTGGTGGTCGGGCTGGCGCTGTTCCTCACCTTTTTCATCATGCAGCCGGTGCTCGACAAGGTGTATCAGGACGCCTACGTGCCGCTCTCGGAAAACCGGATTTCATTCACCGAGGCACTCGACCGCGCATCGGTCCCGATGAAAACCTTCATGCTGGCCCAGGTCCGCGAAACGGATCTGTCGATGTTTGCTCAGCTGGCAAAGATTCCCAAGGTCGACAAGGCAGCGGATCTGCCGATGCGTGTCGTGATTCCCGCCTTCGTGACCAGCGAACTCAAGACCGCGTTCCAGATCGGCTTCATCGTGTTCATTCCCTTCCTGATCATCGACATGGTGGTTGCCACCGTGCTGATGTCGATGGGGATGATGATGATGTCTCCGGTCATCGTCTCGCTGCCCTTCAAGATCATGCTCTTCGTGCTCGTCGACGGCTGGAACCTGCTGATCTCCTCGCTCGTCCAGAGTTTCGGCTGAGCGCCCCGCAAAGGAAACCCGCATCATGATGACCCCCAGCACTGTCATGGAACTCGGCCGCGGCGCGCTTGAAGTGGCCTTCATGGTCGCGGCGCCGATGTTCGTCGCCGCGTTGGTCACCGGCCTGATCGTGAGCATCCTTCAGGCCGCCACGCAGATCAACGAAACGACATTGTCCTTCGTGCCCAAGCTGCTGGTGATGTTCGTCACGCTGGTGCTGGCGGGCCCCTGGATGATCACCACCCTGACCGACTACATCCGCAGGCTCTACACGGCCATTCCCTCGATCATCAACTGACGCGCAATGATCACCCTGACTTCGGCCCAGATCGACGCATTGCTGGTGAGCTGGTTCTTCCCGCTTGCGCGCATCCTGGGCATGGTCAGTACCGCACCCGTCTTCAACAGCCGCGCCGTGCCGATGCGGATCCGGCTGACCGTCGGGCTGGTACTGGTGATGGCCATCGCACCGGCGCTGCCCGCAGCGCCTGCCATCCAGCCCGGCACCTGGCAGGGCATCGCCCTCTTCGTGCAGCAGATCGTCATCGGGCTGTCGATCGGGCTGGCCATGCGCATCGTGATGGCCGCCTTCGACATCGCCGGTGAAATCATCGGCCTGCAGATGGGTCTCTCCTTCGCCACCTTCTTCGACCCGGACACCTCCGCACAGACGGCCGTGCTGGGCGAGCTGCTCGGGCTGCTGGCGACCCTCGTTTTCCTAGCCCTGAATGGCCACCTGCTGATGATTGACGTGCTGGTCAGGAGTTTCGAAATCGCGCCTATCGGCGGCGTCCACTTCACGACCAAGCCCTGGGCGGCCCTGCTTCAGCTCTCCACACTGGTTTTCGCCAGCGGCCTGCTGATCGCCCTGCCAATGATCGCAGCACTGCTCATCACCAACATCGCCCTGGCTGTCCTGACTCGTGCGGCCCCCCAGCTCAACATCTTCGCGGTGGGTTTTCCGGTCACCTCGACCGTCGGGCTGCTTCTGCTGATCGTCTCCCTCG
The DNA here is from genome assembly GCF_039631355.1 of Uliginosibacterium paludis. Lineage (NCBI taxonomy): Bacteria > Pseudomonadati > Pseudomonadota > Betaproteobacteria > Rhodocyclales > Zoogloeaceae > Uliginosibacterium > Uliginosibacterium paludis. The sequence goes on along the minus strand of NZ_JBDIVF010000003.1, from coordinate 434,539 downwards.
AAGCCTTCGCGCCGGCCGTGCAGCATGTTCTGGACCGCGGATTCGATATCACCGCGCAGTTCATCAGGGCCCTGCCGGGCATCTGAAGCCCTGCAGACAAGATCCGGCTTGCCCCCGCGGGCACATCAAAAGTAGACTCGTGCGGTCTCGTTACAACCCTATTGCATAGCCGCCCATGGCAAAACCCATTGAATTCAAGTCGGGCACACTGACAGCCATGAGTGCTGTACTGCGTGAAGTCGACAACGTCCGCCTGGCAGACGCCCTGCAGGTGATGATGGGCGGAATGGGCGAGTTCTTTGCAGGAGAGCCGACCATCATCGATCTGACGCAGGCCGCGCAGATTCCGGAACGCGTCGACTGGACCGGCCTGACGAGCCTGCTGCGGCGCTATGGCCTGCAGCCGGTGGCCGTTCGCGGCGCTCCCGATTTTCTTCATGACACCGCGCGCCGCGCCGGCCTCGCCGTGCTTGAAGCGCAGGCGACCGAGATGAAACCCGCCCGGGCCGCTCCCGCAGAGCCGGTGGACGTGCCGCCCCCCGCCCCTGTCCCGCAGGAAGCGGCCGGTCAGGAAGCGCCGTCGGCGCTCAAATCCATGATTGTCGAGCGCACCATCCGCTCGGGCCAGCAGGTGTATGCGCGCGGCTGTGATCTCATCGTGCTGGGTGCCATCAGCAACGGCGCCGAAGTCATCGCTGACGGCAGCATCCACTGCTACGGCCCGCTGCGTGGCCGCGCCATCGCCGGCGCCCAGGGCGACCGCGAGGCGCGCATCCTGTGCAGCAACTTCGGCCCCGAGCTCATCGCGGTGGCCGGCGTGTTCCGCACCTTCGAAAAAGGCATTCCCGCGCAAATCGGCGGCAAGGCAGCGCAAGCCCTGCTGCGCGGGGAAGCAGACAAGCAATCGCTGGTGCTCGAACCGCTCCAGCTCAACTGACAAATAGAACAAGGGAGATCCCAGTGACCCGCATCATCGTCGTAACCTCCGGCAAGGGAGGCGTAGGCAAGACCACCACCAGCGCCAGTTTCGCTTCGGGCCTGGCCCTGCGCGGTTTCAAGACAGCGGTCATCGATTTCGACGTCGGTCTGCGCAATCTCGACCTGATCATGGGCTGCGAGCGTCGCGTGGTGTATGACCTCATCAACGTGATCCACGGCGAAGCCAATCTGAATCAGGCGCTGATCAAGGACAAGCACTGCGAGAATCTCTTCGTGCTGCCGGCCTCGCAGACGCGTGACAAGGACGCGCTCTCCGAAGAAGGCGTCGAAAAGATCATCAAGGAGCTCGGACACATGGGCTTCGACTATGTGGTCTGCGATTCGCCCGCCGGTATCGAAAGCGGCGCAGTGATGGCCCTGACCTTCGCCGACGAGGCGCTGGTGGTGACCAACCCTGAAGTCTCCTCGATCCGCGACTCCGACCGCATCCTCGGCATCCTGCAAAGCAAGAGCCGCCGTGCCATCGAAGGGCGCGAACCGGTCAAGGAGCATCTGGTGATCACGCGCTATTCCTCCAAGCGCGTGGAGGAAGGCGAAATGCTGTCCTACAAGGATGTGCAGGAACTGCTGCGCATCCCGCTGCTGGGCGTGATCCCGGAATCGGAAACCGTGCTCCAGGCCTCCAACGCCGGCAGCCCGGTCATCCATACCAAGGAATCCGAAGCTGCCGAAGCCTATCTGGACATCGTCTCCCGTTTCCTGGGAGAAGATCGCCCCCTGCGTTTCGTTGCCTACGAAAAACCCGGCCTGCTCAAGCGCATCTTCGGAGGAGCCTGACATGTCCTGGCTCGACAAGATCTTCGGCAACAACCAGCCCAAGTCCGCGCAGCTGGCCAAGGAACGCCTGACCCTGGTGATTGCGCACCAGCGCTCTGGCGACGAGCCGACGCCTGACTTTCTTCCGGACCTGCAGAAAGAGCTGATCGCGGTCATCTCCAAGTATGTGAAGGTCAGCGAAGACGACATCAAGGTTCAGCTCGAGAAGAAGGGCAATTACGAGGTTCTCGAAGTGAACATCGTGATGCCCGAACCCGGCGCCCGCTGATACCCACCTTGCCCCGATGCCCGGCCTGCATGCCGGGTATCCCGCCTGCTGCCGATGAACACGCTCGTTTCCTTTGACTGGCTCTATCTGGTCGGCACCGTCTCGTTCTCCGTTTCCGGCTACCTTATCGGCGCCCGCAAGCATTACGACCTACTGGGTATCGTGATCCTGGCGCTGCTGACCGCGATTGGCGGCGGCCTGATCCGCGACGCGCTGGTCAGCCGCATGCCCGCGGTTTTCACTGACGCCGGCCCGGTCGCGGCCTGCCTCGTCACGCTCATCGCGGCCTGGATTCTCCGTCTGGAGCGACACAGCCAACTCGTCCTGCAGCGGACCTTCATCATCGCCGACTCCATCGGACTCGTCGCCTTCGCGATTGCCGGTGCGCAACTGGGCATCGCGCTCGACATCAATCTTTTCGGCGTCTGCTTTCTCGGCTTCGTCACGGCCACCGGAGGCGGACTGGTACGCGACATGATGGTGAACGAAGTCCCGTTCATCCTTCACCGGGATTTCTATGGCACCGTCGCCATCCTGACCGCCGCCCTGATTGATGGTGCCCACGTCATGGGCGCGAATGACGCGATTACACGCTGGGGCATCTTCTGCTTCGGCCTCGCCATCCGCCTGATCGCCCACAGTCACGATCTCAGCCTGCCGCGCCCGCAGCGCCGGCCCCCTGGCCCGGATCAGGACGCTTCGGGTTAGAATGCCGTCCCCCGCCCGGATGGTGAAACTGGTAGACACAAGGGACTTAAAATCCCTCGCTAATGGCGTACGGGTTCGATCCCCGTTCCGGGCACCAGTAGATTTAGCAAGGCTTTCGGAGTTTTATCCCTTCAAATGAGGGATGCCGAATTATACCGAGCTGTACCGAAATTTTTGACCGTAGTTGACCTGATGGTAAACACCAGACTACCAATCAGGGAGCCGGATTTAGGGATAACGCGGGACTTCCAAATCCAGAGGACGGTGACTATGATCACGCCATGACCTGCCTCTCCCGCATCCTCACCGACGACCAATTGCGTGCTCTTAAGCGCGCGGCATGGCCGCTTGTGGGGGCTGCTTTTGCAATGCTTGTGCTGGGTATTGGCTTGCTGCATCTCCAGAAATTTTTTGGCGTCAACGTGGACTTCGCCGGGGTGCTGACTGCACCACTGATTCTTGTTGCCACCCTGCTTCCCGCTCTCCTTCATGGCCTCATAGAACCGCTTGACGAGGCGATTCGGCGCTATTTTCCCTGCCCCTCCCTCCCCTGCGTCCGGCTGCCCATTCATGGTCTTGCGCCCTTCGTCTCGATCAACCCCCAGGTAAACACCCCGCCCCCCCGTTTTTCCATCGCCTGACCTACCTAGCGCGGGCCGTCTCGCGGCTCGATGTGTAAGTCTTTGCCTGCGCATCGCGCGGGCAGCGAGGAAAAAATGAAAACCGATTTTTTGCAAGGCGACGGCTTAGTCGCGCTGAAACGCGCAGCCGCCTATCTGGACCTCGAACCACAAACTATTCGCAACAAGATGTGGCGAGGAGAGTGGCCTCTGCCAGTCGCGCGGCAGGGCTCCCGCGTCTACTTTTTTGAGAACGATCTCCGCCACTACGCCGCAAGCTTGCGTGGGAAGCAACGCCCCCGACGCGGCGCCCCGACTGCTGCAGAACGCCAAGCAGCCGCCAAAGCTGGCATTTCCGTGCCGGCATGGCGGTCGCAACAAGGGGGACAACCATGAAGAGCAGCAGCATGCTGTCCCGGGCCTTCTTTAGGCGCCCTAATGTTAGAAGTCTCGGGCCGAACATGAAACTCGTTCTGGTGGCGATCACCGTCGGCTGCGAGTCCAATATCGGCACCTATCGCCCGGTTGGGCTAGCTGAAGATACGGGGCTTGACCTGAATGTCTTAGCTGATGCTCTTGCAGATCTTGAGCGCTGCGGCCATCTGGTAAGAGATCAAAGCACGGGTGAATTATTCCTGGCCGACTTTTTCAGGGACAACACATTCCGGAATCACAGACGGTACATCCAGGCGCAGAACGACCTCCTCAGAGTCGATTCTATCCTCCTGAGAGAAAAGATCCTTACCGCCGTTTCACAAAACTCTGGGTGCGGTCTGGTCGTGAAAAATCAACAACTTGCTTGGCAAGTAGAAGCACAAGTAGAAGATAAACAAAATGAAGTAGAAGAACAACGCAATCCGGGCGCACACGTGTCATCAAAACATCCTTCTACTGCGTCTCGTTCTCAAGCGAATCGCACCCTAAAAAACTGGGAAGAGCGGCCTTCCGGGATTGAAACGTGGAACGCCGAGGACGTTACAGCCGCAAAAAAACTAGAAACTGACTACACGAAAGAACTGATTTCAGCGGTGACCCAACGATTGATTGACGCTGGGATAAGCCCTCTGCCTAAGCGTGTCAAACGGGAGTTGGTTACTCAACAGCGCTTACGCGAAATCCGTCGAAAACGAACTGAGGCGGAGGCGGCTGCACAAATCCGCCTGTCCGCTCCGCCTGCGATGGACGCCGCTGTAGTAGCCCGTGGCAACCAAATGCTTGAACGCGGGAAAAGAGCGAACAAGCTCCGTAGTGAGTACTGCACTCAGCCGCCTGTTCAACCATCTATGCACGAGGAGGAATTGCAATGAAACAATTCGCCATCCTTCGATTTTCGAAACTGAAATCATTGCAAAATGTTGCTGCATCAGGTCAACACACATGGCGCGAGCGTGATACACCCAATGCCGACCCCCAACGAACGCCACGCAACAAAACGATTGGCGCAAAGGGAAGCATCCAGCTGGTTGAAGCCATCAAGGCACGACACGCAGTCGTGTCAGAAAAAATTAGCGCGACGTCGGTCGCTGCCATTGAGGTTTTGGCAACCGCCTCGCCAGGATGGTGGAAAAAATCCAGTCAACAAAATATTTCATACTTCTTTGAACGCACAGCCGAATGGCTGAATGAAACATTCGGAGATGAAAATGTCGTAAGCATGACCATCCACTTTGACGAGACCAGCCCACATCTTGTGGCATATATATCCCCGGTCATCGAAGTTGCTAGCACAACACGAAGGCGCTCAATCATCGTAGGAACGAACCCAGACGGTACGAAACGACGTGAGACGAAGGAGTTTCAAACTGCTTCTGGCTACAGATTATCAGCCGCACACTGGTTAGATGGCCGCAAAAAACTCTCAAGGTTGCAAACTGATTTTGCAAAAGTAATGGAACCGATCGGACTAAGCCGCGGAGTAGAAAATAGCCGAGCAAAGCATCAATCAATAAAAATTTACTACGCGCGCGTTGCAGCTCCACTGCCCATTTTGCCAAACTTACGTACGCCTAAACCACTGCCGATGCCTCCAAAACCCCAGCCCCCCGGTTTTCTGGCATCAAAAGTGCTGCGTGCGGCTTATGAGTCATGGCACCGCGAGGCAGCCCGCCGTGAACAACAGGTGCGAGCGCACCAAGCAGAACTGATTAAACGAGGGATGACGGCAGTCGAGCTAGTCGAGGAGCTTACCCCACAAGCCCGGGAACGCGACCAGGCTGTAGCCGCCAAAGAATTGCTAGAGCAACACCTAGACAGAATCAGGGAGCGAGCCCTACGCGCCGAGGAGCGGGCCTCGAAGGCCGAAGCCGTAGCTTCCCTCTTCACTGCCGAAGAGGTCGAGTTTCGGCAGCGACAGCGCGAGGCCGAGAAGACCAAGCTGCGTGAAATCAAATTGGTTGGACCTCTTCCCAGGAATTTCGTCCATTTTTTCAAACCTAGGTCGCCAAATACGGAGAGCCCCGGAATTGGCTACGAGAAGAGCAGTCTTCAGAGTACCGCCTACCTCAGTCCATAATCAATAGCTGAAGCGTAGAGTCAGTCTGTTCCAACTTTATCGATACTTCTTCAAACGGGGGAAACCAATTTCGTATCGACCAACGATCGCAAGTGGTCGTCCAGCAACCTGGGGATGTATCCTCCCGAGATGAGCACGCCTGCCTCCATGTTCTTCTCCATGGCGTAGCCGGTGAGATTGGCGCTGGTGATGAAGCAGGCGGTCTTGTCGGCGACAGCGACTTTGGCGTGCACGCGGCCATCCGCAAAGTCACCGGTCTTGTCGCGCCATGCATAGAGCTGCGCGCCGGGCACCAGGCCTCGCATCTTGCCAATGACGTCGATGTTGATGCTGCCCCCATGGTCTTGCGAAGACTCCAGCAACATGGTGATGTTCACCCCGCGCTCAGTGGCGGCGTTCAGTGCTTTGACGATGGTCGACACATCGTAGGCTACGAAGCTGGTGATGAACAACGACTGTTCAGCGGAGTTGATGACCTGCAGAAGCGCCTGCTCTGTTCGGCGCGCCGATACAAAAGGCGTCGTCGGGCCAGTCCACACGAGTTCGGTGGATTGCTCCGAAGCGGCTTTGGTGTAGACGTGGCTGGCAGCGAGAAGCATTGAGGCCAGTTCGTCTGAACCGACCTCGGTGTTTTGCCACGCGGCCGCAAGTTGCTCGACCACGGTGCTGGCCACTGGAGTTCCCACCACGCTTGGCAATGTCGATGCAGCTTTGCTGGCTTCGGTTCGACGAACACGAGCGGCGATGGCCTGTACCTTTTCCGGCGAAACCAGAGAGACCAATGCTGCAATGGCATCCAAGAGTTCATCCATGTCAGAAACCCTTGAAGAAAGCAGCGTCTGCGCGTTCGAGTGTCGGGACGAGCAGTGACCGATCCAGATAGCGGTTGCCACGCTCACAAGAGGTCTCCGCTACCAAACTGCACGCATGGCAGGCAGCACCATGTAGGGAGCGATCCTTCTCCGGATCATGTTCCGAGCAGAGTGGATCAGATGAGCAGATCTTCGAGCGATTCAGTGCTTGCTCCAGCAAACGGCCAAGGTTCTCTGGCTTGCCGAGATCGACGAGGCCGCCCAACGTGCCGTCAGAATCTGCTGCTGCGGTGTAGATGAGGATGCCCGCCTGCGGGCTGTCGCCCGATGTATCGGCATAGATGCGCTCACGAATGCTCGCAGCGTTGTATCCGCACTCCAGCGCCAGTTCACGAATCAGTAAATGAGACAGGGTGTGCAGCATTGCATAGCGAATGCCGGGGTAGCCTTCGTTCGGGTCGAGATGACGCGAATTGCGCCATCCCTTATGACCACCCCGGAGCATCTGGTCGACCTTTTTCAAGCCATCCAATGCCTCCCATTTGACGAGCGCGGCTTCGTCAAACTGCACGAAGATCCCTTCGCCGTGAACCTGATTGGCTGGCACCCAGTCTGGCTTGCTGCGCGACAGGCTGGCCATTTGGGGGCGTTCATTCGGATCGCCAGACTCTTCGGGCGCTTCGACCCGAGTGAAGCCCAACAAGGCATTCACCTCGCGCAAGCGCTCAAGGAGCAAGACTCGACTGATATGGCCGCTGAATCCCGGTGGCGTGCCGACCTTCTTGCTCATGAAGTGCGGGTAGTCCGTGGGGGGATTGGCCTCTGTCAGCACATCCCACTCGGGCCCTTTGATGTCGGCCTCACCCACGACATCCCGCCCGCCGCCGGAGCGATGCGCCTCGATGGCCGCCCAGATCGCCGCTGCATTGTACTTATCGATTCCAGGCAACGCCCCGGTCTTCTTCAGTGTCTTCACCGTCACCGACACTTCGGCTTCGGAATCGAGATCTTCGAAAAACTCCCAGCCATCCTGGATCAGCTGACTGAGTGGGTCTTTGGTCTGAGGAATCGCGAGCGCCGAGAGCGTGATGGGGAACCAGCTATTCGTGGCCCCCAGCAGAACTGCGCGAGCCTCTTCATCACATTCATTCTCGAAGTGATCCAAGTGGGGATGACGCCCTCGGCAACCCGGCAGATTCTCTTTGCCTGCCTTGCCGAATGCGTGCGCCATGCTTCTCGATGCACCACAGGCATCACACTTTACCCACAGGTTTTCGGTTTGCAGCGACGCGCCGCTCTCGAAGAAGCGCAGCGTGCCCTTGCACGAGCTGTTACCGCCATGGACGAAGTAATGCCAAGGGAAGTCGTCGAGGTGACCGTCGCGGCAGGCCAACAGGAAACGCGCGGGGACGGCATCCGCGTCCTTGGCCGGTTGGTCGCCTTTGGAACCACGGCAGCCTTTGTGAACGAAGCGGGTTCGCTCCGGCCTGAAACGGTTCTCCTTGATCTCGAACAGACCGGCATCGAAGGGCGACAGCAGGCCGCACTTCACGCAGCGCATCCAGCGCGGGAATGGCCGCACGGGAACGCCGATGTTGGCCTCGGCCGACCAGACGTCGACGAGTTCACTCTTCTGGAATGGCGGCATCCGCAGGTTTTCGACCTGGGTTCCCAGAACCTTCCGAACGGCAGCGAGCAACCGTGCTTCTTGAATCGGCTGGCAGCGATCCTTTTCCCATCTGTCGATGCCGAGCGTCACTACAGAAAGGCTGGGCAGGTCGATCAGCGCACCGGGGCCATAAGTCCACAGCAATTGGCTTGGGCGTACTTCGCCGACTGGCGTTTTGTTGTTGATGATCATCTTCAATCCTCATCCTTCGTTGCGGGACGAGGCTTCCAATCGTGATCGTCCGTGATATGGCTCGTGTTCATGATCAGACGCACGCCGGGTTCGACCTCTCGCATCGACATCGGTACGGTCCAGTTGTCCCAGGCTTGAAGTCCTGGCGACTTGATCAATGGCACGGTCTTGTCTTTTTCGGGGCCACGCTTCTCATACGCCAAGATCCGTCCACCCTTGCTGACTTCTTTCGCCCATTCGTCGGCGCGCTCTTTCAGCTCGGTCTCAGCCAACTGCTTACGCGAGTTGTCTTCAGCAACATTGCCCGCGCGAGTCGCCAGCACCTTGATGGCATCGACGATCTCGGCTTGATTGGACATGCTCAGTTGGCCAGCACCTTCGTTTGGGCTGAATTCGTCGTTCTCCAGACGCATCAGGCTCAACAACGAGCCCGTCAGACCACGATCCATCGCGCGTGGCGAGAATGGCGTCACTGATTGCGCCTCGACGTGTTTGTAGAACGTGGCGTGGTAATGCTCGAAGGTTTCGTAATGCGACAGGTCGCGCGGTCTGGCCCACGTCAGCACCGTGCAGACCAAGCCTGGGAAGGAACGCCCCACACGGCTGGTGGCCTGAATGTATTCGGCAGTTCCCTTGGGCTGTCCGTTTACTGCCATCAGCCCGAGCCGATTCACGTCGACACCCACCGACAGCATGTTCGTCGCCAGCACCACATCGATGGCGCGCGTGTCACCCTCCTGCCAGCGGGTCACATACTTGCCGGTAGCGGTGTCGAACTCGGACTTGAACTTGACCTCCAGGTTGTCGAGGTACTTGGGGATATCCTGACTCGACACCCGCGACGTCAGCTCGCGAATGTTACTGATGCTGCGTTGTGCCAGTGCGGGGCGCTCCACCATGCTCATCTGCACGCGGTAGGAACGTGTCTGCACATCGTCCTCTGCCAGTCGCTTCATCCCGCCCAACTCACGCAGGGAATTGAAGTAACCGACCATGGTCATGTACGGGTCGGCAGGCTCGCCGAAGTGATCGAACAGCTCCTGTGCTGCCGTCAGGAACGCGGTGTAGACGCGGATCAGCATCGCGGGCCGCGAACTGCCGGGCGAGCACACCCCGAGGTAACGCCGCCCCGGCTTTTCTTCGATCGGGCGTTGCACCGAGAAGAAGTTGTCTTCCACGTCCAGACCGTGCGGTGGAAACACCGAGACGCGACGCATGAAGACGTTGTTCACTTGCTCCTTGGCTTTGCGCACTGTTGCCGTGGAGGCGATGATCTTAGGCTTGACCGTCTTGCCATCGAGCGTCCAGCCGCACAGTTCATCCACGGCAGTCTCATACAAGCCCACCATGGTGCCCAGCGGCCCACTGATCAGGTGGAACTCATCCTGAATGATCAAGTCGGGCGGACGTATCGGGTTGATGGTCTTCACCTTGGAGGAAGGAAAGCCCTTGCCAGCTTGGTGATTGCCATTGCAATCGGCACCTTGCCAAAGCAGGCCGTGGCGCTCGCATTCCTGCCCCACGCGACCAAACAGTGTGCGCACCTGACCACGCCACGCCATCATGGCGAACTTGTCCACGGTGGCGATCATCATCGTGGGTGGGCGGTGGTAGATCTCTTCGTCCACGACCAGCACCGGAATCCCCGGATGCGGCTGCTTGCTGGACTTGCCCTTGGAAAAGTCGCAGCGACCTTTCTTGTCGCCGCAGTAGACGAAAGTACGGCCAGAGCCTTTGTCGACCTCGACGTCGCGCCCAGGAGCCACTTCCGAACCGCACCACGGGCAACTGGTGAGCTGCGCAGGGGATGCTGCTCCGGCGTTGTATTTGCCGGGGTTACGTACATCCTCGATGGCGCGGTGGCTGTCTTCGGTCGTGCCCGGTGTGACCTTATTGCCAACCCAGAGGCCGATGGTGAAGGGTTCCGTGCCAAGGAATTTGTCGCCCTTGTCCAGCGCCTCTCGACGCAACACTTCCATGGCGCAAATCAACGCCGTGGCGCGCTGGAATTGCTGCAGCGTCAGCAAGCGCAGCGTGTAACGCATGATCACGGCCAAACCGCGCGAGCTGTCGAACCCGCCGAGATTGCCCTGCATGCGCCGAATGGCCATGGTGAAGGCGGCCACGCCCAAATAGGCCTCGGTCTTACCGCCACCGGTGGGGAACCACAGCAGATCGGCATAGGCCTCGACGGGCTGGACGCGATCCGGATGACTCGGGTCTGCCAGCGACGGAATCGAGAGCAGCAGAAACGCCAACTGGAAAGGGCGCCAACTGCGGTTCTTCAGCACATCGAACTTGTCGAGGGTGACATCCTCGCCCCGGCGCATAGCCAGTGCGTATTGGCTACGTACGCGCTGAGTGGCCATGGCTCTGTTGGCGAAGCGAAAGGCCGCCAGCGCTTTTTTATCGGCTTTCAGTGTGTCGATACCATGCTGCAGGCGTGTGTGGATCTCTTGGCAACGATCCATCGCTTGCTGCGACTGGGTGTCGTAGCCGGTGACTTCCGCACCGACGCGGGCGCGCTGTTCATCGATCCACGCGGCGTAATCCTTGGTCAGCATGCTCAAGGCATCGACCAGCGGGTCGATGTCCAAGGTTGCCAGTCGCTGCATATCCAGCAGGCCACTGCTGACCATCTCGCGCATCGCCGGGCGGTCGGATGGATCGAGGCCGGGTGTCTCCGTCACCTGCACCTCGTACTGTGGCATCACCGTGGTGCGCACCTCGGTGGCCAGCGTCACGTCGTCTGCGGTTTTGGCGTGGACGGCAACGCCATGTCCGACGGCGAATTCGACGCGATTGCGGTAGATCATCTCCAGCGCAAGGCGCTCCCGAATATCATCGGTTTCCACTATGTTCGGATCAGGCTTCAGCACCGGCCTGCGCCGGAAGATGGCGCGATTGGCGGCGTCCTGTGTCGATCGAACGATCAGCTCGGGCTGGAATACCCACGCAGTGTCGCGGTTGGTGTCCGGCTCTTCCTGTGCATTCACCAGGAACAAGGTGACCAACCGATCGCCATTGGCATTCTTGGCCCGAATGGAACCCTGCACGCGCACTTCGGGAAATTCGTTGTCGGGAGCCTGATGCCGAATCATGCCCTCGGTCAGCGGCAGCACGATCTTGCCGCCACAAGGAATGCGCTGCCACACCTTGGCCTTCTGCCCGTTGGACTTGAGCAGTTCATGCTCATCATTCGGTACACGCTCGTAGCGGCCCCAGCGCGCTTCGATCTCGATCCGGTCGGCGTCACCATCGACGCAGAAAGTCATGCCCAAACTGCTGGGCACCAGCGACTGGTTGCTGGCGGCATCGATCTCGTCAGCCGAATCCGATTCCGGCTCCACACGGCCGGTGGCCGTTCCAAACTCCGCCCCCGGCTCGTGACGTCCCGGAGCCTTGCCCTCCGTGGGCGCATCAAAGTCGTCATTGGCCAGTGGCCCGTCCAACCCCTCGATGCCGCCCTGTGCAGCCTCACGCGGGGCCAGTTTGCCGACCAGGTAGCGGTCGCGCACCCCCATGTCCACGATACGCTCACGGGGGCCGCCTGCCGGGCCGAGCAAGTCGTCCATCGCGGCCAGTTGCAACAGTTCACGGATATAGGCCTGATCCTCGATGGTCGGCACTTCGGCGATGGTCTTGTGCAATGCCTTGGAGAGCGACTCCAGAAAGTCCGTCCATTGAATTCGGCCAACGCTGCCGGACGAAGGCGGATTGAGCGACGTAAGGCCAATCGGAACCGTCGGATCGACCAACAGCATGCGATCGAAGTAGAGCGTGGTGGTCTCCAGATCGGAACGAACCCGTAGCACCCGCCCGACCCGCGTGATGTGGCCAGCGACGTTCAGGATCAACACCCAATCGTCATCGGCGATGGCTTGATAAAGCGAACGCTCGCCTTTCAGTCGCAACGTATAGGGTGCGAGCGTGAGATCGGCGGCAAGGCCATGATCAGTGGCGATCCATGCGTTGGGCGTTGTCGTCATGTTCGGAAACCTCGAATTCACGGGCTAAAGTTCGACTCGCGAAAAGTGCGGATAGATGCGGTAGAACCTCCTAAACACTTGGAATGGATCCTCGCCGAGCCCTGACTCTGGTAGCTCGAACCCAAGTTTTGTCTTGGCGTCTTCGTTCGATTCCATCGTTAAGCGCTCAAGCGTCGACAATGCCGGCAAGTCAATGCAAAGAGGTTTGCTTGGAGGCGAATAAAACGTCCAGCCCTTTAGGAGAGATTGAATAGCTTTGTCATCAGCCGCACATACTACGAGCGTGGCGGTAACCATCGGCTGGCCGTCCGCATAGTGTGTGCTCAATCCCCACACCACAGTTCGATCTGCGTGGCTGAGAGCCTCCTTCTCGACAGCCAAGAACAGGGCGCGAAGGATACTTTGGCCATAAGTCTTCCTCTCCATGCCCGCTGCAACGATGTCAGTCGGACACAGCGAACCAAGTCGGTCCTTGAATTTCTCGAGTCGCCAATCTAACAGAGCTTGGCCCGAGAGCTTTGGGTTCGGCTCTCCTAACGCGCTGGGCTGCGCGTTGAGCGTAACGCGTAGGATGCTATTGATCCTCACCTCTCCGACAGTGCGTGCAAAACGTCCAATTTGTTCAACAGGCTTTGGCGCTGTGTAATCGAACCAGATGATCGCAGGCTGGTCGAAGTCGTGTGCGTCAAGGTATTCCTCAAGGCTTGAGTGCACGCACTCTACGGACGCCGTGGGCCGATTGAAAAGCTGCCGCTTGTGCACCTCCTCCTCGGATTCGACACTCGTCATACGCTCGACTCCAAGGCGTGCATGCACGAGCCTAAAGTCTTCCAGAAATGAGCCGCCAAGCCCGATGTAGTGATGTCCCTCCAGCGACAACACTGGTGCAAGACGTGTCAACAACGAGAGAAACAACTCGCGATCCACTGCTTTATTTGGCCGAAGCTTGTACGGCACAGAAGAACCGGCGCTCACAATCACCCTCCCCGCGTCTTGGACGGCAAGGCAAGTGCAAGCTGGATCGCGAAGCACTCGTCGCCAACGGTTCCTGCGTTAACCCCGGGGTCGTCAAATAGCATTTTCGAGACGGCCCGCACCTCTTCAACTGGACGCGAAAACACGATCCTCTTGGATGAGGGTTTCTTCGCATCAGGTTTCGGAAGAACGCTACTTTTCTTTGGGTTGAACTCGACTACATCGACTTTCGAACCGACGTCATTGAGTGAGGACGATGTTCTTGCGGACTTACGAGAGGCAACCGCCTCAATCGCACTACTCAGTGACAATGGCTGTGCGTCCTGCCAGTGACTCTGTTGATCGGAACGAGGATGGTTCTTCCAGTCGTTCGTGTACGAGATCCATACCCGCATTCCCTCCTTCATTTTCACGAGGGACTCAAGCCAAAGCTCCGACGATGCATCAAGGGCGCGCTTAGTGGTAGTAACGGGAAGCTTCATCGCATCTTTTGCACGAAACTCAATGATGCCAGTGATGACCGCAAATTGTGGGTGGTAGAGAGGAACGAGCGGTAGGTCTCCCCAGCCCGTCAAGCGGCTCTTGTCTCCAACGATTACCGCGCGGTCATTGCAGAGCACAGTCCAACCCGCTGTAGCCGATGCGCGCTGGCCCGCGAAGTCGGCGTCATCGTCAGTATCGTCATCTTCAGAGCGGCGGCTCGTGTTGAGGCCGACAGTGATCGATACCGTTACATCACCGTCTGTCTTTTGATATACGTAAGGGGCCGGGCCATCCTCTCTAGGTGAAACTAGTACTTCGACATGGACAGGCTTCACCACCTCGTCGTTTAGTTCGATCTTGAATCCCCACTGGAGGAACATCGTAAAGTGCTGCGAGATTGCCGTGATCACCTCATTCACGAAAGCAGGGTTGGAAAAGTGCCTAGCAACACCCTCGTTCAACTCGCTCACGTAAATGGAGGTTCCTGGCTGTTCGAGTTTTTCCTTCGCCTCGGTGGGTTCGTGGATCGGAAGGGGGTCCCAATTCGTCGCGTCGAGCCATTGAGCGGTGATCGGAACCTCGTACGTATCATTGCCGTGACGGGTTTTTACGATTGAGTTGCGGCCCATTTTGAAGATCGCCCTCTTCATTCCGACGCCGTACATCCCGATAGTTTCGGTATCGGCGTCGCGGCTATCGTCAGCCTCCCGCCCCATTTTGAACGCGTAGTTTTTCGCGACCTCTCGCGGGATGCCGCCGCAGTTATCTTCAATGGAGAAATGATCCTTTGCGAGTCTGATCCTCACCCAGTACTTCTCGTACGTAGGTAGTTCGCCGTTGCTCTGTCGAAGAGCACCATCAAGACAGTTATCGATCAGATCAAGGATGGCATCCTCAAGTTTTATGTCACGCGTGAGCATCGACACGAAGAACTGTTTCGTCGGGCTCGCCTGAGCAGTGTCAGTGCTTAGTTTTGTCATGGACGGACTCTCCGCATACAAAACGAACCAATTATTTTAAAATTCTCCATTGATTACTCCTTTCGGGCGCTACCTGATGAGTTGCCGTCCGCCGACGCATCGACTCGCAAATGAAATGTCATTGAGGTATATGGGTGAAACTCCGGGATCAGGCTATGCACCTGGCCATCTCGAAACTCGTGATGAGCTATGGAAGGAAACAACTCACGTGGCACAGGTATTTTTGCGTTGGGGTTGTGAAACATAGATAGACCTTCGGCCCAAGTCTCAGTGGCTTTTCCCGGAGCGATCTCGAAGTGAAACGGCAGCGGCAAAGCTGAATTGGGGTCATGGTGGTGACAAACTCCGGAACGGAACATCAAACTCTTACCGTCACCGAAGCCTGCAAGCCTACCCATACGATTGAACTTTGACAGCGTGCCGCTATTAGAGAAGAGAACAGCACTCACATTTTCCGCTTCTGGCAGGAAGAAAAAACCCGCTTGAACTTGTGCGCCGTTTTCTTTGGTGAAATGATCAATTTTCAATGGGCTGATGGTTAACTTCCCAGAATCATCGTGAGAGAACTCATGACCGACGCCATATAGATATTGCAGTACTGCCGGAAAACTCCATGTCATCGCCTGCGGCTCATGAAAATCGGCCAACGCAAAAACAAGCGGATGGCCTTTTACGTGATCAAGCTCCCAGTAGGCTGGCTGTTTGTTTAGCTTTCCGGTTAGTGCGCTGGCAAATTTTATTGGTATCTGGTTCTCTAAAAGCCGACTAATTTCTTCTTGCGACCACAGGATGGGACCTGAGTCTGAGCGCTCTAGCGGAGCTACTTTTCCACTTGGATTGATGGTGACTGCTTCTATAGCCACCTTTTTGCCATACTTCCCCACTATGTAGTCTGGAGCGTGATGTTCGCGATCGAAGTGCAGCCGTTCTTCTTTCAGATATGCGTAAAGATAGAGTTCCCAGATGCGAGCATCGAATCCATTGCTTTGAAACTCCTTCACGAAATGTCCATCAACATCGACAAAATGACGCATCATCTCCGACATGATGCCGATGGCAGGTTGCCAATGCGGGTGTTCCAGCATCGCAGCAAAACTGACGTGCCAGCGATCCGATGGCATTTGGGGTAGGAATAGATCAACGCTCTTATGGGGCGCGTCACCTTGGGGGAATATGGTCTTGCCGGTCTGGCTGTGCTGACAAATGGCCTTCTTCAGTCGGCTTCTGGCCATACCAGGGTTTGGCATGGAAACCTTGACATCAATGCATCGAAAACGCCGCGCCTCGTCTCGCCCAAGAATGACATACCCGAAATCCTGATCTGTATAGTCGAGAGTCAAAACCCCCAGAACGCGCTCGAACGTGTCGGAGTAATACTCCAATTCATCGGTAAGCTCACCCACATAGGGGCCACGCGTCCAGTCGACGAAGGCGTTGAATCGTTCGGGTGACAATTCTTTTACGTTTCGCATCGTCTAACCTCGTTCATGGCTTGGCCCGCCAGCGGTTGCCATCGGCATGAGCTTCGACAAAGTCATCGGCCAGCAATTCGGCAAGAGCCTCATCCCATGCGCCTGGCTCCGCTCCACTGCCAGTCAGAATGGCTAGTTTGGTAAACCACCCTGTATGAGCTTCGAGCCACGTCAAGATCTGGTCGGAGGCATTTTTGCCCCATTGATTGATTGCTGACGCGCTGGGCGCGGAGCTGCTCTTGCTGGGCGAATCCCCGAAGTCGAATCCTGCTTGAACGGTTGATGCGGCCGTCTTCGTCTGTGCGGATTGCCGTCGTGAAGTACTCTTGGCTTTACGTGGACTGGTGTCATTGTGCAAGCCGGCCTCGACCTCTTCTTCATATCGCTGCTTATTCAACTCCGACAACCGTCGCAGCACTTCGACGCGCGCAGTTTCCGAGATGGTGTAGCGGATGCGATCGTTTTCCGGCAGGTAGGGTACTTCGTGGAAACCGTGTCCGAGGTCAAGATCTTCCCAGCCGTAGGCATGCACGATAGCGGTGTCCATTTCACGCTGCAATGCACGCAACCGTTCGATGCGAGGACCACATTCGGTGTCGGCATGGAAACGGTTGTAGAGTTTTGTCAGGCCGATGCGATCGGTTCGCATGACTTCAATGCGTGCTTCGTGCAGCTTTTCTCCCAAACCATCAAGAGAGTCGTTTGATGCGCTGCCGAAACTTTCAGGGAAGGCGAACGGCTCAAGCGCATCCGTCTGGCTGTATCGTAAATCGCTCTTGAGGCGAGATGCGTGCTGCCATGCGAACACAGCATGAACGTTGGATTGCAAGAGAGAGAAATCTCTCCCCCGACCGAGCGAGAACGCGACAGTCGCATCAGAGAATACGATGTTGGAATCGACGAACGAGAATGCCAGCGTTTTGCTGACGCGCGTTATTGCCAGCACTCGCGCTGGCTGGCTCCGGTCGGGCGACCAGTTATCCGGGTGCCGTACGAAATGGCGGCCACGCCCGATGGCGTGGTAAAGCTCAGATCGTGCTCGGAGAAACAACCACCACTTCTCTCGTGCGCCCTTGTCCTTGTTAGCAAGGCGCTCGGCCTTCACGTTATCTTCCAGCCATTTGTAAGGCAGGGTGTATGTCTTCGCCTTCGTTTCCGGCCAATCCCAGAAGTTGATGACCCAGCGACTCGGCTTCTGTTCTGGGTCTGAATTGAGGTCGTCACCGTTGATGTAGGGAAAAATCACTTCGGCGTTCTTCGGATCGGCATCCAGCATCGTGCTCGCCTGATCAGGCAGAAGCACGAAGCCCATGCCCAGCACGATTGACCCTTGATACGCCAAACCTTCGTTCGTTTTCAGCCGTTCTGGACTCCACTCCTCACGATCGGACAGGAAGGCCGATATGAAAGGAGCCGGTCGCCCGAGTAGCGAGCGTTCGCCTAACCACTCGCCTTTGTGGACATGAACACGACTGGTAACGACCGCAGCCTTTCCGGGCCAAGGTTCGTTCGGGTAGGCCGCGTGGATGACGGCACCAGCTCCCACCATGGCCTCCAGGCCGACCTGTCGCGTGTCACCTTCCGCAATGGTGTTGACTGCGAGTAGTCCGAAACCGCCGCCATCGCGCAGTAGGGCCCATGAACGCAGGAAGAAATAGGCGACCAGATCCGCCGAACCGCGCCGCCCTTCGGCGATGTGCGCCACCAGCCAATCACGGAAGGCCGTGCCCGCGACTCCGGTAATGCGCTGTCCGCCCAGAAATGGTGGATTGCCGACCATGCCGTCGAAGCCTCCGCGTTCGCGAGCGAACACCTCCGGAAACTCCAATGGCCAATGGAAAGGCTGACGGGCCGGCTTGTCGGCAGGTAGATCGGTCGAGAGCGTGAGGAGGGATCGTCTGCGAATGGCATCGAGTGAGCCCGGACTGCCATCGACTGCTTGGCCAGCCAGAATCGCAAGCGATGCAAGCCCAGTTTCTATGGCAGAAGTATTGAGTCCTGATGCGAACACATCGCCAATAAACGCATCAGCGATGCTTTCCGGTACTTCGAGTCTGCTGCGAGCATCCGCATCCAGATGGGCCATGGCTTCCACATCACGGATATCGCGGATGGGCATCTCACGTAACTGCTGCCGCAGTTCGATGGCCTCGCGCACGGCCCGCTCGATATTCTGGCCAAACAGACGTAGTTGCCCTTGACCGGTAGGGTTCGTCGAAAGCTGGGTCAGCTGATCCAGCCGATGAATGCCCAGCAGACTATTACCGCAGCGCAGGTTATGGTCGAGAAAGCCAAAGGGGCGCCCCTTGGCCAGTGTTACCAGCCAGATCGAGAGTTTGGCCAGTTCGACTGCCAGCGGGTTCAAATCGACGCCGTACAGGCAGCGCTCGGCGATGAGACGGCGCGCGATCACCGTGCGAGCTTCGCTGTCGCGGGGCAGAGGCTCCTTTGTTGCTCCGGCATCCAGAACCTCACCGTCCACGCTCACGGCCTTGCCCAAGGCTTCGACCAGTGCCCATGACTCGACGAGGCGATCAGACAGCCAGCGGCAGGCCTGCACCAGGAATGCGCCCGAGCCCATGGCGGGGTCGCAGATCTTGAGGTCGAGCAGTTCGGCGGGAGATTTCAGCGCCCACAGTTCTCGCGGCGTTCCCTCTGCCGGGCCGACATAGGCCACAGGCGTGAGGGTCTCGGCAACGATGGCTTCGGTCAGCGATTTTGGGGTGTAGTGGGTGCCGGTTTCGCGCCGGTCGGAGCCGGTGGTGACGATGAAGGCTCCTGCGGGATACACCAGTGGATAGCCCCATGGGTCAGTGCGCAGCAGATGGGCATAGGGTTTGACGCGGTCGCGGAGTTTGGTGTCACCCTGGCATGCGGTCAGCAGGTGCTCGGCAAGCATGTCATCAACGGGTCTAGCGAGGTCATTCGCAATTGCCGATGCCGCTCGTTTGATCGCTTTTGGAGATGACAACGTTTCGACGAGAATCTGCTCACCCTGAATCCTAAGCTGCTCCAACTCGTCGAAAGTAAAGACGTTTTTCTTTGCATCCTTTCCGAATGAGAGATCCAACGTCACCTCTTCGGTACGCTTGACGGTGCGTTCGAGCAGACCTTCGTACACATAGCCGATCTGTTCGACATCCAGTGCGCGATAGGACAGCGTGCGGCCTTGGAATTGCTGGATGGCCTCAAGCAACAGCAGCACGGTGCGGTTATCGATGGGCAGTGGCTTGGCTGCATCGCTGCGCCAGTTGGAGCCTTTGGCCCGACCTTCGAGGAAGGGGAAGCGGTCGGGATCGAACAGCGAGCCGCCCAGTGCGGGGAGGCGCAGATTCTCGTGCTCAATGCCGCCGAACACCGCGCGGAAGATCGCCAGCAGACGCGACCAGGCATCCCAGCGGCGCTCGAGGATCTCCTCGGATTCCTTGCGCAACTGCATGCGCAAGGTGGAGAGCGCATAGTTGGCTTCGTAACGCTCGTCGCCCATCAGCAGCAGGCCACGCTCTTCGGCGGAGAGCAGGAACACCAAGCGCATCATCACCGTCAGCGCGGCTTCATACAGCTCGGGTTCCTTGACGTCGTGCAGCAGCTCGCGGTTGCGATCCTGGTCGGCCTTGTCGAGGGTTTGAATCAATACCTCGACGGCGCGGCGTACTTGCTCGCCAAGGGCATCGGTGACTTCATCCTGGAATTTCAGTGAGCGATCGAACAGTGCAGGCAGTTGTTCGGATTCATCGACAAAGAAGCGACGAATGCCGAGCAGATGCACGAAGGCCTGCAGAGTGATGGGCTCTTGGCTCCAGAGGCGGGCATACCAACTGGCAAAGGTGCTGACTGCACCCACGGGGGCATCCACCAGCATCCAGCGCTCGCCGTTGGTCACCAAGCCGAGGCGGCAGCCCAGCGCGCGGCACAGCGTGACCATGCGATCGGCAGGTGTGGCGGCCCAGCCGTTTTGCTTCAGGGTGGCATCGAGATCGACATCCTGCGCATAGGTCTGGATCAGCAGCAGCGGTTTGTTGGCGCGCTGCTCATCGATCACCGCAAGATCAGGCGACAGCGTCACGCCATGTTCGGGCAAGCTGGCGTTGAGGTTGGCGGCGCACCAATCGGCGCGCTTGAGGACATCGCCTTTACCGTCTTCGTCGAGCTCAAGGCCACGCGACAGTACCTCATCAATCCACGCCACGTGTAACTCAGCGAATTGCGCGTCTTCCAGCTCCAGCGCTTCGCGCCATTCCTCATAGGCTTGGCGCAGACGTTTGCGTTTGGCAGCATCAAGTTCTTCCAGCCCTTGCGGAAAGGCTTCCTTCAGAACGGGAACAGCGAGGAAAGGGCCGGAGATCTCGATCAGCGACAGCCAGTCGTGGTGAAGGTCGTATTGGCTCATGCCTGAGCTCCTTGGAATTCTTGTTGCAGCTCGGGTACTCCTGCCGCCTGTAGCAACTGCGCAGTACGGTCGAACCTAGTCGGGTCGAGGGTCGTGTCGTCTGTTCTGCCTCGGGGAACCCAGATGATCATGCCAAGTCGTGCTCGGGTGAGCAGGACACGATAGCGATTGCGTACATAGGTGCGCTCCCCATCTCCGCGCACCTGATTCCAAGCACTGCCACGAAACTTGCGGTACTCCCAGTCGCCGGGATTGGATGGGGTCAGATCGCCGCCCCAGCACAGTCCAACCCAGTCGAGCTCAAGTCCTTGGCATTCGAACTCGGACGCTGCTACTTCGAGAGCGTGGCTCGAACGGACATCCGTGGGGGGCATCAAGAACCACTTCTCGAACGAGTAGTCCAGACGGAAAGCGCTGGAGCGCTCGAGACCATAGGCTCGCAGGCGTTGATCCTCCGAGGTGGCAATCAGGCCGGCTCGCTGTCCGTTCCCCGGCTCGCTCCTGGCTCGCAACCAGGCTTTGGCAACGTCGAGGTCGCGAGTAAAGTGGAGCGGGAACTCCCGGTGATCAGGCACGAGTGAGCGAGCGCGTTCGGTATCGAGCGTGAGCACTGCGTCGACCCACTCAGCAAGTCGTTGAGCTCGAAAGCTCCGCACCCCGACACTCAGATGCGCCAGGGGCTCCGGCCTGAACTCGATGCTGGGAGGAACACCATCACCGAATAGGCGGTGTCCGGAGACGCTGGCGCCGCCGGAGACGACTTCGGGAGAGGCGACGACGCGCCAATGGGGGCGAACGGCAGCGGCACGCCCCCATTCTTCCAGCCCCGCCTCTCCCAGAAAGATTTCTTGCCCCCCACCAACCAGGGCGATGATCACGGCCCATCCATCAAGGCGATCCATCACATCGAAGAGTTCGGCCGCCTCTGAACGATCCACCCCTTGCTTGCGCTGCATTTGCTCAGGGTTCCAGGCACGCTGTGCTTCGTCGAATACGATGACATGCTCATGAGGGAGTGCCGTGAGATGCTCGCGGTGATAACGCAGGAACTGGTGGACGTTCTGTATGAAGGTCGAGACTTCATGGGCGCTGTCTTGGCGCCGACGCCCTGCGCGCTGTTGGCTCAATACCAATGCTTCGCGCACCACTTTGACCAAGGGGCCGTTGCCAGATAAGAAGATGCCCGAGGGACCGCCTTCTGCGCGCAGAGAGGGGTCATGAACGACATTGAGCCCAGTCAGCGTCTTGCCAGCGCCCGGTACGCCCGTGACGAAACACACGTAGCGCCGGTTCTGCGCTCGTGCTTCTCGAATCACCTCCGCCAGCATGTCGGTCGTCGCGTCTAGATTGCTGGCGTAGCTGTGGCTGATCTCTCGAACGTCGTGGTTCTCGTAAAGGCGCTCGGCGGCCTCAATTACCGACAGCGTGGGGCGGTATGGTGCGTCGGCCCAGGCGTCGGCATTGATGGGCGAGGCACCGGGGACGTGCAGCGCCCTGTGAGCAGCGAGCAATACAGAGAAAAGGTCTTCAGCATTCGCAAACCTGATAGGTGCAACATGCGAACCTGAAGCCAGGGACGAGCCCACGACACTTGGCGCGGCCGTGGAACAGAGTACCGGTACGATCGTGTGCCCGGCGCTACCGCCGTGGAAATCACGGAGGTTCAGGCAGTAGTCCTCCACCTGCCAGCGAGACGAGGCATCGTGAGCGGTCGCTCCGACCTTGAACTCCACAACCAGAATGAGATCGTCGGCGAGCAAAACGGCGTCGGGGCGCTTCTGTCGGCGTGGCAACTCATATTCGAGGATGAGCTGCCACGCCGACGCCTCGTGCCGTTCCATCAGCTCCTGGGCGCAGCGCTTCATAAGCGCGATCTGGAGCTTCCACGTCTCGATTTGAGTCGTCCGCGTGCTCTGGACGCCGGTCGAACTAACCGAGTCAGTGAGCTCCCCCAGCAATTGGGAGTCATCAGCAATGACGAAACCGGATAGCGAGTATCGAACCCCACGACTCATCTCGTGCAGTCCTCCGGCACGAGGAAAATCACCGCGACCGGGAAGGTGCGGTCGTTCAGTTTGGCGTAGCGGGCTTCGATGGCTTCAGCCTCTTGCTGGCGCTCGGCCGGAATGCGGGCAAGACGCGCTTCCAGTGCGGCGGTGTCGCGCCTGAGCTGTGTTCGTTCGTCTTCAGTGAAGAGCGATAACTGCGACGGTTGCTGATCTTTTTTCAGTTCTGCTTGAATGGCTCTTTCAAGCTCATCGAGCACGGTACCGATGTCAGCCATTTCCTGCTGCTTACGGGATTGAAGGGTGTTGGTGAGGAACTTGAGGCGGTCTTTCGAACGGGCATCGACAGCCTGCAGGATGGTGCTCTGTGCACGGTCGAAACGCACACGGATGGCATCGAACAGCGAATCTGCGGCCGTCAGTGGCTTGGCCTGATCCAGCCATTGCTGGACTTTGGTGACGCCATCCTCACGACGGAAGGATTTGTCGCCCAGGTAGCCTCCGGCGACCGTCAGCTCTTCGTGGAGGCGATGATGGTTGCCACCCGTGACGACCAACCGCGAGATGACGACCACGGTAGGCCCGTCGATCAGTGCGTCCGGCACCGAACGCACGGTGACACGATGCAGCTTCTTCACATCGTCTTGTGCCCAGACTTCGGCGCGCAGCAGGCGCAGACACATCTGCACCAGCCGGTGGTTGAGGTGAACCAGCACCACGTCGTCACGCCCGGTGGCGACGGCATGGTCGAAGGTGATGGGTCGAATCTGCAGTGTGTGGGGGTGACGCAAGCCTTCGAGGCAGCGCGCCCACGAGCCCGACAGCGCAGGCATCTTGAATACGGTGCCCGCCGGAGCGTCAGTCAAGTCGAAAGGCTCGAGAGGTGGGCGGCCTGCCAACTCAAGGCCCATCTTGACCGCCATGAGGATGTGCTCTGGCGTGAGGTGGAAATCCTGCTGCGTGATCAGCAGCCGTTCGTGCAGCTTGGCGACACGATCTTTCAGTTCGCGCTCAGCGCGCACGAAGCGTCTTGCCTTGGCGATCTTGGCTTCTGCGAGACGGGTGTCGATGTCTTTGAGCGTGCCTTCGATCAGCCCCGACATCTGCGGCGCGATTACCGGGTTGACGCTACCCATGTCCGCACGCATGGATTCGAGTTTGCGCAGCGCCCGAATGATGTCGTCGCCGTGACCGCCAATGGTTGGTTTGCCTTGTTCTCCACCATCGACGGGGTGCCAGATCAGGACTTCCTTCTGGCGCTGACCGTGTCGGTCGATACGACCGTTGCGCTGCTCCATCACATTGGGGTTGTACGGGATCTCCAGATGGATGAGGCAGTTACAGTGGTTCTGTAAGTCGATACCTTCCGACGCCGCATCTGTGGCCAGCAAGATGCGAACAGCTGAATCCTTGGGGGAGGTCTGGAAGGCCGCTTTGACTTTCTCACGTTCGTCCTGCGCCATGCCGCCATGAAGGATGGCCAGTCGATCGCCACCGAAATCGTGGCTGGCGAGGATTTCGTGTATCCACTGGTGGGTAGTGCGGTATTCGGTGAACAAAATGACCCGGCGCTCGTTCCACTGACCGTCGGTCTTGAGGTTGGCCGTGAGCCAGTCGAGGATCGCTTTGGCTTTGGCGTCGACCTGGTTCTTGGCGGTCTGTGCCCAAGATCTCAGTTCGTTCAGCATCTGTTGCTGCTCTGCTGTCAGCGGTTGCGCGCGACGTGAAGCTTCCTCGACGGCCTCGGACTGGGCGTTTTCGACCTCCTGGTCGTTGGCGTAGTCTTCTTCGACCCGCAGGATGGCTTTGCGCAAAATGCGGTCAGCCATCGCATCCTTGTCCTTGCGTTGGCCACCATTGGCCAGACTGGCGATGTGCTTCTCAAGCGTGGATGCGAACGCGGCGGGAGAGGAGAAGAGACGCTTCTTGAGCAGTTGGTTGACGAATGATGTGCCGAACGCATTGCACGCTTTTTCGGCGTCCTGCTCGCGGCTCGCACAATAGTCATTCAGCTTCTGGTGTATGGCGCGCTCTTGTGTGGAGTACGAGGCCAGCAGCGCTTGCAGCTTGCGCTGCGCATAGAGTGGCTTGCCTTCCGCATCGACCAGATCGCTCTTGAGGCGACGAATCATCACCTGACTCAGCTGCTTTTCATCTGGCAGGATGTTTCGGGCGAAGCGTTGATCGTCGAGCAATTCGAGCAACGATGTGAAGGACTCGGTGTAGCCGTTGTGCGGGGTGGCCGTCAGAAACAGCCGATGCTGGAAGTGCGGGCTGATGGAGCGAATGAAGCGCGTGCGCTGGCTCTCCAGCGCGTAATTCGCTCCGGCAGCGGGGGCGATGTTGTGTGCTTCGTCGACGACGAGCATGTCGAATTTGCGCGGATAGCTGGTATGCGCTGGCAAAACATCGCGCATGGCACGCAGCCCTTCGCCGCTCTTGACCCAGTCCATGGAGGCGATCAAGCGCGGATGCGACGTCCATGGGTTGGCGTGGATGCCGCGCTCTCGGCGCAACTGCTTGATGTAGGCCGTGTCGACGACTCGGAATTCGAGGCCGAATTTCTCCAGCATCTCGACGCGCCACTTCTCTTGCAGCGATGCAGGACAGACGATCAGGACGGTGCGGGCACGGTGCCGCAGCAACATCTCCTGGATGACGAGACCTGCCTCGATGGTCTTGCCCAAGCCGACGTCGTCGGCGATGAGCAGATTGGTGCGGGCCATGTCGATGGCACGCACCAATGGGTCGAGCTGGAAGTCTTCGATGCTGACACCACTGCGGAATGGCGCTTGTAGAAAGCCTCGGTCTGCATTGGTTGCAGCACCCCAACGAACAGCGTCTAGAAAGGCCTCGAGGGTATCGGAGTCATCCTGGCCGGTGATCGACGGTAGCCCCGCACGTTCGATGATTTGCGCGCCGGGTTCGATTTCCCAGATGACTTGGAGCTCCTCACCCAAACCATCCTCATCGATGGAGGAGAGGGTGACGGCGTTTTGCAGGGCACGTTGCCCCGCCAGCTTGGAAGCCTGAACCTCGGCCACGACCCATTGCCGGCGCCGGACTTCGACGAGCTGGCCTGGCTCTGGGCAGGATCGATAGGCGTTTTCTGTGAATCCAGCCGAGTCTCCCACGCCTGCGCCCCATTTTGTTTTTACGGGCTACATTTTATCCGCAGGAGGACACAACAAATTTGTAGATTTAGTTTGCTGGCCACGTGTTTCCACAACAATCGATTACATGTTGTTTGCTCAAACGTTGGACATCCTCACGCTCCTACAAAACCTTTACCATGCGGGGCATGGTTCGCTCTGCAGGGGAAACCAGTCACTCACCTTGAGCGCCGAGGCTCGACCTATCAGGCTTGGTCGGGAAGCGCCGCAAGGTGGGCCTTGATGCTCTTAGCAATTGCTCGCCCCAGGCCGACCGGGACGGCATTGCCGATCATCCGGCCGAGCGAAGTGAAATGCACCGGGCCATCCGGAGGAACGAACGCGTAGTCTCGGGGAAAACTCTGCAGGATTGCAGCCTCACGCAATGAGATGGCGCGATCCTGCTCCGGATGCCCAAAACGCCCATTCCCGAAGCCATAGCATTGCGTCGTCATCGTGGGGGCAGGCTTGTGCCACTCCATACGACCATAAACCCCCGGGTAGGTACGACCACTATCTGCCTTGTGGCAGTCGGCAACCAGCTTCTTTGGCCAGTCACGCCAAGTGCCGCCTGGTTTCGAGTGACGGATACGTTGGAGATTCTTGTCCGTCAGACCGGCAGCGACATGCAATTTGTCACCCGGGGCAGCCTCACCCGCGCTCAATGGGCGCAAGCGCCCAATGGCTTCTTTGACAGTAATGGGATCGGGATGAGTCGGCTCGATCATCTTGATCTCGCCGTACCGAGACGCCAGCAGGACCATTCGGCGACGCATCTGTGGAACGCCGTACTGTGAGCTATCCACAACGCCGAACCACACGTGGTACTTCTGTTCCCGCAGCGTTGCCACGAAATCATGGAAGACCTCGTGCTTGGCGACTGTCGGCACGTTCTCCATCGTAATGACATCTGGCGAGGTGTCCTTCACCAGTCGCGCGAAGTGATATAGCAACCCCCAGCGCCCTTCTTTCCCATCGGACTCATAGCGTTGGGCATAGGTCGAGAAAGGCTGACACGGCGCACAGCCAGCCAAAACCTTCACTTCCGCATCACCGTACAGATCGGCCACCTCGGACGAGGGCAGTTTGCTGACGTCACGCTGTAAAAACGGCGCGTCATTGTTCTGTTCGTAGGGATACTTGCAGGCGGGATCAAGGTCAATGCCTGCTGCCATGGGGAGACCCTCTAGTACGAACCCATGACTCAAGCCACCAGCTCCACAGAACAAATCGACGCAAGCAACTCTGGACACTTCACACCCTCTCCGATGAACACAGCCTCCTAGCCACACACCGGGATGCCTACAAAAACTTCCGATTTTACGCCTCTGGATGCGCTTTCCAAACACCAGGACAACCGAAACCAATACTCAGCTTCGCGCTTCCCAAGCATTCGACACACCCTATTGAGAAACAATGCAGATCAAGTCTCTTCGGCAGCTAACTTCATGTCATTGAGCATGTATACGAACGTCGGCTTGATGGCAGCTGAGGATTGAATGTCCTCGACCAGAACCCGCTCCCCTCTGAGCTCTTTTACGACGAACCGCTCAGCCGTCTCGTCCTCCGACTGTGGTTCTGCAAATTTGACTATTGCCCCAACTCCGATCATTGCAACTCTCCCATGCCTCGTCCCCTCACATTGTGCCGCAATACCGACGACATCAAACGCGAGTCGCCCTTGCGACTCGGTGAGCTGGTCGTGACGCCTTTGTTCTGTTTGTTGTGTTGCTACCCTACGGGATGAGCCGATGCGCAGATGAATGCGCATCGGGCGGGCAGGAAAAGGCGTGTGACGGCTTTGTATCTTTGTTGGCTTGTTTTTCGGCAGCCTGCGGCAGCCAAAACCCGAGGCGTTCGCTCTGTGGCAAAGCCTTGTTCTCAACAATCAGGAATCCCGGGCTTCATGATCAAGCCTGTGTGCCTGTCCATGCTCACACCTCCACAACGAGACCAGGCTTGAAATGGCCATTCTCGCGCAGCCGCTCGAAGCGCTCATAGCCGGCGGGATTTGCAAGCACGCGGGTACACCCCACCTGATAGTCCAGCGATGCGTGGCTGTGCCCATGAATCCACAGCGCAGGCTGATGACGTTCGATCAGCCAGCTGAGATCGCTCGCAAAATATGCCGAGATCGGCTCGCGCTGGTGGGGGTCGTACGGCAATACCGACTTGGGGTGCGGCGCATGATGGGTCACGACCACCGTCGGGCCGTCGAAAGGCGTTTGCAGTGCCTCGGCCAGCCAATCACGCGCACACTCATGCCAGCGAATCATCTCGACCGGCTCCAGACGCAGATCGCTTTCGCGATCCATGCGGATGGCACGGAAGTCGTACAGGCAACGCTGTTCGGCCAGCACTGAGGCGCGATCACCCCACAGATTGCAGTCGGTCCATAGCGTAGCGCCGAGAAAGCGCACGCCCTGAATGACAACCTGACTGCATTCCAGAAAAAGCAGGTCCGGCCTGGCTGCCGCACGCAGTTCATCCATCAGGGGCAGCCAGTGCTGGCCATAGCCTTCATGATTACCTGCCACGTAGATGACCTGCCGCCCCTTGAAGGCGCGACGCGCCCAGGCCATGCCGCGTACACCGGTATGGATATCACCGGCCAGCACGACCACATCGGCCTCGACGCCAGTGGGCACCTCCCACTGGCTGGATTCGAGGTGCAGATCAGAGAGAATCCAGAGTTTCATGCCTCGCCTCGCAATCTTCGCTGTCCCTGCGGACTCTGCAACCGCTCCCACTCAGCCTGCGCCGCCCGCCGCCGCGCTGCGAACTCAGAGAAGCTCAGCGCACCTGCCGGTGTGTGCTCAGCACAGCGTACCTGATGCCAGCCGCCCGCCACCACGGTCGCGCCGGGCGCACCGCAGACTTCGCAGATGTGGTTTGAGCGACCTGCGATCCTCGAAATCTCGTCGATCTGCGCCTCGGTGGCACGCCGTACATAGAACTTCAGACTGCCAAATTTCTCCTTCACCTGGCTGGCGACCACTTGTGGCGCGCCTTCATGGTCGGTCATGTGCTGTAGCCGGGCACAGATCGCATCCACGATTTCAAACCAACCATCTCCACAGCTGAAACCCCAGGCCATGCAGCTTGTCTGGATGGAAGCGCGCCGATCGACAAAAATCTTGGGGTAGCGCTGGCACAGCAGCACGTCGAGTTCGGGGCTCATGAGGACTCTCCTTCTTGCGGACGAAGTGGTTGCAAAACCAGGGTGCGCTGGCGCCCCACGGCTTGGGCAAGTTGAATTGCTTCAAGCCTGAAACGCACGCCCGGCAGTTCGAGCGTGACGAGCCAGTCGCTGCGGTTGGGCATGAAGCGCTGATCGTCGTCTTGCCACAGACCCGTGACGCCAAGGGCTGCGGCGTTACGAAACAGCATGTCATCCAACAGATGGGTATCCAGATGCGGCGCGAATAGCTGCAGACGCTTGCTGCGCGGATAGATGCGATAGTTCACAGACAGGTCAGCTACAGCTGAGAAGCTGTGTTTGAGATTGAGCTCGCCTTCCGTGGCGACCTCGGCCGGCAGCCTCCCCGTCTCCAGCCAGGCCTGCAGATAAGCCCAGGCTTTCTGGTCCATGCCGGTAAGTGGGTCGGTGGCGAGCAACCAAGGACAGCCGGGATTGAACAGACGCGGCATATCGTCGATGGCGA
This sequence comes from Uliginosibacterium paludis, assembly GCF_039631355.1. NCBI lineage: Bacteria > Pseudomonadati > Pseudomonadota > Betaproteobacteria > Rhodocyclales > Zoogloeaceae > Uliginosibacterium > Uliginosibacterium paludis. Next base: position 404,870 of record NZ_JBDIVF010000003.1, on the reverse strand, counting down.
CCCAGTCGCCGACCTCCACGCCTGCCGGATCGAACGCGGCGTAGCGTTCCGTATTGTCCTGCAGCCAGGCCTCGATCTCATCCTGCCGCAATGCGCCTGCCAACTTTGGCGTCACGCCCAGCATGCGTTCGGCCAGTGGCCGCAGAAAGCCCTGCAGCGCATCTTCCTCATGGGCATTGCGCCAGGAGGACGAAACGACGATGCGCACCGCTGGATACGGAGCGAGCATTTCCGCCAGGCGCGCGACATGCTCGAAGAGCCGGGCATTGCTGCGCACGGAATGGAGGACTCCGTCGAAGTCCAGAAAAATCAGCCGATGCGGTGTGACGTTCATGGGCGCCGCCTTTCTGCCCCAGCGAGTCGAACGCGCGACATTTCCCGCCCACGCCGTGCCCATGCCGCAACGTTCAAGGGTGCACGGGCGCCGGCACGCATCGACCGGCGACGTTTGGACATCACGGCATTCGGTCGGTCTGATTCCGGCTTCGCCTCACTGAGCGACGCGAGTGGCCTGATCGTGATGCTGATCGACTGCTGCGAGACTGCCTGCACAGGCGCAGCGTCTGCATGCTCATCGCCGTCTTCATCGTCATCACCCATCATCTCGTGCCAGAGAGGCGCCCCATTATTGTTGAACAAGGGCCCTGAGAACGGCACGGGGCCGCCATCTGGCTCAGGGAGACTGGCCCAGGGATCACTGCCCTCCATATCAGGCCAGCGCGCCTGGATGAAATCGACCAATCCCTCAGCCAGCCGACCGAGCTCGACCTCCTCGTTGTAGGTGCTCGTGATGAGCGGCTCATTCAAGGCGTCAATGAAAGCCTCTCCAAAGAGGTCTTTCGGGGTGAGCTGCATGACGGCGACGCCCAGGTCCCACATTTGAGTAGGCGTGCAGTCAGGCTTGGCCTGGAAGTGTTTCTGCAGAATTTCAGGGATATCCTGTGCGATCTCGGAGCAATGGAGCTGCCAGAGCAGGCTGACCATGGGCCACCAGCCCTCTTCCTGCTCCAGGCGACGTCGGAAAGCTTCGAGCGGATCGTCTCCACTGCCAACCAGCGCCGCCTCGATCAGTTCATTCATCCAGCGCCGGATGTCTTCACGCTGTCTCTCGTAATGTGTGAGACAAGCATCGGCCACGAGTTCAATATACAAGCGGGCCAGAGGACTCACTTCCGATAGTGAGTTTCGGTATCTATCGATCCGCTGGCGCAGACGCATCAGAAAACTGCACTTGTTGAACCCCGGAGGATAATCAACCGATTTCATTGAACGAGTCATTGCGCCACCTCCGAATCATTCGGCCAGATGAAACCGATGGCGCGCGTCGAACCGCCGCGCCTCGCACTACGCACTCCTTGAAAGCCTGACGCAGCACCACGCTCAGTGCCACCCACCAACTTGAGCACCGCCTCCTCGAATCTCAATCCATCGGTCTTGCTCGTGACCGCATTCAGAAACACCACCCGCAAGACTCGCTTGATTTCGCGAGCACTGAAATCCAGCAGACGCTCAACATCCGCACCCAGCAATTCCGCCGGAAAACGCTCTGCCAGCCCCATTCCCTGCGCCGTCTGCTGATACAGGCGCTGAATCAGGCCGGCGTACTGCTCGCGCGACGGCAACGCAATTTCGAAGTGATGAAATCGACTCAACAAGGCGGGCTCAATCTCATCGACCTCATTGGCCGTCAATAGCCAATTCACGTGACTGGTGTCGAGCGCCACAAATGGCACAGAGCGATCCCGGAAAACCCGTGCGGTGTGATTCTCAAAGAGCTGATACAGCCCGCCCACGGCATCACGATTGCGGTCAGAGACCTTGTCGATCTCGTCGAGCAAGAAGATGGGATTGGCAAACGGCCCTTCGACAATTTCCTCAAAAACCATGCCCGGCCGACTGCTGCCCCAGCCTTCATCCACTCCGCTAATCTCAAAGCCACTGCTTGCCGCCGACATGCTGGAAATTCGCAACGGCAGACCCAGCGCCTGGCTCAGAGCCATCGCATAGTCGCTCTTTCCAATGCCCGGCGGCCCAGAAAAAAGCAATCGCAATCCGCAGATCGCCCGCCCCTGCTCCATCGCCAGGACTGCTTCGCCAATCACGTACTCGGTGACTTCGAGGAAGTTGGGGTGACTGGTCTTCAGAACTTCGAGCGCTTCGAACATCGCGTCGGACGGCCAAGCCCCCAGAGAGCGCTCGGGACCACGCTCGATAAGTCGCTCGATCATGAGCTTGCGGCGGGGATTCTCGCGCTTGCTGTCTTCGCCAGGCAGAGCATCAAAGCGCTCCAGACCACGATGGTCATAAGCGATGACCTTGCGTGGAGATGCCTGAAGCGGTGCCAATGCAGAGGGTTCGACAACAACAGCCGGGCGCATGGCTGCGACAAGCTGGCGCAACGCAAACAGCCCTGAAACGGGAGACCCATCCGAGGAAAGTAGATCGATAGGCGTCATGCTGGCCTCACGCTAAGTACATGGGTTAAGTTTTTTGAACTTCACACATGTAATCTAGAACACACCAGACACCCACGTCAATACATGTTGTGCTAAATTAACATCACCCCACAAAGGTGTTAAGCATGAACACTGCTGACGAACTCGATTTGTCTCTGGTTGCCGAACTGCTTCGGAAACTCAAAGGGCTCACGATCGCGGAACTGGCCAGACGTGCGGACGTCAACCGTCCTGCCCTGACCATCTGGCTGGGAGGGCGCAAGAAAGTGTTGTCGCAGGAACGCCAGGATCGGGTCTGTGATCGTCTGGACTGGCGATACGGAGGTCTCGTACCGTCGCGAATTCACACCTGGGTCATCCGCGATCGGGACGACATCATTACCCTGCAGAAGGCGGTGAAGCTGATCCTTGCTCCGAACTCAGAGATCCGGATTGCCAGCGCTATTCATAAGGTCACCCGGGTCGGTAGCCTGATGTTCGTCGTGCCTCCTGAAGGCACAAGCACATTGATCAGGATCCGTCGTGACCTGCCGGAGTCCTTGAACAAAGGTCTGAACCTTTGCGCACTGCTTGACGCACAGTTGGCGGATTCGCATTACATGCGTGACGAAGAGTTCGCCGAAATCTGGCAAGAAGACGAACTCAAAAAATCGCCCCGAGACTACCTCGATTGGTATCACAGAGATCTACCTCTAAGCACGGCGCTCGACCGGGACGCAGACGCCTGGCGCTACCACCAGCCCCAAACAGATCCAAACGACGAGGATGACTCGCCAACCGCCGATGACGCAGACCTTCCCGCTTACGACCTTGATGCCTATCCCGCATTACGAGAACTCACCGTTGCGGACCTGGAGGAAGAAGCGCTCGCTCGTGAGGATTACAACTGGCGCCCGCTGATTCGTGAGCTGCAAAAACTCGGCGTCAGCCCGCAAGAGGTCCGCAAGATGTTGCAGCCACATCTGGAGCTCATTGAGCTACGGGAAAAGCTGGCGCGTTACGAAGGAAGCACTGAACGCTGACGAAACGCGCCATGGCTCTCAAACGTGACAGGCCCTTTCTGACAGAGTGACGAAGTGAGCCTTGCGACTCTTCACAATCTGGTGGAAAACCTTGGTGCAGCTACCCAAATTGCCCGCCAATTACGCGGCTCAGAGGCCCTCAGATCCGATCCAGACGGGTCTGCGGATTGCAGACTTGCTGACAGCCATCGCGGAGGCTAGATCCGATGCAACAAGCTTGCTACTCGGCTTCGCGCCAACTCCTGCCGCACACTCAGTGCCACCGCCAGTCACAACAGCCACCCCAAACATTTCACTTCAAGCGTTGCTTGATGAATATGTCAGCGTAAAGAAATCTCGCCTGAAACCCGATACCGTTCGCCGCTATCGGGACTGTCTGGATCGCTACTGGGCCGACCACCTTTCGCAGCCAGCGGAAAACCTGACTCCGGATGTATTCCGCGCACATTTCATTACTCTGCCCTCACCCGCGCAAGCCAACCACTCCCTGAGGATCATCCGGGCGCTCTTTAATTTCTACAACGCCGCGCACGACAAAAACCTCCTCAATCCGGTCCAGAAAGTATTGAAGCTGGAAGGAGCCTTCATCGTGCGGCCCCGAGATCGGCTGATCGCTGACGAGGACCAAGCTCGCTGGCATGCGTCTATCCAGCAAGGCAGCCGCACATCGGCCGAGCTCTTTACCACCCTGGCTTTGACAGGTCTTCGCTTGGGAGAAGGCTTGCGATTGAGCTGGGAGTGTGTGGATTTCGAAAAAAGTAGCCTGACAATCCCGGAAACAAAGAATGGCAAGCCACTTCTCATTCCAATGGGCAGCCGCCTCAAAGCATTACTCAGCAAGCGAAAAACGGATTTACGACGGGAGAGCGGTCGAGTTTTTGGGTTAAACCCCCGAAACGAACGACTCGAAGTCGCGGCCTCTCGTAAGAGATCGGGAGTGGATTGGAGCGCACACGATCTGCGTAGGACATTTGTAACACTCGCCACCCGGCTCGAAGTGCCAGACAGAATGGTGAAACGGCTCGTCAACCACACTGAACGGGACGTCACAGGTATGCATTACATCCGTCTGAGCGTCGACACGCTACGCCCCTACACGCAACGGATTGAAGACGAACTGTTTCGACTGTGGCGCGGAGACAATGAACAACCAAACTGATGTCAGCCGAACCTGTCGCCCCGATTAGCGGGACGATCCCTACGCCCGGAGCTCGGCCAAACGCCTACCGGACTGAGCCCAGCAGTCCGCTCTCGACCTAAAACCGCCACAGATACCCGCGATTCGAGTGTCCGTTTAAGGCCGAGAGCGGAAGTTCATCAGCGTCCACTTTACGGCGGCAATGGATCTTCCGGCGGTTCCGAGATAAACACGCCGTCAGCCATCAGCTTCTGGGCGAGTTTCTCCTCCATCCGATAGCGCAAATGCGTGGCGACCTCGCGTTGGCAGCTCAGCATTCCTTCCGTAACGTCCCAGAGGTCGCAGACCGGCGTTGACCGAGGCGCCAGACGCTGCACGAGCTCCGCGAGGCTTTCAATCCACTCGGATGGAGGTTTCGTCGGATCGACAATGGTGAGCAGCTGGCGCAAAGCGGCGACTAGCAGCTCGGGTGTGCCGCGAAGACTGAGCAAGACGATCATGTCGCCGAACGGCCATGACAGCGCCACCGAGACTCGCTCGAGACCGAAGTCGTTTGCATCAATGATCAGAGCATCAGCGACCCCCGCAACCACCTCAGAAATCAAGACCGCGAGTGCGGGCGAAGCCCTGAATCCTAGCCGAGCCAGATTGAGAGTTCCTTGGACCGGTTCAAGGAAGATGGCATTCGAGATGTCCAGCTTGGATCGGATGAACGAATGCACTGCGCCGCCGCCAGTCTCCACAGCGGCGAGGCATCGTCCATCTGGCAGGAACATTGGAGTTGCATCTATTCCCAGCTCTGCCGTCAGCGAGTCGTTGGCCAGCGCAATGAAGGCGCAAAGCTTCTCAGGTTCGTCGGCGAATTGCTCGTGCGCAGACGCCTGGACTGAACTGTGTGGTTCCAGCGGTGGGGCACCTAGGTATTCTGGGATGAGCGGATTTCCCCGGAAGTAATCGCTCAACAGTCGCTTCCAGATGGCCACCGGCATCGCCTTATCGAACCGGAACAGCTTGCTCGCGCTGCCAATGGCCTGCCGGCTGGCACGCCGACACATATGCAGCACGATATGCATCGGCTGATTGGCTGGACCTACACACTGGGCCATCTGATTGACGGTTCGATGGTTCGGGCGATAGGCATCACCGATGTCGTGGAGACCGATCAAGAGAAAGCTGACTTGGCTGCAAGAACAGCCAAGTACTGGGACTGGGTACGTGAAAGTGGTGGGGGCGAGTTCAAGAAGGAACTGCTGCAGAAGCTTGCATCCGTGTCTCTGGACGGAGCGACGTATGAGCGCGTGGAGGCCTATGCGGTCGCACGACCCGGGCTTGCAGCTGAGCTCTACCCCGAGCTCTTTGCGGGGGAGGCGGTCGACAAGGATGGCCTGACGGACTACCGAACCCTAACCAAGCGCCTAAAGCGAGTTCAACCTGGCGTCTTCGAGGACTCCGAACGCGGGCTGGTCCTGTTCGCCCATCGGTACTTTCGGCGCAGTCTGTCGCACAGGAACAAGCTGAACGAATACTTCCTTCAGGGATTCGACCAAACTACTCGCGAGTTACCTTCAGTCATACCGCGACTGCGTTTGGATCCCGACCTAGTGGGCCACGCGGGCTCGGTACTACCGATGATTGAACTGGAGTATTGGCATGGCCCGAAGTTCACCGACGACATTGCCTCGATCCCCCCTGGGGCATCCCTGCACAAGGCAGACGGTCGAACACGCGAGTACGAAGGCGTAGACAGAACCCATTTCTGGTGGAAGTCACCAGAGACGCGTCGCGAACCTGAGGGCGAGCTCACCTATCGCACGTTCGAGGTTGAGGAGCTCGTTGAGGACCAGTCACCCGGTTTGCCCGATGGCATGTACGGTTGCCGCTATGCGCATGCTGAGTACTCTCCTGCAGCGTCGGTTATCACGCATTTCGACGGAGCGATTCGCGCGTACCCGGAAGCAGACTACATGGCGCGCATCGACAACATGATCGACCACGCAGGAAAGCATTCCGTCTACACCAATGCGCCCACGCTCCTCCGCTGCCATGAGCTCCGATGCAGGTATGCGGATGCCTCCGCGGGACACCTGATCGCTAATCAAGACTCCGATGTGTGATTTCATGGTTTTTTCTCGAATACCTCCATCACAAGACTAAGCCATATCAGGCTAGGTCCGCGCCGTCAGCAGGTGCAGCACCACCAGCGTTGTGCACCGCGCGAACGATTCGAATGGCCATCAATGGTAGCCCCAGCGTTCCAGTGCGTGCGAATGACTGGGAGTGCCTTCGACACGAGCCTCATTGGTTACCTGATCTTGTCGACAATCCATTCGGCGAAGAGTTACGAGCGGCAGCTTTCATGCGCCGAGTTCGAGAAAGTGAGCGACTGCAATCACTTGCAAAGTGGTCGTTGAAGTCACGCCAGTTGAAATTCCGCATCTGGCCGACCGGAGCCATTCTATCTTCTTGGCATCAATGGCCGCAAAGGCCGAGTTGTGTGAATAGGCCATCCGACAGGCTTCAAGGTGGAGCAGTCATTCGGGGCGTTGAACCGACCGCGTTCTGATCGACCTTATATGGAGCTTCACATAAGGCCGAATCCCCTAGCCAAGTTTTTTCGCAAGATCTTCGGCGCGAAGATTTGTGTATCGCTTTAGCATGGAAAGGGTCTTGTGGCCGGTAACCGCAGAGGCTTCCATGATATCGAACCCTTTTTCGAACAGCCGCGAGGTTGCCTCGCGGCGCAAGTCATGGAAGCGAAGTCCGGCTAAGAAGCCCGCACTGGGCTCCTTGCCGACCTCAGCGCATTCCTTCTTGTAAGTCCGTAAGGCGCGACGAATGGCCATTTCAAAACTTGTGCGGAGAGTATTTTCGTTTACGGGGAAAACTTGGCCACCAGTAATCGTGCGTGGCAAGCTGCGGAGAGTTTTTCGTGCCAACGAAGACAATGGAATAACGCGATCTTCACCGTTTTTTGTATCGCGAAGCACAGCAGTGCCGGCCATCAGATCGACGTCTTTCCAGTCTAGCTTTAGCAACTCCCCTCTGCGGGCGGCAGTCTCAACAGCCAAGACAAAAAGCGCAGGCATGTAGTGGCATCGGCTCTTCTGCAACGAAACGAGCAAACGTTCGTACTCGCCAGTCTCCAGACGCCTTGTACGCCCAGCCCCATTGCTCGGAATCTCAATGGAACGGACAGGGTTCGTAAGGTTGTGCCCCCAACGCTGGATGGCGACGGTGAAAACCGCCGAAATCAGCATCAGATACTTCCTGGCGGTGCTGGAGGACCAGCCTTCCGCCTGCCCTTCCCGCAAAAAGTCCAGTAGTACGGTGCGATCAATGAATTGTGCAGGCAAGCCCACAATTGAAAACCCCCGCAACCTCTTGATTTTGAGCAATTCGGGTTGCTTACCCTTCTTCGTAGGCGTGACCTCACGTTCGTAGCGCTCTAGCAAAGAACCCAGGGTCAAGCGTGCAGCCTCTCGCTTGGCCTCGCGACTCTGCAGAACGAGCTTGGCCGTGGGGTCCATGGCGAGATCTGCTCGCTTCCTATCCCTGAAGGCGCGAGCTTCTGCCAAGGTGTCGAAACGTTCATCAATCCGCACGCCAGAGACCATCATCCGTACTCGGAAGGAATACCCGTCGCAACGCCGGGTGATGTTCTTGTCGACGACCATCTCATCAGAGTTTTTGTTCTTCCGCATGTTAGTATCCTTGACCTAATTTGCCCTGGAAATAACCTACGGCCTTGCTAAGTGCTTGTCTACGTTGGCTTTATACCGAATTCAAGCAAGGGACTTAAAATCCCTCGGCGAAAGCTGTACGGGTTCGATTCCCGTTCCGGGTACCAGAAAAATGCAGCCGCACGCCGGAGCGCTCCGCCGTGCGGCGGTGTGCTTTCAGGCGTGCCACGATGACTGCCCCAGCCCCGCTTCAGCCCGTATCCCTGACCAACCTTCCCCGGGCCGGCCAGCGGCTTGATCTGCCGCGCCTTCACGGCTCGGCGGACGCTGCCTCGCTCGCGCAGATTGCTGCCGGTGGCCAGCGGCTGATCGTGGTCACGGCCAATCCGCTGGATGCCCAGCGACTGACCGAAGAGATCGCCTGGTTCGCGCCGGATCTGCGGGTCCATCTGCTGCCGGACTGGGAAACCCTGCCCTATGACAGCTTCTCGCCGCACCAGGATCTGATCTCGGAGCGCCTCGCAACGCTCTACGCGATCCAGAAGGGTGAGTCGGACATCACGCTGCTGCCGGCATCAACCGCGCTGTACCGGATGGCTCCGCCCAGCTATCTCGCCGGGCATACCTTCTTCATGAAGGCGAAGGAGCGGCTGGATGCCGAGGCCTTCAAGCTGCAGATGGCGCTGGCCGGCTATGAGCATGTCACGCAGGTGGTACGACCAGGCGAGTTTTCCGTACGGGGCGGGCTGGTGGATCTGTTCCCGATGGGCGTGAAGCTGCCGTATCGCATCGACCTCTTCGACGACGAGATCGACACCATCCGGACCTTTGACCCGGACACGCAGCGCACGGTCTATCCGGTTCCCGAAATCCGCCTGCTGCCGGCGCGCGAGTTTCCCATCGACGAAAAAGGCCGAACCCGTTTCCGGGCGGCCTTCCGCGAAACCTTCGAGGGCGATCCCACCAAGAGCGCGATCTACAAGGACGTCTCCAACGGCGTGGCCCCTGCCGGTATCGAATACTACCTGCCGCTCTTCTTTGACGAGACTGCCACGCTCTTCGACTACCTGCCGAAAAACGCGCTGCTGGTCACCCACCAGGACGTGCCCTCCGCCATCGAAGCGTTCTGGACCGAAGCAAACAGCCGCTTCCGCCTGATGGCAGGCGATCGCAACCGCCCACTGCTCGAACCCGAGCGACTCTTCCTGAGCGCCGAAGCCTTCTGGATCGCTGCGAAGGATTTTCCGCGGCTGGCCATCGGCGAGCACAGCGAAGCCACCTCGCCCACTGCAGCACTGCCGGACCTCTCGGTCGAGCGGAAGGCCAGTGATCCGCTGCACCGGCTCAAGCACTATCTCGCGAATTTCCCCTGGCGCATCATGATTCTGGCGGAGTCTGCCGGGCGTGCGCAGACCATCAGCGAGTACTTTGCCGAATACGGGCTCAAACCCGCCGGCAGCAGTGATCTGGCGGGTTTCCTGGCCAGCGATGCGAAGCTCTCGCTGGCGGTGGGCCCCTTGTCCGCGGGATTCGTGCTGCCTTCGGCGAATGTCGCCATCATCACCGAGAACGAACTCTATGCGGCGCAGGCACGGCCGCGCGGCCGCGGCCGCGAAGGCCGCAAGAGCACGGTGGAAGGCTGGCTCAAGGATCTTTCCGAGCTCAAGGTGGGTGACCCGGTCGTTCACCAGAGCCATGGCATCGGCCGCTACCTGGGCCTGGTGCACATGGACATGGGCGATGGCGACACCGAGTTCCTGCATCTGGAATACGCCGAAGACACCAAGCTCTATGTGCCGGTATCCCAGTTGCATGTCATCACCCGCTATGCCGGGGCCGACCCCGAAAACATCGCCCTGCACAAGCTCGGCTCGGGCGCCTGGGAGAAAGCCAAGCGCAAGGCCGCGCAGCAGGTCCGCGACACCGCGGCCGAGCTGCTGGTGCTCTACGCCAAGCGCGCGGCCCGCCCCGGACACAAATTCGATTTCAAGCAGCACGATCTGGAAGCCTTCGCCGAAGGTTTCGGCTTCGAGGAAACCCCGGATCAGCTCGCCGCCATCAATGCCGTGGTCGAAGACATGCGCTCCGGCCGGCCGATGGACCGGCTGGTGTGCGGTGATGTGGGCTTCGGCAAGACCGAAGTCGCCTTGCGCGCAGCCTTCATCGCGGTGGCCGATGGCAAGCAGGTCGCGGTGCTCTGCCCCACCACGCTGCTGGCCGAGCAGCACTACCAGACCTTTGCCGACCGTTTTGCGGACTGGCCGATCAAGGTGGCCGAGATCTCGCGCTTCAAGACCGCGAAGGAACAGGCCGAGGCGCTGGAGCATCTCGCGCAGGGCAAGGTCGACATCCTGATCGGCACGCACCGCCTGCTGCAGAAAGACGTGGAGTTCAAGCGTCTGGGGCTGGTGATCATCGACGAGGAACACCGCTTCGGCGTGCGCCAGAAGGAAGCGCTGAAAAACCTGCGCAGCGAGGTCGACATCCTCACCCTCACCGCCACCCCGATTCCGCGAACCCTGGGCATGGCGATGGAGGGCCTGCGCGAATTCTCGGTGATCGCCACCGCGCCGCAGAAGCGGCTCGCGATCAAGACCTTCGTGCAGAGCTGGTCGAAAGGCATCGTGCGCGAAGCCGTGCTGCGCGAATTCAAGCGCGGCGGTCAGGTGTATTTCCTGCACAACGAGGTCGACACCATCGAGAACATGCGCAACACGCTGCAGGAGCTCCTGCCGGAAGCACGCATCGTGGTCGGTCACGGTCAGATGAACGAGCGCGAGCTCGAACGCGTCATGCGTGACTTCACCACCCAGCGCGCCAACCTGCTGTTGTGCACCACGATCATCGAGACCGGCATCAACATCCCGACAGCCAATACCATCGTCATCAACCGGGCGGACCGCTTCGGTCTTGCCCAGTTGCACCAGTTGCGCGGCCGCGTGGGCCGTTCGCACCATCAGGCCTACGCCTACCTGCTGACGGATGCCAATGGCAAGCCCACGGCCAACGCGCAGAAGCGCCTGGAAGCGATCACGATGATGGAAGACCTCGGCTCCGGCTTCTTCCTCGCCATGCACGACCTTGAGATCCGCGGCGCTGGCGAAGTGCTGGGTGACAACCAGTCAGGCGAGATCCAGCAGGTCGGTTTTGCCATGTATTCGCAGATGCTCAACCGCGCGGTGAAAGCCCTGCAGAACGGCCGCGAGGTCGATCTGGCGCAGCCGCTTGACGTGACCTCGGAAATCAATCTGCATACGCCGGCGCTGCTGCCCAGCGCCTACAGTCCGGACGTGCAGGAACGGCTCACGCTCTACAAGCGCATGGCCAACTGCGAAGACGCCGACGAGCTGCAGGCCATTCAGGAAGAGCTGATCGACCGCTTCGGCGAACTGCCGCCGCAGGCCCAGGCCCTGATGGAAACGCATCGCCTGCGCATCGCCGCCAAGCCCCTCGGGATCATCAAGATCGATGCGTCGGACTCGCGCATCCATCTGCACTTCGAGCCCAACCCGCCGATCGAGCCGATCCGCATCATCAAACTCATCCAGAACAACCGGAACTGGAAACTGGCCGGGCAGGACAAGCTCACCGTCAACATCACGGCGGAGAGTTTCTCCGAGCGCGTGAACAAGGTGCGGAATACGCTCAAGCAACTGGCGGGTTGAAACCACGCCGGGACACGCCCGGAGTCCGGTTCAGTGACTGGTGCGGGGCGATGCCGGCACGCGAACACCGGCCTCCTGCATTGACTTGCTGCAGGTTTTGTCATGGCTGCGGCGCCACCATTTCAGCACGCCGGTCACGAGCAGGCTCAGCAGCGGAAAGGTCGAAACCAGCGTAAAAACACCCGACCAGGCGCCTGCCCAGGTCCCCTCGTGCAGCATCCGTACCAAACCGGGGCCGGTTGAGCCCGTGACCATGCCATTCCTGTCCACCTGGTACTGCGTCGGGCGAAGGCCATCCTGGACCGAGATGACCACGGTTCCGCCACGCGTGGTACGCACTTGCGTGAGGTGGGGCAGATCTAGTTCCGGCGCTGCCATTTCGATGGCGCGTTCAATTGACATCCGGGCCGCACCGGAGCGCCCGGCACTGTCTCGTGCGCCGCTCCCGGCCTCGTGCCCGGGCATCCCGACATGCAGGGCCATCAGGGCACCGGTCAGCGGCGTCAGGGCGACCAGCGGAATGGAGAACCAGCCGAGTCTGTTATGCCATCCTCCGAGAGTGGGCCGGAATTTTTTCAGCTTGCCGGCAAAGCCCGAGGCGATAACCAGCACCGACAGCAGCGTGACGGTGGTCACGAGCCAGCGCGCCTGAAGCAGCAGACTGACGTGCAGATCCCGTGCAAACTCGAAGACATCAGGCAGCACGGATCCGGTACGTTGGGCCGTCTGAACGTCGAAGGTCCCGGAGGGGCCAGACCTGCGCGACTCGAGCGTGAACCGCTCACCGTCCTCTGACACCGTCAGGACACCTGCCTCGGAGTTCGGATCTGCACGGGCAATGGCCGCGAGCAGGGTCTGCGTCTCCAGCTTGCCATCACTTCCGGACTGCAGGATGGGCTTGAAGGCCAGCACCATGCCCGAGAGCAGGATCAGGAAGAAGAAAGGTGCGGTGGCCAGAGCCACCCAGCGATGCAGTTTCAGCAAAGTTGGTCTCAGCGACATGATGCGGGTTCCCGGTGGGTTTGAATGCCCACTATTTGACAAGGGGCTTGTAAACCGGGTTTGCAACCGGGGACGCGATTTGTGAATGCCTTGTACGAACTCGTGAGCCGATGCAACACGAAACGAATTCCAGAGACAGGCATCGCTGTTCTGGACGCTCGGCAGGGATTCATCCGCATGTGGCGGACCTTCATATCGACCGAAGCGCGCTGCCGGGCCGGCAAGGTCCGGAACGTGAGAAGCGCCAGGCCTGCCGCAAGAGCAGGCGACTGGCTGCTCTCATTCATTTGCGGAAAGACCGTTGCGAGCCGGCCAGCGCCCCGGCAGATGCAGGCTCAGAACACGTCCCGCCGGATCCTGCCGGCTTCGAGGAGTTGCGCCACCTGCTCGCGGCCCAGAATCCGGCCGAGCGCCTCGTCCACGCCGCGCGCCATGGCGCCTGCGCTGCCGCACACCAGCACGATGGCGCCGGCCTCGACCCACTGGCGAACACGATCCTGCTCGGTCAGCAGACGATGCTGAACATACGGAGCGTCCGGCGTATCGCGCGAGAAGACGCGATCGAGCCGGCTGAGCGCGCCGGTGCTCAACATGGCATCGAATTCTTCACTGCACATCGCATCGAAGGCCGCCGAGCGTTCGCCATAGACCAGCCAGGCGCTGAGCGCAGGCGCCGCGGTCTGCCGGTCGGCGAGCGCCTTCGCGCGTGCCTGCAGGTGGCTGCGCAGGCCGGCCAGCCCGCTGCCTGCGCCGATCAGGATCAGAGGTGTCTGCGGGCTGGCATCGAGATGGAAGGACGGATTGTGGCGCACACCGGCCTTGAGCAGTGCATCCGCTGAGGCCCGCTCGTTGAGCCAGGCCGAGGCTTCACCCGCACTGCCGTCTTCCCGGAAGTGACTCCGCACGATCAGTTCCACCACGCCGTCCGTGTCGCAATTGGCAATCGAATAGCTGCGCGGATGACCGTCGCCGCCGGGAATGACAACGTCAAGCAGATCACCCGCCTGCCAGTGCGCCCGGCCGGCTGCCGGGGCGACACGCACACGGCACATCGGAGCACCGGCACTGCCTTTATTGAGGTGCACACGATCGATGAAGCGCCAGTCTTCCGAGGGCACAACCTGTGCGGCCAGCGGCAGCTCGACACGCGCGCCGCGGCGGCCGACCTCGGCCTGCCAGCGGGCGAGCCCGACGGCATCCAGCCGGTCGAGTTCGATGCGCTCGAAGGCCTGCGCGGCCCCACGGCTGGCCAGCCATTGGTCCAGCTCGCGGCCAAAGCCGCAGAACCGCGTGTACTGACGATCGCCCAGCGCAAGCACGCCATGGCGGACGCCAGCCAGGCCGGCGTCTGACGCACAGAGGCGACGCCAGGCGCTGGCTGCATGGTCCGGCGCATCCCCTTCACCGGAGGTACTGACGACGAACAGCACGCAGGACGCACGCGCGGCCTCGGCAAGCCAGTCCTGTTCGAAGCGGTAGAGCCGCACCGGAACGTCGCTTGAAGCCAGCGCGCGTGCGCTCTGCTCGGCAATGGCCTGAGCCTGACCGGTCTGACTCGCATACACGATGCATACAGCGGGAGCCTGGCCGCTCCCGCGCCTGACCGGCATGAAGCTCTGGCAGCTCAGGTTTCCGGGGTGCGAGCGGCAGTAGAGGCGTGCGCACAGGGCGAGATAGGCAAGCACCAGCGCGAGAGCCCCGACAAGACGCCAGCCCTCCTGACCGAAAAGCGTGAAGGTGTTCATGATGACTGCTGCAGGGCGGTGAATGCGGAGCTGGCAGCTTCAACCCATTCGTCCTTGTTGTTGCGCCACTGGATCAGCGCGCAGAGTTTGTGTTCTTCGGCCAGCGTCAGGCCCGCATCCGGCCCGCGCACCATCAGGGCGGTCGCCCACGCGTCTGCCAGCATGCACTGCTCGTGCAGCACCGTCACCGAGGCTGTGCCATGCGTGAGCGGCGCACCGGTAGCGGGGTCCAGCGTGTGCTGCAGCGCCCGGCCATCATGGTGATAGCGGCGCCGATAGTCCCCCGAGGTGGCAACGGCCAGGCCGTGCAGGGCGATCCGGGTGGCGGGCAGCGGACAATCACGCGCGGGCAACTCCAGTGCCACCCACCAGGGTTGGAAATCGGGCTTCATGCCCGCGCCCCGCAGTTCGCCCCCCACCTCCACCAGATGGTTGTGAAGCCCAAGCCGGCTCAGCAGGGCCGACACGGCATCCACCGCAAAGCCCTTGGCGATGGCGGAAAGGTTGAGCTGCACATCGCCGGGCTGAAACAGGCGGCCCGCCTCGTCAAGGCGCAGCGCGGACCAGGCCGCGCGCGGAGGCCGGCGCCCTTCAGCCGGCGGCGAGAAGGCCGGGTCACTGAAGTGGCGCGCGCTGCCGAAGCCCCAGGCATCCACTTCCGCGCCGAGCGCCGGGTCGAAAGCGCCCTCGCTTGCCTGCGCCACCTCGAGAGCCGCCCGCATGACGGATGCAAACGCCGGGGGAAGCTGCATCCACTCCCCCGCTGCATGACGGCCGAATCGACGCAGGTCCGAATGCTCGCGAAAATGGCTCATCTGTGCTTCGAGCTGCTCGAGCAGCGCCGGAACTTCCTGCCGGGCCCTGGCGCTCAGCAGCGAATCCTCGCTCACGCAGCGCACGCTCCAGCCCGTTCCCATGCAGGCGCCGGAGAAGCTTGCGACCACCGCGCCGGCAGGCAGATCGGGAGGCTGAATGCGTGACGGCAGCAATACGCGCATGCTCGAAGCATCGTGGCTCATGGTTTGCTGCTCAGGCTCACCGCACCGAGTTCTTCCTTGCCGGCCGCATCCGCCTTCGCCGGCGCCTTGGGTGGCCACTGCAGCGGCAGACGGACCAGCTCATGCCCGCCGTGCTCGCGAGCCACTTCGACCACCACTTCGTAGTTGCCCGGTGCGAGTTTCTTCACCGCCTCGCTGGTCGCGATGTTGAGCACATGCTCGCCGGCCGGCCGCGTGGCACCGGACACACCATCGATCGGGAAGCTCGCATCCGCACCGCTCACGCGCCACCAGCTGCGCAGATCCGGCAGCCACTTGGTAGCGCCGATATTGTTGGGCTTGCGCACGTCATACCAGACCGCAATGTTGCCGGCGAAGTCACCCGACTTCTCGAGCCAGATCGCCACATAGGGGCGCTTCACGCGGGCGCCCTCGATCTGCGGCAGATTGATGGTCAGCTGGGCTTCGGCCCCCCAGGCGTGGGACGACAGACCGAACGAAATGAGGGAGAGCAGCGAAGCAATGGCACGGGGTTTCATTTTTCTGCCTTTCGGATCAATGAATGAAGAGGAGGATCAACAGCAAGGGAATCACCAGGCCCAGGCCGGTGACCGGCCAGACCGTCCATCTGGAGCGCGCATGCACCTGGAGGATCAGCAGGCCGGTCACGCTGAATATCACGCAGGCCAGGGCGAAAACGGTGAGGAATCCGTTCCAGACCGGGCCGGCATTGCGGCCCTTGTGCAGTTCGTTGAGCCACGCCACCCAGCCGCGATCACCGGCCTCATAGCTGGCCTTGCCGCTGTGCGGATCAATGCTGAGCGACACATCGACGCCGGGCCGCTTGAGATCGATGAAAACCTCATCCTCGTTCCACTCGACCGACTTGGGCGCGAAGCTGAAGTGCCAGGTCTGCGTGACCCAGGCGCCAAGCGAAGCGGGCAGCGTCGGTTCGTCCTCGCCGGCTGCGGCCTGCAGATCGGCCAGCACGGCTGCGGGCAGGCTCGCGGACAGACGTGTCATGGCCGGTCGCGTGTTCTCGAAGTATTCGGCATTAACCAGCGTCACGCCGGTGACGGCAAAGAAAAGCATGCCCACCAGACAGAGCGCCGAGCTGATCCAGTGCCACTGGGTCAGCAGGCGCAGCCATGCGGCCCGACGCACGGCCGGATTGGGACTCGTGGCGCTTGCGGTATCTGACCCGTTTGCGGGAGCTGTTGTCACTTCATCATTCCTTTCGCTGGCTCGCAGGCTGCCGTGAGGGCTTCTGCATGGCGAGCATTTGACACGGTTCTTGTAAACCGGGAACGGGGTTTTCCGGGGGTTTTGTAAATGCCATGTAAACCGCTGTAACAGCGCGTTCCGGCAGGCATGCAATGGGCTTTCCGGGTCGGAATCCGGGCTATGCTGTATCGCATGAGAAACCGGACCTGCCGCCATGAGCAAGAAAATCCTGGTCGTTGATGACGACCCCGAACTCACCACCCTGCTGCGCGATTATCTCGGCAACAATGGCTTCACGGTAGAGTGCGCGGTTGATGGCAATGGCATGCGCACGATGATCGAGCGCTTCACGCCCGACCTCCTGATCCTCGATCTGATGCTGCCTGGCGAGGACGGGCTCACGCTGTGTCGCAATCTGCGTGCGGCCTCCCGTCTTCCGATCCTGATGCTGACCGCGCGCGGAGACGACATGGACCGCATCATCGGCCTCGAAATGGGGGCGGACGACTACCTGCCCAAGCCCTTCAATCCGCGCGAACTGCTGGCCCGGGTCAAGAGCATCCTGCGCCGCGCCGAAGATGCGAGCCCGCGCGAACGGCCGGCCCGCTCGCTGCATTTCGCCGGCTGGACGCTGGACCTCGCCGCACGCAACCTGATCGGTGCGGATGGCGTCGTCATTGCGCTGTCGACCGGCGAATTCCGCCTGCTGCATCTGCTGGCCGAAACCCCCAACTGCGTCTTCTCGCGTGATCAGCTCACCGACGCACTCTCCGGGCGCGACGCGGGCCCCTTCGACCGCACCATCGACGTGATGATTTCGCGCCTGCGCCGGCGCCTCAACGACGATGCGCGTGACCCGCAGCTGATCAAGACCGTTCGCAGTGAAGGCTACATGCTGGCCACCCGCGTGGACGCGCACGGATGAAAGCGCTGCCACGCACCCTGTTCGGCCAGATCGCGCTCGCACTCTTCGCGGTGCTGATGATCGTGCAGCTCGCCGGCCTGTGGCTGCTGCTCGATGATCGCGGCCGCCTGAACTACAAGTTGCTCGCGGAATATTCCGCACAGCGCATGGCGGGCTTCGCGACCGTGCTCGAACTCGCCACACCCGAAGAGCGACCGGCACTGGTCAAGGCGCTGAGCGTTCAACCCACCACGCTCTCGCTGAGCCTGCCCTGGGCGAGTGACAACATCGACGATTCGGAAGATGCCGCGAACTTCATGCGCGAAGCCCTCCGCCTGTTGCCGCGAGCCTTGCCGATCCAGATGCTGAAGCTCGAACGCATCGATCCCCGTCTGGTCGGGGTGCATCCGCCCCCGCCGGGCGTACGCGATTTCGATCGCGACGATCCGCCCCGCTCCAAGCTCTTCGCCCGCACCTATGTCGCCCAGATACGACTGGGCGATGGCACCGTCGTCACCTTTCACCATCTGCTGCCGGTGCCATCCGGTGATCTCCCCTATCGCCTGATCGCGCTGATGTGCCTGCTCGGCGCGTCCACCGGAGTGCTCTCGATCTGGGCGGTGCGCCGCCTCACCCGGCCACTGGCGAGCTTCTCGGCCGCGGCTGCCGGCCTGGCCCGCAACCTCGATCAGGCGCCGCTGCCCGAAGCCGGCCCGCTGGAGGTCCGCCAGGCGGTGCAGGCCTTCAATGCAATGCAGCGAGACCTCAAGCGACTCATCGAAACCCGCGCCCAGGCGCTCTCAGCCGTCTCTCACGATCTGCGCCTGCCGATCACGCGCATGCGATTGCGCCTTGAGGGCGATATCGCGCCCGAGCTGCGCAACAAGATGGAACACGATCTGGCCGAGATGGACAGCATGATCGGTCACACGCTCGATTTCCTGCGGGCCGGCTCCAACACCGAGCCGCGCGTGGCGGTGAATCTCGATGCCCTGCTCGACAGCGTTGTCGAAGACATGGAAGAACTGGGGGCCGTCATCGAGCGCGAAGGCCAGCTTGCCAGACCGGTCATGGCGCGCCCTCACGCCTTGCGGCGCTGCTTTGCAAATCTGCTCGACAACGCCCGCTTCTATGGCGGCGGCCGCATCCGCATGCGGATCGAGGATGCCGGTCACGAGGTGCGCGTCAGCATCCAGGATCATGGCCCCGGCATACCGGAGGCTGATCTCGAGCGGGTGTTCGAGCCCTATTTCAGGCTCGAGGCTTCACGTGCCCGCCACACCGGCGGCACCGGTCTTGGCCTGCCCATCGCCAAAGCCATCGCTGAAGCCCATGGCGGCCGCATCGTGCTGCACTCGCCTGCGGGATCCGGGCTTTGCGCCTGCGTCATCCTGCCCCGTGCAGCGCTGAGCGAGCAGACAGGCTGAACGCCAATCCGCGCGGCATGCCGTCGGCATCAGGATTTACCCTCGATCAGAAAGTTTGATCCCGGCGCCGGAAGCGCACTCTGCCGCAGCGCAACATCCGGCTGAAGCGGCCTCAGCACGCGTGCCATCCTGCCTCGCCGGAGTGCGCTCACAGGCTCTGGTGCGCTGGCCTGCAGCGGGCTTCGCAGCACAAGTTACCGGAAACATTTCTTGCGCAGCGCAGCAGAAAGCGCACCGGGCAAGGCATCATGAAATGCCGTTCGCATGGATTGACGCGCTCCGTGTTACTGGTCACATTTGTCATTGCACGGTCCACGCCCACAGACAGGCGATGGCTCCGCGCCCATGACAAAGCAATCAAACCGGAGACAGCAAACATGAACGTCAGCAAGATCCTGCTTGGCCTGGTGCTCGCCGCCAGCGCCTGGTCGGCTTCGGCCACCACCACCATCACCGGCACCGTCGATTACAGCGGCGCCACCGTCGGCACCTCGTGTGACGGGCAATCCGAAAGCCAGCAACCGGTTTTCGTGCTCGCCGCCGGAGCCACCATCAAGAACGTCGTCATCAAGGCCGGCGCGGCCGCTGACGGCATCCATTGCCTGGGCAACTGCAAGCTGGAGAACGTGACCTGGGCCGATGTCTGCGAAGACGCCGCCACGATGAAGGGCGGCTCGGGCACGACCATGTATGTGAAGGGCGGTGCGGCCTATGCGGCGGCCGACAAGGTCTTCCAGCACAACGGTCTGGGTTCGACCGTGCAGATCTACGGCGGCTTCTATGGCGAAAACATCGGCAAGCTGTATCGCTCCTGCGGCAACTGCAGCACCAACGGCAGCGCCCGCTATGTGGTGATCGACAGCGTCAAGCTCAACACCGTGAATTCGGCTGTGGTCGGCATCAACTCCAACTACGGCGACAAGGCCACCATCACCAATCTCCAGATCAAGGGCTACAGCTCCGGCAAGCCCAAGGTCTGCGTCACCTACACCGGCAACAACACCGGTGCCGAGCCCACCAGCCTCGGCGAGAAGTGGAACACCAGCAACTGTGTGGTCTCGACGAGCAACGTCACCGCCTACTGAGTACTGCCAAGCGAGTCTTTGCCCCGCGCCCGCGGGGCACTTTTTTGATCCGCCCCTGCGATCCGCCCTTCCAATGCGGCATCATTGCGCCAGGATCAGGCGGACATGAAGCAGCAATGGCAGAAGAAGGTTTCGGAACCAGCGGCAGTGACACGGAATTCGGCGCGCGCGCAGCCAGCATCTATGCGCTCGTGGCGCACCGTCTCGATACCTTCTACGAGCATGGTCACTGGATGACGCCCGCCCAGGGCGCCACGCTCTGCGGCGAATGGGCGATGCGCAACCGGCGGAATTTCCCGCTGCAGGAGCGGCGCCGGATATCGGAGCTCAGCGATGACATCGCCAGCCAGATCCGCGACAGCCTCTCGCGGGAAGCCGGCCTCTTCACCGCCCATGAGCTCATGGAATCCCTCGACCCGCGTCACGCATCCGAGATCGGCGCCTCGATCATGCAAGAATGCGTGCGCGTACTGAAGGCCGAATGGCCCGAAGCCTGAGCCACTCAGATCACGAAAGCGATCCGGCTGCCCTGCTCTGCCGGCCTCACCTCCAGACGCACATCGATCCGCTCCCGCAGCTCGGCCACATGGCTGATGATGCCCACCAGGCGGCCGCCCTGCTGCAGATCGATCAGCGTATTGATGGCGAAATCCAGACTTTCCGGATCCAGCGTGCCAAAGCCCTCGTCAATGAACAGGGTCTCGAGCTGAATGCCGCCGGTGCGTGACTGCACCACATCAGCAAGCCCCAATGCCAGCGAAAGCGCCGCGATAAAACCCTCGCCGCCGGACAGCGTATTGGCCGGGCGCGCGCTGCCGGTCTGGTGATCGAACACTTCCAGGTCCAGCCCGCCGGCCTGGCGCTTGTCGGCCTGGGTGGTCACGCGACGCAACTCGTAACGACGCCGGCTCATCCGCAACAGGCGCAGCGATGCCGCTTCCAGCACCTCGTCCAGCAAGGTCGCCAGCACATAGCGCTGGAAACTCATGTTCAGCGGATTCTGTCCGTTGGCGATTTCCGAAATCCGGCCCAGCACCGCATAGCGCGCCTGGATCTCCGCACCGGCCGCAGCGAGCGCCTCCAGCTTGCCGGCCGCACGGCCGAGCTCCTCGCGCCGGCCACGCAACTGCTCCTGCAGGGAAATGGCCTGGCTCATGGCCTCCGACGCCTCGCCCAGCGCGCGCTCGAGCCCGGCCAAATCCGGTGGAAGCAGGCCGCTGGCCGCCTCTGTGGCGCGACTGAGCCGGTCCCGCGCGGCGGCGAGTTGCCGGTCGAACAATTCGGCCGCCTTGCCCGCCTCGGCCAGGGCGGCCGGTGTCATCAGGGCAGCCTGCCAGCTCATGACATCGGCAAACCGCCTGGCAGCCAGCGCCTCGGCCAGTGCGGCGACGGCCCGCTCATGGCTGAGGCGATCCGCTTCCTGCCGCTTGCCCAGTGTGTCGCACGCGGCCCGGCTGGCAGCCAGCGCGCTGGCTGCGCTGCGCTCCGCTTCGGTGGCGCGCACCAGCGCCTGCTGCAGGGCCTGAAGGTCTGAGCGCGCCTGGCTCAGCGCGGTGTCCAGCGCGCCCGGCAGCCGCAAGGGCTCGGGGACGGACTGCTCCGCTTCCTGCCGGCGCTCGGCCAGCACTGCGAGATGCGTCTGCACGGCCTGCAGCCCTTCCTCGAGCGCCGCCGAGGCCTCGTCCTGTGCGACCAGCGCACGGTTTGCAGCTTCTCGCGCGGCAGTCAGCGCCGGCACACGGGCCTCGGCCTTCGTCGCCTCGTCGAGTGCGGCGGCGGCCTCGCTCAGGGTCAGCCGGAGCTGATCCAGGCCGAGGCTGGCATCGTCGCCCAGCGTCTCGATCAGGGTCTGGACGCGCGATTGCGCGGACTGGAGCCTGGCCTGCGCGCTGTTGCTGTCGAGCCCGGCCTGCCGCTCGGCAGCCTCCGCCTCAAGCACGGCCGCACGCACCGCTTCGAGCGCCTCGTCATCCAGATGATCACCGGCTTCCTGCGCCGGCGCGGGATGATCGCGCCCGCCGCACACCGGGCACGCTTCGCCTTCGACCAGCACTTTCGCCAGCCGCGCCGCCTGCCCGGCCAGCCAGGCTCGCTCCGCCTGCTCGCGACGCACTCCGGCCCGCTCGCGCGCGTCCCGGGCTGCCTGCGCGAGCGCCAGGCTGCGGTTCGCCCGCTCGGCCTCGACACGCTCTTCCTGCACCGCGCGATCCAGCATTTCGAGGCTGCGCAGCCGGCGCGCCAGCTGCTCATGCGCATCACGACGCAAGGTGAGCGCAGCCGCCAGCGCGGCCTGCTGCTGCAAACCCTGCTCCGCTGCATTCAGGGCCGTTGCAAGAGCGGCCCGCTTGTTCCGACCGGCCTCCTGCTCGCGCTGCAGGCGACTCAACTCCGCGCGGGCCTGCTCATGCCGGGCGCCGGCCTCCTGCCACCGTTGCAGGGCCTGGCCGGCGTGTTCGAGCGTTGCGAGGCGCGCGCGCGCAAGCTCTCGCTCGGGTTCGCGTGCCTGCTCGATCTGCAGCGTCGCGGCCGCCGTCTCTGCCGCCAGCGTGGCGCGCTCAAGCGTCTGCCGGGCTTCGTCGAGCAAGCGCCCGGAAACCTGCAGTGCCTGCTCGCTGCGCAACTGCTCGGCCTGCACCGGGCGCAGCACTTCTGCCTCACGGGCACGCAGGAGCAATGCCAGACGAGCCTCATGCGCCGGCACGCTCGCCTCGAGGCCTGCGCAGGCGTGGCGAGCCTCTTCCAGCGCCTGCAGGCCGGCGGCCGCTTTTCTTCCCAGATCAAGCTGTGCCTGCGCCTGCAGCCAGGACTCGCGCCGCGCCGCGAGCGCAGTCGCGGCTTCGCCCAGCAGCGCATCCTGGGCAGCCAGGGCTTGGGTGAGCGCTTCGCTGGCTTCGAGCTGCACTTGGTTCAGGATGCCGGCGCGCTGCTGATCGAGCCGGGCGACCTCGGCCACCAGTCCGGCCGCGGCTTCCTTGAGGGCCCGCTCGATGCGGGAATAGAGCTCGGTGCGGAAGAGCTTTTCCATGATGGCCTGGCGCCCCTTCGAGTCGGCCGTGAGCACTTCCCGGAATCGCCCCTGCGGCAACACGATGACCTGCCTGAACTGCGCACCGTCAAAGCCGATGAGCTCGCGCACCCGGTCATTGACCTTGCCGACCTGGCGCAGGGCAAGCGCCTGCCACGCACCCTCGCGCCATTCGTAGAGCTCGGCGCTCGCCGGCTCCTCGCGCAGCCCCTCGCCGCGCAGCTTTGGCCGGCTCTGGGCAGGGCTGCGCAGCACCCGGTAGCGTGCCGCGCCGAGCGAGAACTCGAGCTCAACCTGCGTCGGCAGGTCCGGCGCGGCATGATCGGAACGCATCGCCCGGGCGTCACGCTCGCCCCCTGAGGTGTCGCCGTAGAGCGCAAAGCAGAGTGCATCGAGCAGCGTGGTCTTGCCGGCCCCGGTCGGGCCGTGAATGAGAAAGAAGGCGCGCTCGCCCAGCCGGGTGAAATCCACCGTTTCACTGCCGGCGAAGGGCCCGAAGGCCTGCATGCGGATGCGGAGCGGCTTCATGCGGCGCCCCTTTCACCGCCCAGCGTCTGCAAAACCTCTGCAAACGCGGCCCGGCGGGCCTCGTCCAGGTCTTCATCGGCTACTTCCCTGAGGAAGGAGGCAAAAAGCTCGGCCGGCGCGAGTTGCCGGGTCGAAGCCCGGCGCGTGAGCCCTTCGCCCCGCTGACTCAGCACCAGACGCTCGATCGAGAGCGCGTTGGGCCAGACTTCCCGCAGACGGCTCATCGGGTCCAGCAGCGCCCCGGCGTCGGTCAGGCGCGCATGGATGTAATCCTCCTTGCGCGGATCCTGCGCGCCGCGCTGAAGCAGGTCCTCCAGCGATCCTTCGAGAATGCGCAACGCGCGCAGCGGTTCGAGCGCGATCCGCTCGATGCTCACCGCGCCGTTTCCATCGAGCTCGACGAGCGACACCGATTTGGCCTGATCCACTTCGGACAGCGAATACTTCATCAGCGAGCCTGAGTAATGCACCCGGCCACCTGCGAACGTCTGCGGCCGATGCAGATGCCCCAGTGCGACATAGTCAAAGCCGGCAAAGACCTCGGCACCGATGGCGCCGCTGCCGCCGACCGACAGCGGGCGCTCCGAGTCGCAGCCTTCGCCGCCCATCACGAAGGCATGCCCGACCAGCACGGTGCGCGCCGCCTTGTCCGGCCGGGCCCGCAGCGCGTCGAGCTGCAGACGCATGCTTTCGGCATGATCCGGGGTGTCATCCAGTGCATGCAGGGCGCGGACCTCGGCGGGCTCGGCATACGGCAGGCCGATGACATCTACCGGCCCGTGCGCGTCAGCCAGACGCAGTGTGGCCACCTGCCCGGCGGGCCCGGCCAGATGCAATCCGCCGGCCGCGAGCAAGGGTGCGCCAAAACCCAGGCGCTCGCCGCTGTCATGATTGCCGGCAATCATCAGGACCGGCGTCCGCAGCCCGATCACGATGCGCGAGAGCACCTCGCTCAGCAGCGCGACGGCCTCGGGCGGCGGCACGGCCCGGTCAAAGACATCCCCGGCGATCAGGACGGCGTCGGGCTTGCGTTGCGCGACCAGCCCGACGAGCTGGTCGAGCAGATGGCGCTGGTCCTCGAGCAGGCTGCGGGCGTTGAAGATGCGGCCGAGATGCCAGTCGGCAGTGTGAAGGAATCGCATGCGGAATCAGTCTCCGGGCAGAAAAACCGGCGGAACCGGCAGGCAGCCTGCCGTCAGGGCCGACATGATGCCGCATGGACTGGCTCACCCGAGGAGCCAGTCCATGCATTCATGAAAATCGGGCCGATTCAGCGCGGATGCTGGAAGACCTGACGCAGATAAGCCAAGAAGGTTTCATCCTCGCAGAGCGTCTTGCCTGGCGCGTCGGAAAGCTTGGCCACCGGCTGGCCGTTGCAGACCGTCATCTTCATGACGATGTTGAGCGGCTTGTGCGGCACGTCGTTGCTCAGATCGGTACCGATGCCGTAGCTCGTATGGATGCGGCCGCGGAAGTGGCGATAGAGCTCCAGCGCGCGCGGAATGTTGAGGCCGTCCGAGAACACCAGGCGCTTGCTCAGCGGGTCGATGCGCAGGCTGCGGTAATGGGCGATGGCTTTCTCGCCCCAGAGCACCGGGTCGCCCGAGTCGTGGCGCAGACCGTCGAAGAGCTTGGCAAAGTAGAGATCGAAGTCGCGCAGGAAGGCGTCCATGCCCACGACATCGGTCAGCGCCACACCCAGGTCGCCGCGGAACTCCTGCACCCAGCCTTCCAGCGCGGCTTTCTGGAAATCGCGCAGGCGGAACCCGAATGACTGATAGGCCTGCAGATATTCATGCGCCATCGTGCCGATCGGCGTGAGACCCAGCTTCCGGGCCAGATGAACATTGCTGGTGCCGCGAAAATGGCCGGGCAGCTCGCGCGCGAAGCTCGTGACCACCTCTTCATGCCAGGCGCCGGAGTAGCGGCGACGCAGGCCGAAATCGAAAAACACGAACGGCCAGGGGCCGTCTGCGGCCATCTCGTCCTGCACGGCCTTGACCTGGGCTATCTTGGCCGCCAGGCGCTCGCGGGCCACCTCCATTACGCCCTGCACCGGCAGGCGCCTGAAATAGAGTTCATTGACGATGTAGAGCACGAAGATCTCGAAGCCCATCACGTGCACGAGCGGCCCGCGGGCCACCACGGTCAGCGTCTCGCCTTCGACGCCCACTTCCACAAAGCGCCGCTGGAAGCGGAAGACCGAGAGGAAGTCGACGAAGTCGCTCTTGATGAAGCGCAGGCTGGAAAGGTAGTCCAGCTCCTCCTGGGCGAAATTCATCGCACACAGGCGGTCGAGCTCGGCATCGAGGGCCGGCTTCAGTTCGGCCAGCGGAAAAGCCGGCGTATTGCGGCACACGAAGCGGTACTCGGCCTGTGCACCGGGGTTGCTGTGCAGCAGGGCCTGCCACATCGTGAATTTGTAGAGGTCGTTCTCCAGCAGGCTGCGCACGACCGGCGCGTCATTTCCCGACAGCATGCGGCCTCCGTTCAGCGCGGGCCGGCCAGCAGGCTGGCGGCCGCTTGTGATGCGTCGAGCAGGCCCACGCCCTGCGCCTGCATGGCCGCAAGGAAGTCTCGCTGGGCCGCTTCGAAACCGCTGACCGGGCTCATGCAATCGGTGAGCAGCACGATCCGCCCCCGCGCCGCCGGCGCAAACGCGGCCACGATGTGCTCGGTGCTGGCTTTCACGCAATGGCTGCCGGCCTCACCGGCAATGAACACGCGCGTGGCGGCGAGAAGCTGATCGATCAGTGCCTGATTGAGCCCCGAAGCCGGGTCAGCCGGATCGGGCACTTCGGCCATCACCGCGCTGTAATGCTCCGTCCAGGGATTGCTGCCCTTGAAGATCGTGTTGACGGCTTCCAGCCTGGACGCCTCCCAGCGCTGGCACGAGGCCAGCAGCGCGGCATGGATGCCATGGCCCCAGCTGCCGATCTCGCAGTGTTGCGGCCAGATCATGTGGGTGTAGCGGCCGGCGGCTTCCAGCGCATCGAGATAGGCGAGCACCCGCTCGCGGCGCTCCGCCCTGCGCGGCAGGATGCGCCCTGCCCGCACATCGGCCGCCTGCACCGGGGTGAAGGCCGACACGGCCTCACCGCCCGCGTCCTGCCAGAAGGCGGGGTGCCCGATGTCGAAGTGGTGGTGAGAATCCAGCGTGATGCTGATGGCATCGATTGCCGCACCCGCCCGGTCGATCAGCTCCGCGAGCCGCAGCATGTCGGCGTGCGCCCCCGGCACCGGCAAGGCAGGCACGCTGCGCTGGCCGTCGATGAGCGCGCAGGCCTCCTCCGGCAGGTCGCAGAAATCGTTCTGTGGATCAATGATCAGCAAATGCTGGCCGCCCTGTGGCATGCACCTTCTCCGCAAATGCGTCCGCGGCATGCGGACCGACGGCCGACTCTACTCCGCATGCCTGCGCGGCAGCAACCGCGGGCGCGCGCCAGAGGCCGATTTCGCCAGCCTGCAGCCCGTTGTCATGCGGATGCCGATATTCCGCTCATTCGCGTTGAATGAAGAGCATGGGCGGGTGGCTTGCGCCGCAAGCCAGGCGACGCCATGCCGGCATGCACCGGCGCTCACCGTTCGACACCGGATTTTTACAAGGCCTTACCGAGCCAGGCGTGCGGATTACGCAAAGCTCGCGAATAATCAGGGTTTCCAGTTATTCCGCTCACGCTGCCCGTCGAGTCCATCACCACCATGCAGACGAACAAGAAGCGCTGGCTGCGCCCGCGCAACCTCATCATCGCCCTGATCGTCCTGATCATTCTCGGCCTGATCGCGTGGAAAGTCTTCTCGCCGCCACCCGCTCCGGCCTATGTCACCACGCCGGCGCGCGCCGGGTCGATAGAGGAATCGGTGCTGGCCACCGGCACGATCGAAGCCGCCAAGCTGGTGGGGGTAGGCTCGCAGGTCTCGGGCCAGATCAAGTCGCTCAAGGTGAAGCTGGGCGACAAGGTAAAGAAAGGCGACCTGATCGCCGAGATCGATTCGCTCACCCAGCAGAACAACCTGCGCAACGCCGAGGCGGCGCTCAACAGTTCGACGGCGCAGCTGGGCTCCAAGCAGGCTACGCTGCGCCAGGCCGAGCTTTCCTTCAAGCGCGCCAAGAGCCTGATGGAGCAGGATGCCGGCTCGCGCGAAGATTTCGAAACGGCCGAAGCCACGCTGATCAGCAGCCAGGCCGCGGTCAAGCAGCTGGAAGCCGAAATCGCCCAGGCCCGCATCACGGTCGATACCGCCAGGGTGAATCTG
Source organism: Uliginosibacterium paludis (assembly GCF_039631355.1). NCBI lineage: Bacteria > Pseudomonadati > Pseudomonadota > Betaproteobacteria > Rhodocyclales > Zoogloeaceae > Uliginosibacterium > Uliginosibacterium paludis. The sequence goes on along the minus strand of NZ_JBDIVF010000003.1, from coordinate 376,714 downwards.
GGCTACACCCGCATCCTCGCACCGATCGACGGCACGGTCGTCGCGGTGATCAACGAGGAAGGCACCACGGTGAACGCCAACCAGAGCACACCGACCATCATCAAGCTCGCCCGGCTTGACCGGGTCAGCGTCAAGGCGCAGATCTCCGAAGCGGACGTGACCCGCGTCAAACCCGGCCAGAAGGTCTATTTCACCATCCTCGGCGAGCCGGACAAGCGCTACACCACCACGCTCGCATCGATCGAGCCGGCGCCGGACTCGATCAGCAGCACCACGACCTCGACCACCACGACCAGCACGACCTCCACCAGCACGGCCATCTATTACAACGGTCGCTTCGAGGTCGACAATCCGGATGACCGCCTGCGCATCTCGATGACCACCCAGGTCAACATCGTGCTGGCGGAGTCGGAAAAGGCGCTGCTGATCCCGAGCACCGCGCTGGGCCGCAAGGGCCGCGATGGCCGCTACGAAGTCCGGGTGCTGGATGAGCACGGCATGGCCGTGCCCCGTCAGGTGAAGATCGGGCTCAACAACAAGAGCAATGCCGAAGTGCTTGAGGGCCTCGGCGAGGGCGATGAAGTCGTACTCGGTCAGGCGGCCGCGGGGACGGCCGGCTCGCAGCGCAACAACCGCATGCGTCCGCCGCCCATGATGTGATCCGGGGCTTCACACATGAGCACACCTCTTCTTGAATTGCGCGAGCTGTGCCGGGACTACCCGGCCGGCGAAGGCACGCTGCGCGTCCTCGACCATGTGAATCTGACCATCGAGGCCGGCGAACTCGTCGCCATCGTGGGCGCTTCGGGTTCGGGCAAATCGACGCTGATGAACATCCTGGGCTGTCTGGACCGGCCCACCGAAGGCAGCTACCGCGTGGCGGGCCGCGAAACCGGCAGTCTCGAACCCGATGAACTGGCCGAGCTGCGCCGTGAGCACTTCGGCTTCATCTTCCAGCGCTATCACCTGCTGTCGGATCTGAACGCGCGCGGCAACGTCGAGATTCCGGCCATCTATGCCGGCCGCGACCGGCGCGAGCGCCATGCCCGGGCCGAGCAGCTGCTCGCTCGGCTGGGACTCTCGGATCGCATGCACCACAAGCCGGGTCAGCTCTCGGGCGGCCAGCAGCAGCGGGTTTCGATCGCACGGGCGCTCATGAACGGGGGCCAGGTGATCCTGGCCGACGAGCCGACCGGCGCACTCGACACCCACAGCGGCCAGGAAGTCATGGCCGTGCTCAAGGAACTGCACGCCGACGGCCACACGATCATCATCGTGACGCACGACTTGCAGGTCGCCAGCCACGCCCACCGGATCATCGAGATCAGCGACGGCGTGATCACTGCAGACCGCCGCAAGGATGATGCGCCCGCCCCTGCCGCCCGCAAGGACGAGCACCCAGCACCGGCGGCGCGCGCCTGGCAAGCCATGCGTGACCGCTTCGGCGAGGCTTTCCGCATGGCCGTCGTGGCCATGGCCTCGCATCGCATGCGCACCTTTCTCACCATGCTGGGGATCATCATCGGCATCGCTTCGGTGGTGTCGGTCGTGGCACTCGGCAAGGGCTCGCAGGAAAGCGTGCTGAAAAACATCTCGGCGATGGGCACCAACACCATCGACGTGTATCCGGGCGCAGGTTTCGGCGACATCCGCTCGGCGCGCGTGCAGACGCTGGTCTCGTCTGACGCCGACGCGCTGGCCGAGCAATCCTATGTCGACAGCGTGACGCCGGCGGTCAGCACCTCCAAGACGCTGGTTTTCGAAAACATCGCAGCCTCGGGCACGGTCAATGGCGTGGGCATGCAGTATTTCCGCGTGCGGGGCCTGGAGTTCGCCGAGGGCAGCGCCTTCGATGCTGACAGCGAAAAACGCTCGGCACAGGAAGTGGTGATCGACGAAAACACGCGCAAGGCGCTCTTTGCCGAAACACGCAACGTCGTCGGCAAGGTCATCCTGCTGGGCAGCATGCCGGCGCGGATCATCGGCGTGACCCAGAAGAAGGAAAGCGGCTTCGGCAACAACGATGCGCTCAACGTCTGGGTGCCCTACACCACGGCACAGAACCGCCTGCTCGGTCAGCGCTATCTGCGCAGCATCACCGTGCGCGTGCGCGACAACGTCTCGACCTCTGCCGCCGAGGAAGGCATCAAGAGCCTGATGCTGTTGCGGCACGGCCGCGAGGATTTCTACCTTTTCAATACCGACAGCATCCGCCAGACCATCGAGAAAACCACGCAGACCATGACGCTGCTGATCTCGGCCATCGCGGTGATCTCGCTGGTGGTGGGCGGCATCGGCGTGATGAACATCATGCTGGTGTCGGTGACGGAGCGGACGCGCGAAATCGGCGTGCGCATGGCCGTTGGCGCGCGCCAGGGCGACATCATGCAGCAGTTCCTCATCGAAGCCGTGCTGGTCTGCCTCGCAGGCGGCATCCTCGGTGTGCTGCTGGCGCGCCTGGTCGGCGTGCTGGTGGGCCTGATCAGTCCTGACTTCTCGATGATCTACTCCACCGCTTCCATCATCGCGGCCTTCGGCTGCTCGACCCTCATCGGCCTCGTCTTCGGATTCGTGCCGGCGCGCAATGCCGCCCGCCTCAATCCGGTGGATGCGCTGGCCAGGGAATGATCATGTCCATGTCATCCGCCCCCTCCTCCCGCCGTGCGCTGTGCGCGCTGCTCGCAGCAGCCCTGACGCTCTCTGGCTGCAGCAGCCTGATCCGCACGCCCTACACCGCCCCCAGACTCGAGTCACCAGCCAGCTGGCTGCATGCGGACAAGACGGGCAGCACGACGCCCGCCAGCCTGCAACGATGGTGGGAGGCCTTTGCCGATCCGGCGCTGAACGCCCATATGGAAGAGGCGCTGCGCAGCAATGCCGACCTCGCCGCCGCGGCCATCACGCTGCGCCGCGCCCGCCTGCAGGCAGGGCTCGCCGACAGCGATCTGTGGCCGACGGCCAGCGCATCGGTCGGACAGAAGCTGAGCCGTCCGATGCGCGGCGAGAAGAGCATTTCGCGCAGCTATTCCGCCAGTGCGGGGCTGTCGTGGCAGCTGGATCTCTGGGGCAAGCTTGCCAGCGCGCGCGACGCCAGCCAGTGGGAAGCCAGCGCAACCGAGGAAGACCGTAACGCGACGGCGCTCAGCCTGAGCGGAAGCGTGGCGACCTTTTACTGGCAGCTGGGTCTGCTCAACGAAGAAGTCGCGCTCTCGCGCCAGAATCTCGAGTATTCCGAGAAAACTCTCGATCTGACCCGCCGCAAGTTCGCGGCCGGCGCCGTATCGCGGCTGGATGTGCTCTCTGCCGAGCAGAGCATCGCCAGTCAGCGCTCCAGCCTCGCCAACCTGATTCAGCAACAGGAAGAAGCCCGGACGAGCTTCGCGCTGCTGTTTGGCGGCGCGCCCCAGCGGCGCTTCGACGAGCCCGCCACGCTGCCCCGCTCGAACCTGCCGGAGGTAGAGCCCGGCCTGCCCGCGTCGCTGCTCGCCGCCCGCCCCGACCTGAAGGCAGCGGAACTGCGCCTGCGCAGCACGCTCGCCAGCGGCGACGCCACGCGCGCGAGCTACTACCCCGACCTCTCGCTGACCGGCTCGCTCGGCAGCAGCAGTGATCGCCTGCGCAGCGTGCTCAACAATCCGGTGGCGGCACTGGCCACCGAGCTGAGTCTGCCCTTCCTGAATGCTCGCGAAATGCGGCTCAGCAAGCAGGTGGCCCAGGCCGACTACGATCTCGCGGTGGTGAATTTCCGCAAGACCTTCTACACCGCACTCGGCGATGTGGAGAACGCGCTCTCGGCCCGCAGGCAATATCAGGAACAGGCCGCTGAACTCGAGCGTTCGCTCGCCGCCGCAGAGGAAATCGAGCGCATCAATGACGCGCGCTACCGGGCAGGCGCCATTCCGCTGCAGACCCTGCTCGACGCGCAGCAGACCCGCCGCAGCGCACAGACCTCGCTGATCCAGACGCGCTACAACCTGCTCGCCTCGCAGGCCACGCTGAACCTCGCCCTGGGCGGAAACTTCAGCGCGCAATAGGCCGGACCACCGGGGCATTCCGCGGACAGGGCCCGAGATGCTTACAATGCGGGTCGGGGAGCGCATGCCGCGCTCCCGCAGATCCGCCGGTCCCTTGCCCCTGCTGCTGATGAAGACCTTTCCCGATCTCGTGGTGTGCGAGCACTGCGACCATGTATTCGAGCGCGTCGAACTGCAGCGCCATGAAGTGGCGCACTGCGAAGTCTGCGGCGCCGTGCTCTATCGTGCGGGGCGGCTCAATCTCGATCAGTGGCTGGCACTCACCCTGACGGCCGCCATGATCTTCCTGCTGGCCAACTGCTATCCGGTGATCCGCATCCAGCTGCAGGGCATGAGCCGCGAGGTCACGCTGTGGCAGTCCTTCGCAGCCATGGGACACAGCTCCGCTGCGCTGATCGCGATTCCATCGGCATTGACCGTGATCCTGATCCCGATGCTCCAGATCATCCTGCTCGGCTGGGTGCTGCTTTTTGCCCGGGCCGGCCAGCGAGCACCCGGTTTCGCCCATGCGATGAAGCTGCTCGACTCGCTGCGACCCTGGAGCATGCTGGAGGTCTGCCTTCTGGGGGCGCTGGTCTCCGTGATCAAGCTCAGCTCGCAGGTCGCTGTCGTCGTCGGTGTCGGCACCTGGGCGCTGGCAGCGCTGACCATCCTGCTTACGCTGATCGCCAATCGCGACATCCACTGGTTGTGGGAGCTCACCAGCGAGGGCGGAAAATGAGCCGGGCCCCGACGGCCCGCCAAGCCGGCGTCATCGCTTGCCACGGCTGCGGCCTTGTCTGCGCGCGCCCGGCCGATCATGACATGGGCAAGGTCGTGTGCCCTCGCTGCGGCAGCGTCCTGGCCGGTCTGCATGAAGGCGCGCTGGGGCGGGCCAGTGCGCTGCTGCTGGCCGCACTGATCCTGTATTTTCCCGCCAACCTGATGCCGGTGATGCGCACGACGCAGCTCGGTGACGTGGTTGACCGCACCATCATGGAAGGCGTGCTCGACTTCTGGGCGAACGGCGAAATCGGCATTGCACTCATCATATTCGTGGCCAGCATCGCGGTGCCCTGCACCAAGTTCATTGCGCTGGGCACGCTGTTCTGGAGCAGTTTCCGCAAGAGTGCCCAGGGCATGCGCGAGCGCGCCGGGCTCTACCGCATCGTCGAACTGGTCGGTTACTGGTCGATGCTCGACGTGCTGGTCGTCGCCATCGTGTGTGCGCTGGTACAGTTCCATGCGCTGAGCGCTGCCGAGCCGCGACCGGGCATCCTGTATTTCGGAGTGGTCGTGATCCTGACCATGCTCTCGGCCATGCAATTCGATCCCCGCCTGATCTGGGAGGGCAAGGAAAAAGATGAATCCGACACCTGAAGACCCCGTTCCGACCGCCCCGCCTGCCCAGGTGAAGCGGCCACGCCTGCATCTCTCGCTGGTCTGGCTGGTGCCGCTGATTGCCGCCGTGGTCGGCCTCTCGCTGCTGGTCAATGCCTGGCTCTCCGTTGGCCCCACGATCGAGATCAGCTTCGAGAGCGCGACGGGTCTGGAGGCCGGCAAGACGCCGGTGAAGTACAAGGACGTTGTCATTGGCAGCGTGAAGTCGATCGCGCTGCAACGGGATCTCTCCCGCGTAAATGTCACGGTCGAGCTGAGGAAGGATGCCGCCCGCTTCGCCCGCGAAGGCTCCCGTTTCTGGGTGGTGCGTCCGCGCATCGGTGCCGGCGGGATTTCCGGCATCGACACCGTGCTCTCGGGCGCCTACATCGGCGTGGATTCCGAAGCCCAGGGGGACGACCAGTACGAGTTCCAGGGGCTCGAAACGCCCCCCTCCGTTATCAAGGGAACGCCCGGCAAGAGCTTCGAACTGCATGCGGACGATCTGGGTTCGCTCGATATCGGATCCCCGGTCCTGTTCCGTCGCATCCAGGTCGGCCAGGTCACCGGCTACAAGCTCGACAGCGATGGTCAGGGCGTGACCCTGCAGATCTTCGTGTTCGCACCGAATGATGCCTTCGTGACCACCGACAGCCGCTTCTGGAATGCCAGCGGCGTGGATGTGTCCATCGGCGCCGAAGGCCTGCAGGTCGACTCGCAGTCGCTGGCCACCGTGGTCTCGGGCGGTATTGCTTTCGCTACGCCAGAAGACTCCGCCGAAACCGCCAAGCCTGCACCGGCTGACAGCCGCTTCAGCCTGGCGAGTTCCCAGAAGCAGGCGCTCGCTAAGCCCGATGGCGCGCCGCGCCTGCTGCGCATGCGCTTTGACCAGACCATGCGCGGGCTGACCGAAAACGCGCCGGTCGAGTTCTTCGGCATCAACATTGGCCATGTGCGCTCGGTGAGACTCGAATACGACGCGCCGCGTCACCGCTTCCCGGTCGTGGTCGACGCCGTGATCTATCCGGACCGACTGGAAGGCATCAGCGAAAAGCGCGGGCCGAATGACAAGGACGACACGCCGACCTTCCTCGTGCCGCTCGTGGCAAAGGGTCTGCGTGCCCAGGCCCGCACCGGCAACCTGCTGACCGGTCAGCTCTACATCGCGATCGACTTCATCCCGAATGCGCCGCCGGTCGCCTTCAACCCGGCCGCCCGCCCGCTGACCATGCCTACGGTGCGCAGCAGTCTCGAAGACCTGCAGCAGCAGGTGGCGAGCATCGTCACCAAGGTTGAGAAGATTCCCTTCGATGACATCGGCAGGAATGCCAACGCCAGCATCGTCGAACTCAACAAGACGCTCAAGAACGTGAACGAGGGCGTGCTGCCCGAATTCCGCACGACGCTGCAGGGCACGCAGCAGACGCTGGACAATGCCAACCGCATGCTGTCGGAGAACGGCCACCTGCAACAGGATCTTGGCCAGACGCTGGACGCCCTCCAGCGCAGTGCCTGGTCCCTGCGCCAGCTGACCGAGCTGCTCGGCCGTCATCCGGAATCGCTGCTGCGTGGCCGTGGCGCCGGCAGCGCGCAGCCGGCCCCCGCGCCGGTGATTCCGCCGATGGCCCCGCCGGCCCAACAGGAGAAAGCACGATGAACCGCCCTTTCCTTCGCTGCGGCACAGTGTGCCTGCTTGCGGCCACGCTCGGCGCCTGCGCCAGCGCTCCCGCCATCCGCTTCCATACCCTGGTGGCGCCGGCCAGCACCACCGCCCCCGCCTCGCCGGCACTGCTTGATCGACTGGATATCGCCAGCGTGATCGTGCCGGCCGGTGTCGATCGTCAGGAGCTGGTGGTCCGGCAAGGCACGGCCGGCCTCGGCCTGCTGGAAAATGATCGCTGGTCCGCACCGCTTGCCGACGAGCTGCGTCAGGCGCTGGCGAACAGTCTCGGCAGCACGCTCGGCGCGCGCAACGTCTCCGGTCTGCCTTCGCCGGTCGACGCCGATGTGTTGCAGATCCGTGTGGCCGTGCGCAGCTTCGAGCTGCAGGCCGGCGCAAAGGCCATCCTGACGGCAGACTGGACGCTGGAACGCGCTGCCCGCCGCGAGTTGCCCACCCTCACCTGCAGTACGCGTCTCTCGGCCGAGGCCGGCAATACCGCCAGTTCAATGGTGGAAGCCCAGCAGAAACTGGTTCAGACACTTGCCAGCGCGCTCGACGCGGGCGCCCGAGCCCAGGCTTCGGGCTCCGCCCGCTGCCCGGACTGAGCCACCGTCACGCCAATGAAAACGGGCCGCGTTGTGCGGCCCGTTCCGTTTCAGTCAGCGTGATTGCGGGCGATCAGAACGCCGGCACCACCGCGCCCTTGTACTTGTCGGCGATGAACTTCTTCACGGCCGGGGTCTTCAGCGCGGCGACCAGCTTCTGCACGGCCGGATTGTTTTCGTTGCCCGAGCGCACCACCAGGATGTTGGCATAGGCAGATTCGCTGCCTTCGATCGCCAGCGCATCCTTGGTCGGCACCAGACCGGCTTCAAGCGCGTAGTTGGTATTGATCGCGGCGGCATCCACCTGGCCCACGATGCGCGGCAGCGTGGCGGCTTCGAGTTCGCGCACCTTCAGCTTCTTCGGATTGCTAACGATGTCCTTCGCGGTGGCCTGCAGGTTCTTGCTGTCCTTGAGCTTGATGAGGCCGGCCTTCTCCAGCAGCAGCAGCGCGCGGCCGCCGTTGGTGGGGTCATTCGGAATCGCGACCGTCGCGCCTTCCTTCAGCTCGCTCAGGGCCTTGACCTTGCGGCTGTAGATGCCGAAAGGCTCGACGTGCACCTGCGCCACGCTGATGAGGTGCGTGCCCTTTTCCTTGTTGAAGCTGTCGAGGTAGGGCTGGTGCTGGAAGAAGTTGGCATCCAGACGCTTTTCCTCGACCTGGACGTTCGGCTGTACGTAGTCGGTGAAGACCTTCACATCCAGTTCAACGCCCTGCTTGGCGAGTTCGGGCTTGATGAACTCGAGGATCTCGGCGTGCGGTACCGGCGTTGCAGCCACACTCAGATGCTCGGCTGCGTGTGCTCCGACAGACAGGACCGCCACCAGGCTGGCCAGCAAGGGCGTAATGATCTTTTTCATGCTGTTTCCTTATAAGTTATTCACGAACCGGCAGTCTGAGTGCCATGTAGTGCATGATCCTTGCACTTCAAATGCGCGACAAGCGTGAAACCGGCATTTCCTAATTCCCTTTGGTTCTACTGCCAGACAAAGGAATCATTTCCGGCTGAAATGATGAACGAGACGATCGCCCGCCATCTGCAGAAGCTGCACCAGTACGAGCAACAGGATGACCGTGACGGCCATCACATCGCTGCGGAAGCGCTGGTAGCCGAAGCGCACGGCGAGGTCACCCAGACCGCCTCCGCCGATCACGCCCGACATCGCGGTATAGGCCACCAGCGTGATGGCTGTGACCGTCAGCGCGGCGATGACGCCCGGCAGGGCTTCGGGCAGCAGCGCCCAGAGCACGATCTGACGCGTGCTGGCGCCGCTGGCCAGCATGGCTTCCACGATGCCGCGGTCCACTTCGCGCAGCGCCGTCTCGACCAGACGGGCAAAGAAGGGAATCGTCGCGACCACCAGCGGCGGTATCGCCCCGGCCACCCCGAGCGAAGTGCCGGTCAGCTGTACCGTCACCGGAATCATCAGGATCAGCAGGATGATGAAAGGCAGCGAACGCAGCACGTTCACCATGAACGAAAGCCCGCCGTACACAACGGGCTGCGACAGCAACTGGCGCGGGCCGGTCAGGAACAGCAGCACGCCCAGCGGCAGGCCGGCCAGCGCGGTGAAGAAGAGCGAGGCACCCAGCATGAGCAGGGTGTCGAGCGAGGCCTGAGCGATTTCGGCCCAGTCAATGGCCAGGATGATCTGCAGCAGGCTGTCCATCAGAGTGCTCCCTTGGTGGCCGGGCTGGTTTCACGCAGCACGTCGACATGAACGCCGCGCGCTTCCAGCGCGGCAATGGCGCCCCTCACGGCAGCCGCTTCCGCCGTCAGCGCCAGCGTGAGCTGGCCACAAGGCGTGTGCTTGATGCGCTCGACACGGCCGGACAGGATGCAGAAATCCACCCCGTATTCGCGTGCCACCGTAGCCAGCATGGGTTCGTACACCCGTTCGCCGACATAGCTCAGCCGCACGATGCAACCTGGCACGCTCGCGAGCATCTGGTCCTCGTCGTTCTCGTCGAGGTTCTCCGCTTCGAGCACGAAGCGCCGCGTGGTGGGGTGCTGCGGATGCAGGAAGACCTGCGTAACCGGCCCCTGCTCCACGATCACGCCGCCATCGAGTACGGCCACGTGATCGCAGATCGCGCGCACGACATCCATCTCATGGGTGATAAGCACGATGGTGAGCCCGAGCTTCTCGTTGATCTGCAGCAGCAGATCCAGCACCGAGCGGGTGGTTTGCGGATCCAGCGCGCTGGTGGCTTCGTCACACAGCAGCAGCTTCGGTGAATTGGCGAGCGCCCGCGCAATGCCCACCCGCTGCTTCTGGCCACCGGAGAGTTGCGATGGATATTTGTCGCCCTGATCGGCCAGACCGACCAGTTCGAGCAGCTCTGCGACACGTGCGGCCATCGCCGCACCGTCCTTCATGCCGGCAATCCGCAGAGGCATTGCAACGTTTTGTGCCACGGTGCGCGACCCCAGCAGGTTGAAGTGCTGGAAGATCATGCCGACATGCTGGCGCATCTGGCGCAGGGCTTCGCCATCGAGCGCGGTCACATCTTCACCATCGAGCTCGATGCGGCCGCTGCTCACGCCTTCGAGCCGGTTGAGCAGGCGGATCAGCGTGGACTTGCCGGCACCGGAGTGACCGACGATGCCGAAGATCTCGCCCCGGGCGATGTCCAGATTGACGTCGCGCAGCGCGTGAATCTCGCGGCCCGCCGCATTGAATACCTTGCCTACGTTCTGCAGACGGATCATCGGAGGCTCCGGGGCAAGGGCTTTCCGTCAGCGGAAAGCGCCCGTACCGCAGCACCGGCTGCGGACGTAAGGATCTGTGGGGACATGAAAAGGTCCGGAAGGCGCGGACGGAGAGGCTGTCAGAACGCCACATGGCGCCGCGCGACCTCTGCGGAAGCCGCCTGGCTGGCGGTCTTCCTGCCCGCCCGGGCAGAAAAAGAGAGCGCGAATTATAAGCCAGCCCTTCCGCCCGGGCCAGCCGCATGCCGCGCTGTGCTCTCGCGTTTCCAGGCAACCGACCTCACACGATCATTAAGATTCATTTAATTTGAATCTTTATAAAGATTCATTTATTATGAATCTTATTGTCACGCCTCTCCGCTGGAAGGAACGCTCATGAAATCGTCACGCAGACTCTGGAAATGGCTCGCCGCCATCTTCTTTCTCTCTTTTGCCGTACTGGGCTGGATGGGTCACGAGATCTACCTCTCGGCGCCACCGATCCCCGAGCGTGTCCAGACGCCCGATGGCACGGTGATCTTTGGTGAGGGACAAGTCCTGCACGGGCAGGAAGCCTGGCTTTCCGCGGGCGGGCAGCAGCTCGGTTCGGTCTGGGGCCACGGCAGTTATGTCGCGCCGGACTGGTCCGCGGACTGGTTGCATCGCGAGGCTGTCGGTCTGCGCGAACAGCTGGCTCAGGTACGCCACCAGGCGCCTTTCGATCAGCTCACGCCCGAGCAGCAGTCGGTGATCGCCGCACGCGTGCAGGAAGAGCTGCGCCACAACAGCTATGACGCCGCAACGAAAACGATCACCATCAGCCCTGAGCGCGCCGCCGTCGTTCAGGCGCTGGTCCGCCACTACACCGGGCTTTTCGGGAATGACGCGAGTCAGGAAAGCCTGCGCGAACAGTATGCGATGGTGCGCGCAACACTCCGCGACGAAGGCGATCTGCAGGCACTGCCGGCTTTCTTCTTCTGGTCCGCCTGGGCTGCCGCCACCAACCGGCCCGGCGAGACGCATCTCTCCTACACCAGCAACTGGCCACATGAGCCGCTGGTCAATAACGTGCCGACCGCGGGCAACGGTATCTGGTCGATTGCCAGCATCGTGCTGCTGATTGCCGGCGTGGCCTTCATGGTGGCCTGGCACTCCGCCCAGGGCGAGGAAGCAGACCCGGTGCCGCCTGCACACGATCCGCTCTTCGAACTCAAGCCGACGCCCTCGATGCGCGCGACCATCAAGTATTTCTACGTGGTGATCGGTCTGCTCCTGCTCCAGGTAGCCATGGGCGCGATCTCGGCGCACTACGCAGTGGAGGGTCAGAGCTTCTTCGGCATTCCGCTGGCAGAAGTCCTGCCCTTCACGGTCAGCCGCACCATTCATACCCAGCTCGGCGTGCTGTGGATTGCCACCGCCTGGCTCGCAACCGGTCTCTACATTGCACCGGCGCTCTCCGGTCATGAACCGCGCTTCCAGAAGCTGGGCGTGAATGTGCTCTTCTATGCGCTGCTGCTGATCGTGGTGGGCTCGATTGCCTTCGGCTGGGTCGGCACCCTTCAGCGCCTGGGCACGAACTTCTCGTTCTGGCTGGGTAATCAGGGGCTCGAATACACCAGCATGGGCCGCATCTGGCAGTACGGGCTCTTCGCCGGCCTGATGATCTGGCTGGGTCTGATGGCGCGCGGTCTGTGGCCCGCACTCAAGCGCCCGTCGGAGTCACGCGGCCTGATCGCCATGGTCTTCCTGTCGGCCACCTGTATCGGCGGCTTCTATGCGAGCTCGCTGATGTGGGGCCAGCACAGTCATTACTCGATGATCGAATACTGGCGCTGGTGGCTGGTCCATCTGTGGGTTGAAGGCTTTTTCGAAGTGTTTGCCACTGCGGTAATCGCACTGATCTTCACCCGCCTGGGACTCATCCGCACGGCAGCGGCCAACGCGGCCATCGTGCTCGAAACGATCGTGTTCCTGTTCGGCGGCATTCTCGGCACGCTGCATCACCTCTACTTCACCGGCACGCCGACTTCGGTCATCGCCGTCGGAGCGATCTTCTCGGCGCTTGAAGTGGTGCCGCTAGCGCTCATCGGCTTCGAGGGCTACCGCAACTACAAGCGCAGCCAGGCCGCCCCCTGGGTCGCCAACTATCGCTGGATCATCCTGTTCTTCGTGGCCGTGGGGTTCTGGAACACGCTGGGTGCCGGGGTGCTCGGTTTCTCGATCAATCCGCCGATCTCGCTCTACTACGTGCAGGGTCTCAACATGACGCCGGCACACGGCCACGCTGCACTCTTCGGTGTGTATGGCATGCTCGGCATCGGTCTGATGCTCTTCTGCCTGCGCGGCCTGATGCCCCGTGAAGCCTGGAGCGACAAGCTGCTGCGCGCCGCCTTCTGGCTGCTCAATGGCGGTCTGGCGATGATGGTCTTCATCTCGCTCGTGCCCGCCGGAATCTACCAGGCCTGGGCCAGCGTGAGCCAGGGCTTGTGGTATGCCCGCTCACCGGAGATCATTCACTCCAAGCTGATGACCGCCCTGGTGTGGCTGCGCGTGCCGGGAGACCTGGTCTTCGCGGCAGGCGTGATTGCCCTCGGCGCATTCGCACTGCGACTGCTCGCCCACAAGCGCGGGCAGACCGCTCCGGCCGCACAAGCCAGCGCGCTGCGCGGCTGAGCACGCCGCCGCCCTGCCCTGGCAAACGGCCCGCGCTCGCCGCGGGCCTTTTGATGGAGACAAAGCCCTGGACTACCTCGCCGTCAAACACCTGCACATGAGCTGTGCGGCCGTGAGCATCGCGCTCTTCGCGCTGCGGGGCAGCCTGCAGCTCGCCGGCATCGACTGGCGGCGCTGGAAGCTGCTACGCATTGCGCCGCACCTCGTCGACACGATCCTGCTCGCTGCCGCGATCTGGCTGGCGCTCCTCCTGCAGCAATACCCCTTTTCGGCGAACTGGATCACCGCCAAGGTGCTCGCACTGGTCGCCTATGTGCTGCTGGGCAGGCAGGCACTGAGGCCCGGCCTGCCACGCAGCCGGGCCGCCGCGTTCTTCGCGGCCGCCCTGCTGGCGGTTGCCTACATCGTGGCTGTCGCCATCACGCATTCGGCCAGTCTGGGCTACGCATGAAACTCAACACCTTTACCGACTACGCGCTGCGCGTGCTGATGTATGTGGCACTCCATCCGGAACGGCTCGCCACCATCCAGGGCATCGCGGATGCCTATGGCATCTCGGCCAGTCACCTGACCAAGGTTGTCCACCATCTGGCCCAGACCGGCGCGCTCGAATCGGTGCGCGGCAAGGGCGGCGGCATCCGCCTGGGCCGGCCTGCGTCCGAGATCCGTCTGGGAGACGTGATCCGGCAGGCCGAGGGCAAGACCCCCATCGTGGAATGTTTCGGACCGGATGACGCCTGCCGCATCACGCCGCGCTGCAAGCTCGCAGGCGTGCTCAAACAGGCTTTCAATGCGATGTATGCCGTGCTGGACGGCTACACGCTTGCCGATCTCATCGAGCAACCCGCGCCACTGCGCTCGCTCTTTGAAATCAAGGCACTCTGAACACCAGCCCGGCAAACCGGTTTCAGGCGCCCACGGGTTTTCCGGCAGACCTGACCGGCTTGATGCCACCTGCATTGCCGCAGGCTCGAGCAAATCACTTCCGTCCGGGGCGGGCGCGGCGTTAGCATGAAGGCTTGTGCCCGCTTCCCGGGCTCACACCCATCGAGGAGTCCTGCATGAAGATCCCGACCTTCCGACATCTGCTCCCGCTCGGCGCACTGCTGGCCGCAGCCTTCTGCCCACCGGCCCAGGCCGGCAAGACCCTGGACGCCATCAAGCAGCGCGGCAATATCCAGTGCGGCGTCAGCACCGGGGTCGCCGGCTTTTCGCTGCCCGACAGTCAGGGCAAGTGGAGCGGCTTCGATGTGGACCTCTGCCGCGCCATCGCTGCCGCCGTGCTGGGAGACGCGAACAAGGTGAGCTTCGTGCCGCTCAACTCGCAGCAGCGCTTCTCTGCCATCCAGGCGGGGGAAGTCGACATCCTTGCGCGCAACACGACCTGGACCCTCAATCGCGATGCGTCGCTGGGCCTCTCATTCACCGGCGTGACCTATTACGACGGACAGGGCTTCCTGGTGCCGAAGAAACTCAAGCTCACCAGCGCGAAGCAGTTGAAGAACGCGGAGATCTGCGTGCAGTCCGGCACCACCAACGAGAAAAATCTCGCCGACTACTTCCGCAGCGTGGGCGTGAAAGTGAAGCCGGTCGTGTTCGAAGGATTTGAAGCCTCGTTCAAGGCTTTCTTCTCGGGCCGCTGCCAAGCCTATACCACTGACATATCCGGGCTGGCCGGTGTCCGCAACAAGGAAGCGAAGAATCCGGACGACTACATGATCCTGCCGGAAGTGATCTCCAAGGAGCCGCTCGGCCCGGCGGTTCGCCGCGGTGACGACGAATGGTTCGCCATCGTGCGCTGGGTCGGCTTCGCACTGATCGAAGCCGAAGAACAGGGCATCACCCAGGCCAACGTCGATGGCATCCGCGCCGAGAGCAAGGATCCCGCCATCGGGCGCCTGCTCGGCACGACGGAAGACACCGGCAAGCTGCTCGGGCTCGACAGGGAATGGGCCTACCGCTCGATCAAGGCTGTCGGCAACTACGGGGAAGTCTTCGCCCGCAACGTCGGGCCGGACTCCGTGCTGAAGCTGCCGCGCGGGCTCAACAATCTGTGGAACAAGGGCGGCATCCTGTTTGCCCCGCCGGTTCGCTGAGCCTCATCCCACCGGGCCGCTGAGGCGGCCCTTTTCATGATCCCTGATGCCTTTTCGCAAGCAACTCCTCCGTCTGCTGCCCCAGGCCGTGCTGCTCCTGGCCGTGCTCGCGCTGCTGCTCTGGTTCGGCCACAACGTGCTCGAAAACCTGCGAGGGCGAGGCATTCGCGCGGGCTTCGATTTTCTCTCCGACCCCGCCGGATTCGAAATCGGCGAAAGCCTGTTCGCCTATGATTCGGGCCAGCCGCTCTGGCGAGCCTTCCTGACCGGCACCGCCAACACGCTGCGCGTCGCACTGCCGGCCATCGTGCTCTCCACCATCCTGGGCAGCCTGATTGGACTGGGGCGCCTGGCCAGCCACGCGGTGCCGCGCGCCGTCTGCACCACCCTGGTCGAAACCCTGCGCAACATCCCGTTGCTGCTGCAACTGCTGATGTGTTACTTCGCACTCACCAGCCTGCTGCCCGAGGCCTCTGCCGCCATCTCGCCCATGCCCGGCACCCTGCTCACCAAAGGCGGCCTCTTTCTGCCCGGCTGGGGCTGCGAGGAAGGGGCCTGCGGCTGGTCCTTTCCGGAAGCCGAAGGTTTCGGCGTATCGGGCGGCTGGTCGCTGAGTCCGGAGTTCCTGGCCGTCCTGATCGCACTCACTTTCTACAGCGCGGTGTTCATTGCCGAAATCGTGCGCGGCGGCATCCAGTCGGTGTCACGCGGGCAGATCGACGCAGCGCGGGCCATCGGCCTGCGCCCCTTTCAGGTCCTGCGTCATGTCGTCGCCCCGCTTGCCCTGCGGGCAATCGTGCCTCCGCTGGGCAACCAGTATCTCAACCTGATCAAGAACTCCTCGCTGGCGGTCGCGGTGGGTTATCCGGAACTGGTGTCGGTGGCCAACACCTCGCTGAATCAGACCGGCCGGGCCTTCGAATGCATCGTGATCGTGATGGCGGTCTATCTTGCGCTCTCCTTGCTCACCGCACTGCTGGTGAATCTCTACAACCGTCTGGTCGCCTTGCGGGGTACGGCATGATCCGGATGCCTCGAAAACGTACGCTGCTCTGGTCGCTGCTGGTGGCCCTGCTGCTCTGGCCGGTGATCAATTGGGGCCTGCTGCATGCGGTCTGGACGCCGGATCTCGAAGCCTGCCGCGCCGCACGCGGCCTCGGCGCATGCTGGGGTGTGATCGCCGAGAAGCACCGCGTGCTCTTCTTCGGGCGCTATCCCTATGCGGAGCAATGGCGCCCCCTGCTGGCCACCGCGATCATCGTCGGTCTGCTGGCGGCCGCTTGCCGCCCCCGTTTCCGGAACCCGGGTTTTGCCGGCGTCGCCGGGCTGGGGCTGCTGCTCGCCGTGCTGCTGATGGCAGGCGGATTCGCCGGCCTGAGTGCGGTGCCTACCAAGCTCTGGGGTGGGCTGCCGCTGACACTGCTGGTGTCGCTGGGCGGCACGCTGCTGGCTTTTCCGCTGGCGGTGCTGCTGGCGCTCGCGCGCCGCTCGAGCCTGCCGATGCTGCGCCTCTCGGCCACGCTCTATATCGAACTTGTACGCGGCGTACCACTCATCAGCCTGCTGTTCATGGCGGCCTTCCTGTTCCCCTTGATGCTGCCGCCGGACTGGCGGCCGGACATCCTGCCGCGCGTGATTCTGACCATCGCCGGCTTTGCCGCAGCCTATCTCGCGGAAGTGATCCGGGGCGGCCTGCAAGCCGTGCCGCCAGGGCAATATGTCGCGGCACTGGCAATAGGACTGACGCGCTGGCAGGCGATGCGCCATGTGGTGCTGCCGCAGGCGCTGCGCCACGCGCTGCCGGCCCTGGTCAACAGCTTCATCGGGATTTTCAAGGACAGCTCGCTGATCTCGATCGTGAGCCTGCATGAGCTCACCGGCGCCCTGTCGATCGCACTGGGTGGCGACGCGGACTGGCGCAGCTTCTACCTCGAAGCCTATCTTTTCATCGCGCTGATTTACTGGTGCTTCTGTTTTGCGCTGTCACGCGCCAGCCGTCAGCTGGAACAGCCCCGCCCCGCATCAGGCTGAGCGCGCACCGTCCCGGAAGGCGACCAGTTCACCGGTCGGCAAAGGCTGCCAGCATTCGTTGGTCAGCGGTTTGGTCGCGATGATGCTCATCCTGTCGTCCGGATGATTGACGCGGGAGAAGTCGATATCCATCGGGCAATCAAGCAGCCGGGCGCAGCCGAAGGGATGGCGGCGCTGCAGGAAATGCAGCTCGGTGCTGCGATGGACGAAAAGCACTTCGCCATTGGAGAGCATGAAGTTGAAAGTGCCGCAAAGCGCAATGCGCCGCGTGGCCTCGGCCAGCACCACCTGAGCGTCGGCGAGCGAAGGCTCGACTTCGCCGAAGGCACTCTGCAGCGCATCCATCAGCAGGCAGAAAGCCCATTCGCTGTCGGTCTGGCCGCGCGGAACATGGAAATGCACCGCGGCGAGCCCGGCCTTGTCGAGGTTGCCGTTGTGGGCGAAGGACCACTCCCGCCCCCAGAGCTCGCGCACGAAGGGATGGCAGTTGAGCTGGCTGATGTCACCCTGCGTGGCCTTGCGGATGTGGGCAATCACATTGCGCGAGTGGATCGCGTTGCGCGCTGCCAGATCGGCCAGTGGCGAACGTGCCGAGGGCTGTGGATCCACCGTCAGGCGGCAGCGCCGCTCCTCATACATTGCGAGCCCCCAGCCATCGGCATGCTCGTCCGTATCACCGCCCCGGCGGATGAAACCCGCCAGAGAGAAACTGAGGCGGGCGGGCTTGAACGAGTTCATTCCAAGTAGCTGGCACATGATGCTTCAACGCAGGGAGGTTCTGTCACGTTGACGTCATGTTGCACACCGGACTTGATCTGCACCATAGCCAGGTTCGCATAAGCAAATCACGAGGCGACGTATGGAGAATATCGGCCCGCCTTCGGCGCTTACTCAGAAAAAGAATAAGCAACGCGTTTTTTCTTGGTTCTTTATCTAAAACACTGCACATAGACTCTGGGCCATCGCTTATCCCCACAGCATCATGGCCTCCCGACAGAACACGAACAATGCCGTCCTCCCCGGCTTCCGGCTGACCCTGGGCTACACCCTGGTCTATCTTTCGCTGATCGTCCTGATCCCGCTTTCAGCCGTCTTCATCAAGACCGCCGGCGGCGGCTGGGACCATTTCATCGCCTCGGTCAGTTCGCCGCGCGTGCTGGCGTCCTTCCGGCTTTCCTTCGGCGCGTCCCTGGTCGCGGCCGCCATCAACACGGTTTTCGGACTGCTGCTGGCCTGGTCACTCGTGCGCTACCGATTTCCCGGCCGCAAGCTGGTCGATTCGCTGATCGATCTGCCTTTTGCGCTGCCGACCGCCGTGGCTGGTATCGCGCTGACCGCCATCTACGCGCCCAAGGGCTGGGTCGGCAGCCTGGCCGCGGAGCACGGCATCCGCATCGCCTTCACGCCCTGGGGCGTGCTGATCGCGCTGATTTTCATCGGTCTGCCCTTTGTCGTACGCACGGTGCAGCCGGTACTGGAAGACCTCGAGGTCGAGCTCGAGGAAGCGGCCGCGAGTCTCGGAGCAAAGCGCTGGCAGACTTTCCGTCATGTGCTCTTCCCGGCGCTGCTGCCCGCGCTGCTGACCGGCTTCGCGCTGGCCTTCGCGCGCGCCGTCGGCGAATACGGATCGGTGATCTTCATTGCCGGCAACATTCCGCTGGTGTCCGAAATCGCGCCGCTGATGATCATCACCAAGCTGGAGCAGTTCGACTACTCGGGCGCGACGGGCATTGCCACGGTCATGCTGGCCGCCTCCTTCGTGCTGCTCTTTGTCATCAACAGCCTGCAGGCCTGGTCGGCCCGCCGCATCGGAAGGAAAGCCTGATGTCTGCCACCCTTGCTCATCCGGCCCTCGCCGCCGTCTCGAGCCGTCGCCATTACGAAGACAACACCGCCACGCGCGAAAGCGCTGCGGTGAAGTGGCTCATCGTGAGCATTTCACTGCTGTTCTTCGCGGCGTTCCTGCTGCTGCCGCTGGTCACGGTTTTCGTGGAAGCACTGCGCCGCGGCTGGGACGTCTATCTCGCCGCCATCATCGAGCCCGATGCCCTCTCGGCGGTAAAGCTCACCCTGCTCGCGGCGGTGATTGCGGTGCCGCTCAATCTGGTTTTCGGCGTCTCCGCTGCCTGGGCCATCGCGCGCTTCGAGTTCCGCGGCAAGCAGTTCCTGATCACCCTGATCGACCTGCCCTTCTCCGTCTCGCCGGTCGTGGCCGGTCTGATCTACATCCTGCTTTTCGGCAGCCAGGGCTGGCTTGGACCCTGGCTGGCCGAACATGACCTGAAGATCGTGTTCGCGGTGCCCGGCATCGTGCTCGCCACCGTGTTCGTCACGTTTCCGTTTGTGGCTCGCGAGCTCATTCCGCTGATGCAGGCGCAAGGCAAGGATGAGGAAGAAGCCGCCATCGTGCTGGGCGCCAGCGGCTGGCAGACCTTCTGGCATGTGACGCTGCCGAACATCCGCTGGGGCCTGCTCTATGGCGTGGTGCTCAGCAATGCCCGGGCGATGGGTGAATTCGGCGCAGTGAGCGTGGTCTCCGGCCACATCCGCGGCCTCACCAACACCCTGCCCCTGCAGATCGAGATTCTCTACAACGAGTACCAGTTTGCGGCCGCCTTTGCGGTGGCGTCCCTGCTGGCCCTGCTGGCCCTCGTCACCCTCGTGCTGAAAAGCTTCATCGACTGGCGCGCCGCCCTTGCCGCCAATGACCAAAACAAGGAATCCGTGCAATGAGCATCCAGGTCAGGAACATCCAGAAACGCTTCGGCAGTTTCACCGCACTCGATCAGGTTTCTCTCGACTTCCCGAGCGGCGAACTGGTCGCCCTGCTCGGCCCGTCCGGCTGCGGCAAGACCACCCTGCTGCGGATCATCGCTGGCCTTGAGACAGCCGACGGCGGCAATGTGATTCTGGACGGACAGGACGCATCAGCCACCCATGTGCGGGATCGCAATGTGGGCTTCGTGTTCCAGCATTACGCACTCTTCCGCCACATGAGCGTCTTCGACAACGTGGCCTTCGGACTGCGGGTGAAGCCTCGCGACCAGCGCCCGTCCGAAGAGTTCATCCGCCGCAAGGTCACCGATCTGTTGAAGCTGGTCCAGCTCGAATGGCTGGCCGACCGTTTTCCTTCCCAGCTCTCCGGCGGCCAGCGTCAGCGGATCGCACTGGCCCGGGCCCTTGCTGTCGAGCCGCGGGTGCTGCTGTTGGATGAGCCCTTCGGCGCGCTCGACGCGAAGGTGCGCAAGGAGCTGCGCCGCTGGCTGCGCAGGCTGCATGACGAGCTGCACATCACCAGCATCTTCGTGACCCATGACCAGGAGGAAGCACTGGAAGTGGCCGACCGCATCGTGTTGATGAACCAGGGCAAGGTCGAGCAGATCGGCACGCCGGAAGAAGTCTGGCGCGAACCCCAGACTCCTTTCGTGTATGGCTTTCTGGGGGCGGTCAATCTCTTCCACGGCCGTGCTGGCGAGCAGGCGCTGGAAGTCGACCGGCAGGCTTTCTCGCAAACGACACATGGCATCGATGCCGGAGCGCAGGTGATCGCCTTTGCGCGACCGCACGAACTGGAAATCGATACAGACCTGAGTGTGGAAGGCGGGCTGCGCGCCCGCGTGTCACGCATCCAGGCGCTGGGACTCACCGCGCGCGTGGAACTCGAACGTCATGACGCCGAGCAGCGTCTGCAGCATCATGAAGTGGAGTTGTCGCTGGAGCGCCTGATCGAGCTCCAGCTGCAGGCCGGCCGCGAAGTCCGCCTGCTGCCTTCCCGGCTGCGCGTGTTTCCGGACCCGTCGCCACGACTTGCGGCCAGCGCAGGAGCGCACTGAACATGAACTTCCAGCAATTGCGGATCGTCCGCGAAACCGTACGGCAGAACTTCAACCTTACCGAGGTGGCAAACGCCCTCTTCACCTCTCAACCGGGTGTCTCGAAACACATCAAGGATCTTGAAGACGAGCTCGGCGTAGAGCTTTTCATCCGCCGCGGCAAGCGTCTGCTGGGGCTCACCGAGCCAGGCAAGGAACTGGTGGTGATCGTCGAACGCATGCTGCTGGACGCCCGCAACATCAAGAAGCTCGCCGATCAATTCACCCAGTGCGACCAGGGCCAGCTCACGGTCGTGACCACCCACACCCAGGCGCGCTACGCACTGCCCGGCGTGGTGAAAGCCTTCAAGCAGGAGTATCCGAAGGTGCATCTCGCCCTGCATCAGGGCAGCCCGCAGGAAATCGTCCAGCAGCTGATCTCGGGAGAAGCCGATATCGGCATCGCGACCGAAGCGGTTGACGCGGAAGCGGAGCTGGTCACCTTTCCATATTACGACTGGCACCATGCGATCGTCGTGCCGGTCGGCCATCCCCTGCTCGAAGCCGCCGAGATCACGCTGGCCCAGCTCGCCGAACATCCGCTGATCACCTATCACAGCGGTTTTACCGGACGCAGCAAGATCGACAGATCCTTCGCCGAAGCGGGCCTGGCGCCGGATATCGTGATGTCCGCGCTCGATGCGGATGTCATCAAGTCGTATGTGGAGCTGGGACTCGGCGTCGGCATCATCGCGCCCGGTGCCTTCAATCCGCTCAAGGATCACGACCTGCGGCTGATCGACGCCTCCCATCTCTTTGCCCGCAACACGACGCGGATCGCGGTCAGGCGCGGTCACTACCTGCGCGGTTTCACGCTGCGCTTCATGGAATTGTGCTCGCCGGAACTGACCGAACCGAACGTCAGGGCGGCCGTCGCGCCACATCGCGAAAACGGCTTCTGAACGGATCACGACTGCTGTCTCCTCGCTGTCCTTGTCGGGCGCATTGCCATCACGGCGATGCGCCCGTTTTCTTTCCTCTGAGCGGCAGCGGACCCTGCCAATATCTTATTAGCAATTCAGTTTTTATTCGTTTGTCTGATAAGCGAGCTCCCATACAGTCTTCCTGTCAGCCCGAACTCTCAAACGAAAGGAAAAACATGAAATCCGGTTTCCCGAAACGTCTGGCCGCAGCAGCCCTGATCGGCCTTCTTGGTGCCGGCCAGGCCCTCGCAGACGTCAGCCTGCTCAACGTCTCCTACGATCCGACGCGCGAGTTGTATGAAGACTTCAACAAGGCCTTCGCTGCCGACTGGAAAGCCAAGACCGGCGAAACGGTCACCATCCGCCAGTCTCACGGCGGCTCCGGCAAGCAGGCCCGCTCGGTGATCGACGGTCTGGAGGCCGATGTCACCACGCTCGCGCTGGCCTATGACATCGACGAGATCTCCAGCATCGCCAAATCCATCCCCGCAAACTGGCAGAGCCGCCTGCCCCACAACGCCTCGCCCTACACTTCGACCATCGTGCTGCTGGTCAGGAAAGGCAATCCGAAGGGCATCAAGGACTGGAACGACCTGCCGCGCAAGGGCATCGAGATCGTGACGCCGAACCCCAAGACATCCGGTGGCGCACGCTGGAACTATCTGGCCGCCTGGGCCTACGCGCTCAAGCAACCGGGCGGCAATGACACCAAGGCACGCGAGTTCGTGAAGTCGATCTATGCCAACGTCAAGGTGCTGGATTCCGGCGCACGGGGCGCGACCACCACCTTCGTCGAACGCGGCATCGGTGACGTGCTGATCGCCTGGGAAAACGAGGCCTATCTGGCGGTGAAGGAACTCGGACCGGACAAGTTCGACATCGTGACGCCTTCGCTCTCCATCCTGACCGAGCCGCCGGTTTCGGTGGTCGACAAGGTGGTCGACAAGCGTGGCACCCGCAAGGTGGCCGAAGCCTACCTGAACTATCTGTACAGCCCGGTCGGGCAGGAAATCGCCGCGAAGAACTACTATCGCCCGATTGATCCGGCCATTGCCAAGAAGTACGAGAACCAGTTCGCCAAGGTCAAGCTCGTGACCATCGACGAAGTCTTCGGTGGCTGGCAGAAGGCGCAGAAAACGCACTTCGCCGACGGCGGCGTGTTTGACCAGATCAGCATCCGCTGAGGCAGTCAGGCAAGGGGCGCTCCGGCGCCCCTGCCTGATGACCTGTCATGAGCACGACGCTGATAGTCCCCGGTCTGAACGATCGGGGCCGTAACTGGCAAGGCTGGCTCTGTGCAACCCTGGACAAGGCCTCCCGCCTTGTCATGAGC
This sequence comes from Uliginosibacterium paludis, assembly GCF_039631355.1. Taxonomy (NCBI): domain Bacteria; kingdom Pseudomonadati; phylum Pseudomonadota; class Betaproteobacteria; order Rhodocyclales; family Zoogloeaceae; genus Uliginosibacterium; species Uliginosibacterium paludis. Next base: position 353,434 of record NZ_JBDIVF010000003.1, on the reverse strand, counting down.
CAGCCCGGCCAGCCCGACCTCACCATCTGGACACAAGCGCTCTCGCACGCACTCGATCACCTGGACGCACCCTGCTGGCTCATCGCCAGAGACTTCGGCGCCCTGGCCGCACTGAATCTCCCCGCGCCGGCTTCCTCACGCCTGCTGGGCATGCTGCTCGTTGCCCCCGCAGCACCCGAGCACTTCGGTTATCCGCCTGATCGGGTCAGAAACCCGGGCATCCCCGGCGCCGTCATTGCACGCCCGCACGACTCCGCCCTGCGTCTGACCTCGGCGGCCTATCTCGCAGAACGCTGCGGGCTGCGCCTCTACCGCCCCGATCACGCCGAACCGGAGGCACAGGGGGCCGGCGAGTGGCCGGAGCTCCTCACCCTCTTCCTCGCGTTGCAACACACGCATCAAGCCATGCCCCGCGGCGGCTTCACCGAATGAAGACACGGTTTGCCAGGCCAGCTTCGAAACGTATAAGTTAGCGGCGAGCTTTTGCCTTCCGGACTCCGCATGAAACTCGCCTCCAAGCTGCCCGACGTCGGAACCACCATCTTCACACTGATGAGTGCGCTCGCGGCCGAACATCAGGCCATCAACCTCTCCCAGGGCTTCCCGGACTATCCCTGTGACCCGGACTTGCTGAACGCTCTCGCCGAAGCCGCCCGCGCGGGCCACAACCAGTACGCGCCGATGGCAGGACTGCCGGCGCTGAGGGATGCCATTGCCGCGAAGCTTCATGCCCAGCATGGCCTTGAGTTCGACCCTGCGACGGAAATCACCGTGACGGCCGGTGCGACCCAGGCGCTCTACACTGCCATCGCTGCCGTGCTGCATCCGGGAGATGAAGCCATCGTGCTGGACCCAAGCTACGACAGTTATGCACCGGCGATCCAGGCGCAGGGCGCGAAGGCCGTCCGCATCGCGATGCCCGCGCCGGACTTCCGGCCAGACTGGGCGCTCATTGCCCGGCAAATCACGCCGCGCACCCGCCTCATCCTGATCAACAACCCCAACAACCCGGCGACCAGCAATCTGCCAGCGGCCGATCTCGACGCCCTGGCCGACCTTGCGGAAGCTCACGACCTGCTCGTGCTGGCCGACGAGGTCTATGAACACCTGGTGTTCGACGGACAGCCCCATCGCAGCGTGCTCGCCCACTCGCGTCTGCGCGACAGGAGCTTCGCGGTCTATTCCTTCGGCAAGACCTTCCATGCGACCGGCTGGAAAGTGGGCTACTGCGTCGCGCCGGCCCGGCTGACAAACGAGTTCCGCAAGCTCCACCAGTTTCTCGTCTTCGCGGTCAATAGCCCTGCGCAGCATGCTCTGGCGGCCTATCTGCGCCTCAGCCAGAGCTGGCAGAGCCTGCCCGCATTTTTCCAGCCACGGCGCGATCTGCTCGCCGCCGGACTCGAAGCAGCGGGTTTCCGGCTGATCCCTTCGGCCGCAACCTATTTCCAGCTTGCCGATTACTCCGCCATCCGGCCGGATCTTGAAGATGTGGATTTCGCCCGCTGGCTGACCATCGAACACAAGGTGGCCAGCATCCCGCTGTCTCCCTTCAGCGAGCACGGATCACGGGAACGGATCGTCCGGTTCTGCTTTGCCAAGCAGCACGCCACGCTTGAAGCCGCTCTTGAGAAGCTGAAAGCCTTGGGCTGAAAGTCTGCCGCCCCAACCCGGCAGTCCCGGTCAGCAGGCGGCCAGCGCAACGGACTGCGGCGGGCAGCGCGGGCGACGGACCGGGGCTAGCCCGAATGCGGACATGGAGGCGCACCGTCGGCATGATAGAATGGGGGGCTTTGTGGTCTGGCCATCTTGGTTGGCTGACCCGCCTACATACCCCCGATAGCCAGAAAGTTACCATGAGCCGCGCCATCCGCAACATTGCCATCATTGCCCACGTCGACCACGGCAAGACCACGCTGGTCGACCAGCTTCTCCGCCAGTCCGGCACCTTCCGCGAGAACCAGCAGGTTGCCGAGCGCGTGATGGACAGCAACGACCAGGAAAAGGAACGCGGCATCACCATCCTGGCCAAGAACTGCGCCATCCAGTACGGCGACACCCACATCAACATCGTCGACACCCCGGGGCACGCCGACTTCGGTGGTGAAGTGGAGCGCGTGCTGTCGATGGTTGACTCCGTGCTGCTGCTGGTTGACGCCGTGGAAGGCCCGATGCCGCAGACCCGTTTCGTGACCCGCAAGGCACTGGGCATGGGGCTCAAGCCCATCGTGGTGATCAACAAGATCGACCGTCCGGGCGCGCGCCCGAACTGGGTGATCGACCAGACTTTCGACCTCTTCGACAAGCTCGGTGCTACCGACGAGCAGCTCGACTTCCCGGTCGTGTATGCCTCCGCACTCAACGGTTTCGCGATGCTCGACGCTGACCAGCCCGGCACCGACATGAAGCCGCTGTTCGACGCCATCCTGCGCCATGTGCCGCAACCCGAAGTGGATTCCGAAGGCCCGCTGCTGCTGCAGATCTGCTCGCTGGACTACTCCACCTACATCGGTCAGCTCGGCATCGGCCGCATCAAGCGTGGTCGCATCCGTCCGAACCAGGAAGTCGTCGTGATGTACGGCGCCGAGAACAAGGGCAAGGCCAAGATCAGTCAGATCCTCACCTTTGAAGGCCTGGAGCGCAAGTCCTCCGAATCCGCGGAAGCGGGCGACATCGTGCTGGTCTCCGGCATCGAGCAGGTCGGCATCGGCGTGACCCTCTGCGACCCGGAAAAGCTCGAAGGCCTCAAGCCCATCGCGGTTGACGAACCCACGCTCACCATGAACTTCATGGTGAACTCCTCACCGCTGGCGGGCCGCGAAGGCAAGTACGTCACCAGCCGCCAGATCCGCGAGCGCCTGGAAAAGGAACTGCTCAAGAACGTCGCGCTGCGCGTGACCTACACCAACGACGCCGACGTGTTCGAAGTTTCGGGTCGCGGCGAACTCCACCTTACCGTGCTGCTCGAATCGATGCGTCGTGAAGGCTTCGAACTGGCCGTGGGCCGCCCGCGCGTGGTTTTCAAGGAAATCGACGGCGTGAAGTGCGAGCCCTACGAAATGCTCACCGTCGACGTGGAAGAAGACAACCAGGGCGGCGTGATGGAAGAACTCGGCCGTCGCCGTGGCGAACTGCAGGACATGGCGCCGGACGGCAAGGGCCGCGTGCGTCTCGAATACCGCATCCCCGCCCGTGGTCTGATCGGCTTCCAGGGCGAATTCATGACGCTGACCCGCGGCACGGGGCTTGCCAGCCACGTGTTCGACGAATATGCACCGGTGGCCGGCACCATGAGCGAGCGCCGCAACGGCGTGCTGATCAGCCAGGACGACGGCACCGCCGTGGCCTACGCACTTTGGAAGCTGCAGGATCGCGGCCGCATGTTCTCGACCCACAATGACCCGGTGTACGAAGGCATGATCATCGGCATCCACTCGCGTGACAACGACCTGGTGGTGAATCCGATCAAGGGCAAGCAGCTGACCAACATCCGCGCTTCCGGCACCGACGAAGCCGTACGCCTGGTGCCGCCCATCCAGCTGACGCTGGAGTCCGCCATCGAATTCATTGCTGATGACGAACTCGTCGAAATCACGCCGAAATCGATCCGCCTGCGCAAACGTCACCTCAAGGAGCACGAGCGCAAGCGCGCGGCCCGCGCCGAAGAGCTCTGATCGGAGCCTGAACGGCAGAAGGCATCTGCGCCGGTGCCTTCTGCCGCAAAAACGTCATAAAAAACATGAAACGCATTTTGCGGTGCTCGTCCGTAAAATGCCCGCTCAATGCTTCATGGGAGCGTCGCCTTGCTTTCGCGCACACTGCTTGTCATCTCCAGTATTTTTCTTGCCTGCAGTTGTTCGACGCTGCCCGTGCCCGACGCTCCCGCACCGGCGCCTGAAGGTGCCGGCACACAGGAAGCCCCCGTTGCTCGTCCCGCAGCGGTTGTGCGGCATGCGAGCGCACCCAGGGCTGCCCAGAATGCGGCTCCGGTCGCCAATGTGCGCCCGAACAACGACATCCTTCCGCCCCCCGTTGCGACTGTCGACCTCACCGCCCAGTCAAGTGACATCTGGGAACGCATCCGCCGCGGGTTCGGCATGCAGGACCTCGACAACGCCAACGTAGACCGTCACCTGGCGGCCTTCCAGGCTCATCCGCAAACGGTCTACAACACCTTGGACCGGGGCCGGAAGTACCTCTACCACATCGTGTCGGAGCTCGAAAAACGCGGCATGCCGACCGAGCTGGCCTTGCTGCCACTGGTAGAGTCCTCTTTCAATCCGATGGCCTTCTCGCCCGCCAAGGCGGCCGGGTTGTGGCAGTTCATTCCCTCGACAGGCAAGGATTTCAGCCTGCAGCAGAACTGGTGGGTGGATGAGCGCCGCGACATCCTGGCCTCCACCGAAGCTGCACTGACCTACCTGCAGGCCGTCTATGAACTGCAGGGCGACTGGCACCTGGCCCTGGCCTCGTATAACTGGGGTGAAAACTCGGTGCTGCGCGCCGTGAACTCCAATCGCAATGCCGGGCGACCAACGGATTTCAACAGCCTGCGCATGCCGGCCGAAACCAGTCAGTACGTACCCAAGCTGCAGGCAATCAAGATGATCGTGGCGAATCCCGCCAGATACGGCATCACCCTGCCGGATATCCCGAACGAACCCTATTTCGTGACGGTTGAACGCAGCCAGGGCATCGATCTCGAGCTCGCGGCCCGACTCGCCGAAATGCCCATGTCCGATTTTCTGGCACTCAACCCGGCCTATAACCGGCCTGTCATTCCTGGCAGTCATGATGCGGACCTGATCCTGCCGGTCCGCAATGCCCAGAAATTCAAGGAAAACCTTGCGGCCCACGGTGGCCCGCTGGTGACTTGGAAGACCTACTCACTGCCGCGGGCCGAACGCGTCGAGCAGGTTGCCCAGCGACTCCGCCTGAGTGCCGAATCGTTGCGCAAGACCAATGGCCTGCCGGCCAAAGCCCGCTTGGCTGCGGGTTACACGCTCCTCATTCCACATGCTACCGACGTAACCGCCATCGTCGAACCGCCGGCGGCAGGCCCTGTGGCGAAGAAAGCGCCGACCCGCACGGTTCGCAAGAGCATTGCCAAAGCGTCGGCCAAACCTGCCGCAAGCGAACCAAAAACGGCGGGAAAGCGCAGCGAAAACAAGGTTCGCAAGACTTCAGCAACGGCTCCGAAACACGGCAGCAAGGCGGCCCGGGGCTGAGGCCGGATGACCGGAGCAGCCCCCGGACAGCCGTTCGCGCTGTTCGAAAACAATCTCGCGCATCCCGGTTCCGCGCGCCTTCTGGAAGACTGCGCCGGCAGCCTTCTGCTGAGTGATCCGGCCCAGGCCGCGTTTTTTTTTGCTGAAATCCGGCGGGCACTCGCCTCGGGCTACTGGCTGGCACTGGCTGCGCATTATGAGTTGGGCCATGCGCTCGAACACAGTCTGCCCGCCCCCCCTGCCAGCATGCCGCTGGCTCGTGCCTGGATCTTCAGACGCAAACAGGATCTGGCAGGGTCCGAACTCGACGCCTGGTGGGCAGCAAGGCTGGGGCATCTGACGCCTCAGGAACGGGACGGCGGCCTGCTCGCCCTGAACCCATGCTGGTCAGCCGCGCGGCACGAAACGGCGGTCCGCCGCGTGCTTGCCTATATCCAGGCCGGCGACTGCTACCAGATCAACCTGACGTTTCCGTTTGATGGCGCCATTTATGGCCATCCCCTGGCGCTGTTCCAGCGTCTGCGCGAAGCCCAGCCCGTCGCCCATGGCGTGCTGATTCACGACGGCACGGACTGGGTGCTCTCGCGCTCCCCCGAGCTCTTCGTCGAGCGCAAAGGCAAACGCCTCTCGTGCCGGCCCATGAAAGGTACCGCTGCACGCCATGCGGATCCGGCGCAGGACAGCGCGAACGCTGCCGCACTCCTTGCCTCGGACAAGGAGCGCGCCGAAAACCTGATGATCGTGGATCTGATCCGGAATGACCTGGGCCGGCTGACGCCCGCCGGTGGCGTCAGCGTGGCGCGCCTGTTCGAGCTCGAAACCTATGCCAGCGTCTTTCAGCTGACCTCGTCGATCCATGCCGAACCGGCAGAAGCCGACTTCGCGACCACGATGTCGGCGCTGTTTCCCTGCGGTTCGGTCACGGGCGCACCGAAAATCCGGGCCATGCAGATCATCGGGGAACTGGAAGACGACGCTCGCGGCCTCTACTGCGGTGCGCTGGGCTGGCTGGCACCGGACGGCGACTTCAGCCTCAATGTGCCGATCCGGACACTCATGGTCAGCGCCGATCGCCGCTGCCGCCTGAATACCGGCAGTGGCATCGTGGCCGACTCGAATCCGGTCGCCGAGTATCAGGAGTGCCTCGCGAAGGCGGCCTTTGCCCGGCAGACCGCCGAAAGCCTCGGTCTGATCGAAACCCTGCGCTGGGATGGCACCCGGTTTCCCTTGCTGGCAGGACATCTTGCCCGGCTCGAGCGATCTGCACACACCTTGGGCTTTGCGCATGAGCCAGACCGGATCGAAGCAGAATTCGCCCGGTTGCAAGACCGCCTGGCGAAGACGCCCGTGCGTGTCCGCCTGCTTCTTGCACGAAATGGCAGCTTCGAGATCGAAACAGCCCCGCTCACGCCCCTGCCCCCGGAAAATCTCTTCGCGCTCGCGGACTGGGCTCTGGACGAAACGGACCCCAGGCTTTGCCACAAGACCACCGCCCGCGTGTTCTATGACGATGCACTGAAGCTCGCGACCCAGCGCGGGCTGTTCGATCTGCTGTTCTGCAACCGGCGTGGTGAGCTTGCCGAAGGTGCGCGCAGCAATCTCTTCATCGAACGTGACGGAGCCTTGCTCACGCCTGCGCTCTCGTGCGGTGTGCTGCCCGGCGTACTGCGCGCCTCGCTGCTCAAACAGGGTACGGCAAGGGAGGCTGTGCTGTATCCGGAGGACCTTGTCCGCGCGGATCGCATCTGGCTGGGTAACGCCTTGCGCGGCCTGGTCGAGGTCCGGTTGCAGCCTTAATGGCTACGCTGACGCAGCCAGGCCTCCAGCTTTTCACCCGGCATCGGCGCCGCGAAGTGGAATCCCTGCATGCCGTCGCAACCGAGTTCGCTCAGAGCCCTGGCCTGCTCGGCCTGCTCCACACCTTTTGCGACGAAATCGAGACCGCGCAGCCGTGCAAGCTGTCTGAGGGATTCAACGAACGGCAGGCTGTGCTCAGCGCCTGAACCCGCCGGAGTCTCGGGCAATGCGAGCTTGAGCGTCTGGATCGGCCATCCGGAAAGCGCTTCAGGCGCCGCCAGCAAGGGGCTGAAATCATCCAGCGCCAGTTTCACGCCAAGCGCCTGCAGCGCGGCGAACTGCCGGCTCAGAAGCTCCGGCGTCTCTTCGCGGATGTCCTTGCCCAGATCGAGCGTGATGCAGGCCGGGGGCAGTGCGCTGATCTCAAGCAGTGCAGCGAGTTGCGAGACGAAGTCGGCGTTGCGCAACTGCACACCGGAGATGTTGATCACGAGACCAAGCTCGGGCCAGCCCGCGCTGCGCAGCCGGGCGAGTCGCTCGATCGCCTGCTCCATGGTCCATCGGCCGAGTTCGTTGATGAGGCCGGACTGCTCTGCCAGCGGAATGAAAACGGCAGGCGGCACGCTCTCGCCGGATTCACTGCGCCAGCGCGCCAGGACCTCGATCGCCAGCACGCGACCGTCACGACCACTCACCAGCGGCTGATAGTGCAGGCCAAGCCCGCGCCGGAAATCGACGGAGGCACGCAGGCCGTGAAGCATCCGGGTGCGCTGCTGCAGCGCATCTGCCATGCTTTCGTCAAAACAGCGCGCACAGCCATTGCCGCTGTGGCGGGCCGCATTGAGGGCCAGACTGGCATTGCGCAGCAGCTCGACCGCATTGCCCTTGCAGTCTGCCACCCGCACCTGCCCGATATGAAGCCTGACTTCGACCACATGACCGTGAACGAAAAACGGTGCGTCAAACGCCCGATAGATGCCGGTCGGCTGGATTTCGCCATCCGGCCCGTAAATTGCAAACGCGTCGGCTCCGATCCTGGCCACCAGCACGCCAGGGGCGAACATGCCACGCAGGCGCCGGGCAATGGCGCCTAGCAGCGTGTCGCCACAGCGGAGACCGAGGTTTTCGTTGTAGGCGGAGAAGCGGAGAACATCGACGATCAGCAGGGAGCGCGCGGCGCCGGGGTGTGCGAAGAGATCCTGGTCCACTTCCGAGATGAATCGGGTCCGGTTCGGCAAGCGCGTCAGCGGGTCGCAGAAAGCAAAGAACTCGAGCCGCTCGATGAGATCGACATTCTCGAACACCACGCCCAGCGTTTCGGCAAAGATGCCGATGAGCTTGCGCTGGAGCGGCCTCATCGCTTCGGCATGATCGACCACCACGACCGCATCGCGGCTGCCGTTGCCGATCCAGAGCGTGAAACGTCCCGACTCGAACACGCTGGTACGGGCCGCCATGACCCGTCGTACCGAACGGATCAGCTCGATGTCGCCGACCTGCTCGACCAGGCGCCCTTCGACGCCGGAAAACCGCCCTGAAGCAATCTGGATGTGCATGCCCTGCGCCTCGGACGCCGACGCGCAGCCCTCCATGGCCACAAAGGCATCGAAGCTGCCGCCCAGCACCGAGCCCAGACGGTGCAGCACGGCTCCGGCGAAGGACTGCCCGTCGCGACACTGGAAGAGCGTACCGGAGGAACGGGCCAGCGCATCCATGGCCCGGCCTGCGGCGCGCTCGGATTCGATCTGGTCATATGCCCGGACTGCAGCCGTCAGCGTGGTCACGAGCCGGGTCCGGCTGAGTTCGGACTTGGTCCGGTAATCATTGATGTCGTACTGCTGGATGACTTTCAGCTCCGGGGCATAACCCGGCTGACCGGTACGCAACACGATGCGCATTGCATCCAGACCAAGTTCATCGCGAATGAGCGCCACGAGCTGCAGACCCGCATCCGGCGTTTCCATGACCACATCGAGCATGGCCACCGCGATGTCCGTCTCGCTGCGCAGCACGGCTTCAGCCTGGGCGGCGCTGTGTGCATGCAGCAGCTCGAGCGAACGCCCATCAATAAGCACCTTCGCCAGCGCGAACATCGTGGCCGAATGCACCTCCGGATCGTCGTCGGCCACCAGGATGCGCCAGGGCTTTGCCTGGCCCGGCAGATCCGGCGCGGCGTCTTCCGGACCACTCCGGAACGAGACGGGCGGGTCGTCATGCAGCCCGCCTGCGGCTGCCAGCGCTTCAGCACAAGTCTCCGTATCGAATCGAGCCGCCATGCCGACCTCTCCGTGATGTATCAGGGCACCGTCAGGGGGATCCTCCCTGCACGAACCAGCTCTTCATAACGGCAGCATTCCGCAAAACTTTCGCGTAAACCCCGAGTTTTCAGTGCAGGGCAAATTCAACCCTGGCTTGGGCAGACTTTCCATCCTGAGCCGAGGTGGCCTCCGCTGCCGTCATGTAGATCCGACCGGACGCAATCCTGCCCTGGTCCAGCAGCCAGGTTCTCACGGCGCCGGCCCGATCCCGGGCAAGCGCCTGGAGATCTTCTTCGGAGATGACGTAGCTGCCCAGCAGGAGGCGCTCCATCTCCTCCGTCGGCACCGACTTGAGCAGGCCGATCACGTTGCGCTGCCGTGCGTCGATCTTGGTACGCTCGTACACCTGTTTGAGGAGCACCGGATATTCCTCGGCGGAAATCGGCAGGCTGGCGACCTCGTTGATCGATTGCCCGCGTCGCACCAGTTGCTCCGCCTTCAGGGCGCGCATCGCGTTTTCCATGCGGATGCGCTTGAGCGCGCTGGCGTCCGCTGCCGGATCAGCCCGGCCGCTGACATCGAGCGACAGTGAAGGCCGGTCGGTCAGGGCCTTGGACAGGTCTGCGAGCTTCTTCAGCGCCTTGGCACTCAGCACGCTGCTGCCCGCCTCGAAGTCGATGAAGGCCAGCTCCTCAGCGTGGCCGCCAAAGGCCGAGCCCAGCAAGGCAAAGGGAGCCGTCACCGCCTTGCTGATGAGGTTGGTGATGACCCGCAACACCACCGAGCCGATCGAGAACTGCGGATCATCGAGCGAGCCCGAGATCGGCAGATTGACGTCGATCACGCCGTTGCGGTCCTTGAGCAGGGAGACGGCAAACAGGACCGGGAGCTTGGTTGCCTGAGGGCTCTCGACCCGGTCACCGAAGGTCAGCTGATCGAGCTTCACCCGGTTGCTGGCAGTGAGCCGCCGCTCGCGGATTTCGTAATGCACGTCCATCGAGAGCTTGCCCTTGTCGATCCCGTAGCCCACATAGCGGCCAGCATAGGTCGACGCACTGGTGAGATCGACGTCACGCACCTGAGCCTCGATGTCCAGCAGGCGATCCTGCCGGAAAGGATTGAGCGTGCCGGTGATATTGACCGGGGCGGCGCCATCCATGCTGGCCTTGAGCCCCAGCTTCGCGAGCTTCTCGGGGTTCGAGGAAAGCCCGCCGATCTCGCCGTTGAGCGCCATCAGGCGCGCTTCGTAATTGGGTTTCACGAAGTGATCCGAATAGACGATGCTGCCATCGGCCAGCACGATCTTGCCGATCTCCACGACCGGAGGCGGGCTGGCAGGTGGCGGCAGCACCGCGACCGCCTTGTTCCCCGGCGCACTGGCTGGAGCCGAAGCGGCGGCAACGGGCGGTTCATCGTCCGCACCGAGCTCGCGCACGTTCAGCCGCCCCTTGTCGTCCAGGATCAAGCGGGTAAAGAAGTCGTTGAGCCTCACTTCGGTGCTCTGCAAGGTCAGCGGCTGAGTCTGGAACTTCAGGCCAGCGACGGAGAACCGCTTCCAGCGCATGAAATCCGTTTCGTTCAGACGGTCAAGCGCATTGAAATTATCCACGGCCAGACTGCCTGCGTAGCGCACATCCACACCGCCCTTGGCGGCGGTATCGACTTGCAGCCGGCCCTGGCCCGAAATCTGGCCCCGCGTGATCAGGATCTTGTAGAGATCATCGACATAGGGCTGAGCCGCCAGGATGTCGACACCGTCAAGCCGGAGATTGAATCCGGCCCGGAATGGCACGCTGGCGAGCTTGCCGTCGGCATGCAAGGTTCCCTTGCCATTCACCAGGCTGTCGAACACCAGACCGGCCTCGCTGCCCGCCTTGCTGCTCCAGTCATGGATTTTCAGGCCCAGCGCGCTCAGCTCCACCTTGACGGGCTCAAGCCCGGTCCGGTCGACCAGGCTCGCGCGCCAATCGGCAAGCTGACCCTTGCCAAGGGTAATGACCCATTCGGCAGGCTTCCGGGCGAGCTTCGCCTCGCTCGCCCCATCGGGCGCAACGCCTGCTTCCTTCGCTTTCTCGGGCGCCTTGCGCAAGGCCTCCTCGGCCTTGACGAGCACTTCCTTGCCTTCGGCTTCCGCAGCGTCCTGAAGCACATCAAGCAGATTGATACGTCCGGTCTTGCTGCGGTCCATGCGCAGTGCGCCGCCGGCTGACTCCAGTGCGCCGATCTTCAGCTCCTGCCGGGCCAGATCCAGGCTGCTCTCCCGGAGGCCGAAGCTGGCCATCGAGAGCAGCGTATCTTTGGACTTGCCATCCGACAGTGCAAAGGACTTGAGGTCCAGCGAGAAATCCTCGAGCTTCAGCGCCGAGGCTTCCTTGCTGAAATCCGCGGCAAAGCGCCCCTTGAGTGTCGCTTCACCGCCCAGCCGCGCGCGACCGATCACCGCCTGGTAATACGGGCTCAGCGCGCCGAGCTGCAAACCGGCCGCACTGATTTCGCCTCCCAGTTGCAGAGTCTTGATTCCCACCGCGGCGTTGAGCTCAAGCGATTCGCCCTGCTCCCCCTTGCCCCGAACCGTGAGCGCGGCAGGCGCCTTGCCACTCAGATCGAGCCGCTGCACCACGACCGAGAGATCCTTGAGCGTCTGCCGGTAAGTGCCCGGCACGGCTTCGTCGAACCAGCGCACCACACCATCCTGCAACTCGAAGCGCTGGATCTTCACCTCTGCCGGCTCGGACGGGCTGGCTGCCGGTGCGGTGACAACCGGCCGGGAGGCCTCAACCGGACCAGATTTTGCGGGTGTCGCATCAGGCTTTTTCCCACCCTCGCCGGCAGCGAACGCACGGCTCAGATTGAGCTCGCCATTGCCGAAACGATGGATATCGACCTGGGGCGACTTGAGCAGGATCTGGCGAAAATCGGCCCGGACCGGGTTGGCCAGCGGTTCGAGCGCGGCAATATCGACTTCCAGCGCGCCCACACTCAGCAGCGGCGCACCCGCCTTGTCCTGCACCACGAGATCGGACAGCGAGGCCGTGCCACTGAGCCCCAGACTGGCCGGCCGGGCGTCGGCCGCCTCGCGCCAGACCAGATGCAGACCGGACTTCACCACCGCCTTCTGGATCCCCAGGGGAATGGCATCCTTGATGTAGTAGAGGTAACTCGACAGATCGAGCGCGTCGAAAGCGAGATCCAGCGTGGCTTCGCGAGGCGTGCTGAAGGGGCGCACTTCGCCCTTGAGACTGAAGGGGCTGCCATTGATCCGGGCTTCGAGCAGCGGTTGCACGTCGATTGCCACACGGGCCGGCAGATTGGAGATGAACGGCAGGCCCAGATTGATCGCTTCGGCATGATGAACGCGCCCTGCCGGGCGGTCATCGAACTCGAGCGTGCCCTGATGAAGTTCGATGTTGTTGACCGAAAAATGCAGCGGCTCGGAGGCGGGAGCCTGCGGCGCGCTCGCAAAGCGCTCGACGAGGTCGCTGAAGTTGAAGCGGGCGCCCTCGAGTCGCAGGATCCGCACGCTCGGCTGGTCGATGCGCAGCGCGTCGAGCACGAGCGCGCGATGCCAGAGGGATGACAGGGAAAGGTTGAAAGACACGCTGCCCAGGCGGATCCAGTCCTGCTGGCCATCCGCTTCGGCGATCCGCAGGCCGCTCAGCTCGGCAGACAGGCGGAAGGGATTGAACTGCACGGACTCGACCGTCATCCTGCGTCCGAGCGCTTCGCTGCCCCGGCTCTCGATCCCCCACCGGATCACCGGCGGCAAGGCCAGCCAGGCGAGCAGCAGCAGTACGACAAACGCATAGGCTGCGTAGCGTGCCTTTTTCAGGACACCCCGGGCGCGGGGTGAAAGCTGCCTGAACTGGACGCGATGTGTAGTCAAATCGATCTCCCGGATTTCTCTGTGGCGGACACTGCGCCGCATTTTCTCACCATCCAACCGCGCGGGGCGGATGTAATCAGAATGTCACGCTCTCTGCGTAGGCTGCGCCGGCAGATCATTCCGCTCGTGCCTCCGGCCCATGACTCAGGTCCGCTCGATTTTCCTCTCCGACATTCACCTCGGCACCCGGGGCTGCCAGGCAGACAGCCTGCTCGATTTCCTCCGCCACTATGAAGCCGAACAGATCTTCCTGATCGGCGACATCATCGATTTCTGGGCCATGAGCCGGGGTGTTCATTGGACGCCGGCACAGAACACTTTCGTTCAGAAAATTCTGCGTTCTGCCCGCAAGGGCGTGAAGGTGACGTTCATTCCCGGCAATCACGACGAGGCCCTGCGCGAGCATTGCGGCATCCGCTTCGGCGACATCGAACTCAAGCATGAGCATCTGCACGTGGCGGCAGACGGCAAGCGCTACATGCTGATTCATGGTGATGAGTTCGATCAGGTCACGCGTCATCACCGCTGGGTCGCGCTGCTCGGCGATGTGGCCTACAACGCGCTGGTCCGCATCAACGCCTGGCTGTCCATCCTGCGCCGCGGACTGCGCATGGCAGGTTACTGGTCGCTGGCAGGTTATGCCAAACGCAAGGTCAAGAGCGCCGTCAGTTTCATCTTCGATTTCGAGGATTGCGTGGTGCGGGCCATCCGCGAGCGAGGCGTGGACGGTGTCATCTGTGGCCATATCCACGCGGCCACGATCCGCCAGATCCAGGGCATCACCTACATCAACTGCGGGGACTGGGTGGATAGCTGTACGGCCATCGTCGAGCACTTCGATGGCGGCATGGAACTCGTGGAATGGCGCAGCGCCCGCCTCGCCGGTTTAACGGCCACGCCTGCGGAACCGCAGCCCGCTACCGAAGCACTCGTCGAAGAGATCGCCGCATCAGTCATGCCGGAAGCCGGCATTGCGCTGCTGCAGCCGGAACAGCACCGGCACTGAGCGCAGGCCGCCGGTGTTGTTCCGCTGCACAGGCTTTGCGATTTCAGGGCACACCGCCTCCCGCCTGCAACTCCCGGCGGACTGAAGAGTCCATTTCCGCTTGCAAGCGACCGCGCAGCCTCCCGGCATGCCCTATCGCGCCTCGCGACGCGTGGCCCGATGCTCCTCAAGGGTGGACGCGCCGCATTCACCCGATGCCCGAACCATGTCCAACACCTTCTCTTCCCGTCTGGGATTCATCCTGTCTTCCGCCGGCTCGGCGATCGGCCTTGGCTGCATCTGGAAGTTTCCCTACATGGCCACCCAGCATGGCGGCGGCGCCTTCTTCCTCGTCTATCTCGCGCTGGCGCTCACCCTCGGGCTGGCCCTGATGAGCGCCGAAATGGCGCTCGGGCGCGCCAGCGGCCAGGGCGTCTGCGGCGCGTTCAGCAGTCTGGGCAGCAAGCGCTGGCGTTACTGCGGCTACCTGCCGGTCGCCACCGCCTTCGTCATCATGGGCTTCTACTGCGTGGTCGGCGGCTGGTCCCTGGCCTATGTGTTCAAAGCGCTCGCCGGCCAGGCAGTGAGTCAGGACGCAGCCCTGCTCACGGAGCGCTTCAACACGCTGATCGCGCATCCGGCTCAGGCCATCCTGTGGCTGGCCGGGTTTCTCGGGCTGACCGCACTGGTCGTACTCGGCGGCGTGCAGCGCGGCATCGAAATGATGTCGCGCAAGCTCATGCCGCTGCTGTTCATCCTGATGCTGTTGCTGATCGCACGCGGCATCACGCTGCCCGGCGCCTGGGAAGGCGTCATATTCCTGCTGCGGCCGGATTTCTCCGCGTTCAGCTTCAACACCCTGCTCGCCGCGCTGGGGCTCGCCTTCTTCTCGCTCTCCCTCGGCATGGGCGCCATGGTCACGTATGGCGCCTACCTGAAGGCCGACAGCGACCTGCCCGGCGCCGCGGCATGGGTCGTGGCGCTGACACTCTTCGTCTGCCTGCTCGGCGGCCTGCTGGTCGTGCCACCGGCCTTTGCGCTGGGCATCGGCCCTCAGGGCGGCCCGGGCCTCACCTTCATCAGCATGCCCGCCATCTTTGCCAGCATGCCGGGCGGCGAGCTCTTCGCAGTCCTGTTCTTCGTTCTGCTGCTCGTCGCGGCGCTGACGTCTTCCGTGTCGCTGCTGGAAGTCTGCGCGCGCTTCGCCATCGACGAGCTGGGACTCAGCCGGCGCATGGCGGTCCTTGCAAGCTCGGCCGGCATCTTCGTACTCGGCGTACCGGCAGCGCTGAGCTTCAGTCCAGAAAACACGCTCAGCCTGCTGGGCCATACGGCCTTCGACCTGATGGATCAGCTGACATCAAACATCATGCTACCTCTGGGCGGCATTGCCACTGCCGTATTCTGTGGCTGGTTCTGCTGGCGCGAAATCGGGGCCCAGCTCCGCTATCGGAATCGCGCCCGGCGCTCCCTGCTCGCGGCCACCCGGATCATCGTTGCACTGGTGGCGCCACTCGCCATCTCGGTGATCCTGCTGCGAGGCGCCTGACGCCCTCACAGCAGCGCGGCACACAGGGCCACTGCTCAGACGAGGAGGGCTCCGGCCTCGACCATGCGGCCATTGCGCAGACGGATGCTGCGCTGGCAGGCCGCGGCGAGCTCGTCGTCATGGGTCACGAGAACCAGCGTGGTGCCGGCTTCGCGGTTGAGCGTGAAGATGAGTTCGATGATGTTCTGACCTGTCTGGGCATCCAGATTGCCGGTCGGCTCATCGGCGAGCAGCAAGGCGGGGCGCGTTGCAAAGGCGCGGGCGAGTGCCACCCGTTGCTGCTCGCCCCCCGACAGATGCTTGGGATAATGCGTCATGCGATGCTCCAGGCCGACCCGGACCAGCCAGTGGCGCGCGGCTTCGCGTGCCCCGGGCAGGCCTGCAAGTTCGAGCGGCATCATCACGTTCTCGATCGCGGTCAGGGCAGGCAAGAGCTGGAATGACTGGAAGACGAAGCCGATATGCTTGCCGCGCAGCGCAGCGCGGCCGTCCTCATCCAGCGCGTACATGTCGTGCCCCTGCAAGCGGACGGTCCCCGCAGTGGGAACATCCAGCCCCGCAAGCAGTCCGAGGAGCGTGGACTTGCCCGAGCCGGACGCACCGACGATGGCCAGCGTCTCACCTGATTCGACCGAAAAATCGATCTCCTGCAGAATGTCCAGGCGGCCGCCGTCGGCAAGCGCCACGGTTTTGCCAAGCCCGGCTACTTCAAGCACATTTCCGGATCCAGAAGGCATGTCAAGATTCCTGTTCATCCTGTTAGCGGTGTTCTCATTCCAGACAGCCAGCGCTGCCGGAATTCTCGTCTGGGGCGACAGCCTCTCGGCCGGGTACGGCATCCCGCAGGACAAGGCCTGGCCGAAACTGCTCGCCACACGGCTCGCGTCAGAAGGCTACAAGCACGAGATCAGCAACGCCAGCATCAGCGGTGAAACCACTGCCGGAGGCCTGGCGCGCCTGCCTGAAGCCCTCAGCCGGATCAAACCTGCGGTGGTCATCATCGAACTTGGCGCAAATGACGGTCTGCGAGGTCTTCCCGTCAAGGCCATGCAAGGCAATCTCGACGCCATGATCCGCCTGGCAACGAAGGCCAATGCACGGGTGCTGCTGGTCGGCATGCGCATGCCGCCCAACTTCGGCCCGGTCTATACGCAAAAGTTCCAGCAGGTTTTCACCGATCTCGCTGCGCAGCACCGGACCGCACTGGTGCCCTTCATGATGGAAGGCTTTGCCGGGCGCAGCGAACTCTTTCAGAACGACAACCTGCACCCGACCGCGGAAGCTCAGTCGCTCGTACTCGACAACATCTGGCCGGCGCTCAAACCCCTGCTCGGCAAGCGCTGAACACCGACTAGCGACGCGCCGGGCTCTCGGAAGATTGCGAAGCGTCCGCCTTCCGGGGCGCTTCCCTGACGCGGGACTCCTTGTGCGACGGCGCCGAGCTTGCGGGCTTGGCCACAGGCTGCACAGGCCGCGAGGGCCGGATGGGCGGCTGACTCCAGCCGGGCACCGGCACGAAGCTTGTGCCGTCCAGCCCATCGATTTTCGCGTCGACTTCTTCCTCGCAATTAGTGCCCCGATTCTTCCTGCAGGTATCGAGCAGTTTCTGCCGACGAGCAGCCTGAAGCTCTGCGGCGCGCTCAGCGGGAGAGGACTGCGCCCCAGTCTCGCCCTGCGGGCGCTCCGTCGCAGCAGGCTCGGGCCTGGCAGGTGCTGCTGCCGGCGCAGCCGGAGGTGCGGGCGCCGCAATCGGTTTTTCGGGAGCCTTGAAAGCCGGCATCACCGTGACACCACCCGACACCGGCTTCACCTTCGCCCCCTTGGGCGGTTCGTTGCCGTAATGAACACTACCGTCGGCATCCACCCACTTGTAGACCTCGTTGCCCGCGATGGCCGGCAGACAGACAAGCAGCAAAAGGAATCCAAGTACACGCATTTCCGCTCTCCTCATGAACACACCGGAAGTATGGCTGTCTGAACGGCCGCCACCCCGGCACCCTGACTCCAGGCCGGAAATTCGCCGATTCGCGGAAATGCGTCAATCCTTGCGCGACGGCAGGCACGGAAAGCAGGACTTCGATTATCTTCCAACCGGATCACCGAAACACTGGAAACACCATGAGCAAACCCGGCCGCCGAGCCCATCGTCAGAACCGAATCCGATCCGACTTCGAAACCTATCTCAATCGCCAGCCCGCACGGGCGCTCGCAGTCATTCTCGGCATTCCGATGCTGGTCTGCCTGCTGGCCGCGATGAGCCGCTCCGCACACGGACTGAGCCTCTGGCTGCTGAGCACGGGCTTTCTGCTGGTCTTCATGCTGTTCTCATCGCTGACCATCACGGTCGGCCGTCAGGCGCTGGCCTGGCACTTCGGGCCGGGACTGATCCGCAAGGAGGTTCCACTGAGCGGGATCGCCGCCGCACGCATCGTCCGCACGCGTCTGCTCGATGGCATCGGCATTCACTACACGCGCAACGGCTGGCTCTACAGCGTATCGGGACGTGACGCGGTCGTGGTCACGATGAAGGACGGCAAGCAGTTCGCGCTCGGCACGAATGATCCGGTTGGCCTGTGGGAGGCCATCGAAAAGCGGCTGCCGCCCTCCTCCTCGACCGAAGCCTAGGCGGCCAGCCACTTCTCGATCGGTTTCCACTGATCAAGGTCGCGCGTCACACGGGAAGGCGTCACATCGAACAGCGTCATCCCGTGTGCTGCCAGATGCACATAGTTCTGCGTATCCCGCAGCGTGGCAATCAGCGGCAAGCCGGTGGTTTCGATATAGCGGTGAAACTCGTCTGCGGCGTGCGTGCGGTCATGCATGCGCATGCCGATCAGGCCGACCTCGACGCCTTGAGCCGCCTTCATGTGCGCCAGCTCGTCGAAGAAATCCTGGGTCGCCATGATGTCGAACATCGAAGGTTGCACAGGCACCAGCACCTTGTCTGCCAGACGGATGCATTCCTTGAGGCGATCACCGTGCAGGCCCGCGGGCGTATCGAGCACCACATGCGTCGTGCCGCGCGGAGGCTTGACCACCTTGCTTTCCGCCTCGAGGAGCCAGGCCTCGACACGGGGCAATTCTGCGGGACGCCGGTCAATCCAGAATCTCGACGACTGCTGGCGATCCACGTCTCCGAGCAGAACCCGGGCGCCTGACGAGAGCCCGCGCCATGCCAGCATCCCGGCAAGGTTCGTCGACAGGGTGCTTTTTCCGGCGCCACCCTTCGGATTGGCTACGAGATAGACCTGCATTTCAATTCCTCCACTCAAAGTCCGGACTTCACCGCCGGCTTATCAAATCAGCATATCCGTTCCGCATGGACAACGGTCCGCCAAAGGGAAAACCCTCAGGCTGGATCAGGCCTTGCGCCAGGTCGTACCGCCCGCACCATCCTCAAGCACGATGCCACGCGCCTTGATTTCATCACGGATCCGGTCCGCCTCGGCAAAATTGCGGGCTTGCTTGGCTTCCGCCCTGGCCACGATCAGCGCCTCGATCTCGCTGGCTTCATCGCCACTCGCCTCACCCTGAACGAATGCAGCGGGATCAGCCTGCAGGAAGCCCAGCGTACCCGCGAGCGCACGCAGGAGCGCGGAAAGTTCCGCCGAACGGCTGCGATTGATCTCGTTGCGCAACTCGAACAGCACCGCAAATGCCATCGGCGTATTGAAGTCATCGCACATGGCGTCGAAAAAGCGCTTCGCCCAAGGATCGTTCCAGTCGATCCGGAACGCTGCCGGGGCGCTTTCCGGCGGCACATCGCGCAGCGCGGTGTAGAGCGAAACCAGCGCGCCGCGCGCGTCCTGCAGGATGTCCCAGGTGTAATTGATCTCGGAGCGGTAGTGGCCGCGCAGCAGGAAGAAGCGCACGGCTTCACCGCCCTGCACCGGGTCGAGCTTGTTGAGCACTTCGCGGGTGGTGAACACGTTGCCCAGCGACTTGGACATCTTCTCGTTGTCCATGTTCAGGAAGGCCGCGTGCATCCAGTAATTGACGAAGGGCTTGCCGGAGGCGCCCTCGCTCTGGGCGATCTCGTTCTCGTGGTGCGGGAACTGCAGATCCCAGCCGCCGCCGTGAATATCCACGGTGTCGCCCAGTTCGGCCTTGCTCATCGCCGAGCACTCGATATGCCAGCCTGGGCGCCCTTCGCCGTAGCACGAGCACCAGTGCGGCTCCTGCGGCTTGGCGGCCTTCCACAGCACGAAGTCGAGCGGATCACGCTTGTGGCCATCCACCGCCACGCGCTCGCCCGCGCGCAGATCGTCGATGGACTTGCCGGAAAGCTTGCCGTAGCCAGGGAACTCGCGCACGGCGTAATACACGTCGCCATTGCTGGCGGGGTAGGCCTTGCCGTTTTCCACCAGATCGCCGATCAGACCGAGCATGTTGTCGATGTGTTGCGTGGCACGCGGCTCGACAGAGGGTCTCAGCATCAGCAGGCGGTCGCAGTCCTCATGCATGGCCGCCACCATGCGCTCGGTGAGCGCGTCGATCGGCTCGCCGTTCCTGTTGGCGCGCTCGATGATCTTGTCGTCCACATCAGTGATGTTGCGAACGTATTTCACCTCGTAGCCGGCGGCAGTCAGCCATCGGTAGACCATGTCAAACACGGTCAGCGTGCGGGCGTTACCAATGTGGAAATAGTCATAAACGGTGAGGCCGCAGACATACATGCGCACCTTGCCGGATTCAATGGGCGTAAAGGCCTGCTTCTCGCGGGCCAGCGTATTGTGGATCCTGAGCATTTTGGATTCTGGAAACTGAAGGGAACTATCGGCCGATTCGCGCGCCGAAAGGGGCCTGTCGCGAATGCGTTGGGATAAGGCCGCGATGTAACGTAAAATCGCGCTCGCAAATCGCCGAACAACGCAAAAACCAGAACGACTCTACCATAATGCGCACTATGAACTCCTGTCGTACCCGCATCTGCGTTGCCGCACTCCTTGCACTGTCTTCAATCGTATTGCCCGCTGCATCACACGCCCAGACAGCGCTATCCGATGCTCAGACGCTCCTCGCCCAGGGCCAGCGCACACAGGCGCTGGAGAAAGTCGAACGTGCGATTGCCGCCAATCCCAAAGACCGGCAGGCCCGATTTCTGAAGGGGGTCATCCTGGCTGAGCTCAACAAGCTCGACGATGCCGCCGCGGTTTTTCTCAAGCTGACCGAAGAAGCACCCGAACTCCCCGAGCCCTACAACAATCTGGCGGTGATCTACGCCCAGCAGCAGCAGTTCGACAAGGCCAAGGCGGCGCTCGAGATGGCGATTCGTACCCATCCGTCCTATGCCGTTGCGCATGAGAACCTTGGCGACCTTTACGCCCGCATGGCCCGTCAGGCTTATGACCGTGCCCTGCAGATCGACTCGAAGAACACCAACGCGCAAGCCAAGCTGAATCTCTTGCGCGAGCTCAACACCGCTGCGGCCCGCCCGGCCGCGGTCAAGCCGGTTACCGTCGCTACGACCGCACCGGTCAGTTCGCAAGGCAGCGTCGAAGTCCGCCCCGTCACCGCCACACAAGCACCGGCAGCCTCTAGCAGCAGTGTTGCCTCAAGCAGTGCCGCGGCGGCTCGGAGCAGCAGTAGTCCCGCAGTGGTGGCAGCGGCCAGTGCGGCAAGCGCCTCCTCGGCCGAATCCTCCCGCGGCAAACCGGCCAAGGAGCCGGCTGCCCCCGATGGCCGCAAGGCCGTCGTGACGGCAGTCAATGCCTGGGCGGACGCCTGGTCGGCGAAAAACGTGAAAGCCTATCTCGGCTTCTACGCCAGGGACTTCGCCGTACCCGGCAAGAAAGGACGCTCTGCCTGGGAAAAGGAACGGACCGAACGCATCGAGAAACCCGGAGCTATCAAGGTCTCGCTCTCCGAGATCGATGTGCGGGTCAATGGTGACAAGGCCACCGTGCGTTTCAAGCAGAACTATCAATCCGCCGGCTTCAACTCTGCCAGCGGCAAGACACTTGAACTCGCCCTGCAGAACGGACGCTGGCTCATCACGCAGGAACGGATCGGACGTTGAAACGCACACTCGGACGACTGCTCCAGAACACGCTGCTTTGCGCCACGGCGGCGGCTGCACTGACGATTCCCGGCCGTGCCTGGGCACCTACCGGACTGTTTGCCGGCGTGTCAGATGGCGGACCCGACGCCACCATTGCCCTGATTCTGCGTGACATCGACCAGAACAGACTTGATGTGGCGCTCGCGCGCACGGAAAACCTGATCAGCCTGCATCCGAACTTCAGATTGGCCCACCTGATCCGCGGTGACCTGCTGCTTGCACGCGTTCAGCCGATCAGCACCTTCGGCAACGCAGGTGCAGCGGACAGCGCCAAGCTCAAGGATCTGCGAGACGAAGCGATCGCGCGCCTGCACGGCTACCGCAACAAGCCGACCAACGAACGTGTGCCGCGCTATCTGCTTCAGATGCGGGACGATCAGAACTACGCGATTGTCGTCGACACCCGCCAATCCAGGCTTTATCTGTACCGGAACGAAAAAGGCCGCCCCGTATTCGTGGCTGACTGGTATGTCAGCCAGGGCAAGGCGGGTGCCGAGAAGGAGCGCGAAGGCGACAACAAGACCCCCGTCGGCGTGTACCGCGTCACCAGCGTCATGGCGCCCGAAAAGCTGACGGACTTTTACGGCAAGCGTGCCTTTCCGATCAATTATCCGAACGAGTGGGACCGCATGAATGGCCGTAATGGTCACGGCATCTGGCTGCATGGCGTCCCCAGCGACACTTACGCCAGACCGCCGCTGGCCTCGGAAGGCTGCGTCGTTCTGGCGAACCAGGATCTGGACGCACTGTCGGGCTATCTGCAGATCGGCGTGACCCCGGTCATCATCAGCAACGGGATCGAATGGCTGTCCCTTGATGACTGGCAAAATGAGCGCGCCTCGCTGAACAAGACCATCGAGGATTGGCGGAAGGACTGGGAGAGCCGTGATACGGCGCGCTATCTTGGTCACTATTCCTCCCGTTTCCGCTCAGGCAAGCTGGATCTTGCGGCTTGGTCCAGACAGAAGGAGAACGTGACCTCCGGCAAGAGCTGGATCAAGGTCGGCTTGCGCAAGCTCAGCGTGTTGCGAAATCCGGGCAAGAACGAAGAAGTGGTCATGGTCACCTTCGAGCAGGACTACAGCAGCAACAACCTCAGCAACGTCGTCCAGAAACGCCAGTACTGGGTCAAGGAAAACGGGCACTGGAAAATCATTTACGAAGGAAACGCATGAAATACCTGAGCCTTGATTCCGGACGCCGTCTGTTCCTGGCGCTCGCGGCCAGCCTGGCCGCCCTGTCAGCACTGCCCGTGAGCGCACAGGACACGGCCCCGCAGGTGCGTGTCACGACCAGCCTTGGCGCCTTCACGCTCGAGCTTGATCCGCTCAAGGCGCCTGAAACCGTCGCCAACTTTCTTCGCTATGTCGATGACAAGCACTACGATGGCACCATCTTCCACCGTGTCATCAAGGACTTCATGATCCAGGGCGGCGGCATGCTGCCCGACATGAGCGAGAAGCCGACGCGCGCACCGATCCGCAACGAAGCCCGGAACGGGCTGAAGAACTTACGCGGAAGCGTAGCCATGGCCCGCACCGGCGCCCCTCACTCGGCCACCTCGCAGTTCTTCGTCAATACGGTCGACAATAGCTTTCTCGATGCGCCAGGCCAGGACGGCTGGGGCTATGCCGTGTTCGGCAGGGTCGTGGCCGGCATGGACGTCGTCGACAAGATCCGTAACGTAAGCACCCGATCGGCCGGCATGTATCAGGACGTACCGGCCACGCCCGTCGTCATCCAGAGCATGCGGCGCGCAAACGAAGCCAGATAGGCATTCCAACCAGGACACGAATCTGTCCCCCTTTTTACGGAGTCAATCCCATGGTCAAGCTGCACACCAGCCACGGCGTCATCACCCTCGAACTGGATGCCGAAAAGGCGCCTGAATCAGTCAGGAATTTCCTGGCCTATGTTGAAGCCGGTCATTTCGATGGCACCATCTTCCACCGTGTCATCAAGGACTTCATGATCCAGGGCGGCGGCATGCTGCCCGACATGAGCCAGAAGCCCACCCAGGCCCCGATCAAGAATGAAGCCAACAACGGTCTGAAGAACGTGCGCGGCAGCATCGCGATGGCCCGTACCTCCGATCCGCATTCGGCCACGGCTCAGTTCTTCATCAACACGGTCGACAATGACTTCCTCAATTTCCGCAGCGAATCGGTGCAGGGTTGGGGTTACGCCGTGTTCGGGAAGGTTGTTGAGGGCATGGAGGTGGTCGACGCCATCCGTGCCGTCAAGACTGGCCGCAGCGGCTATCACTCCGATGTGCCGCTGGAGGCCGTCGTGATCACCAAGGCTGAAGTGGCCTGAGCCATTTCCCTGCCTGATCAGGAACGCCGGCGCAAAGCCGGCGTTTTTTCATCACCGGGAGCACGCTTGATCCTTTTCATCTCCGACCTTCATCTCCAGGCAAGCGCCCCGGAAAGCGCGGCAGCGTTCATGCGTTTTCTGGATGGACCGGCTCGCCAGGCAGAGGCTTTGTGGATCCTGGGCGACCTCTTCGAGTTCTGGATCGGTGACGATGACCTGGGCGACCCTTTTCACGCCGCCATCGCTGATGCGCTATCGCAACTGAGTGCCAGCGGTGTGAGACTCAAAATCATGGTCGGCAATCGCGACTTCCTGCTCGGTCAGGGTTTTGCCCGGGCGTCTGGCGGCGAGCTGGTTGCCGAGCCGGCCGTTCTTCGCCAGGGCAACAAAACCTTTGTTCTCGTCCACGGTGATGCCGAGTGCACCGACGACCATGCCTACCAGCGCTATCGTCGCCGCATCCGCTCCCGCTTTTCAGTCGCCCTGCTGCGCAGCCTGCCGTTGAGCTGGCGCCGGCGTCTGGCTCAGCGCATCCGCCAAGGCAGCGAGTTTCGCAAGCAACGCGAGCCGTCAGCCTACGGCGACCTGTCACCCACTGCAGTGAGTGAACTGCTTGGCCGCCACGACGCCCGTTACCTGATCCACGGTCACACCCATCGTTCGGCACGTCATTGTTTTACGCTTCCCGACACCCGGATGGCGGAGCGCTGGGTACTGCCCGACTGGCATGAGCGTGCGCGCTGGCTGGAACTGGGGCCGGAAGGGCTCACCTTCCGCGAAGAGCAGGCATAAAAAACCCCGGAGTTCATCCGGGGTGATCGAGTGGCGATACTTTCGTCGTTCAATGATTCGAACCGGCCATCATGTTCAGATCTGCCTGGTCGGCGTCGTCGTCTGCAGCCTTGGCCAGCGCACCGCGCTCATCCTCAACGCTGTCCAGATAGGCCGTCGTCACATCACCGGTGACGTAGACACCGTCAAAACACGAGCACTCGAACTGGACGATGTCAGGATTGAGGTCTCCCACCGCCTTGCGCAGATCTTCAAGATCCTGATAGATCAAAGCATCGGCACCGATCTCGGACGCAACCTGCTCCGCATCCCGGTAAGCCGCAATCAGTTCGTTGCGGCTGGGCATGTCAATGCCATAGACGTTCGCATGACGCACAGGAGGCGCGGCAGACGCCATGAAAACCTTGGTCGCACCAGCCTCGCGGGCCATGCTGATGATTTCACGACTGGTGGTGCCACGAACGATCGAATCATCCACCAGCAGCACGTTCTTGCCGGCAAACTCCTGGTGCATGGCGTTGAGTTTCTGGCGGACGGATTTCTTGCGGACGCCCTGCCCCGGCATGATGAAGGTGCGGCCGATATAGCGGTTCTTTACGAAACCTTCGCGATAGGAAACTCCCAGTCGGCTGGCCAGTTCCATTGCCGAGGAACGACTCGAATCCGGAATCGGAATCACCACATCGATTTTCAGATGCGAATACTCGCGCTGGATCTTTTCGGCCAGATAGACGCCCATCTTGACCCGGCTGTCGTAGACCGAAATGCCATCGATGATCGAGTCAGGACGAGCAAGGTAGACGTACTCGAACATGCACGGCGCGAAGGGACGCGGCTCGGCACACAGGCGCATCGACAGCTTTCCGCTCTTGTCGATCAGCACAGCTTCGCCTGGCGCGATATCGCGAACCGTCTTGAACCCCAGCACATCCAGCGCCACGGATTCGGACGCCACCATGTATTCGGTGCCGTCACGCGTTTCGTTCTTGCCCAGAATCAAGGGGCGGATGCCGTTCGGATCACGGAAGGCCAGCAAACCGTAGCCCGCAATCATTACCACTGCCGCATAAGCGCCCTTGGCACGCTTGTGGGTTCCCGCCACGGCCTTGAAGATCGTGTCCTCATCAAGCCGGAAAGCGCCGTTGGAAGCCACCTGCAACTCATGCGCCAGCACATTGAGCAGCACTTCCGAGTCGGAATTGGTGTTCATGTGGCGCAGGTCGCCCAGATACATTTCCCGCTTGAGTTCTTCGGAGTTGGTCAGATTGCCGTTGTGGGCAAGCATCAATCCAAAGGGGGAGTTCACATAGAAGGGCTGGGCTTCTGCGGCATTGAAGGCCGAGCCTGCGGTCGGATAACGGCAGTGGCCGATCCCCCAGTTGCCTTCAAGGTTGCGCATGTTGCGCGTGCGGAATACCTCGCTGACAAGCCCTGACCCCTTGTGCATGTGGAAACGACCGGCCTCGGCCGTCGCGATGCCTGCCGCATCCTGACCACGATGCTGCAGCACCAGCAGACCATCATAAAGCAACTGGTTTACCGGTGTTTTGGCCATTACGCCGATGATTCCGCACATACATCCTCGCCTGTTATCAATACCTGAGCCGCTCAGCCAACTCTCCGGGGAGCCATGGCTTGGCGGCAATCACTGCCGTAACAAGTGGCGGCGCGAAAATGGATTCGCGCCACCACTGCTTCTTTGGCAACTCGGTCAATCCAGCTCCGGCCACGAACAGAAGCGCCAGAACCAGACCTCGCAAGACACCGAACCCTGCGCCGGCCAGCCTGTCAAAAAGGCTCAGTCCGGAGATGCTCAGCAGGCTGCGCAACAAGAAACGCAGCAAAGCCAGCAACAACAAAACACCGATAAAAATCGCAGCGAAGGCGACAGGCCAACGCGCCCACTCCGCCTTGACGGCAGTCCCGAGCAAAGGCACGCACACCGGAGCGAGTTTCCAAGCGAGAGCAAGGGCGACAACCCAACCCAGCAAGGTGAAAATCTCGCTGACGAGTCCTCGCCAGAGCCCCAGCAAAATGCTGGCGCAAAGCACCGCCAGGAAGACCTGGTCAAAAATGCTCACTTCGCTGTCACGAAGCCGTTCAGACCCGCCTTCTTCAGTTTATCAATCAACTTTTCCGCTGCTGCACGATCGTCGAGCGCAGCACTGATCACACGGGTCTTGTCACCGGCCTTTTCGGTGCGCAAGCTCACGCCGGCAGCTGCAGCCCGCGCCACGGTCTCGCGCGCATTGGCCTCATCCTTGTAGATACCGACCTGTACATGGACCTTTCCGACCGAGGCCCGTGAAGACGATGCGGAAGCCGCGCCGGAACGCCCCTCAAGAATCTCGCGCGCCCGCTGCGCCTCGTCGACATGACGCGAAGACGCGGCACGCGAACTGGCTTGACGTGACGAGGCGCTTTTCGAAGCGGCGGACGACGCCACAACCGCTGAAGGAGGAGGTACAACGGGTCTGGCAGAACTTTCCGGATCGGGTACGGGCTCATCGGGCGGCACTTCGACCGGCACGGGAAGCTGCTGGCTCGCTGCACTGTCTGCCGGCATGCCTGGCGCCTCGGGCGCGGGGGCGTTCCCCTTGATCAGGTTGGCCGCAGTGTTGCCGCCCTCCTGGCTCGGGATACGGATCGACAACTCGTTACTGCCTGAACGAGGTTCGCTGTCCATCACCATGGGAAGCACGATGGCAGCAATCAGCGCGAGGGCAATTGCGCCAACCAAGCGACGGCGAGCGCGCTTCTTGAGGTCGGTCTGAACATCATTCTCAGGCATTTGACTCACCGCCGGGCAGCGTTCGCACGCATGGCGCCCGCAACTGTCAGGAAGGATCCGAAGGCGACGATTCTATCACCGTCCCCTGCCCGGCTTCGCGCCGATGCGAACGCGAGCTCGGGCGTTTCAAAGTGCTCGAAAGTTGCGCTGGAACCAGCGTCGCGAAGCGCCTTCTCCAGCACATCCGGAGATGCCGCACGCGGCCCGGGCAGCTGGCACAGCAGCCAGTGATCAACACGGGGCGCAAGATAAACGAGGGAGCCAGCGATATCCTTGTCGGCCAGCATCCCGCACACCGCCCAGGTTTCCGGAAAGAAACCCATGTTCATCAGATTCTCGGCGAGCACTGCAGCGGCCTGCGGATTATGTGCCACGTCAAGCACCACCGCGGGCTTGCCGGGCAGGATCTGGAAACGCGCGGGCAGTTCGACTGTCATCAAGCCTTGACGTACGGCCTGCATCGGCACCGGGAGCACCTCGGCCAGACACTCCAGCGCGGCCAGTACCGTCGAGGCGTTCAGCAACTGATTGGCGCCTCGCAACGCGGGGTAAGCCAGGCTGTTGCGACGACTGTCCTTGCCTACGAAACTCCATTGGTTCTTGTCACCGGTGAAGCCGTAGTCACGCCCCTGGATGCGCAAGTCCGCACCGATCCGCATCGCATGCGCAACAAGGCTAGACGGAGGTTCAGGATCGCCGCAGACCGCGGGCTTCCCGGAACGAAAGATGCCAGCCTTCTCGAATCCGATGGCCTCCCGGGTGTCCCCCAGATAGTCCATGTGATCCATGGCAACACCTGTCACGATGCTGCAATCGGGCTCGATGGCATTGACCGCGTCAAGTCGCCCGCCCAGACCGACCTCAAGGATCGCCACATCCAGATTGCTGCCGGAAAAAAGCTGCCACGCAGCCAGCGTCGCATATTCGAAATAGGTGAGCGGAACCTCGCCTCGCGCGGCTTCCACGGCTGCAAACGCCCCGCAGAGCGCATCATCACTGGCCTCGGTCAGATTGATGCGGACCCGCTCGTTGTAACGCAGCAGATGCGGCGAGGTATAGAGACCGACACGGTAGCCCGCTGCATGAAGGATGGCCTCCAGCATGGCACAGGTAGAACCCTTGCCATTGGTCCCGCCAACGGTGATGACCCGCATCGGGCTGCCCAGGCCCAACGCAGACAACACACGCCCAACCCGATCAAGCCCGAGATCGATCGGTCGGCTGTGCTGCGCTTCGATGTAAGTCAGCCAGGCTTCAAGTGTTGCCGGTACCGCAAGCATCAATCAGGCAACCGCTGGCTGACGTGACAACAGCGTCAGGACCTGGGCGATACGGTCGCGCAACTCGCGACGATCGACAACCATGTCAATGGCTCCTTTTTCAAGCAGGAACTCCGAACGCTGGAAACCTTCGGGTAGCTTCTCCCGGACGGTCTGCTCGATGACCCGCGGCCCGGCAAAGCCGATCAGGGCATTGGGCTCGGCCATCACCACATCACCCATGAAGGCAAAACTGGCGGACACGCCGCCCATGGTCGGATCGGTCAAGACCGTGACAAAGGGCAGCTTGCGCTCCGCGAGGCGCGTGATGGCAGCGGTCGTCTTGGCCATCTGCATCAGCGAGAAAAGACCTTCCTGCATCCGCGCGCCACCTGTTGCGGTGAAACAGATAAAGGGAACGCCCTGCTCCAAGGCGGCCGTCACCCCACGCACAAAGCGCTCGCCCACAACCGAGCCCATGGAGCCGCCCTGGAAATCAAACTCGAAAACCGCTACCACGGCCGGAACAGTCTTGATCGCGCCCTGCATGACGACCATCGCATCGGCTTCGCCGGTTTCCTCATTGGCTGCGGCGAGGCGGTCAACGTATTTCTTGCTGTCCCTGAACTTCAGCGGGTCGACGGGAAGCACCTCGGCGCCAATTTCGAAGCGGCCTTCGGCATCCAGCAACAGGTCCAGCCGCTGCCGGGCACGGATCCGACGATGATGTCCGCACTTCGGACAGACGAACTGACTGGCTTCAAGGTCCGAGCGATAGAGAACGGCCTCGCAGGACTCACATTTGATCCAGAGTCCTTCGGGAATGGATTTTCGCGCAGGTTGATCACGCTTGATCTTGGGCGGAAGAAGTTTGGTCAGCCAGCTCATTTCAATACCTCATGAATCATTTGTTCGCAGACGTCGCTGCGTCCATGGCGCGCCGGATGCCGGACACGAAGCTCGTCAGTCGATTACCCAGCCCGGCCTCACCGGACTCGACCTCCTGAACGATCCGGGAGCCGATCACGACCGCATCTGCAACGCCCGCCACCGCACTCGCCGATGCTTCATCGCGAATACCGAAGCCGACACCGATGGGCAAGTGGATGAACTGTCGCAACTCTTCAAGCTTGGCGGCCACGCTGGCGACATCAAGGTTGGCCGCGCCCGTCACACCCTTGAGCGAGACGTAATACACATAGCCATCTGCCAGCGCGGCGACCGCACGGGCTCTTGAAGGCGGCGTGGTCGGAGCGAGCAGGAAGATCGGCGCAATCCCGGCACGCTTGAGAACTTCTACCCGTCCGGCAGCCTCTTCCGGCGGCAGATCAACAGTGAGCAGACCATCCACCCCGGCAGCGGATGCGATTTCCGAGAACGTCTCATAACCCATCGCTTCAACCGGATTGGCGTAGCCCATCAGCACAACGGGCGTCTGCTCGTTTGTCTTGCGGAACTCAGCCACCATAGAGATCACTTGACGCAGACTGGTGCCGTGCGCCAGCGCCCGCTCAGCAGCCCGCTGGATGACAGGGCCGTCCGCAGACGGGTCGGTAAACGGCACACCCAGCTCGAGAATATCGGCGCCGCCGGCAACAAGCGCATGCATCAGGCTGACGGTGGCGCCTGGTGCCGGATCACCGGCGGTAATGTAGGGAATCAGGGCTTTTCGGCCCTCGGCCTTGAGCCGGGTAAATGTTTTCTGGATGCGGGACATTTGAATTGCCTGACTGCGCTTACAGCAGGATGCCGTCGAGACGGGCGATGGTCGGAATATCCTTGTCGCCACGACCTGAGAGATTGATCACGATGACCTGATCGCGAGACATCGTCGGGGCGAGTTTCTTGGCGTGCGCCAGCGCGTGGCTCGACTCCAGGGCAGGAATGATGCCCTCGTACCGGCACAGGTCGTGGAAAGCAGCAAGCGCCTCATCATCGTTTGCAGCGACATACTCCGCCCGCCGGATTTCGTTCAGGTGGCAGTGCTCGGGCCCGACGCCGGGGTAGTCCAGACCCGCCGAAATCGAATGGGTATCCACGATCTGGCCGTTTTCATCCTGCATCAGATTCACGCGCTCGCCATGCAGCACGCCCGGACGAGCGTTGGTGGTCAGCGGCGCGGCATGCTTGCCGGTTTCGATCCCGAGACCTCCCGCCTCAACGCCGATCAGCCGAACGCCCGGCACATCGATGTAGGGATAGAAGATGCCGATGGCATTCGATCCACCGCCAACACAGGCTATGACGGCGTCGGGCTGACGACCGATCTGCTCCGCACACTGGACTTTGCACTCTTCACCGATCACGGCCTGGAAATCACGCACGAGCATCGGATAAGGATGGGGTCCGGCACAGGTGCCGATGATGTAGTAAGTGGAGTCGACATTCGTGACCCAGTCACGCATCGCTTCGTTCATGGCGTCCTTGAGTGTTCTGGAGCCGCTCGTCACCGGCACTACCGTTGCGCCGAGCAGCTTCATCCGGAACACGTTCGGAGCCTGCCGGGCAACGTCCTCCGCGCCCATGTAGACCACGCACTCCAGACCATATCGCGCAGCGACGGTGGCGGATGCCACTCCGTGCTGTCCTGCGCCAGTCTCCGCAATGACCCGCTTCTTGCCCATGCGGCGAGCCAGCAGCGCCTGACCAATGGTGTTATTCACCTTGTGCGCGCCGGTATGGTTCAGGTCTTCCCGCTTCAGGAAAATCTGCGCGCCACCAAGCTCATCCGACCAGCGACGGGCGTGATAAAGAGGGCTCGGACGTCCGACGTAGTGTTTGAGCTCGAAACGATACTCAGCCATGAACTCCGGGTCATTGATGGCTTTTTCATACTCGGTGCGGAGCTCGTCCAATGCAGGAATGAGCGTCTCGGCCACATAAACGCCGCCAAACTGACCGAAATGACCGGTTGCGTCAGGAAAAACGTAAGAACTGTTATCGCCCATCTGCTTCACGTACTCCAGCAATAAACGCTTTGATCAAGGCAGCATCCTTGATACCCCTGGCTGACTCCACTCCGCTGCTGACATCTACCCCCCAAGGGCGGACGCGGCGCACAGCTTCACAGACATTTGAAGGGTCAAGACCACCTGCAAGAATGACGGGGCGGGAAAAATCCCGCGGCAGCAAAGACCAGTCAAAGACCTCGCCGCCACCACCAAATCCTTCCACCCAGGCATCGGTCAACAAACCTGAGGCCCCCGGATAGCGGGCCGCGTAGTCTACCAGATCGAAGCCCGCCCTGACCCTGGCCGCCTTCAACCAGGGTCTGCCGAAAGCTTCGCAGAACCCGGCATCCTCATCACCATGAAACTGCAGCATGCCAAGCGGCACCTCGTCGATCACCCGTCGAACACCTTCAACGGACTCATTCACGAACAGGCCGACGGTCGTTACGAAAGGCGGCACCATCGCCACCAGCTCGCGTGCCTGATCGATGTCAATGGCGCGAGGGCTCGGCGCATAGAACACGAAGCCGAGCGCATCAGCGCCTGCGCTTACCGCGTCATGAACGTCCTGCGGTCGTGTCAGGCCACATATCTTGATCCGGGTACGCATCTCAGAATCCTGAAGGCATGAAAGCGGGCGCAATGATACGGCCGCCATCCGGGAGCTGCCAGCTATCGGGGTAATCCACGCCCGCGAGATAGAGTCCATCCGGCGCAAAGGTGGGTGGCGCGTATCGGCGATCGCGCTGCGCCAGCAACTCTGCCATCCATTCCGGTGAGCAACTCCCCTTCCCCACATGAACCAGGGCACCCACCAGATTCCTGATCATGTGATGAAGAAAGGCGTTGGCCTCAAACTCGAATACAAACCACTCTCCGATGGCGCTTACTTCGGCTCTCATCAGACTCCGGACCGGAGAATGAGCCTGACACTGCGCCGCCCGGAAAGACGAAAAATCATGCGTACCCCGCACATGGGCTACGCCAGCCTGCATGGCGGCGAGATCAAGTGGCGCATGAAACCAGCCAACCCGCCCGTTCAGGAGCACATTCCTCACCGGGCGGTTGTGCAAGACATAGCGATAGGTGCGCGCGCGGGCAGAGAAGCGCGCATGAAAATCATCCCCTACTTCGCGCGCCCAGGTCACGGCAACGCCATCGGGCAAATGAGCATTCACGCCCCGAACCCAGGCGGTAAGCGGACGTTTTGCTTCGGTATCGAAATGCGCAACCTGTACCGCGGCATGCACGCCGGTATCCGTTCGCCCTGCGCACTGGATGTGCAAGGGAGCTCCAGCAATGGTCACTACCGCTGCTGTCAGGCAATCCTGCACTGTCCTGCCGTGAGGCTGAGTCTGCCACCCCTCGAAACCCGCACCGCAATATTCGACCCCCAACACTATCCTAGCCAAAACCATCCCCAGACAAACACCAAGCACGCAGCAAGCATCAGACAATAATCAAGAGTATCCGGATCAGCTTGCGCGAGCCGAAGCGCTGCAATTTCATGTTCTTCCGGAAGGCCTTGAAGAACAGTGCGCCAGTTCAAATCCCCTTGCTCTGTATAACCCAGAACGAGACTCAAACGAACGGCAAAACGATCCGCCGACATGCCAACACCGCGCAAGGGACCAAAAATCACTACAAGACTGCTGATCCAGTCAGTAGTCGAGAGTCTCGACAACATGATCGACACGACGGAGACGACACCCAGCAACCGGGCGGCCTGCCAGAAAAACAGAATCAGTCCTTCGGCAGACGGACTCGTATCGCCCATCGCGGGAACAAGCAGGCGACCCGGTGTATCCCAGAGATAAAGGACAAGCAGCGCAAGAAATATGAAGCGCATGCGGCGCAAGATTTTCCACAGTCGCCCGCTGGCTGCGCAGAAAGCGGAGAACAGGCTTCCTGCTGCAATAAAGCATAAAGCCCGCCCTTCCAGCTGCTGTAAGAGCAGGATCCAAAAAAAACCGGCCGTCACAAGGACGGCCGGATGTATCGACTTGCTCATCAAACGCCCTAGATGAAATCCATGGCGTCAGGAGAGACGAGCGAGGAGCGCACGTGCATGCTCCTTCTGCGAATCGCCGCCGTCGGAGATAACCTCTTCGAGCAGCTCACGCGCACCTTCCATGTCGCCCATTTCTTCATAGGCCTTGGCAAGCTCAAGCTTGGTAGCAACTTCCTCATTCACATCGATGCTGTCCTGGATCGGCTCAAGAACAACCGACGAAGCAAGCGAAGTAGCCGTATGGCTGGCAGGAGAAGCGTCCGACTGCGAGAGTTTTACGCCGGAGAGATCCAGCGTCGGCTTGGTATTCGTTTCCTCGCCAAGCTCGAAGTCGAAGTCAAGCAGGCTGCTTTCGAAATTGGTTTTTTCCAGATCAACCTCTGCAAAATCATCATGCCCTGAAGCAGACTCAATCCCCAGGTCGGCGTCAGCCTTGGCGGACGACTCCGCCACCTCAGGCAACGGCTGAACCGTAGCGGGCCCCTCATCAAAACCGATATCGAACTCAAGCGGTGCGGAATCCTCACCGAAGGACGGATGCGTTGCGGTCGCCTCATCCATTTGAAGCTCGTCCGACTCACGCATTTCGACTTCTGTCGGCGCGTCAACATTCGCCGGCGTTTCAAGATCGAGATCGAAATCCAGATTCAGAGATTCAGGCACCGGTTGAGGAGTCGGAGTGCGCTCCGGCTCGGCAACAACGGGCAACTCGCCTTCGGCAAACTGATTGATCTCACCCGGCATCGTCCAGGTGGACTTCACCTGCGAAACATTGCTGGTTCCGAAACTTACGACCGGGGCTGCCTGAGGCACCGGAGCAGCAACCTGAGGCGCCTCGGCTACCGAAGCACCCATGCGATAAAGCGGATTCTCCGGATCCAGGCGAAGGCCGATCGCCGAAGCCTTGGCCCAGTCATCGCCTGCACCCGCGGTCTGGCTATACAGGTCCGTCGCCACGTTCTCAAAGGACTTGATCTCATGCCGCTGAGCATAGATTTCCAGCAGCTTCACGTAGACGGCGGTGCGTGCGGGATCATTCTTCAGCGCATCCAGCAGGATTTCTTCGGCCTGCGCATCCCGACCATAGGCCATGTAAACATCTGCCTCGGCTACGGGATCAACTCCTTCATCAGCATCGATCGCCGACATGCCGGACTGACTGAAGTCGGTATGGAGCAGGCTCGTGCCCCCCGTATCAACGGTCTGTCCGCCGGCGCTCCCAAAAACCGAGTTGGGGCTCATCGTCGAAGATTCGGTCATCTGCGTATTGCCCGTCCCCTCGGCAGCGCGTTTGCGGCGCTGCTTGACGATGACATAACCCAACGCTCCGACAACGCCCAAGGCGCCCAGCAATGCCCACAAATGCATGCCGAGGAAGCCCTCTTCTTCAGGTTCGGGCGGAAGCGGCTGCGGTGCGACCGGCTTCGGGCGAGCCTCCAGTACAGGAGACGCTTCCGCAACAGGGGTCGCGACCACCGGAGCAGAATCTTCAGCGACCGGCTCAATGGGCACGGAAGCAATACTGCTGGTCGCCTGCTGCTCCACGACCGGAGCAGAACTGGCCTGGCTTGATGCCGCCGCACTCGAGGCCTGTTGAGCTGCAGCCTGACGCTGCGCATCGGCAAGCCCCTGATTCTTCAGCTCAACAAGCTTCTGGAGCTCACGGATGTTGTTTTCCAGATCCGAGACACGGGAATTCGCCTCCTTGAGCGCCTTGTCACGTGAAGCAAGCTCGTCCTGCAAGGACTGGATGCGAGCCTTCGCATTGGCATCCCCCTGGGCAGCAGCAGGCTTCGCCTGTTCGCTGGCCGTGACCGTCACCTTGTCACGTGCCACGCCAGAAGCAGCTTTTTCCTCAACCTTCGAGGCGATTTTTCCGGAGTTGCCCTGGCCGGCAGCCGATTCACGCGCCGGCGCCGCCGCTGCGGCACCTGCTACCGACTGGCGATAGGACTCGAAGCTGGAAGCCTTGAGCACGACCTGACGAGCTTCCTTGCGCGGAATGGCTGTCGCCTCTTCTGCAGACGGAACCTTCAGGATCCTGCCAGCCCGCAGTCGATTGATGTTTCCACCAGCGAAAGCCTCGGTATTGGCCCTGTAAAAAGCCGCAAGCATCTGCTCCTGACTGACTTCATCCGGCTTGAACTCATGAACGATGCTATTGAGCGTGTCGCCCTTGGCAACCGTATATTGACCATCGGCACTCTGTGCAGGAGCCGGGCGTGCAGCAGAGGACTTGCGGGACGTTGATGCAGGAGCCTCGGCCTTGGCCGATGCAGAAGCCGGCGCAGGCCGCGGTGCCACGGGAGCAATGGCCTGGCTTTCCATGCGGGACGCCTGCGGTGCGGCAACAGCCGGAGCAGCAGGCCTGCTTGTCACTTCTGCCGGATCAAGCAGGAAGGTAAATTCACGCAACAGGCGACCACCCGCCCAGTTCAGATCCACCAGCAGATCAACATAGGGCTCATTGAAGGGACGAGCACTCTGAATCCGCAAAACCGAGTTGCCGGCACGTTTCTCGACGGATAGTCTTACATCACCGTAAGCACCGAGATAATCGATGTTGGCTCGCTTGAAAGCTTCGGCCGACGCAAGCTTGGCGACCATTGTTTCGAGCTCTTCGGGCGTCGCGGTGATTTCCACCTCGGCACGGAGCGGCTGACCAAGGGAGCTCATCACGTTCAAGCGTCCCAAACCAGCGGCACCAGCGCTGCCCCAGAAGGCAAACATTATCGCGGCAGCTAGTGTCTTGCGAAGCATCGGAGTTTTCATGTCTAGTATGCGCGGTGCATTAATCCAAGCACCGTCTCTTAGAGTTAGAGAGCGAGATCAAAATAACATCAACAGTTTAGAGCCGCAAGCTAAGGCAAAACATCAGTACCTGTATTACAACATGGGCAGAAAGCGCCTCGGGCGGGGCATTTCAAGCAATCGAAATCACCCGGATCTTCTCGCTTGCAGATGGCACCCTTGCGCTGCAAATGATTTTGGCGGCCATCCCGCTGGAATGACCGCCAAAACATGGCTTAACAATCAAGCCCTTACAAAACATAAAAATGAGCCTATTCAGGCTACACGACTGAATCAGGACTCAAGCAGGATCCTCAACATGCGGCGCAGTGGCTCGGCCGCGCCCCAAAGCAACTGATCACCTACAGTGAACGCGGCAAGGTATTCGCCGCCCATCGCCATCTTGTGAAGGCGACCAACGGGCACATGCAGATGGCCGGTTACTGCATTGGGCGCCAGTTCGCGCTCGCTGCGCTCGCGCTCATTCGGGATCACGCGCACCCAGTCATTGGCGCCGGCGAGAATTTCGTGGATCTCGTCCAGCGGCACGTCCTGACGCAGCTTGATGGTCAGCGCCTGGCTGTGACAACGCATCGCGCCGATCCGTACACAGAGGCCATCAATGGGCACCGAGCCTGCCGTGCGGAAAGCCGGCTTGCCGAGGATCTTGTTGCACTCGGCGCCGCCCTTCCACTCTTCCTTGCTCTGACCATGCTCGTAGGGTACGTCGATCCACGGAATCAGACTGCCGGCCAGCGGCACGCCACGGAAGTTCTGCACCGGCATCTCGCTCGAGCGCATGGTTTCGGCCACCTTGCGGTCGATCTCAAGGATGGCGGAAGCCGGATCGGCCAGCAGATCGGCAACGGAAGCGTGGATCTTGCCCATCTGCGCAATCAGCTCGCGCATGTTCTGCGCACCGGCACCGGACGCAGCCTGATAGGTCATCGAGGTCGCCCACTCGACCATGTCGTTCTGGAACAGACCGCCCAGCGCCATCAGCATCAGGCTGACCGTGCAGTTGCCACCGACATAGTTCTTGACGCCCTTGGCGAGGCCGTTCTGGATCACGTTCTTGTTGACAGGATCAAGGATGATGATCGCATCGTCCTTCATGCGCAGGCTCGAAGCCGCGTCGATCCAGTAGCCCTTCCAGCCAGCCGCGCGCAGTTGGGGAAAGACTTCGTTGGTGTAGTCACCGCCCTGACAGGTGATGATCACGTCCATCTGCGCCAGATCAGCGATGGACTTGGCATCCTTCAAGGGCGCGCCGCCGCTCTCGGCCGGGCCGGCCCCGCCCGCGTTCGAGGTGGTGAAGAACACCGGTTCGATCAGGGCGAAATCATTTTCCTCGCGCATGCGTTGCATGAGCACCGAGCCGACCATACCGCGCCAGCCGACAATACCAACTCTCTTCATCGTGATTACCTTTTGCCTGAACCGCCTCCGCTCGCTTTAGCCTGTCTCCGCCGCCGCGGAGACATCAAGCGGCGTGACAGGGCTAAACCGTGGTGGTTTTTTTGGTCGTGGTGGTGACGGTCGTGGCAACAGACACGCGAGTGGAGGCCTCTGCAGCGCAGAAAGCTTCCAGCCCGAATGTATTCAGTGTCCGTTGCATCACGTTTTCGCCAAGTCAATTGCAGGGCCGCCCCAAGATTGACTTGCGCCACCTCGGGGGGCGGCTAAATTCCCAAGAATTTAGCCGGGGGCCAAAACTCAGAGCGCTGCGATCACCGCGTCGCCCATTTCGCGCGTACCAACGCGCTTGGTGCCTTCTTCCCAGATGTCGCCAGTGCGCAGGCCAGCGGCCAGCACCTTCTTGACGGCATTTTCGATGCGGACAGCTGCCGCTTCGTTGTTGCCACTGTAACGCAGCATCATCGCGGCGGACAAGATGGTCGCGAGCGGATTGGCCACGCCCTTGCCGGCAATGTCCGGTGCGGAACCGTGACAGGGCTCGTACATGCCCTTGTTGTTCTGGTCCAGCGAGGCAGACGGCAGCATGCCGATGGAGCCGGTCAGCATCGAGGCTTCGTCAGACAGGATGTCGCCAAACATGTTGCCGGTGACGACCACGTCGAACTGCTTCGGCGCGCGCACGAGCTGCATCGCGGCGTTGTCGACCAGCATGTGGCTCAGCTCGACATCCGGGTAGTCCTTGGCGACTTCGATCATCACGTCGCGCCACAGCTGGGTGGTTTCCAGCACGTTCATCTTGTCGACCGAGCACAGCTTCTTGTTGCGCTTTTGGGCGGACTTGAAGGCAACGTGGCCGATGCGGCGGATTTCGTCTTCGTTGTAGATCATGGTGTTGCGGCCGACGCGCTTGCCGTCTTCCACCGCGATACCACGCGGCTCGCCGAAGTAGATGTCACCGGTCAGCTCACGCACGATCAGGATGTCCAGACCCGACACGATTTCCGGCTTCAGCGAGGAAGCATTGGCCAGCTCAGGGTAGAGCACGGCCGGGCGCAGGTTGGCGAACAGGTTCAGATCCTTGCGGATACCCAGCAGGCCACGCTCCGGACGCTGCGGACGCGGCAGCACGTCCCACTTCGGGCCGCCCACGGCGCCGAGCAGCACGGCGTCGGCTTCACGCGCCAGCTTCTGGGTAGCTTCCGGGTAAGGCGAGCCGGTGGAATCCACCGCGCAACCGCCCAGCTCGGCGTATTCCATTTCCATCTTGAGGCCGTCGCTCTTGAGCGCATCCAGCACGCGCACGGCTTCAGCAATGATCTCGACACCAATGCCGTCACCCGGCAGAACACAGATCTTCATTTCTTTTCCTTTGCATGAACAAAGGCCGGCTTGCGCCGGCACTCTGCATTTCAATATGGGTTGATCAGGCGAACAGCCAAGGCTGAGCAGCTTTGTGCTTGGTCTCGAAGGCCTTGATCTCATCAGCGTGCTGCAAGGTCAGGCCGATGTCATCGAGGCCGTTGAGCAGGCAGTGCTTGCGGTGCTCGGTGATCTCGAACTTGAAGGAGAAGCCGCCCGGCGTAGTCACGGTCTGCGATTCCAGATCCACGTCCAGCTTGTAGCCTTCAGTCGCTTCGCATTCCTTGAACAGGCGGTCGACGATTTCAGCGGAAGCCACGATCGGCAGGATCGCGTTCTTGTAGCTGTTGCTGAAGAAGATGTCGGCGAATGACGGTGCAATCATCACGCGGAAGCCGTAGTCCTCGATGGCCCAGGGCGCGTGTTCGCGCGAGGAGCCGCAGCCGAAGTTGTCGCGCGCCAGCAGCACTTGCGCGCCCTGGTAACGCGGCTGGTTCAGCACGAAGTCCGGGTTCTTCGGACGGTTCGTGCAGTCCATGCCGGGCTCACCGTAGTTGGTGTAGCGCCACTCGTCGAACAGGTAGGGGCCGAAGCCGCTGCGCTTGATCGACTTCAGGAACTGCTTCGGGATGATCGCGTCGGTATCGACGTTGGCGCGATCCAGCGGGCACACGAGGCCATTGAGACGGGTAAATGCTTTCATCTGTTTCTCCTCTTAGGCCTGACGGATGTCGACGAAGTGACCGGCGATCGCGGCGGCGGCGGCCATAGCCGGGCTCACCAGATGGGTGCGACCACCGGGGCCCTGGCGACCTTCGAAGTTGCGGTTGGAGGTCGAAGCGCAACGCTCGCCCGGGCTCAGACGGTCGGCATTCATCGCCAGACACATCGAGCAACCCGGCTCACGCCATTCGAAACCGGCTTCGATGAAGATTTTGTCGAGGCCTTCAGCTTCAGCCTGGCGCTTCACGATGCCGGAGCCCGGCACCACCATCGCCAGCTTCACGTTGCCAGCCACCTTCTTGCCCTTGGCCACCGCGGCGGCGGCACGCATGTCTTCGATGCGGCTGTTGGTGCAGGAACCGATGAAGACCTTGTCGATCTGGATCTCGGTGATCGGCATGTCGGCGGTCAGGCCCATGTACTGCAGCGCGCGCTCGATGCCGGCACGCTTCACCGGATCAGCCTCGTTGGCCGGGTTCGGCACCTTGCCGCCCACCGCCAGCACCTGCTCCGGCGAAGTGCCCCAGGTCA
Source organism: Uliginosibacterium paludis (assembly GCF_039631355.1). Classification (NCBI taxonomy): domain Bacteria; kingdom Pseudomonadati; phylum Pseudomonadota; class Betaproteobacteria; order Rhodocyclales; family Zoogloeaceae; genus Uliginosibacterium; species Uliginosibacterium paludis. Next base: position 312,734 of record NZ_JBDIVF010000003.1, on the reverse strand, counting down.
CCTGCGGCTCGATTTCTTCAGCCTTCATCTCGACCACGGCGTCAAACGAAGCGCCCTCTTCCGAGTGCAGCGTCTTCCAGTAAGCAACAGCCTTGTCCCAGTCAGCACCCTTCGGCGCATGCTCGCGGCCCTGCAGGTAATCGATGGTGGTCTGGTCCACACCGATGATGCCTGCACGCGCACCGGCTTCGATAGCGAGGTTGCAGACCGTCATGCGGCCTTCCATGGACAGGCCACGGATCGCCGAGCCGGCGAACTCGATGCAATAGCCCGTACCGCCGGCGGTGCCGATCTTGCCAATGATGGCGAGCGCGATGTCCTTGGCGGTCACGCCCGCGCCGAGCTGGCCTTCCACCTTCACCAGCATGGCCTTGGACTTCTTCTGCACCAGGGTTTGCGTGGCCAGCACGTGCTCGACTTCCGAGGTGCCGATGCCGTGAGCCAAGGCGCCAAAAGCGCCGTGGGTCGCGGTGTGGCTGTCGCCGCACACCACCGTCATGCCCGGCAGGGTCGCGCCGTTTTCCGGGGCGATCACGTGGATGATGCCCTGGTTCTTGTGCTTGAACGGGAAGTAGATCAGCGAGCCGAATTCCTTGATGTTCGCGTCCAGCGTATCGACCTGGGTCTTCGAGATCGGGTCTTCGATATCGCGATCCCAGTTGTTGGTCGGTGTGTTGTGATCCGGCACGGCCACGATCGAGGTGTTGCGCCATGCCTTGCGGCCGGCCAGACGCAGGCCCTCGAAGGCTTGCGGGCTGGTCACTTCGTGCATCAGGTGACGGTCGATGTAGAGAAGACAGGTACCGTCTTCTTCCTGACGGACAACGTGGGAATCCCACAGCTTGTCGTAGAGAGTCTTGGCCATTCAATCACTCCTTGCCTGGGCGCCGAACAGGTGGCGCGGATCTGGGTCCGGGGCAAAAGCCCGGTTTGCGGAGCGGATACTATGCGTGATCCAATACCCGCACAATACAAGCATCAATACTAGTATCAGAACTAACAGGATCTGCAGGAGCACCGATACGCATGGATAGCCGTCGCAAGGAACTCGGGGAGTTCATCCAGGTGCTGCGCCACCGCAGCCAGCCAGCAGACTTCGGCTTTGCCAGCGGCAGCAGGCGCCGCACGGCAGGGCTGCGCCGCGAGGAAATGGCCCAGCTCATCGGAATCAGCCCGACCTGGTACACCTGGATCGAACAGGGACGCGAGGTGAATGTCTCGGCGGAAGTGCTGGACCGGCTCGCGCGCAGCCTCCGTCTGAACCGCTCTGAGCGCGCCTACGTATTCGAAATGGCAGATCGCCGTGACCCCCAGGCGAGCCAGCCCGAAGATGACGACGCCGCACCGATCTACAGCACCCTGCTTCCCGAAATCGGTGTTCCTGCCTATCTAATGGGGCGCTACTGGGACATCCTTGACTGGAATGCGGCAGCGGCCGATCTTTTCTCCGGCTGGCTGGACCAGCCCCACGACGCCAATGCGCCGCCTCCCAACATGCTGCGTTTTGTTTTCCTGCGGGCTGAAACGCGTGAATTTCTCGTCGACTGGGAAACGCGAGCCCGGCGCATCACGGCTGAATTTCGCGCAGACTGCCGAGCGCGCCTGGACGAGCCCGCCCTGCTCCGCCTCGTCAGCGAACTGTCGGCGGGCAGCACGGATTTCGCCCGCTTCTGGAAGCAGCATGACGTGCTTGAACGCCAAGGCGGAGAACGCCGTTTCCAGCATCCGAAGCGCGGGCTGATCACCTGCCAGCAAACCACACTCAGGCCAGTAGAGCAGGAGCACATCAAGCTCGTGATGCTGCGCCCCTTGAGCAAGCGCTGATCAGCGCTTCGCCTGTTGATACAGCGGCATCACTTTTTCGCCATAAAAACGCAGATCCTGCTCGCGATCAGCCGCAGCGGGGTGAGTCGATAACCACTTCGGTGGCGCGCCATCGCTCGCCTTGGCCATCTTCTGCCACAGCGTGACCGCGGCGCGGGGATCATAGCCGGCTCGTGCCGCCAGTTCGATGCCGATGCGGTCTGCCTCGGTTTCATGCTCGCGCGAGTTCGGCAACTGGAAGGTCACGTTGTAGACCGTACTGGCAAGATCTATTCCGTCCTGTCCGACGCCCAACGCAATCCCCACGATGGTCATGCCCAGCCCGGCTGCCGCCTGTCGCGAGGCACGCTCCCAGGCATGTTCGCGCAAAGCGTGCGCTATCTCGTGCCCCATGACCTGGGCCAGTTCATCGTCAGAGGCCTGAAGCTGCTCGATGAGACCGGTATAGACCGCTATCTTTCCACCCGGCATGCACCAGGCGTTGAGCTCCTTCGAGCTGATGACATTGATTTCCCACTGCCAGTTTCTGGCATCCGGCCGGAAAGCGCCTACCTGAGGGATGATGCGATGAGCGATCGCGCGAACCCGGCTGACGGCCTCGGGATCGCGGTTGAGAAGCTGCTTTTTCTCGGCATCCCCCAGCGTTTCCTTGTAGAGCACGGTCGCCTGCTTGTTCAGAGCGGCACGATTGACCAGCGGCGACACATATTGCTGCCGCTGAACACCCACTACGCCAGGCTGCGTGGTCTGTACGGTTTCACAGCCGGCGACAACCAGGGCGAGCGTCGCCAGGACGCCGGCCTGAACGATGGGCAAGCTGCGCGCAAATCTTTTCATGATCGTCATGTTTCTGCCTGTTCCGGCGCCTTGCGCCAGCCTGTCACAAGTACCAGCAAACCTGCGAGAGCCAATGCGGAGGCGGTCGTAAAGGTCCAGCCCGCGCCCAGCCAATCCCACAGGCAGCCGCTGATCACACTGCCGATAATTCCGCCGGCACCGGCCGAAATGCTGCCATAGAGTGCCTGCCCCTGGGCCTGGTGGATGCCGCCAAACCAGCGGCTGATCGCAGACACCGCCGCAATATGGTTCAGGCCGAACGTAATGCCATGCAGCAACTGCAGGGGGACGATCAGCCAGATCCAGCCGACTGCCCAACCGATCAGCACGAATCGCACGCAAGCGACGATCAGCGCAAAAACCAGCAGACCGCGCAGCGCAAAGCGCGCCATGATCGACGGCGCACGGATGAAAACCAGAATTTCAGCCAGCACGCCAAGCGTCCACAGCAAGCCTACCGTTCCCTTGCTGTAGCCCACGTCGACCAGATGAATCGAATAGAACACGCTCAGCGCGCCATGCGCGGCGGTCATGAACATGCAGGAAGCGAGCAACGCCAGAATCTCGCGCCGGCGAAGCAGCACAAGCAGGCTGCCGGCACCGGCTGCGTGCTGCGCGCGGGGCGCCTCGGGCACCAGCAGTGCACTGAGCGCAACCGCCGCCAGAATGCCGGTGCCTCCATAAATCACCCATTCGATTCCTGCCTGCGCCAGCCACCAGCCCATGGCCAGCACGGCAACAATGAATCCGAAGGATCCCCAGGCTCTCACCACGCCATAGCCATGGCGCCCCGCCAGATGACTGAAGGTCGTCGCTTCGGCCAGAGGACTCTGTGCGGTCCAGAAAAATCCCATGATGGCAATGGCGATCGCTATGCCGGCAAAGCTGTCATCCAGCAGGATGATTGCAAACCCGGCCAGGGAGATCGCGGCCGCCAGCCGCAGGATCGGCATCCTGCGCCCCAGGCGGTCAGCCAGCCAGCCCCACATGTTCGGCGCGATCAGCCGCATCCACTGCATCAGCGCCAGCAAGAGTCCGATGCGGGCCGAAGAGAATCCACGGCTCTGAAGATAGAGCGTGAAATACGGCAGGAAGATGCCGATGAAGGCGTAATAGAAGAAGTAGTAGGCGGAGAGGCTCGCAAAGGGCACGCGCCCTGCCCCGCCCGACAGGCTCTTGTCAGTCACGCGGTGAAGGGATGGTCTGCTTGGCACCCGGCGCAAGGCCGCCAATCTTTGGCAGCGGCGGCGTGATGTCGGCGTTCTGCGCGCGCTGACGCAAGGCGTGATCGATCAGCACCAGCGCCAGCATGGCCTCGGCAATCGGCGTGGCACGGATGCCCACGCAGGGGTCATGGCGGCCGGTGGTCATCATCATCACCGGATTGCCGTCGCGGTCGATCGAGCGACGCTCCTGCGGCAGCGAGGAAGTCGGCTTGATGGCCATCGATACATGAATGTCCTGGCCCGAGGAAATCCCGCCCAGCACGCCGCCGGCATGGTTCGACAGAAAACCTTCCGGCGAGAGTTCGTCGCAATGCTCGGTGCCGCGCTGGGCCACCACGCCGAAGCCGTCGCCGATCTCCACGCCCTTGACGGCGTTGATGCTCATCATGGCGTAGGCGATGTCAGCGTCCAGGCGATCGAACACCGGCTCGCCCCAGCCCGGCGGCACGCCGGTGGCCACCACGTCGATTTTGGCGCCAATCGAATCGCGCTCGCTGCGGATCTGGTCCATCAGCGCTTCGAGCTGCGGCACGATTTCAGCATTCGGCGCGAAGAAGGCGTTGTTGCCGACCTCGTCCCAGCTCTGGAATGGAATTTCGATGCAGCCGAGCTGGCTCATGAAACCACGGATCGCGATGCCGTGCTTTTCACGCAGCCACTTCTTGGCAATCGCGCCAGCGGCCACGCGCACCGCGGTTTCGCGTGCCGAGGATCGGCCGCCGCCACGGTAGTCGCGCACGCCGTACTTGTGCTCGTAAGCGTAGTCCGCATGGCCCGGGCGGAAGGTGTTCATGATCTTGGAGTAGTCGCCGCTGCGCTGATCCTGATTGCGGATCAGCAGCGCGATCGGCGTGCCGGTGGTCTTGCCCTCGAACACGCCGGAGAGGATCTCGACCGTATCCGGCTCCTTGCGCTGGGTCACGTGGCGCGAGGTGCCCGGCTTGCGACGATCCAGCTCGAGCTGGATATCCGCTTCGGTCAGTGCCAGCCCGGGCGGGCAACCGTCCACCACGCAGCCGATGGCCGCGCCGTGCGATTCGCCGAAAGAAGTGACCGTGAAGAGCGTGCCGAAAGTGCTGCCGGACATGAAATGAACCCATCAGACCAGAAAGGGAGCGGATTTTATCATGCGTGCCGCCACGAACCCCGTGGTTTCCGGTCCTCCAAAGTCAACGCCTCGATTCTGAAAATCCACCATCCGGAAATGAAAAACCCCGCTCGCGCGGGGTTTTCTGCTGGCTGCGGTGTCAGGCCTCAGATCGCCTGTTCATTCGTTTCGCCGGTCCGGATACGTACAACCTGTTCAACCGGCGACACGAAGATCTTGCCGTCACCGATCTTGCCCGTGTGCGCGGCCTTGATGATGGCCTCGACGGTCTGATCAACGATGTCATCCGCCACCACGACCTCCACCTTGATCTTGGGGAGGAAATCAACCACATATTCGGCACCGCGATAAAGCTCGGTATGTCCTTTCTGGCGGCCAAAACCCTTGACTTCCGTCACGGTCAGACCGGTGATGCCGACGTCGGAAAGCGCCTCACGCACTTCGTCCAGTTTGAAGGGCTTGATGATGGCTTCGATTTTCTTCACGAATGTTCTCCAGCACGGTTGAGTCGCAAGGAGTATAGCCAACTCGGCCCTGTCGCGTGCCGGGAGGACAGACTCCCGACCCCGATGACTCACAGAATGTCTCAAAGCAGTCTTCCGAAAAGAAGGCGAAAGACCACTCAACTTCATATCCCGGCGACGAATGGCGTAAAAAAAACCGCACTCCGGCGGCAATTTCAGATGCCGGACACAATGCCGGACTAACTTCGATTACGGACAGGTCGCCTGAGAACTTGAGCCCCAACCAGCAGAAAAGCACTTCGCTCATATGAATCAAAGCCTTGCGGCACAAGGATTTCAGCCGGAGTTCGTCCGGAAAGAAAAAAATATCTGCCTGTAAAACCTGATAACCCTGAAGACACGCGAATTGCGGTCGTTAGTTTGCTCATGGCACGGCACTCAACGAGAACCGGCCACCAGTCAGGAAAGAAACGGTATTCGCAGCCGGTTGGCAGCGGGCCCACCGGACTGAAGTGAGAAACGCTAACTCCAAGGAGTATCAAAATGGCAATGACCATCAACACCAACGTGGCTTCCCTGAATGCCCAACGCAACATCGGCGGCACCACGAGCTCTCTGACGACCTCCCTGCAGCGCCTCTCCTCCGGCCTGCGCATCAACTCGGCAAAGGACGATGCCGCCGGCCTCGCGATTTCCGAGCGGATGAACTCCCAACTCAAGGGGCTCTCCGTGGCGTCCCGCAATGCCAACGACGGCATCTCCCTGAGCCAGACGGCTGAAGGCGCCCTCTCCACCATCGGCGACAACCTGCAACGTATCCGCGAACTGTCAGTCCAGTCTGCCAATGCGACGAACTCACAGTCAGACCGCGATGCCCTCCAGGCAGAAGTCGGTCAGCTCGTCGATGAAATCGACCGCGTTGCCAACCAGACCACCTTCAACGGCACCAAGCTCCTCGACGGCAGCTTCACCAGCAAGCTGTTCCAGGTCGGCTCCGACGCCGGCCAGACCATCGGCATCAACAGCATTGTCGACGCCAACGTGGCCGCACTCGGAAAATCGACCTTCGCTGCAGACGTTAGCGGCACGGTCACAACCGGCGCGATTTCGTCGGGCCTCACCATCAACGGGGTTTCCATCGACTCGAACATCAACACCGGTGTCGCAGCCGACAATGCAACCGCACTGGCCAACGCCATCAACGCAAAGATGGATCAGACGGGTGTCTATGCTTCCGTGAGCGGAGCAGCGATCACCCTGAGCTCGGTCAAGGACGGCACCGACCTCGTGGTCAGCGGCACGGTCGATAGCGACAGCGGCCTGACCTCGGGTACGACTGCGGCAAGCGGCAGCGCTGCTACCTACGTCGGCAACCTCGACATCTCTACTTTCGTCGGAGCTCAGCGCGCACTGGAAACTGTCGATAACGCCCTGACATCGATCAACAGCGCCCGTGCCGACATGGGCGCAGTGCAAAACCGCTTCACCTCCACGATTGCCAACCTGGCCACGTCCTCGGAAAACCTGTCAGCCGCGAAGGGACGGATCACCGACGCGGACTTCGCGTCGGAAACCGCAAACCTGAGCCGTGCGCAGATCCTTCAGCAAGCAGGCACAGCGATGCTGGCGCAAGCCAACAGCTTGCCGCAACAGGTTCTCAGCCTCCTGCGCTGAGCCAGATCAGACCTGCGGCATCCAGAGCCCGCCATCGAAAGATGGCGGGCTTTTTCTCGTCTTTTCAGCAGAAAGCACTTGCCGGGCCAGCGTAGGATCGACCGGAATGAACTCCCGTTCCGGACCGTCCATGCATCGAGCACTCTGCATCGCAGGCAAAAACCTTATCGCGACAAACGTCCTGCAACGGGTTCGCGAGGAGTTCCCGCATATTGATCTTTGCGTGGTGCCGAACAGAACCGACACTGGAGAGGATGGCTGGCAGCCTTCGTTGATCCGCACGGCAAGGCTGATGAACGTCCCCATCATCGGACTGCCAGAAGCGGAAGGCCGGTCCGATCTGACCTTTCTCTCCCTGGAATATGACAGGATCGTTCGCCCGGAGCGGTTCAGCAGTCAAAAACTCTTCAACCTGCATTTCTCGAAACTTCCGCGCTACCGTGGCGTCCTGACATCAGCGCTGCCGATCCTGCACGGAGCCAGAAGCACAGGCGTAACCCTCCACCTGATCGATCATGGAATCGATACCGGCGACATCATTGACGCGGCGTCCGTGCGTATCCAGTCAGACTGGAACTGCAGGCAGCTTTATGACGCGCTCATGAAAGAAGGTACTGAACTCGCCATGAAATGGATGGGAATGCTCCTTGATGAAGCGGCAAACATCTCCGCTCGCAGACAGGCCGGACGCCAGGCCACCTATTTTTCGCGCAACGCGATTGACTACTCGAACATGCAGATCAACTGCCGTCAGACCGCCTTTCAGGCGTACCGGCAGGTCAAGGCGCTAGCCTTCCGGGCGTACCAGCTTCCGTTGCTGGGAGAGATCAGGATCGCGAACGCCACTGTATCCACCCGGCGAAGCACTTCAGCCCCCGGAACGATCATCACCCGGGACAGGCACGCGAGTACGGTAGCCACTCTCGACCATGATCTCGTCTTGTGGCACGACCAGCTTGACGCAATGCTCGCTGCTTGCCGCGACGGAGATCTTGCCACGGCCAAAGGTCTGATCCGGAACATCACGCATATTGACGATGAAGATGAGGAAGGGACGACACCTTTGCTGGCTTCTCTTCAACAGCCGGACGCCGGACTCGCACGCTATTTCGTTTCAAAAGGTGCTGATCCGGATCGCCTCACACGCAACCGAATTCCCGTCAGAAGCCTTTCAGAGGCCCGGGGAATAAAACTTTAAGGAGCAGTTCCATGTCACTGCAGGACGTCAGGATCTTCGATCTGCCCCGCATCCTCGACCCCAGGGGAAACCTCACCTTCATCGAAGGCAACAAGCACATCCCCTTCGACATCAAGCGGGTGTATTACCTCTATGACGTGCCGGGTGGCGCCCATCGCGGCGGACACGGTCACAAGAATCTTCACCAGTTCATGATCGCAATGTCAGGCAGTTTCGACATTCTTCTTGACGACGGCCGAACGAAATTCAAGTACCACCTGAACCGCTCGTATTACGGACTCTACATTCCTCCCATGATGTGGCGAGAGATCGACAATTTTTCTTCCGGCTCCGTTTGCATGGTCCTGGCATCGGACTTCTACGACGAAGCCGACTACTACCGCGATTACGAGAGTTTCCAGGCAGACGCCAGCGCCAGAGGCCGGTGATGAAGGTTCCATTCCTCGACCTCGCCGCTATTCATCGCCCCTGCCATGACTCGTTCCGGGCAGCATTCGAGTCCTTCCTGGAAAACGGACACTACATTCTCGGTGAGGAGCTCGCAGGCTTTGAGCGGGAGTTCGCCCGGTACTGCAATTGCGCTGAGGCCTGCGGCGTTGCGAATGGTCTGGACGCACTCCGCCTCTCTCTGCTGGCGCTCGATGTGGGCCCCGGCGACGAAGTTATCGTTCCTGCCCACACTTTCATCGCGACCTGGCTCGCCGTATCGTCGGTGGGTGCTGACCTCGTACCCGCCGACATCGATCCCAAAACCGGCAGCATTGCTCCTGACCGGATCGCGGAGGTATTGAGCCCGAGAACACGCGCCATCATCCCGGTGCATCTGTATGGTCTGATGGCCAACATGCCGCGGATCGCGCAGCTCTCGGCAGGACGCGACATCGCCATCATCGAAGATGCCGCGCAAGCGCACGGAGCCAGGCTGTTTGGTCAGCGCGCAGGGAGCTTCGGCGCGACGGGATGTTTCAGTTTCTACCCGGGTAAAAACCTGGGCGCACTCGGAGACGGCGGGGCAGTCACCTGCCAAGATGAAAAGATCGCCAAACGTATCCAGCGTCTCCGGAACTATGGTTCAAGCCAGAAGTACGTCCACGAAGAAATCGGAATCAACTCCCGACTCGACGAGCTGCAGGCGGCATTTCTGCGCATCAAGCTGAAAGATCTGGATGTCATGAACGCCCTGCGCGTCCGTCAGGCAGCGTACTACCACGAAGCGCTGAATGGGCTGGGCGATCTGCGGCTTCTCACGCCATCGAATGATCAGGAGCCTGTCTGGCACCTCTATGTCATACGCACGTCTGCTCGCGATGCCTTGCAGCACTGGCTTCGCAATCGGGAAATCGACACCCTGATCCATTACCCGAATCCACCCCATCTCCAGGCAGCCTACGCGCAATGGCGAAACCGGCATTATCCGGAGGCCGAAACCTTCTCAAGAACCTGCCTGAGCCTGCCGCTGGGCCCCCATCTGAGCGAAGCCATGCAGCAACATGTCATTGACAGCATCCGCGATTTTTTTGCCAACCATTCAGCGAGCGGCCAACCAACATGAGCGAACCGCTGGTTACCTACGTCATACCCTCCTACAACTACGCCCGGTATCTTCCGGAAACGATCGGCTCGGTACTCGAGCAGGATTGGGAAAATCTTGAAATCATCGTCGTCGACGACGCCTCGACGGATGACAGCCGGGCGGTAATCGAAGCCCTCGCAGCTCAGCACGCCTCCATCAAACCCGTATTCGTCGAGAAAAACGCCGGGCAGGCCAACAGCCAGAGATTGGCCATTGACATGGCAAGCGGAGAGTACATCGCCATCCTTGGCGCGGACGATGCCTGCTATCCGTACCGCACGAAGGAGTCTGTCCGCTTCCTGCAGGAGAATCCGTCGATTGCTGCCGTGTTCTCGCGAGTAGACGTGATGGACTCTGAAAGCAGGCTCACGCCCCAGATCCCTGTCCCGTTCAATACCTACAACGGTCAGAACCTGTCGCTGGATCTGTTGAACGGTAACTTTCTCTGCGCGCCAAGCGTGATGATGCGAAGCGCGATTGCCAAACAGCACTCGGTCAATGCAGCGCTCCGCTCAACCGAAGACCTCGACCTGTGGCTGCGCATCACCGACGAGCACCCGGTCGCGCTGAGCAACGCTAAGTGGGTCAGATACCGCATCCACGGCGAAAACCTGAGCATCCAGAATCGGGAAAAACTCGCCGCTGCAGCGGTCTACGAAACGATCGCCATTCTGGTCGCGGCTGTCACGCGCAGAAGCCAATCCTCGGCCCTGTCAATGCTCTTCGGCAAAGCCCCGCCGGCTCGCATCAAACACCTGCTGGCGCAACACTGCATCGCGCTGGACAAGCACTATGCCAGTCGCCCCTTTCTCGGCACGAGCAAAGCCTTCGAGCTGATGCTTGACGCGGTGAGGCTTGAGCCGGACAACCCCGGTTTCCGCGACACTCTTAATCTCATCCTTCACCTGATCGGCGACAGTGAGCGGGCCTGCAGCAGCGGCCGGCTGAGTTTCCGGGAATGGTCACAGCAGACAAACTCCTTTTCGAATGTACCCGAGAGCCTGAAAACCGAGGCATTACGATGCTCGATCGGAGTCTTGCAGCGCGGTCTCTCGCAGCTCTATGCAGGCCTTCGCAAAGACATCGGATTTCTCGACTGGTTGCAGAAACACGCAGCAGCCGAAGACATGCTGCATGCACCGATCGCCACGCAAGTGTCCACCGAGAGCGCGCGGATCACCTTCCTTGTTGATGCACGCGCAGAAGCCTCTGCTGTCGCAATGACACGCACCTTGGACGGCCTGCTCGCACAAATGCCGCCAGACAATGTCGTCATCATCGAAGCACAGCATGCAACACCAACACCTGCCCACGCTGTTCGCCACATCACGTCAGCTGCGCTCGGAACCATACTTCGTGACTACAGCACTGAAAAGCACTGGCTGGTAGTGATGTTACCCGGCGACCAGATTGCGGCACATGCAGCGAACAAACTGCAGGCTGCGATCTGTTCGCAGCCCGATCAGGCGCTCATCTATACCGACGAAACCCAGCTGGACGAACAGAACACTCCGGAGCTCCCCCGCTTCAAATCCGATTTTGATATCGACCATTTACGCTCGCGCCCCTACATTGGCCGCTTCCTGGTTCTCAACAGCCATGCCCTGAGCGAACTGAACGGACTCGCAGAACTGGATGAAACGGTCTGGTATCAGGATCTCGCGTTCCGGATCTTTGAACGCTTCGGCCCGAAGGCAATCAGCCACCTGCCTGAGCTGATTTTTCACGGAACCCATACTCCCGCGGACGATTCCTCAAAACTTCAGGAAGTACTGCGGGCGCATCTGGCGCGCTGCGGCATAGAAGCCTCGCTTGAACAAGGCTTGCTGCCCGACAGCCTCCGGGTCTGCTATGCACATCCCGATCGCCCCCTCGTCTCGATCATCATTCCGACCAGAAACCAGCAGGCCATGCTGGCACGCTGCATCGAGACGCTGACTTCGAAAACCGCTTATGACAACTACGAACTCCTGATTGTCGATAACCAGAGCGATGAGCCGGAGGCGGTTGCCTATATCAAGGGCATCGAGGATCTCGCGCTCCCGCAGTTGCGCGTGCTCCACTATGACAAGCCCTTCAACTATTCCGCGGTCAATAACCTTGCCGCACGGGAAGCACGAGGGGATTACCTCGTGCTGCTCAACAATGACACAGCCATACTCGAAGCAGGCTGGCTCGATGCCTTGCTCAACCATGCACAACGACCTGAGGTGGGGATTGTCGGCGCAAAGCTGCTGTTTCCCGACGGTCGCATCCAGCATGGCGGCGTGATCCTGGGCCTGCGCGGCCCGGCGGACCACCCTTTCATTGGCGAGCCGATGAACGCGACCGGTTACGGTGGCCGCCTGATGCTCGACCAGCAGTACTCCGCCGTCACGGCAGCCTGTCTGATGATCCGGAAGCGGATCTATGAAGAGGTGGGCGGGCTGGACGAACAGGCCTTTGCGGTCTCCTACAACGACATCGATCTCTGCCTGAAGGTCAGAACGGCAGGTTACTCCGTCGTCTGGACGCCTTATGCGCGGCTCATGCATGTCGCCAACGTCAGCCAGAAGGCAGAAGATCCGGCAAAGCTGGAAGCCAAGCAGGCTCGCTTCGCCGCGGAACAGCATGAGATGTATCGGCGCTGGATGCCGTGGATCAAGGCAGACCCCGCCTACAACCCGAACTTCCGGCTCAAGGGCACGGGATTCGAGCTGGAATCCAACCCGGTTTTCCGGCCGTCGCTGCCGGGCCGCAAGAAGCTCCTCGCCCACTGCGGTGATCTGTGGGGTTCCGGCCTCTACCGGATGATCGCGCCGGCAACCGTGCTGGGTGAAGAAGCTCTCGTTTCAGGCGGCTGCTATTCGGAGTATTTCCTGCCGGCCGAAGTCGCACGCATCGAGCCGGACACCATCGTGCTCCAGCGCCAGACCTCCGACATGCAACTCAAGCACGCCGCGGATTACCGCTCCTACTGCAACGCGCGGCTGATCTTCGAAGTCGACGACTACCTGCCCAACCTCCCGACTTCGAACGTCCACAAGAAACTGCTGCCGCCTGACCTCGTCAAGCGTCTGCGCAAGGCCATGAGCATCTGTGATCGCATGGTTGTCTCTACCCAGGCGCTGCGTGAAGCCATGCAGCCGTTTCATGACGACATCGTGGTCCTGCCCAACTACCTTCCTCACCGTCTGTGGGGAGGGATTCCCGATCGCAAGCCGGCGGACCCGACCCGCAGACCACGCGTGGGCTGGGCAGGCGGCTCCAGCCACACCGGCGACCTGCGACTCATCGCGGACGTGGTGAAAGCCCTGGCAGACCGTGTTGACTGGGTATTCTTCGGCATGAAGCCGGAAGGCGTGGATGCCTGCATCGCGGAGTTCCATCCGGGCGTGCATCTGAGCCAGTATCCGGCCGCGCTGGCTGCGCTGGACCTCGATCTGGCGATCGCGCCGCTGGAGGAGAACATCTTCAATGAATGCAAGAGCAATCTGCGCCTGCTGGAGTATGGCATTTGCGGATACCCGGTGATTGCGACCGACCTCGAGCCCTACCGCTGCGGCTTTCCGGTCACGCTGGTTCGCAATCGCTTCCGGGACTGGATTGCAGCCATCGAGGGCAAGCTCGCCGACCGGGAAGCCCTCTTCGCAGAAGGCAGAGCCTTGCAGGCTTTCGTCCGGGCAGGCTGGATGCTCGAAGGCGAAAACCTGCTGCGCTGGCGCGACGGCTGGCTCCTGGGGCCTGATAGCTAGACCTTTTCAGCACATGCCAAGTGCATACATCAGTTCGGGCCGGCACCTCCATCGAGGGCCGGCCCGAAGCATTTTCAGACGCCCTGCCGCCAACCGGCAGCGACGCCAGCCTGCCGGCAAGTATTGCCGGCGCGCACGGCGATGCGTCCGGATAGAGAACGGCAAATTCCGCCGAGAACAGTTCACCGCCACACCCACCAAGACTCGCAAAACCTCCCGAAACCCACACCAGATGGTCATTTCGCAAAACTGGCACAGGCCATGCATTGAAGCAGTCAAGTCGCTCCGCCCAAAGCGGGATCGATTTCCGGCGATGCCAGGCTGACTGAGCTCGACTCCGGACTCAATGCAAAACTTTTTGTGGAGAACGAATCATGGCCATGACCATCAACACCAATGTGGCGTCGCTGAACTCGCAACGAAATCTGAATGCTTCCCAGGGGTCGCTGGCCACTTCGCTGCAGCGTCTTTCGTCCGGCCTGCGCATCAACAGCGCCAAGGACGACGCTGCCGGTCTCGCGATCTCGGAACGTATGACAACCCAGATCCGCGGTCTGACACAGGCCGCGCGCAACGCCAACGACGGGATTTCGCTGGCCCAGACCGCAGAAGGTGCGATGGTTGAAATCGGCAACAACCTGCAGCGCATCCGCGAGCTGTCGGTGCAGTCCGCAAACGCCACGAATTCGCAGTCCGACCGCAATGCTCTGAATGCGGAAGTCCAGCAGCTCGTGCAGGAAATCGACCGCGTCGCCAACCAGACCACATTCAACGGCACCAAGCTGCTCGACGGCAGCTTCACCGGTGCGCTGTTCCAGGTCGGAGCGGACTCCGGACAGACCATCGGCATCGACGCCGTGGTCGACTCGAACGTGAACATGCTCGGCAAGAGCTTCTTCGCAGCAGACGTCTCCGGCTCGGCCGCCTCCTCGCTGACCGGCGCCGCCACATCCGGCACGCTGACCGGCCTCACCATCGACGTGACGGGCTCGGCAGGCACGGTGAGCAATATTGCGCTGAGCGACATCAATTATCCGGCTGGTGCCACGGCCTCGGAAATGGGCCAGCTCGTCGCCCAGGGCATCAACGCCAAGCTCGACACCACGGGGGTCTACGCCACCGCGGATGCCAATGGCATCGTCACGCTGCAATCTGTCAAGGAAGGCATCACCTTTGGCGTGACGGCGGGTGGCTCAAGCACGCTCGCGCAGTACGGGCTCTCCGGGATCACGACCAGCGCACCCAGCGCGACCGCGCTTCATGTGGAAGACCTGGATATCTCGACCTTCCTCGGCAGCGAGCGTGCGCTGGAAATCGTCGACAAGGCGCTGACCTCGGTGAACTCCTCGCGAGCCGACATGGGCGCCATCCAGAACCGTTTCACCTCCACGATCACGAACCTGCAGACCTCTTCGGAAAACCTCTCCGCGTCGCGCGGCCGGATCCAGGATGCAGACTTCGCGGCAGAAACCGCCAACCTGAGCCGCTCGCAGATCCTGCAGCAAGCCGGTACGGCGATGCTGGCCCAGGCCAACGCGCTGCCGCAGCAGGTTCTCAAGTTGCTGCAAGGCTAAGTCAGCCGGCCTTGCAACACGGAACAGGGGCTTCGGCCCCTGTTCCTCTTTGCACGGCGGTGACTGCGCAGGCAGCTGGCACATGACGCCGCTCCTGCTTCGTCGCACAATACCGGGCTCGATCGACTCCCGTGCCCACCCGGACCATGACCCGTCTTCTCCCACGCTCGGCAGATGCCGCCATTGCCCGCCGTCTCAACGAAGCCGGCCTGCATCCGCTGATCGCGCGTCTCTACGCCGCCCGCGGCATCCGCTCCGGCGCCGAGCTGGTGACAGAGCTCGGTGCGCTGCTGCCGCCCGACGGGCTCAAGGGCATCGCGGACGCCGCTCGCCTGCTGGCAGACGGGATCGAGGCGGGGGTACGCATGGTGATCGTGGCCGACTATGACTGTGACGGCGCTACGGCCTGTGCCGTCGGCATCCGCGCGCTTCGCATGCTGGGCGCCACCGACCTGCATTATTTTGTGCCCGACCGGGTCGTCCATGGTTACGGCCTTTCGCCCAGCGTTGTGGCTGAAGTCGCGCGCCTTGAGGCGGACATCCTGATCACGGTGGATAACGGCATCGCAAGCGTCGAAGGCGTCGCCGCTGCCCGCGCCCTGGGCATGACCGTCGTCGTCACCGATCACCATCTGCCGGGAGAAACCCTGCCGGACGCGGATGTAATCGTAAATCCCAACCAGCCCGGCTGCACCTTCGCCAGCAAGCACCTGGCCGGCGTCGGCGTGATGTTCTACGTTGCACTGGCTTTGCGCGCCGAGCTGCGAGCTCGCGGCGTGTTTGACGAGGCCCGCCCGGCGCCGAATCTCGCAAGCCTGCTCGACCTGGTTGCACTCGGCACGGTCGCCGACGTGGTGCGTCTTGACCCGAACAACCGCCTGCTGGTGCGCCAGGGGCTGGTCAGGATGCGTGCCGAACGCATGTGCGCCGGACTGCGTGCGCTGTTTGCCGTGGCAGGGCGCCAGCCCGGCCGGGCCAGCACCTTCGACATGGGGTTCGCGCTGGGGCCACGCCTCAACGCCGCAGGCCGGCTCTCAGACATGAGCCTGGGCATCGAATGCCTGCTGACCGATGATTACGCACGGGCCTTCAACATTGCGCAGCAGCTCCAGGCGCTCAACGTCGAACGTCGCGAGATCGAGGCGGAAATGCGTGATGCCGCGCTGGCAACACTCGACGCTACGCGCATCGATGAAGGCCCGGCCATCGCACTCTTCGAACCCGAATGGCATCAGGGCGTGATCGGCATCGTGGCTGGCCGCATCAAGGAGCGGGCGCATCGCCCGACCTTCGCGTTCGCTCGCGCCAGCGATCATGAGGGCGACGGGGAGCTGAAGGGCTCGGGCCGCAGCATTCCGGCACTTCATCTGCGCGACGCGCTGGACCTGATCACCAAGCGCCACCCCGATCTGATCATGCGCTTCGGCGGTCACGCCATGGCAGCGGGCGTCACGATCCTGGAGCGGGATTTCCCGCGCTTCCGCACGGTCTTTGCCGACACCGTCGCCGAACTGGTGAGTCCTGCCGAACTTCAGCACACCCTCGAAACCGACGGCGCCCTCGAAACGGGCTACATGAGCCTCGAGACGGCGCGCATGCTGGACGAAGAAATCTGGGGCCAGGGCTTCGCGGCCCCCGTCTTCGAGGATGTCTTCGAAGTCCGGCGTCAGCGCCTGATGAAGGACCGCCATCTCAAGCTCGAACTGGCCAAGCCCGGAGCGAGCTTCGAAGCGGTGCGTTTCAACTGCACCGACCCGGTTCCGCAACGCATCCGTGCCGCCTACCGGCTCTCGGTCAACGAGTATCAGGGCGTTGCCAGCCTGCAGCTGATGCTGGAGCATTTCGAAGCGGCCTGACACGCCCGGGCAGGTTTCAACCAGACCGGTGCGCTACACTCGGGCCACACCCTACGCCCCGATCACACCTACGCCTCACCATGTCCGCAGAAGACTTCTCGCTTGACCACGCCCTGATCCGTCGTCGCTTTTCGGCGGCGGCCCAGTCGGTCAGCAAGCATGATTTCGTCGCCCGGGAA
This sequence comes from Uliginosibacterium paludis, assembly GCF_039631355.1. NCBI lineage: Bacteria > Pseudomonadati > Pseudomonadota > Betaproteobacteria > Rhodocyclales > Zoogloeaceae > Uliginosibacterium > Uliginosibacterium paludis. The sequence goes on along the minus strand of NZ_JBDIVF010000003.1, from coordinate 295,487 downwards.
ATCTCGTCACGAATGGCCGAGCGCCTCGACTACATCCGGCTCGCGCCCGGCCTCATCCTTGATCTGGGCAGCGGCCATGGCCCGGACCAGGCAATGCTCGCCGAGCGCTACCCGGACGCAAGGCGTCTGGCGCTCGACAACGCCTTGCCCCTGCTGCAACTGGCCCGCCCGCAGAGATCCTTCCTGCAGCGGGTGCTGCGTCGTGACGAAGGTCCGGCGCTGATCTGCGGAGATGCCGCACAGCTCCCGCTTGCGCGCGACAGCGTGCATCTGGTCTGGAGCAACCTGCTGCTCAACTGGCTGAGCGATCCGGCCGATGCCCTGAGGGAAGCGCATCGCGTGCTGGCCGTCGATGGCCTGCTGATGTTCTCCACCCTCGGCCCGGACACCTTGCGCGAGCTGCGCGACGCCCTGCCGGGGCCCCTCGGCGCACGGGTGCATCGCTTCATCGACATGCACGACATCGGGGACTGCCTGGTCAAGGCCGGTTTTTCCGACCCGGTCATGGACATGCAGACCCTCACGCTGACCTATCCGGATGCCCGCAGCCTGTTTGCCGAGTTGCGGGCCAGCGCCAGCAGCTCGGCGTCCCGCACACGCCCACGTGGCCTCACGGGCCGGCGCGCCTGGGCGGATGCGTGCGCGAGACTCGACGCACTGCGCCAGGCGGGACGGATCCCGGCCACGCTGGAAGTCGTCTTCGGACATGCCTGGAAGCCCGAACCCAAAACCATCGACGACGGCCGAGCGATCATCCGCTTCCGCTCACGCGAGAGCTGAAGCCGGCCGCAGCCTGCCAGTACAATCAGGGCTTCGCTGCGCACCCCCTCTTCCGATGAAACCCGTCTGGCTGTTCGACCTCGACAACACCCTGCATGACGCGGGACGACACATCTTTCCGCACATCAACAACGCCATGACGGCCTACATGGCGGAACGACTCTCATTGAGCATCGAGGACGCTCACGCCTTGCGTGGCCACTACTGGACGCGATACGGCGCCACGCTGCACGGCATGGTCAGGCACCACAAGGTCCGGCCTGGAGACTTCCTCGAGGCCACGCACCGATTCACGGATCTGGCCAGCATGCTGGTTTTCGACAAGGCGCTGCTGCGCCACCTGCGCAAACTTCCCGGACGCAAATACATTTTCTCGAACGCGCCACGCAGTTATGTCGATGCCATTCTCCGGCTATCAGGGCTGGATCGCGTCATGGACGGAAGCTTCGCCGTCGAAGATCTCCGCTACCAGCCCAAACCCGCCGTCGTCGGTTATCAGTGCGTACTCCGCCATCTGCGTGTACGCGCGTCCGACTGCATCATGGTTGAGGACACCGCTAAGAACCTGCTTCCCGCCAAGCGGCTGGGCATGCGCACGGTCTGGATCACCCCGGGCAGTCAGCCTCGCCCCGTCTGGGTGGATGCTCAGCTACGCAGTGCGCGTGCGCTCAAGGCGCCTCCCGCAAGCGCCTCAGGTCGGCGCTGAAGCCTTCGAAACGTCCCGGGCCATCAGTCGCGCCCTGCCATAGCCCTCACCGGCCGGCTGATGCTCGTCCTGGAATCCGAGGCGCGACCAGAAACCCTCGGCCTGTTCCAGCGCCACGATGCGGATGCGCTCATGCGCACGAAGACGCGCAGCGGCCTCCACTGCGCCGAAAAGCGCGCGTCCGCAAGCCAGGCCTTGCGCCTCGATGGATACGCACAAATCGTGGAGAAAAACATGGTCTGGCTCGTCACACGCGGCCAGGCGCTCATGAAGCCGGGGAGCAGGACCTCGCCAGGGATGCGCCAGCACATAGGCCAGAGTCCGGCCTTGGTGCTCCGCAACAAAGCAGAACGCCGGTGCGGCCTCCAGCCGGCTCTGGAGCGCCACCTGCGGCTCATGGCAGGCCACGGGATAGCGGCTGCACTGGATCCTGTGCACCGATGCGAGATCCGAGTTCCGCATCGGCCGGATGCGGAGCTCAGGCGTCACGCTTGAGGAGGCGTGCCGCCTCGAGCGCGTAATAGGTCAGGATGCCGTCCGCCCCTGCACGCTTGAAGGCCAGCAGGGATTCCATGAAAACCGCTTCCTCGGCCAGCCAGCCGTTGGCGGCAGCAGCCTTGAGCATCGCGTACTCGCCGCTGACCTGATAAACGAAAGTCGGCACCTCAAGCTCGTGCTTCACCCTGCGGACAATGTCGAGGTACGGCATGCCGGGCTTGACCATGAACATGTCGGCACCTTCGGCTATGTCTTGCCGCACCTCGCGAAGCGCCTCGTCGGTGTTGGCCGGATCCATCTGATAGCTGTACTTGTTGCCCTTGCCGAGATTGCCTGATGAGCCCACGGCATCGCGGAACGGACCATAGAAGGCCGACGCATATTTGGCGGAATACGCCAGAATCCGCGTGTGGATCAGGCCTTCCGCCTCAAGTGCCGCCCGGATCCGCCCTACCCGACCGTCCATCATGTCTGAGGGCGCCACCACATCCGCACCGGCACGAGCGTGACACAAGGCCTGTTTCTCGAGTGCCGCCAGGGTCTCGTCGTTCAGCACATAGCCGGACGCGTCAGTCAGACCATCCTGACCATGGGAGGTATACGGATCCAGCGCCACATCGGTAATCACGCCCAGCGCAGGAAAACGCGCCTTGAGTGCCCGCACGGTACGTGGAACCAGCCCGTCCGGATTCCATGCTTCTTCCGCGCCGTCCGTCTTGCCGGACTCGATGACTGGAAACAGCGCCAGCGCCGGAACACCCAGTTCAACAGCCTCGGCGGCCAGCTCCAGCAGCAAATCGATCGATACCCTGGAAACGCCCGGCATGGACGCCACCACTTCACGGCGCTGATCTCCCTCGAGTACGAACACGGGATAGATCAGATCATCGGTCGAGAGCCTGGACTCACGCATCAGCCGACGGGAAAACTCGTCACGCCGCATGCGGCGCGGGCGGCAGGCCGGAAATGAAGACTGGGTCATGATTGGATCGTCCTGTTCAAGCGCCTCCCTCAAGATATCAGTCACGGACAAATCGCCCTTCCGGCGCGCCTCACGAAACTGAACTCAAGGGAAGCCATCAATTTACAGAAATTTACAATTGAGATCTGAACCTTTGCCGGCAGTTGCCGTTCTTAGAGCCAGGTAGCGCAAGCTATCTCCCGCTTCACCTCCCTGAGCGGGAACCTGGATGAACTCCCCCGGGTCATGCAGGTCATTTCGCCCCGGTGTGCATACACGCACCGGGGTTTGTTTTTCAGGAGGGCTCCGCTTCTTCCGCTGCTCCCTGCGCACCCAGCCCCAACCAGCTCCCTACGATCTTCTCGACGTCGTCGACGCCCGTTTTCTTCAGGCTTGAAAACAGCTGGACGGTAATGTTCGGCCCCCAGGCCGCGAGCTCTTTTCGCACGCGCGCAAGCGTCTGCGCAGCAGGCCCGCGGGTCAGCTTGTCGGACTTCGTCAGCAGCACGTGCACCGGGCGGCCCGTTGGCGCAAACCAGCCCAGCATCTGCTGATCAAGCGGCGTGAGGGGGTGACGGGAATCCATGATGAGGATCAGGCCAATCAGGCTGTCACGCTGGGTCAGGTAGTTTTCCAGCAGCTTGACCCATTGCTTGCGGATCGCCTCCGGTACTTTTGCGTAGCCATAGCCGGGCAGATCAACCAGGGCAGCGCCGTTGTTCATCCGGAAAATATTGATCAGCTGGGTACGGCCGGGCGTCTTGCTGACAAATGCCAACCGGGTATGCCCGACGAGTGTGTTGATCGCACTGGATTTGCCTGCATTCGAGCGCCCGGCAAAGGCGATTTCAGCCCCCATTGAAGGCGGAAGATCCTGCGGACGGGCAATGGAAATTTCGAAGCGTGCTGCGTGAAAAAGAGACATGGGAAAACCATAAGGTGTGAGGAACACACAAGCGCAGAAACCCTGAGGTCGAAACGGTCTGTGTCGGTATAGAATATCAGGATTCAAGAACGCCACGCCCCGAGAGGTGACGATGATCGCGCGCATTTCCGTCCTGACACTTGCCCTGACTGCCAGCAGCGTTTTCGCTCAGGCAGGCGCTCCCCAACCCGATTCGGCACGTGCGAAACAGATCGCGGAAACCGTCTGCGCCGCCTGCCACGGAGCCGATGGCAACTCGGCTGCGCCGACCTTCCCCAAGATCGCCGGTCAGCATGAGCAATACCTGCTCAAGCAACTCCACAATTTCAAGGCCGCCGAAGGCAAGCCGGCTGAGCGTGTCAATGCCTCGATGGCGCCGATGGTCGCAACCCTCACGGATGCTGACATGAAAGGACTGGCCAAGTATTTTTCGCAGCAGAAACTCAAGCCGGAGTTCGCCAAGAACATGGCATCAATGGAAGCGGGTCGGAAACTCTGGCGCTCGGGTAACGCAGCAACGGGCGTTCCGGCCTGTGCGGGCTGCCATGGCCCCTCGGGCCGGGGAATGCCGGCGCAATATCCGCAAGTCTCCGGCCAGTATGCCGACTACATCGAAGCTCAGCTGAAAGCATTCCGGAGCGGCGAGCGCGCCAATGACCCCAACAGCATGATGCGCGGATTCGCATCACGTCTGACCGATGCGGAAATCAAGGCGGTTTCCGACTACGCTGCAGGCCTGCGCTGACGTCCAGACCTGCCTGAAATCAGGCAGTGCAAGAAGCTCCATGCCGCCCAGCCTTGGCTGCGCGGCATTTTTAATGCTCACGGGCGGGTCTTTGCAGCACGAATAAAAACAAAATGCCGCTCAATGAGCGGCATTCAATCGGGTACGCGGCTCACGCAGCCTGAAGCAGGAACTACATCCTCGGCATCATGCCCTTGAGGCCCTTCAGACCTCCCATGCTCCGCATGAGCTTGGCCATCCCGCCGCCGGAAAACTGCTTCATCATTTTCTGCATCTGCTCGAACTGATTCAGCAGGCGATTCACCTCCTGAACCTGAACCCCTGCCCCCGCCGCAATGCGCCGCTTGCGCGAAGCCTTGATGAGATCGGGATTCGAACGTTCGGCAGGCGTCATCGAATTGATGATGCCTTCAACCCGGGCCATGGCTTTTTCAGGCGCGCCGGCCTGCATCTGGGAGGCAGCCTGCGCAATCTGGGCCGGCATCTTATCCATCAGGCTGGACAGCCCGCCCATCTTGCGCATCTGTGCCATCTGATCCTTGAAGTCATTCAGATCGAAGCCCTTTCCCTTGCGCAGTTTGTCAGCAAGGTCGCGAGCCGCTTTTTCATCGACGGCCGTGCGAGCTTCCTCCACAAGGGACAGGATGTCTCCCATGCCCAGAATACGGCTGGCCATGCGATCCGGATGAAACTCGTCAAGCCCCGTCAGCTTCTCGCCTACGCCAGTGAACTTGATCGGCGCCCCGGTCACATGACGAACGGAGAGCGCCGCACCACCACGTGAATCACCATCCAGCTTGGTGAGCACAACGCCGGTCAGCGAAAGCGCCTCGTTGAATGCACGCGCGGTATTGACAGCATCCTGCCCCAACATGGCATCCACAACAAACAGCGTCTCGATGGGTTTGATGCTGGTCTGAAGCTGCTTGATTTCAGCCATCATCTGTTCGTCGATCGTGATGCGGCCAGCGGTATCAACAAGCAGCACGTCAAAATAGTGACGCTTCGCGTAATCGATGGCAGCCAGCGCAATATCAACGGGCTTCTGGTCCGACGACGACGGGAAGAATTCCGCGCCGGCCTGCCCTGTCACCGTCTCAAGCTGGGCGATCGCCGCTGGACGATAGACGTCGCATGACACCGTCAGCACCTTCTTGCGGTGCTTTTCCTTCAGGTATTTCGCCAGCTTGCCAACAGTAGTGGTCTTGCCCGCCCCCTGAAGACCAGCCATGAGCATTACGGCAGGAGGCTGGGTTGCAAAGTTGAGGCCGGACTGGGCGCCTCCCATGATGGCTGCGAGCTCGTCCTGCACCACGCCGACAAGCGCCTGCCCTGGCGTCAGCGAACCGACAACCTCTTGCCCGAGTGCCTTTTCCTTGATCCGGGCGATCAGTTCCTTGACAACAGGCAGTGCCACATCGGCTTCAAGCAAAGCCATGCGCACTTCGCGCAACATGTCGGCAATATTGTCTTCGGTCAGGCGGGCCTGGCCACGCAGTGTCTTGACGACCTGAGCAAATCGGTTTGTAAGGTTATCGAGCATTACGGAGTTTCGTTGGCAGGAACCGGGTTTGCGCCGGTTCTGTTGGGCGTTAAACTGGATGAATGTCTCTCATTCTACTGCATCTGCTTCCGGCCACGTTTTATGTGGCGCTTGCGGTTTTCAGCCTCCCTCGGACTGGAGCACGCCACTCCGACGGCAGGCACATAGCAGCCCTGCTGCTATTCACGGCCTTGTGCAGCCATGCCTTTGCCCTGGGTGAGGTGATGCTGGGAGACGGCGAATTCCACTTCGGACTTTCCATCGCCCTGTCGCTCACCCTCTGGCTGGCCATGCTCTTCTACAGTCTGGAGAGCCTGGTGCGTCCAATCAAGCCACTGCTCTCCGTCGTATCGATAGCATCTGCCGTCTTTGTGGTGCTTCCGATCCTGAGCCCGGGCCACCCTCACACCCTGGATGCTGGAAACTGGGCATTTCGAATGCATGTTGTGGTCGCGATGCTGGCCTACAGCCTATTCACTCTCGCGGTCTTTCATGCACTGCTGATCGCCGCAGCAGAACGTCATTTGCACGGACGCACTTCAGTCAGCATCGAGCACGCACTCCCGCCGCTGCTCACGCTTGAACGCCTGCTGTTCCGGTTGATCAGCACCGCCTTTACTTTTCTGACATTGACTGTTGCTTCCGGGGTGTTGTTTTCGGAGCAGATTTTCGGAAAACCCTTCACTTTGACGCACAAGGCGGTTTTCGGAATCGCATCGTGGCTGCTGTTCGCGATCCTGCTGGCCGGGCGCTGGCATCGTGGCTGGCGCGGAAAGACAGCGACGCACTGGCTTCTCGCGGGGTTCGCCTGCCTCCTGCTTGCTTACGCGGGCTCGAGATTTGTCCTCGAATACATCCTGAACCGCAGCATCTAGGAGGCACCGGTGGCCCCGACGGACTGACGGGAGGCGCTCCATCTGCCGGATATGAAAACCCTCGAGGGTTTACAATTGCATGAATTCCAAGCCAACATGAAGTATCAGCTTTAACCCGTTGTTTGACCGGCTTTAAATTCATAAAAAAATGGCAACTTCCCCGCAATCGGCACTGAGTGGTCTGGCCAGAGCACTGATTCAGCACAAGCTTCTGAGCGAAGCTGATGCGCTGGCCTGCTCAGCCTCTGGAAACTCTCCGGGTGGCTTTGCCGCCGAAGTGGTTCAGAAGGGCTTCATCAAGGCTGCCGACCTTGCGTCCTTCTGCGCAACAACTTTCGGCTACCCCTGGCTGGATCTCGCGTCCTATGACGAAAGCTATGTTGCCAAGGACGCCATTGACGCCAAGCTGATGGCGAAACATCAGGTCATAGGCCTCTCAAAACGCGGCAACAGGATCTTCGTTGCCCTCCCGGACCCCAGTAACCTTCGTGCGCTGGATGAAATCCGGTTTCAGACAGGCCTCGCCGTCGACCCCGTTGTGGTCGAAGTGGATAAGCTGGGGCGCCTGCTTGCCAAGCTCACCGAGTCGCTGTCTTCTGCGCTGTCCAATCTTTCAACCACGGACGACTTCGACCTGGACACCCTGTCCGAGGCAAACCCTGAGGAAGCGGTGTCCGACGCCGGCGCAGCGGAAGTCGATGATGCGCCCGTCGTGCGCTTCATCCAGAAAATGCTCGTCGACGCCATCAACGAAGGCGCTTCCGACATCCATTTCGAGCCCTACGAAAAGTACTACCGGATCCGTTTCCGAACCGACGGCATCCTCAGGGAAATCTCGCAGCCGCCGCTGGCGCTGAAAGAAAAAATCGCGGCGCGGATCAAGGTGATTTCCCGTCTCGACATATCCGAGAAACGCGTTCCGCAGGATGGGCGGATGAAGCTCGTCCTGTCAAAAAACAAGGCGATCGATTTTCGGGTTTCAACGCTTCCCACACTGCATGGCGAAAAAATCGTCATGCGGATCCTGGACCCAAGCAGTGCCATGCTAGGGATCGACGCACTAGGCTACGATCCAGACCAGAAAGCCGCGCTTCTGGACGCCATCGAGCGCCCATACGGCATGGTGCTGGTCACCGGACCAACCGGCTCGGGCAAAACCGTTTCGCTCTATACCTGTCTGAACATCCTCAACAAGCCGGGCGTCAATATCTCGACGGCTGAAGATCCTGCAGAAATCAATCTTCCAGGCATCAATCAGGTTTCAATGAACGACAAGGCCGGGCTGACCTTCGCCGTGTCGCTCAAGGCCTTCCTGCGCCAGGATCCCGACGTCATCATGGTGGGTGAAATCCGGGACTTGGAGACGGCCGAGATTTCGATCAAGGCAGCACAGACCGGCCACATGGTGCTGTCGACACTGCACACGAATGACGCCCCAACGACCCTGGAACGTCTCCGCAATATGGGTGTAGCCCCATTCAACATTGCGTCTTCAGTCATCCTGATCACGGCACAGCGCCTTGCCCGACGTCTTTGCAGCTGCAAGAAACCGCTCGACATTCCCCTTGAAGCCCTGATCGAGGCGGGCTTCAGCGAGTCCGACCTGGACGGAAGCTGGCAGGCTTACGGCCCCGGCGGCTGTGATCGCTGCAAGGGCTCGGGATACAAGGGCCGGGTCGGCATCTACCAGGTCATGCCGATCACTGACGAGATCCAGCGCATCATCATGTCGGGTGGCAACTCGATGGATATTGCGGCGCAAGCACAACTGGAAGGCATCAGTGACCTGCGCCAATCAGGCCTGAGAAAGGTCAAGCAGGGGCTGACCTCCCTGACAGAAGTTCTGGCCAGTACAAACGAATAAACGCACCGGAAAACGAACATGGCAACTGCAGCCCGCACCGTACGACGTCCCGCCACGGCACAACAACAGGAAAACCTGTTTGTCTGGGAGGGAAAAGACAAGTCAGGAAAAATCGTTCGCGGCGAACTTCGCGCCCAGACGGAAAATGTCGTGCAAGCCACGTTGCGTAGGCAAGGCATAGCAGTCACAAAAATCAAAAGACGCTCATTTGGCCGAGGCAGCAAGGTCAAACAAAAAGATATAGCAATATTTACCAGGCAGTTGGCCACAATGATGCGAGCAGGAGTGCCGCTACTCCAATCATTCGATATCGCGATAAAAGGCACATCAAATGCAGCGCTCGGTCGTCTTTTGAACGATATTCGCAGCGACATTGAAACGGGGACCAATCTCGCAAACGCCTTAAGAAAGCATCCCGCTCACTTTGATGCGCTCTACTGCAATCTTGTTGCTGCCGGCGAGCAATCAGGCGCGCTGGAAAACCTGCTGGACCGAATTGCGATTTATCAGGAAAAGATGCTCGCCCTGAAAAGTAAATTGAAGTCGGCCATGTTTTACCCTATCTCGGTGCTCGTTGTCGCCGGTGCCGTTACCGCTGTCATGATGATTTTCGTCATTCCGGAGTTTAAAAAGGTCTTTACCAGCTTTGGAGCCGATCTCCCTGCCCCAACACTATTTGTGATGGCTCTCTCCGACTTTTTTGTTGAAAATGGCTTTTTCATACTGCTTGCGCTGATCGCCGCAATTGTAGGATTTGTGTTTGCGTACAAGCGCTCGCCAGCGATGCAAGCTTCAATAGACAGAATGAGTCTCCAACTCCCCGTCGTTGGAGACATCCTTCGCAAAGGCAGCATCGCACGCTGGACTCGAACTCTATCAACGATGTTTGCCGCGGGCGTGCCGCTTGTCGAGGCACTGGACTCCGTAGCCGGGGCATCTGGAAATCACATTTATAAAGTCGCTACAAAAAACATTCAGAATGAGGTCGCTACCGGCACAAGTCTGACTGTAGCCATGCAAGGCTCCCAAGTTTTTCCTGCAATGGTGGTTCAGATGGTCTCCATCGGGGAGGAGTCCGGCCAGTTGGACAGCATGTGCGGAAAAGTTGCCGACTTTTTCGAACGTGAAGTCGATGACCTTGTCGCAGGTCTCTCACAGTTGCTTGAGCCGATCATCATCGTATTTCTCGGTACGGTTATTGGCGGCATGGTCGTCGCAATGTACCTCCCGATCTTCAAACTCGGCCAGGTTGTCTAAACACCAACAGGCTATCTGATCCGTCACGCGGCGCCCAGGCGCCGCTCTTTTCATTCAGCAGGCTATTTCACTTTCATGTTCGAACTTCTGAACACTCCGATCAATCTGGCTTTCGCATGCGGAATCGTTGGCCTTTGTGTAGGCAGTTTCCTCAATGTGGTGATCCATCGATTGCCCAAGATGCTCGAGCGCCGCTGGGAGGCGGAAGCAGCTGAAATGCGGGGAGAAGATTCTGCTGCGCACGCACCGCTTACCTTGTCTACCCCCCGCTCGCGCTGTCCTCACTGCGGGCACCAGATCACCGCCCTGGAGAACATTCCGCTTGTGAGCTATCTGGTTTTGCGAGGCAAATGCAACCACTGCAAGGCTGCCATCAGCCCCCGCTATCCGATCATCGAATGTCTCAGTGCAGCCCTGTCAGTCGCGGTTGCATGGAAATTCGGGCCAAGCCTTGCAACAGCCGGAGCGCTGATCATGGTGTGGTCGCTGATTGCCCTGACCTTCATCGATCTGGACACTTATCTGCTCCCTGACGACATTACCCTGCCACTCCTGTGGCTGGGTCTCGCCTTCAACGTTCAAGGCGTTTTCACGACCCTTGAAAGTGCCGTAATCGGTGCCATGGCAGGCTATCTCTCGCTCTGGTCGGTTTTCTGGCTGTTCAAGCTGGTCACGGGCAAGGAAGGAATGGGTTACGGTGACTTCAAGCTTCTGGCCGCCATCGGGGCTTTTCTTGGCTGGCAAGTCCTGCCGGCAGTGATCCTGCTTTCGTCGGTCGTGGGCGCTATTGTCGGGATTTCGCTCATGGTGTTCGCCAAGCACGCCAGGGAGACGCCCATCCCGTTCGGCCCCTATCTGGCAGCAGCGGGAGTCATTTCGCTGTTCTCCGGAAGCAGCCTGATTTCAGTTTTTCTTCCGGTGTGAGGGGCTTGAACTTTTCGTTCTTGCCCTGATTTCCGCTCCGGGCGGCAACCTTTGACAGCGCACGCAACTCCGCTGTTTTTGGTGCGCCGCCAATGAGATAGAATCACCGGCTCAGGAGAACGATATGCCCATCTATGAATACCGTTGTGGTGACTGCGGCCACAAGAAGGATCACCTTCAGAAGCACAGTGATGCACCCATTGAAAGCTGCCCGGCATGTGGCAGCAAGACTTACGCCAAGCAGCTGACTGCAGCAGGCTTCCAACTCAAGGGCAGTGGCTGGTATGCAACCGACTTCAAGGGTAGCTCAGCATCCTGCCCTGCAGCGCCGGACGCCCCGCCGCCGCCCTGTGCAGACAACTGCGCCTGTCACTGACCGCCGTCTGGCCACATGAAGAAATACCTGATTACAGGACTGCTGGTGTGGGCTCCCCTGATCGTGACGGTCTGGGTGCTCAGTGCAGTGGTCAATACGCTTGACCAGTCACTGCTGCTGTTACCGCAAGCCTGGCAACCCAGCAATCTGATCGGATTCAAGCTCTGGGGGTTCGGCACGCTGGTCACGATTCTGGTTGTCATGCTCACAGGCATGGCTACCAGCAACTTCTTTGGCCAGCGCCTCGTGCGGACCTGGGAAGGCATCCTCAACAGGATTCCGGTTGTCAGGCAGATCTATTCGAGCGTCAAACAGGTTTCAGACACTCTTCTGGGGCCGGGCGGTCAAGCCTTCCGGAAAGCGCTCCTCGTTCAATATCCTCGTCAGGGAAGCTGGACCATCGCGTTCCAGACCGGAACGCCGGCCGGTCAGCTCGCAAGCCTTCTCCCTGCCGAAGCAGTCAGCGTCTATGTGCCGACCACGCCCAACCCGACATCGGGCTTTTTCCTCATGATGGATCGCAAGGATGTCGTGGAACTCGACATGTCGGTCGATGAGGCACTCAAATACATCATTTCGATGGGTTCTGTTGCCCCGCTGCCGGTGCGCGACTGAACATCGGACCGAGCTTCCCGCGAGAAGCCGGTCATCCAATACAAAACCGGATCATGGAGATCATTGATGCGTACCACCTATAGCGGCCTTGTTTCTGCCGCTCTGCTTGACCAGACCGTTACCCTCTTTGGCTGGGCCCACCGTCGTCGTGACCACGGTGGCGTGATCTTCATTGATCTGCGTGACCGCGAAGGTCTGGTTCAGGTGGTGTGCGACCCCGATCGGGCCGACACTTTCAAGGTTGCCGAAGGCGTCCGCAACGAATTCTGCCTGCGGGTAACAGGCAAGGTCCGTCGCCGTCCGGAAGGCACCACCAACGCCAACCTCATCTCCGGTGAAGTCGAAGTGCTGGCGCATGAAGTAGAAGTGCTGAATGCATCGGTCACGCCGCCTTTCCCGCTCGACGACGAAAACCTGTCCGAAAACGTCCGTCTGACGCACCGCGTCATTGACCTCCGTCGCCCTGCCATGCAGCGCAACATGCTGCTGCGTTACAAGACGGCGCGTGCTTTCCGTCGTTTCCTGGATGACGCCGGTTTCATCGACATCGAAACCCCGATGCTGACCAAGAGCACGCCGGAAGGCGCACGCGACTACCTCGTGCCGAGCCGCGTGCATGACGGTCAGTTCTTTGCCCTGCCCCAGTCTCCCCAGCTCTTCAAGCAGTTGCTGATGGTGGCCGGCTACGACCGCTACTACCAGATCACCAAGTGCTTCCGTGACGAGGACCTGCGCGCCGATCGCCAGCCCGAGTTCACCCAGGTCGATATGGAAACCTCATTCCTCGACGAGGGCGAGATCACGGCGATCATGGAGAACCTGATCCGTCACGTGTTCAAGGATGCCATCGACGTCGATCTGCCGAATCCCTTCCCGCGCATCACCTACCAGGAAGCCATGGCGCGCTACGGCTCCGACAAGCCCGACCTGCGCGTGACGCTGGAACTCGTCGACGTTGCCGACGCGATGAAGGACGTGGCCTTCAAGGTGTTCGCGGGTGCTGCCAACGACCCGAGCTGCCGTGTCACGGCACTGCGCATCCCGGGCGGTGCGGCACTGTCGCGCGGTGAGATCGACGGCTACACCGAGTTCGTGAAGATCTACGGTGCCAAAGGCCTGGCCTACATCAAGGTCAATGACGTCACCAAGCTGAACGAAGAAGGCCTGCAGTCGCCCATCGTCAAGAACCTGTCCGAAGCCTCCCTGAAGATCGTCATGGAGCGCACCGGCGCACAGTCCGGCGACCTCATCTTCTTCGGTGCCGACAAGGCCAAGGTCGTGTCCGACGCCCTGGGCGCGCTGCGCACCAAGATCGGCCACGAGAAGGGGCATGTCGACGGTCGCAAGTGGGCGCCGGCCTGGGTGATCGACTTCCCGATGTTCGACTACGACGAGGAAGCCAAGCGCTGGGTCGCCTGTCACCACCCCTTCACCTCGCCCAAGGACGAGCACCTCGAGTTCCTGGAGACCGATCCGGGCAAGTGCCTCGCCAAGGCCTACGATCTGGCATTGAACGGCTGGGAACTGGGCGGCGGCTCGGTGCGTATCCACCGCGCCGACGTGCAGGAGAAGGTCTTCAAGGCGCTCGGCATCGGCGAGGAAGAAGCGCAACTGAAGTTCGGCTTCCTGCTCGACGCGCTGAAGTATGGCGCGCCGCCGCACGGTGGTCTCGCCTTCGGCCTGGACCGCATCGTGACCATGATGACCGGCGCCGAATCGATCCGCGACGTGATCGCCTTCCCCAAGACGCAACGCGCACAGTGTCTGCTCACGCAGGCCCCGAGCCCGGTCGACGAGAAGCAGTTGCGCGAGCTGCACATCCGTCTGCGCAATCTGCCCAAGGCGGAAAGTGCTGCGGAATAAATCCGGTCTGACGCAGAATCGGGGGCGGGCTTGAGGCCCGCCCTTTTTCATTCTTCCGGCCCCCATGCCGGCAATCCCCAAGAGTACCGGGAGGCCATGATGGCAGCAGAAAACGAAGCACTGCAGATCCTGAATGCACAGACACGCGACATCGGCTTTCCTGTCCGCCGTCTGCTTCCCCAGATCTCCCGGCGCTCCATCGGCCCCTTCGTTTTTCTCGACCACATGGGCCCTGCCAGATTTCCGGCAGGCAGCACGGAAAACGACGTGCGGCCGCACCCTCACATCGGACTGGGCACACTCACCTATCTGTTCAGTGGCGCCATGATGCACCGGGACAGTCTCGGTGTTGTGCAGAGGATCCTGCCGGGCGCTGTCAACTGGATGTGTGCGGGTCGTGGCATCAGCCATTCCGAGCGCATCCCGGAGGATGTACGTGCGGCGGATGAGGCAGTGGAAGGCATCCAGATGTGGTTGGCTCTGCCAGAACCCCTTCAGGAAGCCGAACCGGCCTTTCGCCACTACCCTGAAAGCGCGCTGCCCGCTTGGCAACAGGACGGCGCAGACTGGCATCTCCTGATTGGTGAATGGGGCACACGCCGCTCACCGGTTGCCGTACCCTCCAGCACCTTCTATGCCGCCGGCAAGCTCGGTGCAGAGGCGATATTCGAGTTTCCTGCGGAGGTCGAAGAACGCGCCGTGTACGTGGCGCAGGGCGCCCTGGTGTCGGACGGCCAAAGGCTGCAGGCTGGCAGTCTCGTCGTCCTCGCACCAGGCAGCACGCCTGTCTTTCGCGCCACGGAATCTGCCCGCGTCATGTTGCTGGGCGGCGCCCCGCTCGACGGTCCGCGGTACATGTGGTGGAACTTCGTCTCGAGTTCGCGCGAGCGGATCGAAAAAGCAGCGGCAGACTGGAACGCCGGCAGATTCCCGGAAGTCCCCGGCGAACACGATCGCATTCCCGCACCTGCACTCAAACCAGAACAGAGAAACTGATGTCTGCAGCCCACGACGACCGCAAGAAAACATCCTGCCGCTTCGAACTGAGCGCCACCGCGCCGCTTGCCGAGCGCAAACCCAAAGTCCTGACGCAGCATGGCCATGTCCGGACGGATGACTATTTCTGGATGAACAAGCCTCGCTCGCGGGCACTCCTTGCGCACCTGGAGGCGGAGAACGCCTATGCGTCCGGGGTCCTGGCTCCGACCCAGGATTTGCAGAACGCGCTCTATGAAGAAATGCTCGCGCGAATCCAGGAAACGGACCTTTCCGTTCCGGTGAAATATGGCAAATGGATGTACCTCAGTCGCACCGAGCAGGGGGCGCAGTATCCGGTTCATCTGCGCAAGCGCATTCCAGACGGCCCGGGCAACTGGGAAGACTCGGCCGAAGAAATCCTGCTTGACGAAAACCTTGAGGCTACTGGCAAGGCCTTCTACGAAGTGGGCGACTATGAAATCAGCCCGAGCGGCCGCTATCTGGCCTGGACGGAAGACACCCGCGGGCAACGCAGCTATCGGCTGCGCCTGCGCGATCTGAAAACGGGTCGGAATCTTCGTCTGACTCGCCAGGGCGTGGTCAGTCTTGCCTGGGCAGAAGACGAGAGCGATACGGGCCTCACGCTCTTCTTCGTCACGGAAGACCCCAGGACGCGCCGCGCCTGCTCGCTCTGGCGTCAGCACCTGAGTGAAAAAACACCGACGCTGCTCTTCGAGGAAACCGATGAGCGCTTCAATCTGCTGGTTTTCAAGACCCGCTCGCGCGGCTTTATCGTGGCCAGCAGCAGCAGCCACATCACCAGCGAAGCGCGCGTGCTTCCGGCGTTGCTACCCTGCGGCCGGTGGCGCGTGGTGCAAAAACGGCGTGCCGGCGTGGAATACGAAGTGGATCACCATGGCGAGCACCTCTACCTCCGCAGCAACGACATCGGGCCCAACTTCCGGCTGCTCCGCGCCCCTTGCACCGCGCGCCTCGGCATACGTCCCGACGCTGACGAATCGCCATGGGAAGAAGTCCTGCCCCATCGCGAATCGATTGTGCTCGAAGGCATCGATCTCTACCGCGACTGGATGATCGCTACTGAACGCCTCGACGGCGTACCCCGACTCGCAGTGACCCGCTTCGCCACCGGAGAAACGCACCCCGTCGCGTTCAGCGATCCTGCCTGCGTCGTCGATCTGGAAGACCTTCCGGAGTGGGACACGCCGATCCTTCGTTATACCTACGAATCGATGACGACGCCCGATTCGGTCTTCGACTACGACCCCATCACACGACAATCCACCCTGCTCAAACGCCAGCCGGTACTGGGAGGCTTCGATCCGGCGCACTACTGCTCCGAGCGCATCCATGCCGAAGCCAGTGATGGCACGCGGATTCCCGTTTCGCTCGTCTACCGCAAGGGGCTTGCACTCGACGGCACCGCCCCGCTCTGGCTTGATGGTTACGGCGCCTACGGGATCTGCAACGACCCCTGGTTTTCTGCAACGCGACTTTCGCTGCTCGACCGCGGCTGGGTTTTCGCGCTGGCCCACGTCCGCGGCGGTGGCGACCTGGGTCAGCGCTGGCATGAGGCCGGCAAACTCGAATGCAAGCGGAACAGTTTCAGCGATTACATCAGTTGCGCCCGCACACTGGCCGCGCGCGGCTACACCCGCGAGGGCCGTATCCTCGCCAATGGTGGCAGTGCGGGCGGCCTGCTGGTGGGTGCCGCACTCAACATGGCACCGGGGCTTTTCGGTGCCGCGATCATGGAAGTGCCCTTCCTGGATGTCGTCACCACCATGCTGGACCCGGATCTGCCCCTGACCGTCGGCGAATACGAGGAATGGGGAAACCCGGGCAAGCCACGCGATTACCGCCGAATGCTGGCCTACTCCCCCTATGACAATATCCAAGCGCGTGACTACCCGCCCATGCTGATCGAAGCCGGCCTGCATGACACGCAGGTCATGGTCTGGGAGCCTGCGAAATACGTGGCAAAACTCCGCCGCATGAAACAGGATCCACACCCCCTGCTGCTGCTTACCAGCATGGAGGCGGGCCATGGCGGCGCTTCAGGCCGCTATGACTCGCTGCGCGAGCGCGCCAGGCAGCTGGCCTTCGCGCTCTGCTGTCTGGGCTGACATTGGGGGCATGGGCGAGAATCGACCGGGGCGGGTGCCTATCCTGAAAAGCCCTGCCCTCAAGAAAAGCGTCGCCCGTGCCGTACATGGCGACAACAGCCACGCCTGCGCGCCAGCCAATGCCCCAGAAAATCGAAGATATTTCGGTCCTGATCGTGGACGCCAACGCCGGCATGCGCACCCAGCTGCGCAACATGCTCGGCCTGTGCGGCATCACGAAGCTGGCGCTTGCGGTGTCGGCGGGCGTCGCCGTGCGCAAGCTGCGGGACCAGAACTTCGACATCGTGCTGTGCGAGTACCATCTGGGTGACGGTCAGGACGGCCAGCATCTGCTTGAAGACCTGCGCCACCACCACCTGATCCCGCTGGCGACCCTCTTCCTGATGATCACCGGCGAGAGCCAGCATGAAAAGGTCATCAGCGCCGCCGAACTCGCCCCCAACGACTACATCCTCAAACCCTTCTCGGCTGACAAGCTGCTGAGCCGGATCTCGCGCGCGCTCTCCAAGCGCGACATCTTCATCCCGACCTACAAGCTGATCGAAGCCGGCAACACGCTGGAAGCCATCGAATCCTGCCGCAAGGGCGAAGCGGAAAACCCGCAATACCTGATCGATTTCCTCCGTCTGCGGGCAGAACTGCATATCTCGGCGGGCCAGGCGGCAGAGGCGCAGGAAGTCTACGATCGCGTCCTCGATACCAAGGCCGTGCCCTGGGCGAAACTGGGCCTGGCCAAGACGCTCTACATGCAGAAACAGTTCGGTGCGGCAGAAGAGCATCTGAAAGAATTGCTGGCCGAAAACGAAATGTATCTGGATGCCTACGACTGGCTTGCCCGGACCCGCGAGGCGGCCGGCAGGCTCGACGAGGCCAAGGAAGCCCTCGAATCAGCGGTGAAGGTGTCGCCTCACACGGTCCGCCGCCTGCGCAAGCTGGGTGAAGTCTCGACGGCGGTGGGCGACATGGCGACGGCCACACGCGTTCTCAATACCGTCGTCGCCAAGGGCAAGTATTCGGACTTCCGCGATCCCGAAGATCACGTCCTGCTCGTCAAGGCACAGCTCGGCTCGGGTGACGCAGCGGGCGCCGCAAACACCGTGCGCGACCTGGAGCGGAGCATGGACGGCCAGCCCAAGATGGCGCTTTGCAAGGCGCTGTCTGACGCAATGGTGGCCACGCATGCAGGAGACAGCGACAAGGCGGCCGCCGCCCTCAACGAAGCCATCAAGTTCAATGACCCGCGCCTGGGCGCCTCGATGTCGATCAAGAAAGACCTTGCCCGCATCTGCATCGAGAACAAGCAGGACGAAAAGGCCGCCGAAGTCATCATGGATGTGATGCGCCACGCAGCGGACGACGCCGCGGTCGAGGCGATCAAGAACATGCTGATCGAGCTTGGCCGGCCGGAACTCGGCCACCAGCTTGCCGAGCGCATCCGCAGCGAGGTGCGCAGCATCATGACGGAAGGCGCCCAGCTCGCCCAGAGTGGCGACTATGACGGTGCGGTGCGCCAGATGCTCGACGCCTCCGAAAAACTGCCCGGCAACACGAACGTGGCATTCAATGCTGCGCTGGCACTGCTCAAGCACATCGAGAACATCGGCTGGAACGAACACTTCGCCCGCAACGCCAAGCGCTTCATCGACCGCGTCCGCAAGGAAGACCCCGGCAACCGGCGCCTCGCCGCACTGGTCAATTACTACCACGCGCTGCTGAAGAAAAACGGCATCAGCCCCGAGCAGATACGTTAGGGCCGGCAAGGCAGACGGGCCTCAAGCTGAAACATGCCGCTGCTAGAATGCCGGCATGCGATTCCTCAAGTTCTTCCAGCCCATTCTGCTGGCGCTCTGCCTGCTGGCCTCGGGCCCTCTGGCTGCACGCAACGACGCGGCCTTCAGCGGCAACACGATCTCCCGCTCGGCCCTGCCCTCGGAAGCCCGCGACACCCTTCGACTGATCGAACGCGGCGGCCCTTTCCCCTACAGCCGGGATGGCATCGAGTTCCAGAACCGCGAACGCAGGCTGCCCGCGCAGCGCCGGGGCTATTACCGCGAGTACACCGTCCCGACACCCGGTGAGCGCTCCCGTGGCGCCCGCCGCATCATTTCCGGCAGCGAACGCGAGTACTACTACACGGCCGATCATTACCGCAGCTTCCAACGGATCACCCAATGAAGATCACGCCACCGGCGCCTGACGCCGTCGAAATGCTTCGCCTGCCAGCCCGGGCCGGCATCTATGCCTGCAGTGAAGAAAGCGCCCGGGCGCTGTTTCATGCGGGGCCGAACGCGGGTTTCAATGCTTATCGCATCGATCTGAATCTGGCGCTCGACGAAACGAAGCTCCACCATGTGCTCTCGCGTGCGCTGCATTTCCCCGAGTGGTACGGCCACAACTGGGACGCCCTGGCAGACTGCCTGACCGATATGTCGTGGAACGAGGCGGACGGCTATGTGATTCTCATGCAGCGCGCCGAAGTCTTTGCCAACGCCGATCCGGCAGGCTTCTCGACCCTGCTCGGGATCCTGCGCGACACGGTCGCCTTCTGGCGCGACCAGGGTCAATCCTTCTGGGTGCTCTTCATCGGAGACATCCCGGAGCTCGGAAGGCTCGAGGTTCATACTTGAACAAGCCCTTCAAGCAGCCGGAATCCGTGCTGGTCGTCATCCATACGCCGGACCTGCAGGTACTCCTGATCGAACGCGCGCTCCACCCCGGATTCTGGCAATCCGTCACCGGCAGTCTGGAACCCGGCGAAACGCCGGCCCGGACAGCCGTCCGTGAGCTTTTCGAGGAAACCGGCATCCGTGCGGCGCCGGGCATGCTGCAGGACTGGCGCATCACGAACCGCTTCGAGATTCTGGAGCGCTGGCGTGATCGCTACGCCCCGGGCGTCACCCACAATCTCGAACACGTCTTCAGCCTCTGCGTGCCGCAGGCTCTGCCAGCCACGCTCGCCCCCGAGGAACATCGTGACCAGTGCTGGCTGCCGTATCAGGCCGCGGCAGAAAAGTGCTTTTCCTGGAGCAACCGGGACGCGATCCTGATGCTGCCGGCGCGGCCAGTGCGCTGAGCCCCCTCCGAGGGTCTGACAGAAACGTGCAATGTTCACGCTTTTCAATGCGCTAGAATCGCCCCTTTCTGCTCACCCCCGAACAAGGTAGAACAATGTCCGCAGACACACAGCAGCTGGCGCCCGCCCTCAAGGCCGAAATCCTTGCGGAAGCACTGCCCTACATCAAGCGTTTCTTCGACAAGACCATCGTCATCAAATACGGTGGCAATGCGATGACCGATCCGCAGTTGCAGGATTGCTTCGCACGCGATGTGGTGCTGCTCAAGCTCGTCGGCATGAATCCGGTGGTGGTGCACGGCGGCGGCCCGCAGATCGACGATCTTCTCAAGCGGGTGGGCAAGCAGGGGCAGTTCGTCCAGGGCATGCGGGTCACCGATGCGGAGACCATGGACATCGTCGAGATGGTGCTCGGCGGTCAGGTGAACAAGGACATCGTCAATCTCATCAACAAGCACGGTGGCAAGGCAGTGGGCCTGACCGGGGCGGATGGCGCCTTCATCCGCGCACGCAAGCTGATGATGCCGAACAAGGACAATCCGGAAGAGATGCTCGATATAGGCCAGGTCGGCGAGATTTCCTCGATCGACCCTTCGATCATCAGCTTCCTGGACGCCGGCGACTTCATTCCGGTGATTGCACCGATCGGCATCGGCGAGTCGGGTGAGACCTACAACATCAATGCCGACCTCGTCGCCGGCAAGCTGGCCGAAGTACTCAAGGCCGAAAAACTCATCCTGCTGACCAATACACCGGGCGTGCTGGACAAGTCCGGCAAGCTGCTGACCGGACTCACGCCGCGCCAGATCGACGATCTGGTCGCCGACGGCACGCTCTCCGGCGGCATGCTGCCCAAGATCAGCTCCGCGCTCGACGCCGCCCGCAGCGGCGTGCATTCGGTGCACATCATCGATGGCCGTGTCGAGCACTGCCTGCTGCTCGAAGTGCTGACCCACCACGGCGTGGGCACGATGATCAAGAGCAAGTGACGCGGGTCGGCCGGGGCGGCCCTGCCGCTCCGGCCTCAGGCGGCCAGTTTGGCTGCCACGAAAGCGCTCAGGCTGCCCACGGTTTCGAAGGTTGAACCATCGATATCGTCGTCAGCCAGATGAAAGCCGAAATGCTCCTCCAGCGCGGCAATCACGCCAACGACCGCCATCGAATCCAGCTCCGGCACCGCTCCCAGCAGCGGGGTTTCATCATCAAACGAGGCAGTGCGTCCGCCAAGGCCCAGGACTTCTTCCAGAACCTGCAGGACCTGCTGACGGGTAGTATCAAGCGAAGACACGATTCTTTCCTTCGGGATGCTGCGCGAAAGGGCGGGATTATAAGCCCAGGCGCGACCTGCCCGGCTCCGTGAACACACAGCATGCAAGACTCCTGGCTTCTCCATCATCTTGTTGAACGCAGCGCGGAACGCAGCCCTGCCAGCCCGGCGCTGAGCGCGGGCCAGAGCACGATCAGCTATGCAGAGCTCTGGCAGGCCACGCAGGCCTTCGCTTGCGGACTGATGGCGCTCGGCCTGCCCCGCCACGCCCGCATCGGTATCTGGCTCGACAAGCGCCCCGAGGCAGTCATTGCAAGCTTCGGCGCGGGTCTCGCCGGCTGCGTGTTCGTGCCGATCAATCCGCTCCTCAAACCGGAGCAGGTCGCCTACATCCTCCGCGACTGCAAGGTCAGCCTGCTGCTGACCTCACCCGAGCGCCTGGCCACGCTCGGCGCCGTGCTGCCGCAATGCCCGGATCTCGAACACCTCCTGCTGACTGCACCCGCAAAGCTTCCCGGCGTTACGCCGGTACCGCATCAGTGGCATGACTTCCTGCTGGCCGAGGCCGAGCCTCGCCCCGCGGCCACCGAGCTGGACATGGCGGGCATCCTCTACACCTCCGGCAGCACCGGTCGGCCCAAGGGCGTGGTGCTTTCGCACCGCAACCTGGTGGCCGGCGCGAAAAGCGTGGCGGCCTACCTTGGCAACCATGCGGGTGACAGCCTGCTGGCCGTACTGCCGCTGTCCTTCGATGCAGGCTTCTCGCAACTGACGACCGCATTCCATGTTGGCGCACGCGTCGTGCTGCTCAACTACCTGATGCCGCGCGACATCGTGAAGGCGCTGGAGCGCGAGCGCATCACCGGCCTCACGGCCGTACCGCCGCTCTGGATCCAGCTCGCCGCCCTGAAGCTGCCGGACACGGTCGCGAAGCACCTTCGCTACTTCGCCAACACCGGCGGCCACATGCCGCGGCAGACCCTGGATGCGCTCAGGCAGCAACTGCCCGACAGCCAGCCCTTCCTCATGTATGGCCTGACCGAAGCCTTTCGTGCGACCTGGCTGCCGCCCGCCGAAGTGGATCGTCGCCCGGACTCCATCGGCCGGGCGATTCCCGACAACGAAGTATTCGTGCTGCGTGAGGATGGCAGCGAATGTGCGCCGGACGAGCCCGGCGAGCTCGTGCAGCGCGGCCCGCTGGTGGCCATGGGCTACTGGAACGATGCGGAGAAAACGGCGGAGCGCTTTCGCCCGCTGCCCGCGGCGCTGCGCCCCGAGGGACTGGTCCTGCCCGAGGTGGCGGTGTATTCGGGCGACACGGTGCGCCGGGATGCCGACGGCTTCCTCTACTTCATCGGCCGGCGTGACGAAATGATCAAGACCTCCGGCTACCGGGTCAGCCCCGGCGAAGTCGAAGAAGAAGTCCATGCCACCGGTCTCGTCACCGAATGCGCAGCCTTTGGCGTACCGCATCCCGCGCTCGGTGCGGCCATCGTGCTGGTCGCCTGCCCGACTGCGGGCGCCGATGCGGCAGCACTGCTGGCTGCGCTCAAGCCGCGCTGCCCGGCCTGGCAATGGCCAGCCCACATCGATATGCGCACAGCCCCCCTGCCCCGCAATGCCAATGGCAAGATCGACCGCAAGCGCCTCGCGGGCGAATTCGCCACCCTCTTTGAAAGCCAGCCATGACTGCCCGCCCCGTTCATGCGCCGATGACGCAGTTTCCGGTACGCGATGGCGAGCTGATGCTGGCCGGCATCCCGCTGACGCAACTGACGGAGCAGCTTGGCCAGACGCCTTTCTATGCCTATGACAGAGGCGTGATCGATCGCCGGGTGGCCGAGCTGCGCAGCGCACTGCCGCCCGCCATCAAGCTGCATTACGCCATCAAGGCCAACCCGATGCCGGCGCTCGTATCGCATCTTGCCCGCCAGCTCGACGGGCTGGATGTCGCCTCCGGCGGCGAGCTGGAGGTCGCACTGGCCAGCGGCAGCAATCCGCAGGAAATTAGTTTTGCCGGCCCCGGCAAGCGCGAAGCGGAGCTTGAAGCTGCGGTGCGTGCGGGGGTGCTGCTGAATGTGGAATCCTTCCGCGAGGTCGAACACCTCTCCGGGATCTCGCAGCGCCTGGGGCTCGCGGCCAGGGTGGCGGTGCGCGTGAATCCGGACTTCGAGCTGAAATCCTCAGGCATGAAGATGGGCGGCGGGCCCAAGCCCTTCGGCGTGGATGCGGAAGACGTGCCTCGCCTGCTCCGCCGCATCGGCGAGCTGGGACTCGCGTTCGAAGGTTTCCACCTCTTTGCCGGTTCGCAGAACCTGCGCGCCGAAGCCATCGTGGAAGCGCAGCAGCTGAGTTTCGATCTGGCGCTTCGGCTCGCGGCCAGCGCGCCGGCTCCGGTCCGCTGCCTGAATCTCGGCGGCGGTTTCGGCGTGCCTTATTTCCCCGGCGAGCTGCCGCTGGATCTGGCGCCGATCGGCGAAAACCTGGCGGTACTGGCCAGCCGTGCGGCCGGCGAGCTGCCGCAGGCCAGCCTGGTCATCGAACTCGGCCGCTATCTGGTGGCAGAAGCCGGCATCTATGTCTGCCGCGTGCTGGATCGCAAGATCTCGCGCGGCCAGGTCTTTCTCGTCTGTGATGGTGGCCTGCACCACCATCTGGCGGCTTCAGGCAACTTCGGCCAGCTGATCCGCAAGAATTATCCCGTCATCATCGGCAACAAGGCGACCCCGGCGGAAACCGAAATCGCATCGGTCGTGGGGCCGCTGTGCACGCCGCTCGACATTCTGGCCGACCGCATGACACTGGCGATCGCCGAGCCGGGAGATCTGGTGGTGGTCTTCCAGAGTGGCGCCTATGGCCGGAGTGCCAGCCCGGCCGGATTCCTCGGGCATCCGGCCGCGGCTGAAATCCTGCTCTGAAGGCCGGGCTCAGCCCTTCAGCCAGGCATTGCGCAAGCCAAGGGATTTCGCCGAGCCGGCATCCAGCCCCAGCGCGCACTCTTCCAGGCGCGGCGCTTCGAGCACCGGCTTGAAGTGACGCAGCTCGTCGCGGCGGAAGACCAGCAGATCCAGTGTCTCCCCCGTCTGGCAACGCGCGAGGAGACTGTCGAGATTACCGGCAGTCACGCGCAGGCCATTGAGCGCGACCAGCTCGTCACCGGCCGAAAGACCTGCCGCCTGAGCGCTGCCGCCTTCGATCACATTGGCCAGCTTCAGCACTGTGCCCTCGGCCTTCGTGCGGATGCCAAGCCCGCTGATGCGAGCAGCCGCCTTGCGCGACAGCGTCACGCCAAAGGGCTTGAGCAGGCGGGCCAGCGGCACGTCTTCACAGCCTTCGGCCCAGCGGGCAATCTCGCGCCGCACGTCCACACCGGTGGCTTCTTTCACGATGGCCGGCATGGCGCCTTCCGGCACGCCCGACGAGCCTTCGCCGTAATGCCGCCACAGATGCCGCATGACATCGTCAAGCGACTTCGCGCCAGCAGTTTTCGTCCGGATCAGCAGATCCAGGCCGAGTGCCACCAGCGAACCCTTCTGGTAATAGCTGACGATGGCATTGGGGCTGTTTTCGTCCTGCCGGTAATACTTGGTCCAGGCATCAAAGGACGACTGCGCCACGCTCTGATGCAGGCGCCCCGGATTGCGCTCCACCGCCGTGACCGTCTTGGCCAGCAGGGAGAGGTATTCGCCCTGCGAAATCAGGCCCCCACGCACCAGCGCCAGATCGTCGTAATAGGAAGTGAAGCCTTCGAAGACCCACAGCAGCCGGGTGTGGTTCTCGCGATCGAGCGCATAGGGCACGAAGGCCGCGGGTTTGATGCGCTTGACGTTCCAGGCATGGAAATACTCGTGGCTGCAGAGCCCGAGGAAGGTGCGGTAGCCATCGCTCGTGCTGCTGTCACCGATGACCGGCAGATCGTTGCGCGAGCAGATCAGGGCCGTGCTGTCGCGGTGCTCCAGGCCGCCGTAACCATCACCGACGGCCAGGGTCATGAAGAGGTAGCGCGAGAAAGGTGGCGTCTTGCCGAAGAACCGGATCACGCTCTCGCAGGTTTTCTTCAGGTCGGCCGCCAGTCTTGCCGTGTCAAACCTCGCCACGCCGGTTACGACCATTTCATGCGGCACGCCGCAGGCTTCGAATTTCACCGACTGCCAGCTACCCATCTCGACCGGATGATCCACCAGCGTGTCGTAATCGGGCGCTTCGCGCAGGCCGAAGCCGGCCTTGTCGACACTGCGCCGGCCCACGGCGGGCAGCGTCGTGGCCACTTTCCATGCGGCAAAGGCCTCGCCTGCCGGCCGGCAGATCTCGACCCGGTGCGTCTCCGTTTCGCGCCCCGCCACTTGCAGGAAAAGCTGGGTACCGTTGAAGAAGCCGTGGCTTTCATCCAGGTGTGCGCAGCGCACCGAGAGATCCCAGGCGTAGATCGTGGCCTGCACCGTCAGCGCAGCACCGGCCTTGAGCGGAGCGGTCTGCCAGGAATGCTTGTCGAGCTGGGTCAGGGCGACGCTGCGCTCGCCTTGCGAGGCTTTCAGCTCGACGATGTTGCGCGCGAATTCGCGGATCATGTAGCTGCCGGGAATCCAGGCCGGCAACCTCAGCACTTCACCCTCCAGCGAGGGCTCCGGAACCGCCAGCGTGACCCGGAACAGATGGGCCTGGGGGTTCATGGCTTCCACGCGATATTCAATAGTCATTTTCCGAAATCCAGATGGTCAATTTTCGAAAAACCAATAGTCATTTTTCGAAATTCTGCCGGTTGTACGATGAAGACAATGCTAACTGAAGCAGCCCGGTCCGGTCGCGTCACAAGACGGCGCGGCTGACGACATCAACAGGGCTTGTCAGTCAGTACTCCTAGTGTTTACCCTGATCACTCCTTCAGTCCACTGGAAAATCCTCATGCCCAGCACACGCAGACTGCTTTGCCTGATTGTCACCAGCCTCCTTCTTGGAAACGCCGCAGCACAACAGGCCGAGCCGATGCCTGCGCCGCCGTCCGGCTCGTCGCCGGCCCGGTCAGACAGCGTGCTGAAAACTGTTTCGCTGATCATGGGCGAGCCGAACTACTCGGTGGATGGCGCCTACCAGGAGTTGGAGGAAGGCTTCTACAGCAAGCCGGAACTCGTCTCCGGCAGCCGCATCTTTGCACCACTCAATGAAATCATCCTCAACCTCGGCGGCGAGGTCACACTTGACCCTGCCGAGCAAAGCGGCCGCTACACCCTGGCCGGACACTCCGTGTGGCTCAAGGCAGGCCAGCTTGAAGCCACGGTGGATGGCAAGGAAGTCCACACCGACATCGTGCCGCAATGGCGCAAGGGGAATCTGTGGGTGTCGGCCTACTGGTTCTTCGATCAGTTCGGTGCCTGGAGCAAATGGGATGTGCCGCGCCAGCGTTACACCGCCTCGCTGGTTCTGCCGATCAGCGCCAAGGTCAGCGGCTTTACGCTGGGCGGCAAGCTGACCGAAGCCACGCTCGACAAGCAGACCGCTGCCTTCTGGGCCAGCGATGACGGGCTGCGTGCAGCGAAGGTGATTCTCGGCTATCAGAATCCGGATGGCGGCTGGCCCAAGCTCGAACGCAACGTAAGCCTGCTCTCGCCGGTCAACCGTGAAGCCCTGGAAGGCTTCAAGGCCAAATCGACCATCGACAACGACTCCACCACCAAGCAGATCAAGGCGCTCGCCGCAGCCTATGCAGCACACCGGGATGACAGCATCCGCTCCGGTATCGACAAGGGGCTGGACTACCTGCTCTCGGCCCAGTTGCCCAATGGCGGCTGGCAGCAGTACTGGCCTGCACCGCTCGGCTACAAGGCACGCATTACCTTCAACGATGACGCCATCGCCAATGTGCTGGAGATCCTCCGCGACGTCGCAGCCGTTCAGGGCGACTTCGCCTTTGTCTCGCCAGTCCAGGCCAGGCGCGCGAGCGCTTCCTATGAAGCCGGCATCAACCTGATCCTCAAGACCCAGATCACGGTCGCCGGCAAGCGCACCGGCTGGTGCGCGCAGTATGACGAGAATACCCTGCAGCCAGCGATGGGCCGCGCCTTCGAACTGCCCTCGATTTCGGGTGGCGAGAGCGTGAATGTCGTGCGCTTCCTGATGAGCATCGAGAAGCCTTCGGCCGAGGTCATCCGCGCCGTGCAGGACGCGGTGGCCTGGCTGGACAACGTCAAGCTCAAGGGGGTCAAGCGCGTGCGCAGGAATGATCCGACCCTGGAATACGGCTTTGACTTCGTGCTGGAAAAATCGGCGCCGGAAGACGTGACCTGGGCCCGCTTCTACCGGCTCAGTGATGGCCAGCCCCTCTTCTCTTCGCGTGACAGCCAGCCACGCGAGCGCTTCGAGGACGTGAACTACGAGCGCAGGGTGAAGTACAACTGGCTCACAGGTGAGGCTGCGCCGCTGCTGGCCAAGGACTATCCAGCCTGGATCGTCCGCCACAATCTGCCCTCGGTGCTGAAGCCCTGAGTCGTGCCGGATGCGGCCGGATCCACCCGACACGGATCCGGCCGCATCCGTTCCTGCTGAACTCGAACAGGAATACGGGGTCTGTCAGCACATGAAGACCCACACCACGCCCGCTAACCACGCACCGCGCAGCATCCTGATCCTCCACTCCAGCATCGATGGACACACACAGGCCATCTGCGAACGGCTGCAACGGACATTTCATGACAAAGGCATCAATGTCACATTGCTGCCGCTGCAGGATTTCTCGCCTGCCGGCCACGATCCGGAGCTTGTCGTAATCGGCGCCAGCATCCGCTACGGTCACCACCGTCCGGCACTTGCCCGCTTGCTGCAGCAACACGTCTGCTGGCTCGCGCGGCGCCGTCAGGCTTTTTTCTCGGTCTGCCTCACCGCGCGCAAACCCGGCAAGGCGAGCCCTGAAGGCAATGCCTATGTCCGCCGCTTCCTGAAAAACACCGGCTGGCAACCCGAGCCCTGCGCCGTTTTCGCCGGCAAGCTCGACTATGCGCGTTACCGGCCGCTCGATCGCCTGATGATCCGTCTCATCATGCACATGACCGGCGGCCCGACCGATCCCGCAACCTGTGTGAGTTACACTGACTGGCAGGCGGTCGAGCAGTTTGCCCAAGCCTGCCTGGTCCGGGGTGACACGCCGGAATCCATCGCCAGATGAACCCGGCGAACTTGCCAAGCCACGGCTTTACCTGTGCAATGCCGGATTCCGATAACACTCAGGAGCATGCATGATCGACCTCTTCTACGCCCCGACCCCCAACGGCCACAAGATCGCCATCCTGCTCGAAGAACTCGGCCTGCCCTACCGGATCATTCCGATCAACATCCGCAAGAACGACCAGTTCCTGCCCACCTTCCTCAAGATCGCCCCCAACAACCGGATTCCCGCCATCGTCGATCAGGATTTCCCCGGCGGCCCGCTGGCCCTGATGGAGTCCGGCGCGATCCTGACCGTGCTGGCCGAGCAGCATGGTCGCTTCCTGCCGGCGGCAGGCCATGCAAGGGCGGCGGTACTGCAGTGGCTCAACTGGCAGATAGGCGGACTGGGACCGATGGCAGGCCAGAACCACCACTTCAACCAGTTCGCGCCGGAAAAGATTCCCTACGCGATGAAGCGCTACACCGATGAAACGGCCCGCCTCTATGGCGTACTCGACCGGCAGCTCGCCGGGCGCGACTACGTTGCCGGCGACTACTCGATTGCCGACATGGCGATCTACCCCTGGGTGCTGCTCCATGAACGGCAACTGATGGACATGACGCAGTTCCCCAACGTGGCGGCCTACATCGCACGCATGGGCGAACGCCCGGCGGTGCAGCGGGCCTATGCCGAGGGCGCGAAGTTCAACTGGGAGGCAAGCCTCACCGAAGAAGCGCTGCAGGCGCTGCTCAAGGCCTGAGGCATGCCATGTCGCCGCATCTGATCAGCGCCCTGACCGATCTGGCCGACAGCGCGCTGATCCTGCCCCTGTGCATGATCCTCGCCGTGGGGCTGTGGCTGCTGGAGTCCCGCCGCATGGCGGGCCACTTCCTGCTCGCACTCCTTGCCTGTCTGGCCACGATGACCCTGCTCAAGCTGGGCTTCCTGTCCTGCGGCCGGGCGCTCGGCAGCGCCGTGATGTCGCCCAGCGGCCACATGAGCCTGTCGACCTTCTTTTTCGGCGCGCTTGCCGCGATCGTGTTCGCCCGCCTCCCATCCCCCTGGCGCTGGCTCGCGCCGCTCACCGCGCTGGGCCTGGCGATCACGATCGGCGTCACCCGCGTGATGCTGGGCGCACACAATCCCGGTGAAGTCGTGATCGGCGGCCTGGCCGGGCTGGCCACGCTTGCTATCTTCGTCTGGCCCTACCTGAAGGATCGCCATCCGGGTCGTTCGCTGCGGCCCTTGCTGATCGCGCTGCTGCCGGTTTTCCTGCTCTGCTACGGCAGCCGTCTGCCGGCGGAAGAGTTGCTGCACCGGCTCATACCGCACATCCAGCCCGGCGCCTGTGTGGTGTAACAACCCGCGCGGCTCTTGACCTGCCTCGCCATGCGGCCGGATCCGCGCCGGTAAAATCCGGCCTCCTCGAAAGCAACCCTGGAACACCGAACATGAGCCTGCTGTCCGCTTCCCTGCTTGGCATCGACTTTGCCAGCCCCCTGATGAACGCCTCGGGTGTCTGCTGCCGCTACAACGAAGAACTCGACGCCATGCTGGCAAGTGATGCAGGCAGCCTGATCACCAAGAGCTGCACGCTGCTGCCGCGCGAAGGCAATCCGGAACCGCGCTACACCGCGACCGCGCTGGGCAGCATCAACTCGATGGGCCTGCCCAACGAAGGCTACGAGTACTACCTCGACTATGCGGTGAAACATGATTACGCGAAGAAGCCGCTCTTCATGTCGGTCGCCGGGCTCTCGCTCGAAGACAACATGGCCATGCTCACCGCAATCCGCGAAGCGAAGCTGCCGGCGATTGTCGAGCTGAATCTCTCCTGCCCCAACGTGCCCGGCAAGCCCCAGATCGCCTATGACTTCGAAGCCATGGAAAGCATGCTGGAAGCAGCCAGCCGCGTCTGGGCACAGCCCTTCGGCGTGAAGATGCCGCCCTACTTCGACATCGCCCACTTCGACGAAGCAGCGGCCATCCTCAACCGCCATCCGCTGGTGAAGTTCATCACCTGCATCAACTCCATCGGCAATGCGCTGGTGATCGACATCGAGCGCGAATCGGTGGTGATCAAGCCAAAGGACGGTTTCGGCGGCATCGGCGGCGACTATGTGCTGCCGACCGCCCTGGCCAACGTGAATGCCTTCTTCCGCCGCTGCCCGGACAAGCAGGTCATCGGCTGCGGTGGTGTGAAAAGCGGCGCCGAAGTGTTCATGCACCTGCTGGCCGGCGCTTCCCTGGTCCAGGTCGGCACCGCACTGCAGGAGGAAGGCTGCGGCATCTTCGCTCGCCTCAATGCGGAGCTCGCTGAAATCCTGCAGCGCAAGGGCTATCGCAGCCTGGAAGAGGTTCGCGGCAAACTGCGCACGCTCTGAGCAGTCCGCCAGGACACTGGCAGGCTCAGGGCTGGTCCGTGTCCCAGCGCGCAGCGGCCGCGTCGTCGCTCTCGCGCGCATCGACCCAGCGGGCACCGCCCGGCAGCTCTTCCTTCTTCCAGAACGGCGCACGCGTTTTCAGGAAGTCCATGATGAACTCGCAGGCCTCGAAGGCCGCGCCCCGATGGCCGCTGGCCACGGCGACCATCACGATCTGCGCGCCGGGCAAGAGGCGACCCACGCGATGAATCACGCGCACGCCCATCAGCGGCCAGCGCACACGCGCCTGGCTCACGATGCCGGCCAGCGCCTTTTCGGTCATCGCCGGATAGTGCTCGAGGCTCATTGCGATCAGGCCCTCGCCGCCCCGCACGCGACCGACAAAACTCGCGACCGCGCCGATGTCGCTGCGGCCCGCTGCCAGCGCGTCGAGCTCGGCGCCGACATCGAAATCCGCCTCGCTGACGCTGACCCGGAAGGCTTCCTCCATCATCAGCCTCCGGTCACCGGCGGGAAAAAGGCAACTTCATCGCCCGCGGCAATGACAGTTTCCGGCCGAGCCAGCACCTGATTCACGGCCGCGCGCACCGCGCGCCCGCCCTCCAGCGCGGACCAGTCGCCGCCCCGCGCACAGAGCAGCGCGCGCAGCGCCCCCACGGTGCCGGCCTCATCCGGCACATCGAGGGTTTCCTGGTCACATCCGACCGCCTCACGCAGGCTCGCAAAGTAGAGAATTTTCACAACGGCCACGCTGGCCCCCTTCGCTCAATCGTTGAAAGGAATGTAGGAAACGAGTTCCCCCGGCTGGATCACCTGGCCCGGCGGATGACTCACCAGACCATCGGCCCAGGCACAGGAACTCAGTACGCCACTGCCCTGCTTCGGGAAGAGATCCAGCCCCCCCGCGGCATTGCGACGGACACGCAGGAATTCACGCAGCGGCGTGGCACGCGGCCAGGCAAAGTCGGCGCGTACCGACACGGCGCGCGGCAGCACCTCCGTCTCGCCCTGCAGGCGCCTCACATAGGGCTCGGCCAGCATGCGGAAGGTGGCGAAACTGGAGACCGGATTCCCCGGCAGACCGATGAAGGGTGTAGCCCCCACACGGCCCAGCGCGAAGGGCTTGCCGGGCTTGATGGCGATCTTCCAGGTCTGCAGGCTGCCTTCGGCCTGCAGGGCCGCCTTCACATGGTCTTCCTCGCCCACCGACACGCCTCCGCAGGTCATCACCAGATCATGGCCCGCGGCAGCCTGACGCAGGGCCTGGCGGGTAGCCTCCAGATCATCCGGCACGATGCCCAGATCGGTGACCTGGCATCCGAGCCGCCCCAGCAGGCCCAGCAGCACATAGCGGTTGGAGTTGTAGATCTGCCCGGCCGCCAGCGGCCTGCCCGGCATCACCAGCTCGTCTCCGGTAAAGAAGACCGCCACACGCAGACGCGACACCACCTCCACGCTGGCGATACCGACCGAGGCAATCAGCCCGAGATGCGCCGCGGCGAGCCGTGTGCCGGCCGGGATGATCTCGGCCCCGCAGGCGATGTCCTCCCCCGCACGCCGGATGTTTTCGCCGGGTTTCGCTTGATGTGCGATGCGGACGGCGTCGCCCTCGGCTTCGCACAACTCCTGCATCACCACGCAGTCAGCCCCCGGCGGAATCGGAGCGCCGGTGAAAATCCTCGCCGCCGTGCCCGCAGCCAGTGCCTGCGGCACGCTGCCCGCCGGCACGCGCTGACTCACCGGAAGCAGCGCGCCGGGAACGAGATCGGCAACGCGCAGCGCGTAGCCGTCCATCGCGGAGTTGTCGGCAGGCGGCACCGCCAGCGTAGAGCAGACCGGCGCCACGAGCACCCGCCCCAGCGCCAGGGCAGGATCGAGCGTCTCGACGCGCATGCGCGAGCCGGACGACAGACTGGCATCCGCCAGCAGGGTTTCAAGGGCTTGTTCGTAACTGAGCATGGGCAGGAACCGAAACGGAAAACGAAGGTGAAGGTGCGAGGCAAGGCTTGAAGGATTCAGGCAAGCCCGACGTGGTTCAGGATCCAGGTCGCGATGGCCGGCGGATCGTTGAGATCCAGCAACGGCAGGCCAGTATCGAGCGGCGCGTCGCTGGCCAGCGCCACGACGGCGGGAAACGCTTCATGGAAAAAAGGTTTGCCGAGCGCGGGCCGATGGACTTCGATCTTGGGCAGCTCTGCCGATTTGAAACCCTCGACGATCACCAGATCACAGGGCGCAAGATGGACGAGCAGATCGGCCAGCGCCGGCTGAGGCGTCTCGCGCAACTCGTGCATCAGCGCCCAGCGCTGCGCGCCGGCCAGCAGCACCTCCTGCGCACCAGCCTCGCGGAAACGCCAGGAATCCTTGCCCGGCTTGTCGATATCGAAGCCGTGGTGGGTGTGCTTGACCAGAGAAACCACGAGGCCGCGCGCGCGAAACAGCGGCAGCAGTTTTTCGATGAGCGTGGTCTTGCCCGAGCCTGACCAGCCGGAGATGCCGAAGATCTTTGCGTTGTTCATGACAGGGATTGTATGTGTAATAAAGCCCGAAACACCCGCACTGGATGTATGGTGTTTTTAACGATTTATAACGCTGTGCCGCCGGGCTGGCCCTAAACTCGGCAAAGAGAAATCGGAGGGGATGCAAGTTGATCGAAAGCATGCGAGTCAAGGCGGCGATCCGGACAGGTTTGGTGCCCGTCGTGGCGCTCTGCTGCTTTCTCGCCGGATTGCCCAGCGGTGTTGCGCTGACCCTGACAGTGGTGGCTGCGCTGGGACTCGAATGGCGGCGCAGCGGCCGCGGCCAGCCGGACACCAGCCAGACCCAGGCCTTCGTGCAACGCCTCATCGATGTGATTCCGGAGCCCGTGTATGTGAAGGACAGCAAGGGCTGCTATGTGATGATCAACGCGGCCTTTTCGGCGCAACGCGGCATGCCCGCCAGCGAAATCCTCGGCCGTTCCGCGCGCGACCTCGCCCCCGATCCGGAAACCGCGGCCATGGTGGCGGCCGAAGATGCCGAGGTGCTGGCCGGTCGCAACGTGTACAAGGAAGACATTACCCGCGCGGCAGACGGCAGGATCCTGCTCTGCCGCATCGTGACCAAGGGCCGCTGCTACAACAGCCTGGGTGAGCGGGTCATCGTCGGCGCGAATTTCAATGTAACCGGACTGCGTCAGGCCGAGCAGCAGCTGCAGGCGGCGCTGGCCGAACAGACCTCGGTGGCCGAGCGCACCCGCGACTTCATCCAGACCCTGCTCGACGAGATTCCCTATCCGATGTACGTGCGCGACGCCGAGTCGCGCTACCGCATCGTCAATCGCGCCATGCTCGCGCGCTATGGCCTGCGGTCCGATGAGGTGATCGGCAAGACCATCATCGATCTGCACCCCGAAGCCGAGCAGTCGCGCCGCTCATGGCTGGAAGACCGCGAGGTGCTCGCCGGCCTGCATGTGCAGAAGGAAGAGTACGGTCAACACCCGGTGCACGGCACGCCCTATTACCAGATCGTGATCAAGGGCAGCTGCCCCGATACCCGTGGCGAACCGGTCATCGTCGGCATCAACATCGACGTGACAGACCTGCGCGAATCCGAGAAACGCCTGGCCGCAGCCCTCGAGCGCGAGCGCGAGCAGCACCACAACACGCAGAGCTTCGTGCAGCGCCTGCTCGACCTCCTGCCTTGGCCGGTCTACGTCAAGGATGCGCAGAGCCGCTACATCATGCTCAACGAAGCCATGTCGCGAGACAGCTTCATTCCGCGCGACGAGCTGCTCGGCTCGACAGGGCTGCCGGACGCCGCGAGCGCGACGGAGATGCGATCGCTTTTCGAGGAGGACGGCGAAGTGCTCTCGGGCCGGCGCATCCTGCGCGAAGAGCAGATCCGCCACCCGAACACCGGCAAGGACACCTTCCGCATCCTTGCCAAGGCGCGCTGTCTCGACGCGCTGGGCGAGCCGGTCATCGTCGGCACCATGGTCGAGCTGACCGAGCTGCGCCAGGCCGAACGCGAACTGAAGGCCGCACTCGAGCGCGAGATCCGTCTGCGCGAGCGCACCGAAGCCTTCATCCAGCGCCTCATCGACGTGATTCCCGATCCGTTCTATGTCAAGCGCGAAGGTCACTACATCCTGATCAACGAAGCCTTTGCCACGTATCACGGCAAGAGCCGCGCCGAGCTGCTCGATCCGGCGCGCAGCTTCCACGACGCATCGGAGGCCAGCCGCCTGCGCTCGCTCGATGAAGATGCACGCGTGCTGCAGGGCGCCGAAGTATTGCGCGAGGAGCGCACCCGCCGGCGGGTGACCGGCGAGGAGGTCTATCGGGTGGTATCCAAGACGCGCAGCGTTTATATCGATGGCGAGCCGGTGATCGTTGGCATCGATCACCACATCACCAGCTGGCGCCGAGCCGAGCAGGAAATCAAGCATGCACTCGAGCGCGAAACCCAGCTGCGCGAAAACACCCTGCTCTTCGTGCAGCGGCTGATCGACCTGATCCCCGATCCGGTCTACGTGAAGAAATCCGGCGGGCTGTATGTTCTGATCAACAAGGCCTTCCTCGACTATCACCAGCGCGAGCGCGAGGAAGTCCTGGCCGGGCCGAACAGCCTGCGCTACGCGCGGGCGGAGGTCCGTCAGCTGTCGCTGGAGGAAGACGAAATCGTGCTCGCGGGCGGCGACATCAACAAGGAAGAACACACCACGCGCCAGGCAACCGGCGAAGAAATCTTCCGCATCGTCACCAAGCACCGCAGCACCTATTTCGATGGCGAACCGGTCGTCGTCGGCATCGATCACCAGATCACCCGCTGGCGGATCGCCGAGCGCGAACTGCAGCGCCTCGCACGTGAAGACGCGCTGACCGGCCTCGCCAATCGCCGCCACTTCATGCAGGAGGCCGAGCGCGCGCTGCTGCTTGCCACCCGGTATGACGAATCACTGAGCCTGATCATGTTCGACCTCGATCACTTCAAGCTCATCAACGATCAATGGGGTCACAACGCCGGTGATGAAGTGCTGCGCGAAACCGTCGCGCGTTGCCTCGTCTGCCTGCGTGCCACCGACCTGCTGGCGCGCTGGGGTGGCGAAGAGTTCATCATCCTGCTGCCCCACACGCATCTGGCCGAAGCCTGCCAGGTCGCCGAGCGACTGCGCGAAGCGCTCGAGCACGCCCCGATCAACAGCTCGCGCGGCAGAATCCGGGCGACGCTCAGTGCCGGGGTGGCGCAATGGGAGCCCGAAATGAGCATCGACCAGTTCGTATCCACCGCGGATACGGCGCTCTATGCCGCCAAGCAGAACGGACGCAATCGCGTACAAACGGCGCCTGGAGATGGAAAGGATGCCGCGTGAGCGAGCGGGATGCGTCGCGACTCGATTCGCACCGTGCATCGCTCGCACTCTGTCTTGCACTGCCCGGCTTGCTGGCCGCCACCGCTGGAGTGACCCTCGAATGGCCGCCGGTGCTCACGCTGCTGGCCGTTTTTATCGCGAGCTTCTTGGGCAACTGGCGCAGGCTGGCGTCTGCGCCTGATACCGTAAAATCCGCCCGGCTCGAAGACGCCCTCGCGCGCGAAACGGCGCTTCGCCGGAACACCGAAGACTTCGTGCAGCGCCTCATCGACGTGATCCCCGACCCGGTCTACGTGAAGAACCAGGAGAGCCGCTACCTGCTGGTCAACCGCGCGTTCGCCGACTACCGCCAGCAGGACCGGCACTATCTCACCGGCCCGCACTATCCGCCCGAAGGCCCCTTCAGCCGTGTCCGCCAGACCTCGCGCGACGAAGACAGCCAGGTACTGGCCGGGGCGGAAATCGTCAAGGAAGAATGCGTCATCCGGAAGGCGACCGGCGAGGTGGTCCACCGCATCGTCAACAAGCGGCGCAGCCTGTATTTCGACGGCACGCCGGTGGTGATCGGAATCGACCATGACATCACGCGCTGGCGCGTGGCCGAGCATGCGCTGCAACTGCTGGCCCAGGAGGACCCGCTCACCGGCATTGCCAACCGGCGCCACTTCCAGGTGCTCGCCCAGTCGCTGCTCGAACATCTCTCACGCTATCCGGACGCACTCTCGCTGGTGCTGATCGATCTCGATCACTTCAAGCTGGTCAATGACCGCTATGGCCATCACGCGGGCGACCAGGTCCTGGTGCGCACCACCGAGCGGCTGCGCCAGACCCTGCGCCGGCCGGACATTCCCGGCCGCTGGGGCGGCGAGGAATTCATCGTGCTGCTGCCCCACACCGGTGCCGAGGACGCGCTGCAGGTCGCCGAACGTCTGCGGCTTGCCCTGGCGGAGGCGCCGCTGCACTGTGATGCCGGCGTGATCAGCGTCACCCTCAGCGCCGGCGTCACCCTGCATCGGCCCGGCGAATCGCTCGACAGCCTGATCGCCCGGGCCGACACGGCGCTGTATGCCGCCAAGGAAAGCGGCCGCAACCGGGTGAGCCTTGCCTGAAGCGGGCACAAGGCAGGCATACTCCGCTCTGAACGCTGCGAGCGCAGCGCCGACCGACCCCGAGTGCCCCACGCATGAACCCGACCGCAACACCGCCCGCCGACGCCCGGCAGGATGAAGCCCTGCAACGCGTCGTCAAGGTCAGACGCGACTACAACAGCTGGGTCGCCCACGAGACCATCGAAGACTACGCTCTGCGCTACACCCCCAAGAGCTTCCGCAAGCTCTCGGCCTGGCAGGTCGCCAACACCGCCTTCGGCGCCTCGGCCTTCCTCGTGCTGGAGGCGGTGGGCGCCACGCTGCTGGTCAATTACGGTTTCACCAACGCGGCGCTGGCCATTCTTGCCACCGGCATCCTGATCTTCCTGTGCGGCACCCCGATCAGCCTCTATGCTGCGCGCCACGGGCTGGACATGGATCTGCTGACCCGCGGCGCGGGCTTCGGCTACATCGGCTCCACCATCACCTCGCTGATCTACGCGAGTTTCACCTTCATCTTCTTCGCGCTGGAGGCGGCCGTGATGGCCTATGCCTTCGAGCTCGCCTTCGATATTCCGCCGGCATGGGGCTACCTGATCTGTGCGCTGGTCGTGATCCCGCTTGTCACCCACGGCATCACCACCATCAGCCGCCTGCAGGCGCTGACCCAGCCGGTCTGGCTGATCCTGCTGGCCCTGCCCTATCTTTTCGTGCTCTCGCGCTATCCGGAACTGCCTGGCGAACTCGTGCGCTACGGCGGCATGAACGGCCATGAGCCGGCGTTCAGCCTGCCGCTCTTCGGCGCCGCACTGACCGTGGGCATCGCACTGATCACGCAAATGGGCGAGCAGGTGGATTACCTGCGCTTCATGCCTGCACGCACCGAAGCCAACCGGCGCAGCTGGCTCGCGGCCGTGCTGGTGGGCGGCCCGGGCTGGGTCGTGATCGGGGTGGCCAAGATGCTGGGCGGCTGCCTGCTGGCCTGGCTCGCGATCAGGAACGCCGTACCGACCGATCGCGCCGTCGACCCCAACCAGATGTATCTCGTCGGCTTCGAGACGATCTTCCATGACCAGCGCCTGGCAGTCGCCGTCACCGCGGGCTTCGTGATCATCTCCCAGCTCAAGATCAACGTGACCAATGCCTATGCCGGCTCGCTGGCCTGGTCGAACTTCTTCGCCCGGCTCACCCACAGCCATCCGGGCCGCGTGGTCTGGATGGTGTTCAACACCGTGATCGCGCTGATGCTGATGGAGCTGGATGTCTTCCAGGCACTGGGCTCGGTGCTGGGGCTCTACTCCAACATCGCGATCGGCTGGCTTGCTGCGGTGGTGGCCGACCTCGTCATCAACAAGCCGCTCGGACTCTCGCCCGCCGGCATCGAATTCCGCCGCGCCTACCTGTTCGACATCAATCCGGTCGGGGTGGGCGCGATGCTGATCGCCTCGACCACCTCGATCCTGGCCTACCTCGGCGCCTTCGGCAGCACCGCACAAGCGCTGACCTCCTTCATCGCATTCGCCACCGCACTGCTGGCCTCGCCGCTGATTGCCTGGCTGACCGGTGGCCGCTACTACATCGCGCGGCACGACCTGCCGGAACACCCGGCGGAACAACGCACGCTGCGCTGCGTGATCTGCGAGCGCGAATACGAAACCGACGACATGGCCCGCTGCCCGGCCTACCAGGGCCATATCTGCTCGCTCTGCTGCTCGCTCGACGCCCGCTGTCACGACCTCTGCAAGCCCGAAGCGCGCGCCGCGATGCAATGGCAGAAGGCCATGCGCGGCCTGCTGCCGCGCGCGCTGTGGCCCTATGTCGACAGCGGCATCGGCCACTACCTGATGCTGATGAGCGTGGTTACCGCCGGCCTGGCCACGGTGCTCGGCATGCTCTACTTCCCGCAGCTGCAGACGATAGACCCCGATCTCCTCCCCGCCCTGCGTGCCTCCTACCTCAAGCTCTTCTGCATCCTGCTGCTGGTGGCGGGCATCATGGCCTGGTGGCTGGTGCTGACCCACAAGAGCCGCAAGGTGGCGCAGGAAGAATCGAACCGGCAGACCCATCTGCTGATGCGCGAGATCGAATCCCACCGGCGAACCGATGAAGCCCTGCAGCGCGCCAAGCGCAGCGCGGACGCCGCCAACCAGGCCAAGAGCCGCTACATCACCTCGGTCAGCCACGAGCTGCGCACGCCGCTCAACTCCATTCTCGGCTATGCCCAGATCCTGGATGGCGACCCGACCATTCCGGCCCACCGCCAGCAGGCCATCCGGGTGATCCGGCGCAGCGGCGACCATCTGCTCTCGCTGATCGAAGGCACCCTGGACATCGCCCGCATCGAAGGCGGCAAGCTCACGCTCGACACCCGCGCCATCGACTTCGCCGCGCTGCTCGACCAGCTGGTCCACATGTTCGCGCTGCAGGCACACAACAAGGGCATCCGCTTCGATTTCACCTGCCAGGGCGAACGCCCGCTGGCCGTGCGCGCCGACGAAAAACGGCTGCGCCAGATCCTCATCAACCTCTTGGGCAATGCGGTGAAATTCACGCGTGAAGGCGGCGTGGCCTTTCGCCTCCGGTATGCGCGTGACATGGCCGTGTTCGAGATCGAGGACAGCGGCCCCGGCATCGCGCCGGAAGAACTCGAGCGCATCTTCGAGCCCTTTGCGCGCGGCAGCTCGGCCGCCAGCGGCGCGGGCGGCACCGGGCTGGGCCTCACCATCGCCTCGATGCTCACCGGCCTGATGGGCGGCGAGCTCTCGGTGCGCAGCACGCCGGGCAGCGGCAGCTGCTTCACGGTCAAGCTCTTCCTGCCCCAGGTCGCCGCAGCCCAGGCTGCCACCGAGCTGCCGCGGCGCCACTACACCGGCTATCGCGGTGAGCGGCGCCGCATCCTGATCGTCGACAACGAAGCGGATGACCGCGAGCTGCTGGCCAGCGTGCTGGCCCCGCTGGGCTTCGAGCTCGATCAGGCCGCCTCCGGCATCGAGTGCATCGAGGTGCTGCCGCGCTTCCAGCCGCATCTGATCTTCATGGATCTCGCCATGCCGGGCATCGACGGCTGGGAAACCATCCGCCGCATCCGTGCCGGCGGTCTGGCGCCCGGCGCGCGCATCGCGGTGATTTCCGCCAACGCCTTCGACAAGGGCCTGGACAATGACGCCGGCATTCCCGCGCAGGATTTCGTCCTCAAGCCGGTGCGCATGACCGAGCTGCTCGACTGGATCGGCCGCCAGCTCACGCTTGACTGGATCGAGGCCGAGCCCGCCGCCCGGCCCGCCCCCGCGCCCGGCGGCCCGCAGCCGATCCCGGACGCCCTGCGTGACGCGCTGGCCGCGCAGGTGCGACTGGGTTATGTTCGCGGCATCCAGCAGGCGCTCGACGGGATCGAGTCCGCCTGCCCCGGGCAGGCGGAGTGGATCGGCCGCGCCCGCGAAGCGCTCGCCCGCTTCGATTTCGATACGCTCAACACCCTGCTTGCAAGGAGTCACGATGCCGCTGGAGCTTGATCGCAGCCGCACCGACATCGTCCTGATCGTCGACGACGTACCGGAAAACCTCTCGGTCCTGCACGACGCACTCGACGAATCCGGCTTCACCGTGCTGGTGGCCACCAACGGCGAGAGTGCCCTGGCCCGCGCGCGCCAGAGCCTGCCCGACATCATCCTGCTCGACGCCATGATGCCGGGCATGGACGGATTCGAAGTCGCCCGCCGGCTCAAGGCGGACTTCTCGACGCGCCACATCCCGATCATCTTCATGACCGGGCTCACCGAAACCGAGCACATCGTGGCGGCCTTCGCGGCCGGTGGCACCGATTACGTGGCCAAGCCGGTACGCACCGGCGAAGTGATCGCACGCGTTCACACCCACCTCGCGAGCGCCCGCCAGATGAAGCAGGCGCGCAGCGCGCTGGACGCCTTCGGCCAGGCCACGCTGGCGCTGCGCACCGAATCCGGCCGCATCACCTGGCAGACACCGCTCGCCCGCAAGCTGCTGGCCGACTACTTCCCGCATGAAAACCATGGCGACAGCACACCACCGGCCCTGCTCCACTGGCTTGAAACCACGCTCGCCGCCCTGCGCACCACGCCTGCCGGCACGCCGCTGCCGCTGCACATCTCGCATGACAGCAGGCGCCTGATCTTCAGCCTGCACGACCAGACCGCCGACGGCGAATGGCTCGTGGTGCTGCGTGAAGAGAACGACGCCGCGCAGATCGAGGCACTGCTCGCCGCCTTCCCGCTCACCCGCAAGGAAGCCGAAGTGCTCTACTGGGTGACCCAGGGCAAGACCAGCCCGGATATCGGCGACATCCTCGGCTCCAGCCCGCGCACGGTGAACAAGCATCTGGAGCACGTCTACGAAAAGCTCGGCGTCGAGAACCGCACCGCGGCCACCAAGCTCGCACTCGCGCGCCTGCGCGGCTGAGCGCGCGGCTTTGCCTCAGTCGCGCAGGCGGCCGGTTTGCGGCGGCTGAACGAAAGCCCGGGCCAGCCAGTCACGCAGCGCGTCTTCGAGCACAGCGGGCGCTTCCTCATGCGGCAACTGGTGCACCAGCTTGAGCAGGTGCAGGGTGAGCACCGCCCGCTGCGCGGCCGTATCCGCATCCGTTTCAGGCACAGCCTGGCGGATCAGCGCCGCAATCCGCGTGCGCATCAGGTTCCGGATCT
Source organism: Uliginosibacterium paludis (assembly GCF_039631355.1). Lineage (NCBI taxonomy): Bacteria > Pseudomonadati > Pseudomonadota > Betaproteobacteria > Rhodocyclales > Zoogloeaceae > Uliginosibacterium > Uliginosibacterium paludis. The sequence continues at coordinate 253,451 of NZ_JBDIVF010000003.1, read as the reverse complement.
GGAGCCGGTGCGCGTCCCGCGGATCATTCGGGTCGACCAGCGCGAGTGCGGCCGTGCGCTCCTCGCGCAGGCCCTTCATGAGTTCGACAAGGCCGGCGGCGAGCCCCTCGGGCGTGCGGCAACGGCAGTCTTCGGCCAGCCGCGTCAGCGCCTCGCCGACATGCTGCTCGAAGCGTGAGCGCAAAGCGTCCGCGAGCAACTGACGGGTCGGAAAGAACTGGTACAGCGAGCCGATTGAAGCGCCAGCCCGCTGGGCAATGGCGGTCATGGTGGTCGCCTCGAACCCGTTTTCCGCAAAGAGCGCCGCAGCAGCGTCCAGCAGGGATTCGACCCGCTGCCGGCCCCGCTCGCGCCTGGGCGCCCGGGCAACCGGAAGTTCGGCCGCGGCCGAGGCTTGGTTTTGTTTGCTCATCACACTAGAATGAGTTTTATGAGGATACCCTCATATATAACCCGGACTCCCCCCGACACCAAGCCCGCCCGGAGCTCCCCATGATCGAACTCGACCCCGCTCGCACCGCCCTCGTTCTCATCGACCTGCAGCACGGCATCCTCGGCATGCCGAGAGCGCCGTATGACGCCGACACGGTCCTCAGCAGCTGCAAGGTACTCGCCGCTCGCTGCCGCGAAGCCGGCGCCTTCGTGGTCCAGGTGCATGTCGGCTGGTCGGACGACAGGAAAGACGCCCCCACCCAGCCGGTAGACCAGCCTGCCCCGGTGCCGCCCGGCGGCCTCCCGGCGAACTGGAGCGACTTCGTCGATGGAGTGGTGCAGCCCGGCGACCATGTGATCCTCAAACGCCACTGGGGCGCGTTCTACGGCACGGACCTCGACCTGCAACTGCGCCGGCGTGGCATCGACACCCTTGTGCTGGGCGGCGTGGCCACCAATTTCGGCGTCGAGTCGACTGCACGCCAGGCCTGGGAAATGGGCTATCGGGTCGTCGTCGCGGAAGACGCCTGCACCAGCACCAGCGCAGCCCTGCACGAGATGAGCGTGACCGCGATCCTGCCGCGCATTGCTCGGGTGGCGAAGCTCGCCACCCTCGGCTTCGCCGGCTGATCCGCTGCCGGCCCGGCCCTTGCTGTGGCTCGGCGCGATGCTCGCCGTCATGCTGCAATCAGCCCCGGCGGGCAGGACACCGTCGCCGTCATCGCTGAGGCCTCGGGCGTGAATCGGCCCTTCGTGATGGCCTTCCAGACCCCACGCGTACTGATCGTGATCATGACCGGGCCGATGATCGCGCGGCGGCTCGCCAGACACCTCGCCCCGCCGCCCGCGCTGCGCGATTGACCCGGCGCCGCTCGTCACGCCCGCCAGCGCGCGCCCCCGCGAAACGCAGAGGGCGGATGAAAGTATCGACGCGCTGATCGTGATGTTGCGCGAGGCCGATCTGGGCGCTCTCGCTTGTCATGCCGCGCTCGCGCCGGATCTGCAGCGCCGTCTGGGCGCGGAGACGGCCGCCCGCCTGGAAGCCTGCGTTACCCGCCTGCAGTTTGACGAAGCCCTGACACTGCGACTGCGGGGCAGCCGCTGAGCCCCGCTCACACGCGGGTCTGGCGCGGCCCTTGTCGCCCGGGCTGCGCGCAGATACGCGCCGCCCACGCAGGCCATGCCGTCCGCAATCGCGCTGCGATCCTGCGACTCGGACTCAGAAAGTGAAGCGCGAGAGCGAGTCGCTCAGCTTCTTCGACACATCATCCACTTCGGCAGCTTCGGCCGCGATCTCGCGCGTTGAACCCGAGGCGGAGTCCGCCTTGTTGGAAATCTGCTCGACATGGCGGGCGATTTCCGCTGCCACCATGCTCTGCTCGACCAGCGCGCCCGAAATCGCTTCAACGATCCGCCCCACGCAGTCGGCCTGGCTCAGGATCTCGTCCATCTTGCCGCCTGCCGCGCTGGCATGGCTGACGCCTGTCTCCACCCGCCGCACCGCGTCCTTGATGGTTTCGAGCACACCATCCTTGGCGTCGCGCATCTCGGCCATCATCCGGTTGATTTCGTTGGTCGCCACCGTGGTGCGCTCGGCAAGCTTGCGAACCTCGTCCGCGACCACCGCGAAGCCACGCCCCGTTTCGCCCGCCCGGGCGGCCTCGATGGCCGCGTTGAGCGCGAGCAGGTTTGTCTGATCCGCGATTTCCTTGATGATGTTCACGATCTGCGCGGCCCGCTCCGAACGCTCTCCCAGCTCCTCGACACGTTCGGACGTGCGCGCGATCACGCTGGCGATGCCGGACATCTCGCTGACCGCGTTATTCACCACCGAGCTGCCTTCCAGCGCAGCCTCGCGCGAAGCCGCCGAAAGCCCCCGCGCCTGACTCGCCTCGTCGGTAATGAGGTTGATCGAGGCGGTCATTTCCTGCACCGAAGCCGCCATTTCGGTGGTGGCGCGGCTCTGCTCTGCGGCATCTCCGGCAATGCCGCGTGCGGACTGGTTGAGCCGCGAGCCCAGCGAGGCGAGGCGCTCGCCGCTCTGGCGCACGACCGCCAGCGATTCACGCAGCTGGGCCTGCATGGTGGCCACCGCGCCGAGTACCTGACTGCCGCCGGCACGCGCCGGGTCAAAGCGGTAATCCAGCCTGCCCCGGCTCACCTCGCTGGCAAAGCGGGACACATCGGCCGCATCCAGCACCATGGCGCGCAGGCGCAGCGCCACGAAGCACAGCACCAGGGTCTCGACCACCACATAGAGCGCATGCAGCAGCACGATGGAGACCGTTCCGGCCTGCGGAAACACATAGATGCCCATGCCACCGGCCTGCAGCCAGGAAAACAGCAGGTGATGTACCGCGATCAGTGCGGCGGCGAAGGCCGGCACTTTCCAGTCGCAATAGAGCACCAGAAAGGCGAGCAGCACGAAGATGCCGAAGTGCGCCTCGATCATGCCCTGCGCCTGATGGATCAGCAGCGCTGCAAACACCATGAAGCCTGCCGCAACGGCAAGGCGTGCGGGCAGCCCGCCCGGATCCATCCGGATCAGCAAGCCGGGCACCGCGAAGGCTGGTACGCCCAGCAGCAAGGCCGGCAGCCAGCTGCCATTGAAAGCAGCGACCACCAGGCAGATCAGCAGATGCGCGGCCAGCACGCCCAGCAGCAGGCGGTCGGACTGCGCGCGGAAGCTGCGCAGGGCCTGGTCATCCATCGACATCGCGTTCTCGTCACTCATAGGGCCTCCTGTTGCATGCATTGCGGGGTCTCCGGCGCCGGTCTCGCCACACGGTTTTCCAGCACTGGCTTCATGTGCTGCCAGCCATGCACAGCACGCCGCGAAGGGCGTCCCGGTACTCGAGCCAGAGCAGGCCGGCAAGGCTCAGCACAAGCCAGACGGCCAGGATCAGCCAGGAAGAGGAAAACGAACGGGAAACAGTCATGCGCACACTGGATCGACCCGGAAAATTTCATTCGTTTACGACCGGAACCATGCCTCCCTTGAGCGCCGCAACAGGCAATTCCGAAGATTAAAAAAAAGTAAGAATTTCCATTCCTGCGGCAAAAATCGGGTGGAATCGCAACATTCCTGCCGCAAAAAAGAGCGCGTAATGATGATTCCCGAAGCTGCCGGGCAAACGCCTGCGCAGAGCCTGTTCCACGAGGCGCTCGTCCTGATCGCCGAGGGGCATCCGGACGAAGCATTGCTGAAGCTGCGCCAGGCCTGTGCCCTGGAGCCGGACTTCATCGAGGCCTGGGGCAACATGGGATTCCTGCTCGACCGCGGCGGCGACCGGGAAGGTGCGGAGCTGTGCTATCTGCGCGCGATCGAGCTGGGCGGCACCCATCCACAGCTCTTCCTGAACTACGGTGCCCTGCTCAACCGCGCGAAGCGCCACGCAGAGGCCGAAGCGGTCTACCACGAAGGCCTGCGCGAAGATCCCCGCTCGGCCGCGCTGTGGTCCAACCTGGGCGTGCTCTTCGCGAATCTGAAACGGGACGCGCACGCGGAGAACTGCTTCCGCACCGCGCTCGACATTTCGCCCGACTACTCCAGCGCCCGCTACAACCTCGGCTTTCTGCAGCTTCGTCAGGGACTGTTGCGTGAAGGTTTTGCCGGGCTGGAGGCGCGGGACTGGTACGCGAGCATGGAGAAGGTGCTCTCGGACACGCTGGGCATTCCGCGCTGGAAGGGTGAATCGCTGGAGGGCAGGAGCATTCTCATCAGCTGCGAGGCCGGTGCCGGCGACATGATCCAGTTCAGCCGCTACGCCAGCGAGCTGCGCAAACGCGGCGCGCGCCGGGTCGATATCCTCTGCCACCCCGGGCTCACCCGCCTCTTTGCCAGCCTGGCCGACGCAGACCGGATCCATGCTCTCGATCAGTCGGTCAGCAGTGCAGACTGGGACTGCTGGTCGCCCCCGCTGAGCCTGCCGCATTACTGCGGCACGGAAGGCCGCAACATTCCGGCCCCGATTCCCTACCTTCACGCCACGCCCGAAGACCTCCTCCGCTGGCAGGCCTGCCTGCCCACGTCCGGCCTGCGGGTGGGTCTTGTCTGGCAAGGCAATCCCAGGTTCGAGAACGACAGCGAGCGTTCGCTGCGCAGCGTGGCCGATCTCGCGCCCCTGTGGACGGTGCCGGGTGTGAGCTTCGTGAGCCTGCAGAAAGGTGCTGGCGAAGACGATGCAGTGGCCTTCAGCCGCCTCCAGCCGCTGAGCCTGATCGGCCCGCAGTTGCAGGATTTCGCCGATACCGCAGCGGTGCTGGCGAACCTTGATCTCGTCATCAGCGTGGATACCGCAGTGGCGCATCTTGCGGGCGCGATGGGCGTGCCCTGCTGGCTGATGCTGCCTGACTACGGCACCGACTGGCGCTGGCAACGCGAGCGCACCGACAGCGCCTGGTATCCGCAGGGCATGCGGCTCTTCCGCCAGGAGCGGGATGGCAACTGGGCGCCGGTGATCATGAAGCTCGCTGCCGCACTGGGCACGCTGGCCATGCCGCAGCGCGCGGCCACGGAATCCCGGCGCAGCGCCTGAGCGGCCCTGCGATGCGTGCCGCCGGCGGGCGGTGCGCGCAAGCAGCCTTCACACATCTGCGCACATCTACGCACTCTGACGTATTCAGCCTGAGCGCAGACCTCCCTAAAGTGGCTTCACCCGGCGGACATATCGACGCCGTCATCTCGAAGTCATCTCAGGGAGTCCTACATGCAATCACGTCGCAGCTTCATCAAGGTGTCGGCCCTCTCGGCCGCCATGGCCATGGCAGGTTTCGCTTCGTTCGGCGCCTACGCTGCCGACACGATCAAGGTGGGCGTGCTGCACTCGCTCTCCGGCACGATGGCCATTTCGGAAACCGTGCTGAAAGACACCGCCCTGATGGCGATCGATGAGATCAACGCCAAGGGTGGCGTGCTGGGCAAGAAGCTGGAGCCGGTCGTGGTCGACCCGGCCTCCAACTGGCCGCTGTTTGCCGAAAAGGCACGCCAGCTGATCTCGAAGGACAAGGTCGCGGTGACCTTCGGCTGCTGGACCTCGGTGTCGCGCAAGTCGGTGCTGCCGGTATTCGAGGAACTCAACGGCCTGCTCTTCTACCCGGTGCAGTATGAGGGCGAAGAACTCTCCAAGAACGTGTTCTACACGGGGGCTGCGCCCAACCAGCAAGCCATTCCGGCCGTGGAATACCTGATGAGTAAGGACGGCGGCTCGGCCAAGCGCTTCGTGCTGCTGGGTACCGACTATGTGTATCCGCGCACCACCAACAAGATCCTGCGCGCCTTCCTCAAGAGCAAGGGCGTGGCCGATGCCGACATCATGGAGGAATACACCCCCTTCGGTCACAGCGACTATCAGACCATCATCGCCAAGATCAAGAAGTTCGCTTCCGAAGGCAAGAAGACGGCCGTGGTGTCGACCATCAACGGCGACTCCAACGTGCCCTTCTACAAGGAACTCGGCAACCAGGGCATCAAGGCGACCGATGTGCCGGTCGTGGCCTTCTCGGTGGGTGAAGAAGAGCTGCGCGGCGTGGATACCAAGCCGCTGGTGGGCCACCTGGCCGCCTGGAACTACTTCATGAGCGTGAAGAACCCGACCAACACCGCCTTCATCAAGCAATGGAGCGATTACGCCAAGAAGATGAAGCTGCCCTCGGCCGACAAGCCCCTGACCAATGACCCGATGGAAGCTACCTACATCGGCATCCACATGTGGGCCCAGGCTGTCGAGAAAGCCAAGTCGACTGACACCGACAAGGTGATCGCTGCGATGGCCGGCCAGAAGTTCAAGGCACCGAGCGGTTTCGTGGCTGAAATGGACGCCAAGAACCATCACCTGCACAAGCCGGTGTTCATCGGCGAAGTGAAGGCTGACGGCCAGTTCAAGGTGGTCTGGAAGACCCCGGGCCCGATCAAGGCCCAACCCTGGAGCCCCTTCATCGAAGGCAACGACAAGAAGAAGGATGAGCCGGAAAAGAAGTAATTCCGCGCTGACCTGATTCACCCGGCTCTGACCGTTCGCCCTGCCCTCCTCGAGGGCGGACGGCCAGACCGCCAGAAGCCTCAATGCACTTCGGATCGTGAGCCCGATCATGCCGATCGACCAGGCTCGGCACGACGGGTCCTGATGCGCACGCTTGCGCAGCGAACCCCGGAAAGCTCTCCCGGCACCTCACACATGACTCCAATCCTCGCCCGAATCCGGACCACCTGCGCCGCCCTGGCCGTCGGACTGTTCAGCGTCTGCGCGCTGGCCAGACCCGCGCCCGAACTGGTCCTGCAGCTTGCCACCGGCGACAACGACGCCAAGATCACCGCACTCGCAGCGCTGGCGGGCAGCGCCGACCCGGAGGTGCTGCCCCTGCTCGAAGCCCTGCGCGACGACACGCTGAAATCCCTCGAAGGCAAGCGCGCCATCATCTATGACGGCGAGACCGCCACCGACGCGCTCACCGGCGAAAAACTCGCCACCGTGCCCGATGAACTCGAAGACGTGGTCAGCAACAACCGCGTCACCCAGGCGCTGGACGCCGCGTTTGCCGCCTTCAATCTCGGCGCCGACGACCGCGCCACCCGGCTGGATGCCGCCCGCACGCTGCAGGAAGCCGCCACGCCCGCTATCCGTCCGCTGCTCGAGAAAGCCCTGGCGAATGAAAAGGATGCGCAGATTGGCGGCATCCTGCGCCTGACGCTGGCCGCCACCCAGCTCCGCGATGCCGATCGTGCGGTACGCCTGAGCGCAATCAGGATGCTGGGCGAGAGCGGCGAACCGAACGCCCGCGCCCTGCTCGGCAGCCTGCTCGAGAAAGATGGCGCGAACTACCGCGAAGCCGACGAATCGGTGCGCGTGGCCGCCCAGCAGGCGATCAACTCGATCAACTCCCACCTCAAGCTGGGCGAAGCGCTCGGCAGCGCCTTTACCGGCATCAGCCTGGGCAGCATCCTGCTGCTCGCCGCCCTCGGCCTCGCGATCACCTACGGGCTGATGGGCGTCATCAACATGGCCCACGGCGAGCTGATCATGATCGGCGCCTATGCCACCTACATGGTCCAGAACCTCGTTCAGGCGCATGCACCGGGCCTCTTCGCGTTCTACCCGCTGCTGGCGATTCCGGTGGCCTTCTGCGCCTCGGCCCTGGTCGGCATCCTGATGGAGCGCCTGGTGATCCGCCACCTCTATGGCCGCCCGCTCGAAACCCTGCTCGCCACCTGGGGCATCAGCCTGGTGCTGATCCAGCTGGTGCGCAACGTGTTCGGCGCGCAGAACGTGATGGTCGAAAACCCGGCCTGGCTCTCGGGCGGCGTGCAGGCGATGAGCAACCTGATCCTGCCGTACAACCGGCTCGCCATCGTGGCCTTCGCGATCATCGTGGTGATCGGCATGAGCCTGATCCTCACCCGCACCCGGCTGGGTCTCTTCGTTCGGGCCGTCACCCAGAACCGCCAGATGGCGGGCTGCGTCGGCGTGGCCACACCGCGTGTCGATACCCTCGCCTTCGGGCTCGGTTCCGGCATTGCCGGGCTGGCCGGCTGTGCCCTCTCCCAGGTCGGCAACGTGGGGCCGGATCTGGGCCAGAGCTACATCATCGACTCCTTCATGGTGGTGGTGCTGGGCGGCGTCGGCCAGCTGGCCGGCACCGTGTATGCCGCCCTGGGTCTGGGCATTCTCAACAAGCTGCTGGAAGGCTTTGCCGGCGCGGTGCTCGCCAAGATCACCGTTCTGGTCGTCATCATCGTCTTCATCCAGAAGCGTCCGCAGGGACTCTTCGCGGTGAAGGGCCGGTTTGCTGACAACTGAGATCGAACACCGAGCGAGCCACATCACATCATGAACAAGACACTCAGTTCCCGCCTCTTCGGCCCCAAGGCCTGGGCCGCGCTGCTGGCCTTCACGCTGGTCACCGTGGTCCTCGTCCCGGTCCTGAACCTGGCCGTGCCCGAGGGCAGCGCCTTCCACCTTTCCACCTACTGGGTCACGCTGATCGGCAAGATCATGTGCTATGCCATCGTGGCACTCGCGATGGATCTGGTATGGGGCTACACCGGCATCCTCTCGCTCGGTCACGGCATCTTCTTCGCACTCGGCGGCTATGCGATGGGCATGTACCTGATGCGCGCCATCGGCCGCGAAGGCAACTACCAGAGCGATCTGCCGGACTTCATGGTCTTCCTGAACTGGAAAGAGCTGCCCTGGTACTGGCAGGGCACCGAGCATTTCCTCTGGGCGATGCTGCTGGTGGTGCTGGTGCCGGGCCTGATCGCGCTGGTCTTCGGCTTCTTCGCCTTCCGCTCGCGGATCAAGGGGGTGTATTTCTCGATCATCACCCAGGCGCTGACCTATGCCGCGATGCTGCTCTTCTTCCGCAATGAAACGGGCTTCGGCGGCAACAACGGCTTCACCGACTTCAAGCGCATCCTCGGTTTCGCGATCACTGCGCCGGAGACCCGCGTCACCCTCTTCGCGCTGACCGCCCTCGCGCTCGCAGGCTTCCTGCTGCTGGGCCGCTACATCGTGACCAGCAAGCTCGGCCGCGTGCTGGCCGCGATCCGCGATGCCGAGTCGCGGGTGATGTTCTCCGGCTACAACCCGCTGCCCTACAAGCTCTTCATCTGGACGCTGTCGGCCGTGATCTGCGCGATTGCCGGGGCGCTCTATGTCCCGCAGGTCGGCATCATCAACCCCGGCGAAATGAGCCCGGCGAACTCGATCGAAATCGCGATCTGGACGGCCGTGGGCGGGCGCGGCACCCTGGTCGGCCCACTGATCGGCGCCGGCCTCATCAATGGCGTGAAGAGCTGGTTCACCGTGGCCTTCCCCGAATACTGGCTGTATTTCCTCGGCCTGATCTTCATCCTGGTCACCCTGTGGCTGCCGCGCGGCGTGGTCGGCCAGTTGCAGGCCTGGTTCAACAAGAAGGAGGAGCGCGCATGAACGCCGCCATCCATACCGGCGCGGCGGGCGAGCCGCGGGCGTCCATCGACGGCGCCGCGGATCGCGCCGTCGGTCTCGAACGGCCGGTCGACGTCAGCCAGCTCGACACCAGCCACGGCGTGATCCTGTATCTCGACGGGATTACGGTGTCATTCGACGGGTTCAAGGCTATCAACAACCTGAACCTCGCGATCGACCGCGGCGAGCTGCGTTCCATCATCGGCCCCAACGGCGCCGGCAAGACCACGATGATGGACGTGATCACCGGCAAGACACGCCCTACCGAAGGCCGCGCCTTCTTCGGCCAGACCATTGATCTGACCCGCCTCAACGAGGCGCAGATCGCCCACACCGGCATTGGTCGCAAGTTCCAGAAACCCACGGTGTTCGAGGAGCTCACCGTGTTCGAAAATCTCGAACTCGCGATGAAAACCGACAAGGGCATCTGGGCCAGCCTTTTCTTCAGGCTCTCGGGCGAGGCACGCAGCACCATCGAGCAGAAGCTCGAACTCATCCGCCTCAAGGACCACGCCCACCGCCCGGCCGGCCTGCTCTCGCACGGCCAGAAGCAGTGGCTGGAAATCGGCATGCTGCTGATGCAGGAGCCCCTGTTGCTGTTGCTGGATGAACCCGCTGCCGGCATGACCGACGAGGAAACCGAGCGCAGCGGCGAACTCTTTCTCGAACTCGCGGGCGACTACACGCTGGTCGTCGTCGAGCATGACATGGACTTCATCAAGCAGATCTCGCACGGCGGCCGCGTCACCTGTCTGCACGAAGGCAGCGTGCTGGCCGAAGGCTCGCTGGAGCAGGTGCAGAACGATGAACGCGTGATCGAAGTTTACTTAGGGAGATAGTGAGTCGGGAGTCGGGAGTCGGGGAACGGTCGGCAAGCGACGCCCCACTCCCTGCTCCCCACTCCCGAACATATGCTGACAATCGAAAACCTCAACCAGTACTACGGCGGCAGCCACACGCTGCGCGGCGTGTCGCTCTCCCTCAAGCAGGGAGAAGTCACCACGCTCCTGGGGCGCAACGGCGTGGGCAAGACCACCCTGCTCAAATGCCTGATGGGCCTGCTGCCCGTGGCTCGCGGCTCGGTCAGTTTCGACGGACGGGACATCACGAAGCTGCCGTCCTACACGCGTGCGGCGCTGGGCATGGCCTATGTGCCGCAGGGGCGCGAAATCTTTCCGCGCCTCACGGTGGAAGAGAACCTGCTCATGGGGCTCGCCAACGGCAAGGCTTCGCGCGGCATCCCTGGCTACATCTACGAGATGTTCCCGGTGCTGAAAGACATGTTGAAGCGGCGCGGCGGCGACCTCTCCGGCGGGCAGCAGCAACAGCTCGCGATCGGCCGCGCGCTGACGATGCGGCCCAAGGTGCTGATCCTTGACGAGCCCACCGAAGGCATCCAGCCCTCGATCATCAAGGACATCGGTGCCGCGATCCGCAAGCTGGCAGAAGGCGGCGAAATGGCCATCCTGCTGGTCGAACAGTATTATGATTTCGCCGAATCCCTTGCCGACCAGTACGCAGTCATGGCTCGAGGCGAAATCATCAAGGCCGGACCCGGAGCCGAGATGCAGGCCGAAAACGTGAAGAGTCTGGTCGCGATCTGAGCGCCCGCCAACGTTTCTGTTTTCCTCATCCGTGAACGCCGTCACCGACTCCAGCCTGCTGCAGGAACACTCCCACAAGACCGGCTGGAAAGCCTCGCTCGATCTGCGCTGCGAGGCCCGGGGCGGCCGCAGCGTGCTGGCCCACAATCTGCACAAGGGGCCGCTGCGGGTGCAGAAAGCGCTCTATCCGGAGGGCGACGGCGTCTGCCAGATCCTGATGCTGCACCCGCCTGCCGGCATCGCCGGCGGTGACGAGCTGCGCATCAATGTCAGCGTTGCGTCGGGTGCGCACGCCCAGCTCACCACCCCCGGTGCAGGCAAGTGGTACAAGAGCCTCGGCCCGCTGGCAACCCAGGACATCGTGCTGGAGGTGGCGGCCGGCGCAACACTGGAATGGCTGCCGCAGGAAGTGATCGTTTTCGACCAGGCCCGCGCACGCGCCAGCACCACCATCCGCTTGCATGAAGAAGGCTGCTGCCTCGGCTGGGACATCCTGTGCCTCGGGCGTCAGGCCAGCGGTGAAGATTTCCTGAGCGGCAGCTTCCGCCAGAAACTGCGCCTCGAGCGCCCGGACGGCACCCCCGTGTGGCAGGAGGCCATGCACCTTGCCGGCAGCGATCCTGCGATGCAGGCCGCGGCCTCCCTCGATGGCCACCGCGTGTTCGCCACCTTCTGGATCGCCGGCCGGCATGACACCGCCGCCCTCACCGAAGCGTTGCGCACGCTCGATATCCGCCATGGCATATGCGGCGTATCGGCGCTGCCGCATGTCACCATCGTGCGTGTACTGGCACACTCTGCCGAACATGCCCGTGAATACCTCGAAGCCGCGTGGACGCTGGCGCGCCCGCCCCTCACCGCACGCGAGGCGCTGCGGCCGAGAATCTGGAAAACCTGATCGCAGTGCCTGCCGGATGACGCACAATCCGGCCACGCATCGTCCACACAGCCATCACTGGCAGACCTGACTGGAAAACGCCCATGGAACTGACCCCTCGCGAGAAAGACAAGCTGCTGATCTTCACCGCCGCCCTGCTGGCCGAGCGCCGTCGTGCGCGTGGCCTCAAGCTGAACTATCCGGAGTCCGTCGCCTTCATCACTGCCGCCATCATGGAGGGCGCGCGCGATGGTCGCAGCGTGGCAGAGCTGATGCACTACGGCACCACCCTGCTCTCGCGTGACGATGTCATGGAAGGCATTGCCGAGCTGATCCCGGAAATCCAAGTGGAAGCGACCTTCCCCGACGGCACCAAGCTCGTGACCGTCCACAACCCCATCATCTGACACGCCTGAAGCAGGCGCTGCGTGCCCCGGCCCCGGAACCCGCAAACGCCGCTTCACACGCCCGACACTTCAGGAGAAACCATGAAACGCACTCTGATCGCCCTGTCCGCCCTGCTGCCGGCATTCGCCTTCGCCCACACCGGACATGATGCCGGCATGCATCACGGCTCGGCTTTTCTCGAAGGCTTCACTCACCCCTTCACCGGGCTGGATCACCTTGCCGCGATGATCACCGTTGGCGTGTGGAGCATGCTGAGCTTCCGCCACAGCCCGCGTGCAGCGCTCGCCAGCCCGCTCGCCTTCGCAGGCCTGCTGCTGGCCGGTGGCATCGCCGGCTTTGCCGGTGTCACGATCGGCGGCGTGGAACCGATGATTGCCGCCTCGCTGCTGGTGCTGGGCCTGATGGTCGCGCTGCAGGTGAAGCTGCCGGCCTCAGCCGGTGCGGCCATCGTCGGCGCCTTCGCGATCTTCCACGGTCTGGCCCACGGCGCCGAACTGCCCGCTGCCCGCGCCGCGGCTGCGCTCACCGGCATGCTGCTGGGCACCCTGGCGCTCCATGCTTCCGGCATGCTGATCGCCCGCTTCGGCCTGGCCCGCAACGTCTGGCTGCCGCGCCTGGCAGGTACCGGCGTGGCGCTGTTCGGCCTCTCGCTGCTGGCCGCCTGAGGAGCATCGCGATGATTCCGGGAGAACTCCTCGTCGACGAGGGCGAGCACATCCTCAACGCAGGACGCCGCACCCTCACGCTTGAAGTGGCCAACACCGGCGACCGCCCGATCCAGGTCGGCTCGCATTACCACTTTGCCGAAACCAACGCGGCACTCGCGTTCGACCGTGCCGCCGCGCGTGGCATGCGCCTCAACATCGCGAGCGGTACCGCCGTGCGTTTCGAGCCGGGCCAGCACCGCACCGTCGAACTCGTCGACTATGCCGGGGACCGCCAGGTCTACGGCTTCCGCGGCCTCGTGCAAGGAGCACTCTGAGATGACAAGCATTTCGCGCCGCGCCTATGCGGAAATGTTCGGTCCCACCGCGGGCGATCGCCTGCGGCTCGCTGACACCGGCCTCATCGTGGAAGTGGAGAAAGACTTCACGATCTACGGTGAAGAAGTCAAATTCGGGGGCGGCAAGGTCATCCGTGACGGCATGGGCCAGAGCCAGCGCGTGGCTGCTGAAGTGGCCGACACCGTGATCACCAACGCGCTGATCATCGATCACTGGGGCATCGTGAAAGCCGACGTGGGCATCAAGGGCGGCTTCATTTCGGGCATCGGCAAGGCCGGCAACCCGGATGTGCAACCCGGCGTGACCATCGCCATCGGTGCCGCCACCGAAATCATCGCCGGCGAAGGCATGATCCTCACCGCCGGCGGCATCGACACCCACATCCACTTCATCTGCCCGCAGCAGATCGAAGAAGCCTTGATGTCCGGCGTGACCACCATGATCGGCGGCGGCACCGGTCCTGCTACCGGCACCTACGCCACCACCTGCACACCGGGCCCCTGGCATATCGCCCGCATGCTGCAGGCGGCAGACGCCTTCCCGATGAACCTCGGCTTCCTCGGCAAGGGCAACGTGAGCCTGCCCGACCCGCTGCGTGAGCAGGTGGATGCCGGCGCCATCGGCCTCAAGCTGCATGAAGACTGGGGCACGACACCGGCCGCCATCGACAACTGCCTGGCTGTGGCGGAAGAGAAGGACGTGCAGGTCGCGATCCACTCCGACACGCTCAACGAATCCGGCTTCGTCGAAGACACGGCCGCCGCCTTCAAGGGCCGCACCATCCACACCTTCCACACCGAAGGCGCGGGGGGCGGTCATGCACCGGACATCGTCAAGCTCGCGGGTCTTGAGAACGTGCTGCCGAGCTCGACCAATCCGACGCGCCCCTACACCGTCAACACGATCGACGAACACCTCGACATGCTGATGGTCTGCCACCACCTCGATCCCTCGATCGCTGAAGACGTGGCCTTTGCCGAATCCCGCATCCGCCGCGAAACCATCGCCGCTGAAGACATCCTGCATGACATCGGCGCACTCTCGATGTATTCGTCGGATTCCCAGGCCATGGGCCGCGTCGGCGAAGTGGTGATCCGCACCTGGCAGACCGCGCACAAGATGAAGCAGCAGCGCGGCGCGCTCAAGGGTGATGGCGCCCGCAATGACAACTTCCGCGCCCGCCGCTACATCGCCAAATACACGATCAACCCGGCCATCGCGCACGGCATCGGCCACATCGTGGGCTCGGTCGAAGTCGGCAAGCTGGCCGACCTGGTGCTGTGGCGCCCCGCTTTCTTCGGCGTGAAGCCCACCACCATCATCAAGGGCGGCATGATCGCCGCGGCTGCGATGGGCGACGCGAACGCCTCCATCCCCACGCCGCAGCCGGTGCACTACCGGCCGATGTTCGGCGCTTTCGGTGGCGGTCTGAAAACCTCGCTCACCTTTGTGTCGCAATCGTCCCTCGACAAAGGCTCGCTGGAAGGCCTCGGCCTCTCGAAACCACTGGTCGCGGTGAAAAACATCCGCAAGGTGAAGAAGGCCGACATGATCCTCAACGACTGGTGCGGCAAGATCGAGGTCGATCCCGAAACCTATCAGGTCCGGGCTGACGGCGAACACCTCACCTGCGAGCCGGCCACCTCGCTGCCCATGGCTCAGCGCTACTTCCTGTTCTAACCAGGGAATGTCATTCGCCCCGGATCGGTCAAAGGGGCGAGTGACATTCCGGCAACCCGCCGCTCGTGCTCCGACACCCGCAGCATGAACGGCCCGCTCCAGAAAAAACATGCTGCTGATCGAATCTCTCTACACCGGCGATACGCCGGCCACCGAACAACTGGTCCTGAACTTCGATGCCCGCACCAAGAGCCGGCTGCGCACGCAGCTGGCGTCTGGCGAAGAAGTGGGGCTTTTCCTGCCGCGCGGCACCATCCTGCGCGGCGGCGCAATGCTTGAAAGCAAGGACGGGCGGATCGTTGAAGTCGTCTCCGCGCCGGAAGCACTGGTCGAGGCCCGCTGCGCCAGCGCGCTGGAACTCACCCGCGCCGCCTACCACCTGGGCAACCGCCATGTAGCAGTTCAGGTCTGCGACAACGCACTGCGCATCCAGCAGGATCATGTGCTGGAACACATGCTCGAAGGCCTCGGTGCCCGCCTCACCCGGCTCGACGCACCCTTCGAGCCGGAAGCCGGTGCCTATGCCCACGGCCATCACCATTCGGAACGCGGCGCCACCGAAGCCCGCATCCATGTGATGGGCGGCGCGGCTTGAACCTGCAGCTCATCCGCCTGCTGCATCTCGCCAGCCCCGCCCTGCCGGTCGGAGCCTTCTCGTATTCGCAAGGGCTGGAATGGGCCGTGGAATGCGGCAAGGTCGCGAACGAATCCGCTGCGCTGGGCTGGATCCGCGACGCGCTGCACTTTGCGCTCGCCCGCTGCGAAACCCCGGCGCTGATCGGCATGATGGGGGCATGGAAAGCCGGCACGCCCGCGGAAGCCCTCCGGCTCAACACCGAATTCATCGCCACGCGAGAAACCGCCGAGCTGCGCAGCGAGACCCTGCAGATGGGCTACTCGCTGGCGCGGCTGCTCCGTGACCTGCCGGACACGCCTGACGCCCTGCGTGGCCCGCTCTCGTCCGGCCAGGAGCTCGCCTACCCGCTGCCCTGGGCCGCCGCGGCCGCGATGTGGCAGATCGACGAAACGGAAGCCGCCGGCACCTACCTTTGGGCCTGGCTCGAGAACCAGGTGATGGCCGCGGTCAAGCTCGTGCCGCTGGGCCAGACCGCTGGCCAGCGCATGCTCGCCGCACTCGCGCCGGACCTGCCCGCACTCGCCGCAGAAGCCTGCCGGCGCGCGGACGACGAGGATTGGGAAAACTTCACGCCTGGCATGACGCTGGCAAGTTGCCGGCACGAAACGCAGTACACGAGATTGTTCCGTTCATGAAATCGGGGAGTCGGGAGTAGAGAGTGGGGAGTCGAAAATGCGGGCGGCAGCGCCGACCGGAAATATCAACGACTCTCTACTCCCGACTCTCGACTCCCGGCAAAAAAGGACCGCTAAATGAATCAAGCCACCTCCCAACCCCTCCGCGTCGGCATCGGCGGCCCCGTCGGTTCCGGCAAGACGGCGCTCACGCTCGCGCTGTGCCGCGCGCTGCGCGAGAAGTACAACATCGCCGTCGTCACCAATGACATCTACACGGCGGAAGATGCGCAGTTCCTGGTGCGCAACGAAGCACTCTCGCCCGACCGCATCCTCGGTGTGGAAACCGGCGGCTGCCCGCACACCGCGATCCGTGAAGACGCCTCGATCAATCTCGAAGCAATCGATCAGCTCAACCGCCGCTTCCCCGGTCTGGAAATCATTTTCGTGGAAAGCGGTGGCGACAACCTCGCCGCCACGTTCTCGCCGGAATTGTCGGACCTCACGCTCTATGTGATCGACGTGTCCGCCGGCGACAAGATCCCGCGCAAGGGCGGGCCGGGCATCATGAAGAGCGATCTCTTGGTCATCAACAAGATCGACCTCGCGCCGCTCGTGGGCGCCTCGCTGGAGGTGATGGATCGCGACGCGAAAAAGATGCGCGGCGCCAAGCCCTTCGTCTTCAGCAACCAGAAAACCGGTCAGGGCCTCGCCGAGATCATTGCCTTCATCGAAAGCCAGGGCATGCTGCGCGCCGCCTGACCCTGTTGTACCCCGGGGGCAGCCGCCCGGCGTGCCCCTACCCGCCAATGTCTGCCGTGAAAGCTTCAGCATGAACTCGCCGGTCCCGCACGACATCACCCACCCCGATCCGCTCTTCGAGCATGCACCGATCGCGTTGTGGCTGGAGGATTTCTCCGGGATCAAGGCCTGCTTCGCACGCTGGCGAGCCGATGGTGTCGAGGATATCGACGCCTTCTTTGCAGCAAACCCGGCTGCGGTCGACGAATGCGCGGCAGCCATCCGCATCATCGCGGTCAACCAGCGCACCCTCGCGCTGGTAGGTGCGGCGGATCAGGGCGAACTGGTCGCCAACCTGCAGCGGATCTTCAGCGGCGACATGAACTACCAGCATGCTCATGACATGGCCGCGCTCTGGCGGGGCGAAGGCGGATTCTCGAGCCAGAGCGTGAACTACACGATCCGCGGTGAGCGCATCGATGTGCTGATCAATGCCCGCATCCTGCCC
Source organism: Uliginosibacterium paludis (assembly GCF_039631355.1). Taxonomy (NCBI): domain Bacteria; kingdom Pseudomonadati; phylum Pseudomonadota; class Betaproteobacteria; order Rhodocyclales; family Zoogloeaceae; genus Uliginosibacterium; species Uliginosibacterium paludis. The sequence continues at coordinate 235,998 of NZ_JBDIVF010000003.1, read as the reverse complement.
GGTCATGAAGAGGACTGGCAACGAGTGATCGTGAGCGTGGAAGACATCACCGCGCGCGCCCGGGCAGAAGAACAGCTGCGCCGAAGCGAAGCCTATGCCCAGGGGCTGTTCGAGCACTCGCCCGTGTCGCTGTGGGTCGAGGATTTTTCGCGCATCCGCGTCCTGATCAACGAAGTCCGTGAAGCCGGAATCCAGGATTTCCGGACCTTCCTGAACGTACACCCGGAGTTCGTGTCGCTGTGCATGCAGGAAATCCAGGTGCTGGACGTCAATCGGCAGACGCTGCGAATGTTCGGCGCGCGCGACAAGGCGGACGTCATCCACAACGTCTGGCGCATCTTCCGCGACGAGATGCGTCTGCACTTTGCCGAACAGCTGATCGATCTCTGGAACGGCCAGCTCTTCCAGCAGCGCGAGGCCATCAATTACTCACTCACCGGCCAGGTCGTGAATGTGCACATGCAGTTCTCCATCCTGCCGGGGCATGAGGCGGACTGGTCACGCGTGCTGATCTCGCTGACCGACATCACCGCACGCAAGAAAGCCGAGGCCTATCTCGAATTCCTGGGTCGTCATGACGCACTGACAAAACTCTGCAACCGGGCCTGGTTTGATGAAGAGATCGCGCGCCTTACCCGCAAGGGTCCTTTCCCGGTCAGCGTGATCATCGCGGATCTCAACGGGCTGAAGCACGCCAACGACAGTATCGGTCATGCGGCGGGCGACGACCTGCTGCGCCGCGCGGGCGAAGCACTCAGAAAAGCGATGGGAGACGCCGACTGCATCGCACGCATCGGTGGCGACGAGTTCGCCATCCTGATGCCCGGCGCAAACGAAGAAGAAGCGGAAAGCGCGATCGAGCGGATCCAGGCGGTCAGCGAACTCAACAACCAGTTCTATGCCGGGCCGCGCCTCTCATTTGCCATCGGCACGGCGACCTGCGACGAGGGCGGCGGCCTGCTGCTGGCCATGCAGCGTGCCGACGAAGGCATGTACGCCGCCAAGCGTGCTCATTACCGCAACCAGGGCATCGACAGGCGGGACGAATCAGGCGAGCTCTGAGCCGGGCTGGAAAGCGCTCCTGCAGCCCGGCGCCTTCAGCCGTGGCTGACGGTTTTCGAGAAGACCTGGATCACCGCCACGCCGGCAATGATGAGGCCCAGCCCCAGCACGGCGGGCCCGTCCAGTTTCTGGCCGAAGAGCAACCAGCCGGCCAGCGCGATCAGCACGATGCCGGCACCGGACCAGATCGCGTAGATCACGCCGATCGGCAAGGTCTTCATCACCAGCGAAAGACAGAAGAAAGCCAGCCCGTAGCCGGCCACGACCACCAGCGACGGCCACAGGCGTGTGAAGCCCTCGGCCGACTTGAGGGCGGAGGTAGCAATCACCTCGCTCAGGATGGCCACTGCCAGAATCATCCAGGCAGGCATGCGCACCTCAACCCAGACTGGCCGTGGCCAGCTTGAAACCGAAACCGAGAAAGACCCCGCCGACACTGGCCGTGCCCGCCGCGGCAAGGCGCTGCCGACGGCGGAACTGGGCAGCAAGAAAGGCTCCGCCGAAAATCAGCAGCGAGAGATACAGCGCGCTGAGCAGCTGAAGGATCAGCCCCAGCACCAGAAAGGCCAGCGCCGGTTGAGCCGCCTGCGGGTCGACGAACTGGATGAAGAAGGAGAGGAAGAAAAGGATCGCCTTCGGGTTCATCAGGCTGATCACCAGCGCACGGCGGAAGGGGCTTGAAGCCTCCGCTACCGAGCTGCCCGCAGCAGACGCCCCCCCGCGCCAGCTCACGAAAGACTGGCGCAGCAGGCCGAGCCCGACCCAGGCGAGATAGGCCGCCCCCGCATACTTGAGCATCAGGAACACGGCCGGATGCGTTCGAAGCAGCGAGGCCGCGCCCGCTGCCGTCAGCACCATCAGGACCGTATCGCCGAGAAAAACGCCGCAGGCGCCCCGGTAGCCTGCCGCCACGCCCTCGCGGGAGGCCACCGACATCACATAGAGCGAGTTGGGCCCGGGCAGGAGCACAATGAAAATGGCGCCCAGCACATAGGTCCAGAGATCGGTAATACCCAGAAACATCCTCAACACTCCTGCATCATTTTCCGACAACAACCGGGGCAATCGCAGCGTCTGATCATGACGCGAGACTCGCGCGCCAGGCAAGCAGGGCCTCGACCAGGGCTTCAAGCTGCAGGGTCAGCGCCAGCAAGGCCTGCTCCACCGCGGCGTCATCCGCGCGCCCCCGCAGGCAGTCCTCCAGCGCAGCCGCCAGACGCCGGATCTCTCCGGCCCCCAGGGTGCCGGCAGCCCCCTTGAGCGTATGCGCGAGGCGCTCGGCAGCACCCGGCTCCCCCGAAGCCACGGCAGCCCGAAACTGCTCACCGAAGCGGCCGTGTTCCTCGACAAAGCCGTCGAGCAGCGTGCGATAGAGCTCGCGCTTGTCCATCACATAATGCAGGCCGGCCGCCACATCGAGCCCGGCGATGGCGTCGGGCAAAGGCATGGCAGGCACTGCGGACAAGGAGGTTGGCCCAGCCGCCGCGGCTTTTTCCGCCCTGCGCCGCGGCTTGATCCAGCGCAGCAGCGCGGCCTGCAGCTCACCGGGCTCGATCGGCTTGGTCAGGAAATCATCCATGCCGGCGTCGATGCAGCGATCGCGGTCGGCCTGCATCGCGTTGGCGGTCATCGCCACGATCGGAATGTCGGACAGGCCCGGAATCCGCCGGACTTCCACCGCAGCGGTGGTGCCGTCCATTACCGGCATCTGCATGTCCATGAATACGAGATCGTAGGTCGATTTGCGCAGAGCCTCGAGCGCCAGAAGGCCGTTGGCGGCAACGTCCACTTCGAAGCCTGCGTCGCGCAGCAGGCCGCAGGCCACTTCCTGATTGAGTTCGTTGTCTTCCACCAGCAGCAGGCGGGCGCCGGCAATCGCGGCGAGGCGCGCATCAAGCTCCGGCGCCGGTGCCGCGCCCCGTGTGCTGCTGCCTGCCGAACGCCCGAGCGCTCTCATGACGGTGTCAAACAGCATGGAGGGGGCGACCGGCTTCACCAGCACACTGGCGATGCCGGCAGCCGGGGCAGCCTTCATGACTTCTTCGCGGCCGTAGGCGGTCACCATGACCATTGCCGGCGGCTCTGCAAGCGCCAGGCCGCGCACCCGGCGGGCCAGTTCGAGGCCGTCCATGCGGGGCATCTGCCAGTCCATGAAGATCACGCCGAAGGCTTCGCCGCTTGCATCGGCCTGCCCCACAAGTGCCAGCGCCTCGGCGCCGGACGCGGCCGTCCGGGCCTTGAAGCTCATGCCGGTGAGCATGTCGGCCAGCACGCTGCGTGCCTGGGCATTGTCATCCACCACCAGTACCCGGAGCCCGCGCAGATCCGGGTCCGGCAGCAGGGCGTGCGCGCCCTCGGCAGGCAGACCGAACACGGCACTGAACCAGAAGCTGCTGCCCTGCCCGGGCGTGCTCTCCACCCCCACCTCGCCGCCCATGAGCTCGGCCAGACTCTTGCTGATGGCCAGACCCAGGCCGGTACCGCCGAAGCGGCGCGTGACCGAAGCATCCGCCTGCTGGAAGCTCTGGAACAGTCCCCCTTTCTGCGCCTCGGTCAGGCCAATGCCTGTGTCATGGACAGTAAAGCGCAGCGTGACCTGCTCATCGCTGGCTGCCAGGCGGCGAACCTCGATGGTGACCTCTCCGGTCTCGGTGAACTTCACCGCATTGTTGGCGTAGTTGATCAGGACCTGCCCCACGCGCAAGGCGTCCCCGGTCAGGGTCGCCGGCACATCGGGCGCGACATCGAAGATCAGCTCCAGCCCCTTGGCCGCGGCCTTCTCGCCGATCAGATCGGCCACATTGCGCAAGACCCGTTCGAGCTCGAAATCGCCCTGCTCCAGCCCCAGCTTGCCGGCCTCGATCTTCGAGAAGTCGAGGATGTCGTTCAGGATGCCCAGCAGATGGCGACTGGAGCGCTGCACCTTGTCGAGGTAGTCACGCTGGCGATCGTCCAGAGAGGTTTTCTGCAGCAGATGCACCATGCCGATGACCGCGTTCATCGGCGTGCGGATTTCATGGCTCATGTTGGCCAGAAAGTCTGCCTTGACGCGTGCGGCCTCCTCGGCAAGCTCCTTCGCCTGGGCCATCTGGACTTCCGCTTTCTTCTGCGCCGAGATATCGACAAAGGTGCCGATCAGGCCGCCGGGGCGCCCGTCCGCCTTGAAGAAGGCCGACTTCCAGTAAAGGGTGTGATGCAGCTCGCCATCGGCATAGGGAATGTCGGTCACACGCTGCAGGCTGCCGCCGCTCCGGATGATCTCCTCGTCCTCCTGCTGGTAATGCTCGCGCTCCGCCTCCGAGTAATGCGCGACCTCCCTGACCTTGAGCCCCTGCACGGCCTCCAGGGTCACACCGAAGGTTTCGTTGTAGCTGCGATTGCAGCCCAGGAAGCGGGCCTCCGCGTCCTTGTAGAAGATCGGATAGGGAATCGTATCCATCAGCACGCGCTGGAAGGCAATCCGGTCGGCCAGCTCGATGCTGGCGTTCTGCTGATCGGTCACATCCAGCCAGTAGCCATTCCAGATGCATGAGCCATCCGGCTGGGCTGCGGCCTTGGCACGCGTCTCGATCCAGCGCAGGGCGCCGTCAGTACGGGCAATCCGGCAAAGCAGCTTCACGTCGCTGCGGCTCGCGATGGCTTCCTGATAGCGGCGGCGGGTTTCGGCCAGATCATCGGGATGCAGACGCTCCCAGCGGACTTCGAAGCCGCGCATCAGCTCGGCCAGCGAAATGCCCCAGATGTCGCAGGCCATTGCGCTGATGAAGCTGAACTGCACCTTGTCGTCGGCATCCAGGTCGAAGCGAAATACCGCGCAGGGCAGCGAGTCCGCCATGGCAGTGAGCTGGCGTCGCGAGTCCTCCGCTTCCTGCGTAAGGTTTTCAAGCTCGTGCGTGCGCTCCGAGACGCGCGCTTCCAGCGTCGCGTTTGCCTCTTCCAGCCCGCGCGTGGCGTCGAGCAGGCTCAGACGCATGCGCTCCTGTGCGGACACGAGCTGACTCACCTCGAGCAGTCCGGACGAAACCTCCACCGGTTTTTCGAGCGCCATGCGACCGATGCGCTCGCTCTCCTGCACGAGTTTTTCGAGCGGCCGGGCAAAGCGTCTGGCGTTGCGCAACATGGCCAGCCCGGAGAGCAGCAGCGTTCCGCAGGCCAGCAGGAACAGCAGGCCCATTTCACGCAGGCCCAGCAGCGAGAAGTCCGACTCCGGCACGAAGACCCCCAGCCAGACCGGCGTACTGCCCATGTTCATCGAGCGGAACTGATAGAACCAGCGCGCGCCATCGGAAAGGACGACAGACTCGAAGCTGCCCGGCTTGCTGCCATCGCGGACCCAGGCACTCGTGGCTTCGCCGACCGCCAGATGGGTGTTCTTCACCGGTTGCAGCACATCGCGCCGGATCGCCGCGACGTCACGGTAGCGCGGGTCATTCGGCACGCCGAGCAGGCGGATGCGGTCATCGAACAGCGCTCCGACGCCCCGCTTGCCGGCGCGCAGTTCGCGCGTGAAGTTGGAGATATCCATCAGCAGCACATCGTGCGCCACCACATAGTTCTGCCCATCCGGCATCACCAGCCGGGTTGACACCGTAATGCCGGGGTCACCGGTGGAAAAAAACTTGTAGGGCTGCGTCCAGTAGGACTGTGGCCCTGCCGGGTGAGCCATCGCCTCACGGAACCAGGGGCGCGTGCGAGCGTCATAATCGAGCTCGCGGCGATCGATCACCGGCGGCCCGCCATCCAGTGGCCACATCACCCAGTAGACGCGATTGCCCCAGCGCGCGGGGTTACTCAGGCGGTTCAGCAATTGCCCGTCAGGCAGGCGCAGGACCAGCACCTCGCTGCCCGATTCATGGGCAAACAGCACCGAAGAGATCTCATGGCTGGTATCCATCATCGGCACGAAATACTGGTTGATGCGGACCAGCGTCGCCATGCTCAGGTTCATGCCCTGATCAAAGTCGACGTCGAAATTCATCTCCGGATGCACATCGCGCAGCCAGCGACGACTGGTCGAGAGCGTGGTTTCCACGGTTCGCACCAGCTGGCGGATCTGCTGCTCGATTTCGGAAGCGGTGGAATCGAGCTGCAGCTGAGCCGAACTCTGCTCGGCAGGGCGAATGATCAGGAGCCAGATGCTCAGCGCAAACACACCGAGCGCCAGCGAAACAATCGCGAAAATCTGGACGAGCAGCCCCTGCCTGATTGAAACCGTCCGGAATTCCTGGGCCATGCCTTCTCCGCCAAGCGTGGATCGAGGGGCCGCGCCAGGCTTGCCGGCGCACCGTCCCGCCCTGATTCAGGGCAAGGAGCAAGCATAGCGCAAGGGCCGGAGTCCCGATGCGCGCCGCATCAATCGCGCTTCGTGTCGCCCGACCGGTTTCGGCAGGCGAAAAAAAACCGCCCGGCTCTCGCACGGGCGGCTTGTTCTGCTCCCTTCGGGGCAGCGCAGCTGGAATCAATCGCAGTTGAACGAGTTCCAGACGCCCTTGGTCGAGATCTCGGCGGTGCAGTGCTTGAGTGCCGTGACGTCCACACTCACCGGCTTGTTGTTGCCGCCGTAGTAGCAGTCCGCCTGAACGTTGCGGCCGGCCGGATTGATGTTCCAGACCTGCTTGAGCCCGCCCTTGACCGGCATTTCCTCATCCGGATGCAGCGCCGGCGTCTGCAGCACGCCTGCCGGGCGCGCTTCCTTGGCGGGCCAAGCCACCACCTGCACTTCGGCCAGCGACTCCACCTTGCCGCCTGCATCCTTGCTGGTCAGCGGACAAGACGCGCCGGCGAGCGCCGCACCGGAGAGCAGGGAGAGGCCCAGCACGCTGGCGACGATCTTCAGGGAGGGGCGAACACACAAACGGAACATTGCAAAACTCCTGCGGGAATAGGGGTACGTGACTTCACTTGCGACGAGACGGCGGGGCCACCGGTGAACGGGCAGAACGGCCTTTCGACCGGCGGATCAAAGCCGTCAATCCGGAGCGGATTCTATCGCAATAAGGGGAAACCCCTATAAGTCATTCACCCGATTCGGCAGGCGGGCTGACGGGCGGCAAGCAGGCCCGGCGGAAATGCCTGATCAGGACATCCGCTTACCCGGAATGGGAGCGGCAGGCCCGGGAAAACGCCCTCCGGCAGGCCGCTTTGCAAGAAATTGAAAATTCGGACGGGCGCGGCTTGCAGCGAAACGATCTGCATCCTTTGAGCCCTGCCCAAGGGCTGCAGAGAACGCAAGAATGCACTCCCGACACCCGAAGGAGGAACTTATGCCCTACATGGCAGCCATTGCAGGTCTGTGCCTCGTCGTCGCCTGTGGTCACGGCATCGTCAAGACGCGCAAGACCCGTCGCGAACGAGAAGCCCGTTTCAGCCGCGCACAGGCACGCGCCCGGGAGCGCGCACGGTTGATGGAATGATCAGCGGCCGGGCCCTGCGCCCTGCCCTCCGAGCTGACGCTGGATTTCGTCGTCAATGCTCGCCGGAGCACCCGCCGCTGCACCGGAGGCGGCCGGATCGGGCGGCGGGGCAAAAAGATCTTCCAGCGACGGAGTCTCCGTCTCCTCGACCGGCACGTTGATCTGGATCGACTGTGGATCGACGCCCGCCTTGCTGCCCAGTCCGACCTTCACCAACTGCGGAAAGACGATGATCAGGCTCACCATCAGGATCTGGATCAGCACGAAAGGCACGGCGCCCCAGTAGATATCCATGGTCCGGACCGAGGCCGGTGCGACCGAGCGCAGGAAGAACAACGCAAATCCGAAAGGTGGATGCATGAACGAGGTCTGCATGTTCACCGCGAGGAGTACGCCGAACCAGATGAGGTCGATGCCCAGCTTGTCGGCCACCGGCGCCAGCAAGGGGATGATGATGAAGGCGAGCTCGAAGTAATCGAGGAAGAAGGCCAGCACGAACACCAGGATGTTCACGACAATCAGGAAACCGGTCTCGCCCCCGGGCAGTGCCGTCAGCAGATGCTCGACCCAGACATGGCCGTTGACCCCGTAGAAGGCCAGACTGAACACCCGCGCACCGATCAGGATGAAGACCGCAAAGGCGGTGAGACGCGCGGTGGATTCCATCGCCTGACGCAGCAGCGGCATGCCCAGCCGCTTGCGTACCATCGCCATCAGCAATGCCCCGGTCGCGCCCATTGCGCCGCCTTCGGTGGGTGTCGCAATACCCAGAAAGATCGTACCCAGCACCAGAAAGATCAGCGCCAGCGGCGGAACCAGCACAAAGGTGAACTGCTCGCTCATGCGCGAAAGGAAGCGCAGCCCCAGCACGCGATGCAGCCCGGCGATCGCGAAAGCCACCAGCGTCCAGCAGGTCAGCCCCAGCACGATCGCGCCATCCAGCGCGACTTCCTCGACCGTTCCCTTCGAGAGCGTGACCATGATCCAGAGCGGTACGCTGCTCTTCAGGAAGAGCCAGGTCACCGCGCCGGCGACGGCAGACAGCACCAGCAGCGAGCGGAAGCCGCTGCGACCGGAGGGTTCGCGGAAAATCCGGTCTGCGGGCGGAATGGCCGGCACCCACGAGGGCTTCAGGATCGCGATGGCTGCCACATACACTGCATACAGCAGCGTCAGGACCAGACCCGGCACGAAAGCGGCCTTGTACATGTCCCCAACAGAGCGCCCGAGCTGATCTGCCATCACGATCAAAACAAGCGAGGGCGGAATGATCTGTGCCAGCGTGCCCGACGCGGCAATCACCCCGGTCGCCAGACGCGGCTCATAGCCGTAACGCAGCATGATCGGCAACGAGATGAGCCCCATGGAAATCACGGATGCGGCCACCACCCCGGTTGTTGCGGCCAGCATCGCACCGACGAAAATCACCGCGAAGGCCAGACCGCCCCGCACCGGTCCGAACAGCTGACCGATGGTTTCGAGCAGATCCTCTGCCATGCCGCTTCGCTCGAGAATCAGCCCCATGAAAGTAAAGAAAGGCAAGGCGAGCATCGTATCGTTGCTCATCACGCCCCAGATCCGGTCAGGCAAGGCCTGGAACAGGGCCGCCGGCAGGATGCCCAGCTCGATCCCCACAAAGCCGAAGAGCATCCCGCAGGCAGCCAGCGCGAACGCGACCGGGTAGCCCAGCAACAGGAAAACGATCATGGTGAAGAACATCAGCGGCGCGATGTTCGCTGTCAGGAAGGCGATCATGCCTGCCCCTCCTTCGCCTCGGCGCGTGAGCGGGCGATGTCTGCCGCCAGTTGCTCCTCTGCGCTCGGACCATCATGGGTGCCGAGCGGGTCCGGCCCCTGTCCTGCAAGAAAGGCGACCCGCTTGATGAGCTCGGAAATACCCTGAAGGACCAGCAGCAAGAATCCGGTGGGCACCAGCAGGCGCGCGGGCCAGAGCGCAAGGCCGCCCGCACTCGACGAGCGCTCGCCACTCTGCCACGCCTCCAGAAACACACCGGCAGACAGCCACAGGATCAACAGGCAGACCGGCAGCAGGAAAAACAGCGCGCCGAAAATATCGATCCACGCCTGGGTGCGTCGAGAAAATCGCCCGGCCAGCACGTCGATGCGTACGTGAATGTTCTTCTGCAGCGCATGCGCCGAGCAGAGCAGGAAAATGGCGGAAAACAGATACCACTGCACTTCCAGCAGGGCGTTGGAGCTGAAATCGAAGAACTTGCGCACGATGGCGTTACCCGCGCCGATCAGCGTCACGATCAGCACGAGCCACACGGCGATGCCGCCCACTTTCGCGTTCAGGATGTCGATCCCCCGCGATATCTTCAACAATGCCTGCATCTGCCCTCCAGAGCAAAGACCCGGTTGCGACGGGTAGAATACGAGAATTCCTGTCCGGTCACGCGTTGCCAATGCGTTCGGCATGAGCTTTGCGGTTGTCCTGATGCCAATTACACGAATCTGTCTCGTCCGCCATGGTGAAACCGCCTGGAACGCCGAAACCCGGCTCCAGGGTCATGAAGACATCGCGCTCAACGCAAGGGGGCGCGAGCAGGCCAGGGCCGCCGCAGAGGCGCTGAAAGCGCACGCGTTTTCCGCGATCTACAGCTCCGACCTGATTCGCGCCAGGGAAACTGCGGAAGCCATCGCACATGACAGGGGCCAGTCCGTTCAACTCGACGCGGGACTGCGCGAGCGGCATTTCGGCATGTTCCAGGGACTCACACGCGAAGAGGCCGATCAGCTTCACCCCGGCGAATACGCAAGACTCCGCACGCGGGAGCCCGAAGCCACGCCCCCGGGCGGTGGCGAATCCCTTCTCGCCTTCGCAGCGAGGGTGAGCACTACGATCCGGCAGATCGCCGAGCGCCACGCGGACTCACAGATCCTGGTGGTCTGCCACGGAGGCTGTCTCGACGTGATCTACCGCATGGTGACCGGCAAGCTGATGAATGAGCCACGGGACTTTCCTCTGGGCAATGCCACGCTGAACTGGATCGAATCCGGCAAGGACGGCTGGAAACTCCTCGCCTGGGACGAACGCGCCCACCTCACTCGCAGCCAGGACGAAATCGCCGTCTGAAGCACGTTCTGCCCCGTAGCCCGGCGGGCGCCGGAATTCGCCGGAGAATGGCCACCCGGGTTATCATTCGGCCTCTTCCCTCATCGTTCTTTCCGGCCAGACACCATGTTTTCCAGACAAGACACCCTCTCCCGCATCGATCCCGAACTGTTCGCCGCGATTTCCGCCGAGAACAAGCGTCAGGAAGACCACATCGAACTGATTGCTTCCGAAAACTATGTGAGCTGCGCCGTCATGGAGGCTCAGGGCTCGCAGCTGACGAACAAGTATGCCGAGGGTTATCCGGGCAAGCGCTACTACGGCGGTTGCGAACATGTGGATGTGGCCGAACAGATCGCGATCGATCGCCTGAAGGCGCTCTTCGGCGCGGAAGCGGCTAACGTCCAGCCCAACTCCGGCTCCCAGGCCAACCAGGCCGTGCTGATGGCCTTTGCCAAGCCTGGCGACACCATCATGGGCATGAGCCTGGCTGAAGGTGGCCACCTCACCCATGGCATGCCGATGAACATGTCGGGCAAGTGGTTCAACGTGGTGGCCTACGGTCTCGACGAGAAGGAAGAGATCGATTACGACAAGATGGAAGCGCTCGCCCGCGAGCACAAGCCGAAGATCATCGTTGCCGGCGCATCGGCCTACGCACTGCGCATCGACTTCGAACGTTTCGCCAAGGTAGCCAAGGAAATCGGCGCCATCTTCTGGGTCGACATGGCCCACTACGCAGGCCTGATCGCCGCCGGCTACTACCCAAACCCGGTGCCGCACGCCGATGTGGTGACCTCGACCACCCACAAGACGCTGCGGGGGCCGCGTGGTGGCGTGATATTGATGCGAGCCGAACACGAAAAGGCCATCAACTCGGCGATCTTCCCCGGCCTGCAAGGCGGCCCGCTCATGCACGTGATCGCGGCCAAGGCGGTCGCCTTCAAGGAAGCTGCAACGGTCGAGTTCAAGAACTATCAGGAACAGGTCGTCCGCAATGCTCGCGTGATGGCACGCGTCCTGGGCGAAGAGCGTGGCCTGCGCATCGTGTCCGGCCGCACCGAGAGCCATGTTTTCCTGGTCGACCTGCGCAACAAGAAGATCACCGGCAAGGAAGCGGAAGCCGTCCTCGGCAAGGCACACATCACGGTCAACAAGAATGGCATCCCGAACGACCCGGAAAAGCCCTTCGTCACCAGCGGTATCCGCATCGGCAGCCCGGCCATGACAACCCGCGGCTTCACCGAGATCGAGGCCGAACGCATCGCCCACCTGGTAGCCGATGTGCTTGATGCCCCGAATGACGAAGCCGTGCTGGAACGCGTGCGCAACGAGGTGGCCTCGCTGTGCAAGAAGTTCCCCGTCTACGGAGCCTGATAACGGAAAGGCGCATCGTGATGCATCGGACGTCAAACCTTGAAGGCGCTGTCGTTGGATGTGTTGTACGGCGCCCGTTGCACCCTTTCTTCATGACGCGTGCGGAGCGCGCGTCATGAAGTGCCCCTTCTGCGGCACCCCCTCCACTCAGGTCACCGACACGCGTGAAAACGACGAAGGCGACCTGATCCGCCGCCGCCGTCGCTGCAACGAGTGCGACAAGCGCTTTACCACCTACGAGCGGATCGAGCTGAAGATGCCGCTGGTGGTGAAGAAGAACGGCAGCCGGGCGGAATACGAACGGGAAAAACTCTTTGGCAGCATGAAGCTTTCGCTGCGCAAACGGCCCGTGACGGCCGAGAGCGTGGAAGCCGCCCTGGACCGCATCGAAGGCCGCCTGCTCTCGCTGGGCGAGCGCGAAATCCCCAGCGAAAAACTTGGCGAACTGGTGATGCGCGAACTCAAGCGTCTGGACAAGATCGCCTACATCCGCTTCGCTTCGGTGTATCGCAACTTCGAAGACGCGGAAGAGTTCTCCGAAGCCATCCGGGAAGTCAGCAGCACCGCCCGGAACCGCAACAGCAAACGCAACTGATGTTCCTTCCCGAAGACCAGGCCTTCATGGCCCGTGCTCTGGCGCTGGCAGAGCGAGCGCTCTATACGACAACGCCGAACCCCCGAGTCGGCTGCGTCATCGTAAAGGATGGCGAAACGGTCGGAGAGGGCTGGCATGTACGCGCCGGCGAAGCTCATGCCGAAGTTCACGCGCTGCGAGAAGCCGGCGCGCGCGCGCGCGGTGCGACCGCTTATGTCACGCTCGAGCCCTGCTCCCATTTCGGACGCACCCCGCCCTGCGCAGGTGCCTTGATCAATGCCGGGATAAGTCGCGTCGTCTGCGCCATGCAGGATCCCAACCCCCTGGTGTCCGGACGGGGGCTGCAGATGCTGCGCGAGGCAGGCATCGCAGTCTCCTGCAATCTGCTGGCAGAAGAGGCGCGCCGCCTCAATGAAGGCTTTGTGGCCCGCATGGAGCGTGGCCGTCCGTGGCTCCGGATCAAGACCGCTGCCTCACTTGACGGTCGAACGGCCCTGGCAGATGGTCAGAGCCAATGGATCACCTCTGCGGAAGCACGCGCGGACGTCCATCACTGGCGCGCCCGCTCCTGTGCCATTCTGACCGGCAGCGGAACCGTGCTGGCCGACAATCCCCGCCTCAACGTCCGCGGCATCGAGACCGAACGGCAGCCCCTGCGCATCGTTATCGACAGCGAACTTCGGACACCGCCGGACGCCGCGGTGCTTGAACATGGCAACACGCTGGTGGTCACCACCAGCAACGATGCCGCACGGCGCGACCCGCTCCTGGCAAAAGGCTGCGAAGTGCTCCAGCTCCCCTCTACTAACGAGCACGTGGATCTCGCGGCACTCATGACAGAGCTGGGGCGTCGCGGGCTCAACGAAGTACTGACCGAAGCCGGTGCCCGGCTCAATGGCGCGCTGATCCAGGCAGGACTGGCAGATGCCCTCCTGCTCTACATGGCACCTTGCCTGCTCGGTCACGCAGCGCGAGGCATGTTCGCCCTGCCGGAACTCTCCGGTCTGGACGACAAGACCTCGCTCCGGATCGACCGAGTGGATCAGATCGGTCCAGACCTGCGCATCAGTGCACGCTTCTGATCCGCCAGCCAGGACACGAACTGCCAGCCTTCCCCTGATGTCTGACGACGGCGTATCCCATAGATTCAAGGCATTCCGAATGTCTGGAGTCTTGCAGGATGCAGATGGGTCTGACCCGGGCTGTTTCAGCCCATACCGCCGCAACACCCGCCATCAGCGCAGTCCCGCTTGCCGCCCGCATCGCCCCTGACGCGAGCCCAAGACGCGAACAGCAGGATGACGGCGGCGAGAGCCGCCTCAGTGAACGCCGGCAACTGGCCGAGCTGCTGAGCCACATCGAAGCGCTTCAACACGCCCGCAAACTCAATCTTCAGTTTGCCGAACTGCTGGAAGCCTCAGTTTTTCTGCCCTGAACACACCGCGCATCCGGGGTCACGCCCATAACGGATTTCGCGCCAGCGCATCGACAGGCCCTCCAGTACGAGCAGACGCCCCGCTACCGACGCTCCGCACGAAGCCAGCAGCTTGAGCGCCTCTGCAGCCTGCATGGCACCGATGATGCCGGTCAGTGGCGCAAAGATGCCGGTGACGGCACAACGCATCTCGGCCACATCTTCCCCCTCGGGAAACAGGCAGTGATAGCACGGCTGGTCGTCGCGACGCAGGTCAAAAACCGTGAGCTGGCCGTCAAAACGGACTGCCGCCCCGGATACGAGCGGCTTGCGCTGCCGCACACAAGCCCGGTTGATCGCGTGCCGGGTCGCAAAGTTGTCAGTGCAGTCCAGCACGACGTCGACATCCCCGACGAGTGACAGCAACTGCTCCGCTTCCAGCCTGCTCTCGATCGCCTGCACGTGGACCAGCGGATTGATCCGGCCAAGGCTTTCCCTGCCGGAAACCGCCTTGTTAAGGCCCAGAGAGCTTTCCACATGCAGGAGTTGACGCTGCAGATTGGTAAGGTCGACCGTATCGCCATCACACAACACGATCTCGCCAACGCCAGCGGACGCAAGATACATCGCAGCCGGCGAGCCAAGCCCCCCGGCGCCAACCACCAGCACCCGCCCTCTCGAAATGGCCTCCTGGCCTTCCACCCCGAGTTCGGGCAAGAGAATATGACGGGAATAACGCAGCAACTGATCGTCGTTCATGGCAGCCAGGCCCGGTTCAAAGGGCAATTCTAGCGGGCAAGCTCACACTCGGCAGGCAGATGGCATGAAAAAACCCGCCCTGTCATGGAGACAGGGCGGGTCGGTAAACCTTGATCGGGCAGTCAGCCCCGGCCAATCAGTGCAGGATCAGGCAGCCTGCAGCTTGGAGGCCTGGCTGGCGACCGCCTTCTGCCTGCGCGCGGGCTTGCGACGGACAGCACCCGGATCGAATTCTCCATCGATCTGCTTGAGCGCGTCATTGCGGGCTTTCAGCGCCATCTTGAATGCACCGTCTTCGCCATATTTCTTGACGGAAAACTTCACCCGTTTGCGGCGGCCATCCGGCAGCGGCCAGGACGCCACCCAGAACCAGCGCTGCTTGTCCTCGGGAAGATCTCGTGTTTCGGATGCACAGTAACGGCAAACGCCCACCACGCCAGAACGATTGTTCTTCTTCACGATGCTCGAGTATTCCCGCATCGTGAAGGGCGGGTGCTTTGCAATGACCTCGTCGCGGAACTGCTTGGCTGCAAGAAAGGATTTCTGCTTACCGCCGTGCACGCCATCACTGAAATGCTTGCGGAAAATCTGGCCTCGCCGCTGGACAGTCACCAGCCACCCATGGGTGCGGCTGACTTCATTGTCCACACGGCTGATTCCATACACATTGCCTCTGCTCACTTCAATCCTCCATCTTGCTGTCGTGGGGAACGGCGGCGATATGGAGGATTTTCGGCAGCGGGGGGAAAAACTTTAGTGCCGGCAAATGCTTGCCGGCACGACAGGCGCAAAGACCTGCTGACGCTTAATGACCGACGCTTTCGGTTCCGTCAGACTTGGGATTGACGAAACGCAGCGGAATGCCGACAAACAGCGCCCCGCCCACGATGTTGCCCAAAGTGGCAAACACGAGGTTATAGGCCGCCTCGCCCATCGTGATGCTGCCGTGGCCGAGCAGCGACATCGTGAAAGTCCCCATGTTGGCGATCGAGTGCTCGAAGCCCAGGTAGAGGAAGATGAAAACCACGCAGATGATGGTCACGATCTTGGCGATGTCTTCCTTCATCCCCATGGAAACGCGGACAGCCAGACAAACAATCCAGTTGGCCAGGATGCCCTTGAAGAAGATGACCGACATGGCCTGATGGACCTTGTGCTCTGCGCCGGCAAACAGCGCATGGCTTTCAGGCAGGGTGCCCAGCACCCCGGCACCATAAAGCAGACCGCCCACGACGAGGGCGCCGACGAAGTTGCCCAGCCAGCATACCGTCCACAAGGCAACGGTCTTGCCCCAGGTCGTCCGGCCTTCGGCGGAGGACACGGCCAGGTACATGTTGTTGCTGGTGAAGAGTTCGGTGTTCGTGAAAACAATGATGCACAGGCCTACACCGAAAAACGCCGAACCGATGACTTTGCCGAAGGGCGTGTCATGCAGGTCGTTGAGCAGGGACCAGAACACGAAGACAACGATGGAGAGAAACATGCCGGCGAGCACCGCGCGGGCAATGTAACGGGCAGGATCCTTTTCGAGCAGCGTGACTTTTCTTTGGCCTGTAGCGGCCGATTTTTCTACCAGGGGACGGTCAATCATTCGGTCAGACTCCAATGCATGACTCTTGCCGACACGGCAAAAGCAGGTGGGCCATTGCACCACAGTTGTCATGCACGGAATTTGATACAGACAAAAGACTTAAAACACAAAACGCCCCGGCAGCACCGCAATGCCTGCGGAAACGATGCAGTCTGTGTCAGCCCTGACGCTGGCGAAGCTGCTCGAACAGACAGATTGCGGCGGCTGCACCGACATTGAGGGATTCGATGTTGCCGGCCATGGGAATCCGGACCTTGATGTCCGCCAGGCTGACGATCTGCGCAGGCACCCCCTGCCCCTCCGAGCCGAACACCCAAAGATGCGGACTGCGCAGATCGAGCTCGTAAAGATCGCGACAGCCCTGGCCCAACGATGTTACCGCCACCGGTCGAGCGTCAGCGGCCAACAGCGCCGGAAGATCACAGCCCTCCCGGATCGACAGATGAAATTGCGCCCCCATCCCTGCTCGCAGGGCCTTTGGTGACCAGGGCTGGGTGCATTGCCTGTCCAGCCAGACTTGCCGGATGCCCGCCGCAACGGCGCTGCGCATCAGGCTGCCGAGATTCCCGGCATCCTGGATTCCCGCCAGAACGAGAACATCGCCATCATGCAGCTCTTCCGGCACAGGACCAGCAACGGCAATCTCGGCGAGAAAGCCGGTCGGCGTCATGACGGGACTCAGCTGCCGGAACAGGGCATCCGAAAATGAAATCACCTCGGGCGCGATCAGGCCTTGTCGCTGGATGGCGACCAACCAGCGCTCGGCAGCAGCCGCTCCGACAGACTCCTGCACGATCAGCCTGCGGATGTGCCAATGAGCGTCAATCGCGGCCTCAAGCAGATGCTCACCATCAATGATCGAGGCGCCCTCCTCGCGGCGGGCGCGCGCATCTTCGAGCAGCGCCCGCAAATGCTTGAACAGCGGATTGTCCCGCGAGGAAATGAGTTTCATCGCACCTCTTTCAGAACAGCGCAGCCTGGGCAAGGATGGCAGCCACCGGCCCGAAACTCCGGCGATGCTCAGGCGTAGCCCCGTGAAGCTTCAGTGCATCCAGATGTGCCGCTGTCGGATAGCCCTTGTGTGCCGCAAATCCGTACTGAGGATAGCGCTGATCCATCTCGCGCAGGATGGCATCGCGGCCTGTTTTCGCAAGAATCGATGCTGCGGAGATCGCAGGTTCGAGCGCATCGCCTTTCACGATGGCACGTGCCGGAGCGGCAAGGCCGGGCGGAACCCGATTGCCATCGATCAGGATTTCCTGAGGAAGCAGTGCGAGCCCCTCCACTGCACGCCGCATGGCGAGCATGGTGGCATGCAGGATGTTGAGCTGATCGATTTCCGCGACCGAAGCTTCGGCAATACACCATGCGAGCGACTTTTCCCGGATTTCGAGCGCCAGTCGATCGCGCGTCTTCTCGCTCAATTTCTTGGAGTCGGCCAGTCCGGCAATCGGCCGTGCCGGGTCAAGAATGACTGCCGCAGCCAGCACAGGGCCGCACAAGGGGCCACGCCCCGCCTCGTCGACGCCGCAAATCCGCGCAAGCATCGTCATGCACGCCCCAGCATGCCGGCCACGACTGCGGCAGCCTTCTCGGCGTTGTTTTGCCTCAGGCTCAGATGCATGGCTTCGAAGCGATGTGCAACATGCTTGCGCGCTTCCGGGTCTTCCAGCCAGGCCAGAAGCGCTGCGGCCAGTTTCTCGGGCGTCGCATCGTCCTGCAGCAACTCGGGCACGACGAACTCGCGCGCCAGGATGTTGGGCAGGCCCACCCAGGGCAGATAGCTGAGCCATTTGGCCAGCCGATAGGTCATCTTTCCGACCTTGTAGGAAATCACCATCGACCGCTTGAGCAGAGCCGCCTCAAGCGTGGCCGTGCCACTGGCAACCAGCACGGTGTCGGCAGCCGCCATTGCATCATGAGCATGGCCAAACATCAGCCGCACGGACAGATGCCCAGCCCCCTCCGCGTGCAAGGCGTGCTCGAACATCTCCCGCGTAGCTCTCGTGATCAGCGGGACCAGAAAGTGAACGTCCGGTCTGACAAATGCAAGCTGGCGCATTGTCTTGACGTAGGTTCCGGCCAGGCGCCCAACCTCGCCCTCCCTACTCCCCGGGAGCACGGCAACGATTTCCTGGTCAGGTTCGAGCTGGAGCAACTCTCTTGCCGTGGCACGCTGATCCTCAAGCGGGAAAACATCGGCGAGCGGATGACCGACGAATGTCGCCGGAATTCCATGCTGACGGTATATCTCCGGCTCGAAGGGAAACAGGCACATCACATGTTCCGCTGCGCGCCCGATGCCTTTCACCCGATGTCCGCGCCATGCCCAGATCGAGGGGCTGACGTAGTGCATCGTGCGAACGCCTGAGCAGCGCAGCTTGAGTTCGACCGGCAGATTGAAGTCGGGCGCGTCGACGCCGATGAAGATGTCCGGAGGCGATTCCTTCAGGCGCTGGAGGAGCTGCCGGCGAATGCCCAGCAGCTCGGGCAGTCGCCGCAGCACATCGACATAACCCATGACGGCCAACCGCTCGGCAGGCCACCAGGAGACAAAACCCGCCGCACACATGCGCGGACCACCGATTCCGACAAACTCGGCATCCGGATAGCGCTGCTTCAGTGCTTCAATCAGGTGGGCGGCCAGCAGGTCTCCCGAAGCCTCGCCAGCCACCATGGCAATCCGCATATTGGCTCTCCGGAAAACTCAGCGAATGATGCCGCGCTTGGCCATCGCAAAGAAATTCTGGAACAGTTGAAGCTCCGGCGTGGCGGCTACTGCCTCGTCAATCGCCTTGCGAGCCTCTTCAAGCGACAGGTTCTGGCGATAGATCGACTTGTAAGCACGCTTGATGGCCATGATGGTCTCCGACGAGAAACCACGTCGCTTGAGCCCTTCACTGTTGATGCCGTGAGGCGCGCAAGGATGGCCGTTGGCCATGACATAGGGCGGAATATCCTGCAGGATCACGGAACCACCGCCTGCAATAACGTGCGCGCCGATCACACAGAACTGATGGGCCGCCGCCATGCCGCCAAGAATCGCGAAGTCGCCGACATGGACGTGTCCAGCGAGTGTCACGTTGTTGGCCATGATGGTACTGTTGCCGATCTGACAATCATGAGCAACATGCACGCCAGCCATGAACCAGTTGTCGTCGCCGATACGGGTGACGCCCGCGTCCTGAGCGGTACCGATATTGAAGTTGCAATACTCGCGGATCAGGTTCCGGTCGCCGATTTCCAGTCGCGTGGGCTCTCCGGCGTACTTCTTGTCCTGCGGAATCTCGCCCAGCGACGCGAACTGGAAGACGCGGTTCTCCCGTCCGAGTCGGGTATGACCCTTGATGACAACATGCGAAGCGATGACGGTGTTTTCACCAATCTCGACATGCTCGCCAATGACGCTGAAGGGTCCGATTTCGACGCCGGCGGCAATCTTCGCGCCAGGATGAATGATCGCGGTTTCGTGAATCATGCGATTTGCTTGATGGCGCACATCAGATCAGCCTGAGCGGCCACCTCATCGCCCACACGGGCGACACCGGAATACTTCCAGATACCGCGCATTTCCCTTTCGAGCTTCATGTCGAAAGTCAGCGTATCGCCCGGCAGGACCGGACGCTTGAAACGCGCATTGTCGATCCCTGCAAAATACAGGATCGAGTTTTCATCAGGCATCGCGCCACGGGTCTTGAACGACAGGATGGCCGCAGCCTGAGCCATGGCTTCGATGATCAGCACACCGGGCATGACAGGTGAATGCGGAAAGTGCCCAACGAAGAACGGCTCGTTGATGGTCACGTTCTTGATCGCCACGATGCGCTCACCCAGCGTCATCTCAAGCACCCGATCCACCAGCAGGAAAGGATAGCGATGTGGCAGATAATTCATGACCTCGATAATGTCCATCCCGCTCACGCTTTGTTCTCCAGTTCTTTGAGTTTCTTTTCGAGTGCGCGAACGCGATCTGCCATCTCATCGAGATGCTTCAGATGCACAGCGTTACGCAACCACTCGGCATGTGACTGCGACGGAATCGCCGACGTATAGACGCCGCGCTCCGCCACCGATTTGCTCATGAAAGAGCGGGCGGAAACGACAATGTCATCGCCCACTTCGATATGACCCATGATGCCGGCCTGACCGCCGACCATGACCCGCTTGCCGAGCGTCGAGCTGCCTGCAAGGCCAGATTGGCCGGCCAGCGCCGCGTGTGCGCCGATTCTGCAGTTGTGTGCCACCTGGATCAGATTGTCCAGACGCGCCCCCTGCTCGATCACCGTATCGTCCAGCGCACCGCGATCCACGGTCGTATTCGCTCCGATTTCCACGTCATCGTGGAGAATCGCGCGACCGATCTGCGGAATTTTTTCCCAGCTGCCATCAGGGCGGCGTGCATTGCCGAAGCCATCGCTGCCAATCACGCAGCCTGAATGCAGGATGCAGCGCCTGCCTACCTGAGAGTCGGCATAGAGACTGACACGCGCGTGCAGCAGCGAGTCATCCCCAATGCTGCACCCCGCTTCAACAGTGCAGCCAGGCCCGATGACAACGTTCTCGCCAATCGTGCAGCCCGGACCAACATAAGCGTTGGCACCGACACTGACACTGGCAGGCAAATCCGATAGCACCACTGCGGAGGCGTGCACGCCGGAAGCCGGCCGCATGACCGGATTGAGCAACCGGGTGACGCGGGCGAAATAGAGATAGGGGTCCCGGATGATGATGCGCGGCAAAGCCGTGCTGTCCGCAAGCGAAGGCGGCACGATGACCGCACCAGCAGAAGTCCCTTCAAGGGACTTCCGGTACTTCGGATGTGCGATGAAGCCGACCTCATCCGCTTGCGCACGGTCCAGCGGCGCCACTTGCCGGATACGAACAGACGGATCACCCGAAATCTCGCCACCCAGTGCGGCGACGATTTCCTGCAGAGAAAGACTCACGGGGCTTACCTGGCTTCCGAAAGCGCCTTGAGCACTTTCTCGGTAATGTCGATGTTGGGGCTGAAGTACACCGCTTCTTGCAGGATCAAGTCGAATTTCTCGCGCTCGGCAATCTGCTGGATCACCCTGTTCGCAAGATCCTGGATGCCTGCCAGCTCTTCGTTCTGGCGCTGAGCGTAATCCTCACGCAGCGCCCGCTCCTTGCGTTGAAAGTCACGACTGAGATCGGAAAACTCACGTTCCTTGCCGCGTCGTTCGATGTCGGGCATCGACGAACTGTTTTTTTCCAGTGCCGCCTGCAACGACTGCATCGAAGCATCCAGCTTCTTGAGTTCGCTCTGACGCCGTTCGAACTCTTTTTCAAGACGCTTCATCGCCCTGACAGCCGGAGCTGACTCGCGAGTGACACGCTCGGCATTGACGAACCCGATCCGCATCTGCGCAGACGCAAACGCTGGATGAAGCAAACCCACGCAGCACAAGGCCGCAAGCAACACGCGCTTCACTTCACTCCCCCTTACATCGTGGTTCCGATGGTGAACTGGAAGCGTTGGATCTCGTCCCCGGGTTTTTTCTTGAGGGGAATGCCGATCGCGAACTTCAGCGGCCCGATCGGCGACATCCAGTTCAAACCTACCCCGGTACTGTAGCGGATATCTCCAAAGGAGAAACTCTGCCCCAGTCCCCACAGAATGCCGGCATCCACAAAAGTACTCAGCCTGACACTCTTGTCCTTGTCCTTGGCGCCTGGCATGGGGAAGAAGACTTCTGCACTGCCAATCCAGCGCCGCGTCCCGCCCAGCGCATCGCCTGTCTCGTTTCCGCTCGAATCAACCACTTGCTGACCCAGCGAGTTGTCCTTGAAGCCGCGAATCGAGCCGATACCGCCTGCGTAGTAGTTCTTGTAGAAAGGAACCGGTTTGCCGCCATAACCGGTCGCCCAACCGATGTCGGTATTAAGCATCAGGGTCTTGGTGCGATCCAACGCAAAGTACCGTTGCCATTGGTAACCGAGTTTGGCGTACTGCATGCCCCCTGGTGGCACGGCTACCTCTGTATTCACACGCTGATAAGTCCCCTTGGTGGGATAGAGGTAACTGTCCCGCTTGTCGCTGGACCAACCGATCGTGGTCAGCAGCGTCGTATTTTCACTGCCAAAACGGCTCGTGAAGTCCTTGTATTGCACGGGGCTGTCATCATAGGTCGTGACCTTGGTGTGGTCGACAGACAAGCCGAAAAACACACGGTCATCCAGACCGATCGGCACGCCGAAGCGGACCCCCGTCCCCAAGGAGTCTGACTTGTAACCCGCAACGCTGGTAGAGGTGGTATCAACCTTGCGCTGATAAGCATCGAAAGCACGGCTGACACCATCCTCCGTCCAGTACGGGTTTTCATAGGACAACTGCAGCGCACGA
The DNA here is from genome assembly GCF_039631355.1 of Uliginosibacterium paludis. Taxonomy (NCBI): domain Bacteria; kingdom Pseudomonadati; phylum Pseudomonadota; class Betaproteobacteria; order Rhodocyclales; family Zoogloeaceae; genus Uliginosibacterium; species Uliginosibacterium paludis. The sequence continues at coordinate 213,348 of NZ_JBDIVF010000003.1, read as the reverse complement.
TTGACGCTACCCGTGTTGGCAGAGAAAGACAGCGAGTTACCGCTGCCAAAGAGATTGTTCTGAGAAATGGAGCCCATCAACGCAACCTTGTCGGTCGCCGAATAACCGACGCCTACGGAGAGCGAACCGGTGGCACGCTCTTTTACATTGACGTTGAGGTCGACCTGGTCAGCTTGCCCGGTAACAGGCACGGTATCGATCGTGACATCTTCAAAGAAGCCGGTCCGGTCGACACGCACCTTCGATTTGTCGACCTTCTCGCGATCGAACCAGGCGTTCTCCATCTGGAGCATCTCGCGCCGCACGACCTCGTCACGCGAGCGGGTGTTGCCACTCACGTTGATGCGATTGACATAGGCTCGGCGAGCGGGGTCCACGAACAAGGTCAGGGAAACCGTTTTGGCCGTTTCATCTACTTCCGGCACGGCGTTGACGTTGGCGAAAGCATAACCGTCGTTACCCAGTCGATCGGAAATCGCGCGGGTCACTTCACCCACCTTTGACCTGGAATACACCTCACCGCTTTTGAGTGTGACCAGGCGGCGCAACTCAGCTTCGGGAAGAATCAGATCGCCAGCAAGTTTGACTGTCCCGATGTGATAAACGTCACCTTCCTTGATGGCGATCGAGACGTGAACGTCACGTTTGTCCGGCGTAATCGAAACCTGGGTGGATTCCACCGCGAAGTTCAGGTAGCCGCGATCCAAGTACCAGGAACGAAGCTCTTCGATATCGGCCAGCAACTGCTGCTTGGAATATTTGGCATTGCGGAACCAAGAAAAAATCCCGCCGGACTCTTCCAGACTCATCAGATCCAGCAGCCTGGACTCCTTGAACGCTTTGGCGCCAATGATGCGGATATTCTTGATCCGCGCGACTTCGCCCTCTGAAATCTCGAAATTGATTGCAACCCGATTTCGCTCAAGCGGAGAAACTGTGGTCTTGACCACGGCGCCGTAATAACTCTTGGTCAGGTAGAGGCGCTTGATTTCCTGCTCGGCCTTTTCAAGCTGGGAGCGGTCAAAGGTTCTCGACTCCGCAATACCTACTTCCTTCAATCCCTTGAGCAGATCCTTCGCATCGAATTCGGAGTTGCCTGAAAAAGCGATCTGCGAGATGGCGGGACGTTCATCCACAATGACGACCAGCACATCCTTGTCAACTTCGATGCGCACGTCCTTGTAGAACCCCGTTGCATACAGGGCCTTCACTGCCTGGGAGACGGTCGTTTCGGAGACGGAATCACCGATCCTGATCGGCAGATAATTGAAGACTGTTCCTGCCTCGGTCCGTTGAATTCCTTCGACACGAATGTCTTTGACAACGAATGGCGAGTAAGCGAAAGACAGGGGAGACAGAAATGCGAGCACGCCTGCCTGGATAGCAGTGAAAGTCTTTGACATCAGCCGAAAAGAATCCGATTTATATCGTTGAAAAAGGCCAGAGACATCAACAGCGCAAGAAAAACCATGCCGAGCCGCTGCCCGAACACCTCACCTGCCTCAGATATCGGCCGCCCCCGGACGTATTCGATCGCATGATACAGTAAGTGTCCGCCGTCCAGCACCGGCACTGGAAGCAGATTCAGAATGCCGAGGCTGATACTGACCATGGCAAGGAATTTCAGGTAAGGCTCCAGCCCTGCACTCGCGCTCTGCCCCGCATAATCCGCGATCGTGACCGGGCCGCTGATGTTCCGCACGGAAAGCCTGCCCGTCACGATGTTCCACATGACTTTCAGCGAAAATGTGCTGGTCGTCCAGGTTTGCTCGATGGCGTGTGCAAGCCCGTCGAAGATACCGTGACGAACGATGATGGTGTCCCTGTTTAACGCGTCCGGATCAATTTTTACTGCAACACCAACCCGGCCTCGCGGAACGTCTCCCGCCACACGCTCGGGCACCACCACAATCTCCAGCTCGCGTCCGCTCCGGTCTATCAGCACATGAAGTGATTTGCCAGGTGAAGCCGAGACGAGCTTGACGAAATCAGCCCAGAACGCGATGGGCTTGCCATCGACACTGCGCACGAAGTCATTCTCCTGCAGGCCTGCAAGCTCAGCCGGGCTCCCTGGCAAGGGACGCGAAAGAACGGGACTTATTCTTGCAGCGGGCAGGACAAGGCCGATCTGCTGAAGCGGATCGGCTGCTTTCTCCTCGATCTGCAGGCCGGACAGCAAAATCCGCGTCTTGCGCGGCTCCATTTCACCTTGCTGAACCTCGAGATCCACATAGGAGTCATCCAGCGCGTGACGTACCACCTGCCAGCGCAGATCAGTCCAGCCCTTCACTTCGTTGCCGGCAAAAGCCCGGATCGTGTCGCCGGCCTGCAGGCCGGCCTGCGCGGCAGGGCTGCCCTCAGGCACGTTACCCAGTCGCGCGGGAAAGTCACGGGTACCCGCGAGCCCCAGTCCCCAGTAAAGCAGAATGGCCAGAAGAAGATTGGCAAGCGGACCTGCGAGAACGACCAGGCTCCGCTTCATGAGTGACTGGGTATTGAAAGCACGATGCCGTTCGGAGGCCTCGACTGGAGCCTCGCGCTCGTCGAGCATCCTGACATAGCCCCCCAAGGGAATGGCCGCAAGCGAGAACTCGGTGCGTTCTGCACCGAAGCGCACTGAAAACAACTGCGGACCGAAGCCGAGTGAAAACCGGAGCACCCGGATTCCGCAGAGTCTGGCCACGATGAAATGCCCGTACTCATGCACCGCGACCAGGATGGCGATAGCAAGCAGGAAAGACAACACGTAATGCAGCGTACTCATGAAACTGCTCCCGCCCATTCATTCAACAACGTGCGAGCCCATGCACGCGCCTGCGCGTCCGCCTCCATCACGCAGCCGAGTTCATTGACCGGGCGAAGATCGCAACGTTCCATGACCTCCTGCACAAGCCGGGGAATCTGATCGAAGCGCAGACGCGCTGCCAGGAACGCAGCAACAGCCTCCTCATTGGCGGCATTCATGACCGCCGGCGCGCTGCCCGCCGCACGCAAGGCGTCATACGACAGCGCAAGGCAGGGAAAACGCGCAAAATCGGCCGGCTCGAATGTCAGTTTGCCAATGCTCGCAAGGTCAAGATCCGCCACGCCGGAAGGCAGTCGCTCCGGAAACCCCATCGCATGGGCAATCGGCGTACGCATATCCGGATTGCCCAGCTCTGCCAGAACGGATCCATCCTCGTACTGGACCATTGAATGAATGGTGCTTTCAGGATGAATGAGTACATCGATGCGCTCCGCCGGCACGCCGAAAATCCAGCTGGCCTCAATGACTTCCAGCCCCTTGTTCATCATCGTGGCCGAATCAACCGAAATCTTTCGCCCCATGGACCAGTTCGGATGTGCGCAGGCCTCGCGCGGCGTCACCTTGGGCAAATGCGAGAGGGGCGTGCAGCGAAACGGCCCCCCCGAGGCAGTCAGGATGATCTTGCGTACCCCGCAGCGCGTCAGCCCATAGTCAAACCCTGCAGGCAAGGACTGAAAGACTGCGTTGTGCTCGCTATCTACCGGCAACAGCACGGCACCCGATGCGCGCACGGCAGACATGAAAACATCGCCAGCCATGACGAGCGCTTCCTTGTTGGCCAGCAGGATGCGTTTGCCACTTCGTGCAGCCGCCAGAGTGGACGCCAGGCCTGCAGCCCCCACAATGGCAGCCATGACCGTCGTAACCTCAGGTGCGCATGCGATATCAACAAGCGCTTGCGGGCCGTACTCGATCTGCACACCTGGAAGATCGGCGAGCAATGTCCTGAGTGCATCAGCCTCCGTCTCACCCGCGACGACCGCATATCGGGGATGGAAGCGTCGACACAGCTCCGCCAGCTTGTCGGTCTGACGGTGAGCGCTCAGGGCAAAGACATCAAATCGCTCGGGATTGCGCGCAACCACATCCAGCGTACTCAACCCGATCGAGCCGGTCGCACCGAGAACGCTCAGAACCTGTTTCACGACATTTTCCCTTCAGCGCATCATCTGAACGAATAGCAGCACTGCGCCCGCACACGGCAGAAAAGCCAGCATGGCATCGATGCGATCGAGCACGCCGCCATGCCCGGGCAACAGGGTTCCTGAGTCTTTCACCCCAGCCTCGCGCTTGAGGAGGGACTCATACAGATCACCCACGACGCAGAGTGTGACACCCACAAGCGCCAGCAGGACAACAAGCGCCGGATGAATCGCGGAGTGAATGGCCGGAACGAGACTCCACAGCAGCAGGCAAAACGCGGTCACACCCAAAACCGCGCCGGCAACTCCTTCCCAGGTTTTTCCGGGGCTGATTTCAGGCGCCAGCTTGTGCTTGCCAAACCGGCGTCCCGCAAAAAAGGCGCTGATATCTGCGGTACAGACAAGCAACAAGGCTGCCAGCAAAAGGGAAGGATCCTCCCTGCGCAACTCAATCAGGGCCATGCCCGAAGAAACCATCATCAGGACTGCCGCGAAATAGCGCCAGTACCAGCCTACGGGTTCGATCCGGAAATGCAGAAAGGTCGGCACCGACAGAAGCCAGAAGGAAGCAGCGATGAGGTAGACAGCGCCCAGCATGAACGGCAGGTCTTCCACAGCGCCCGCCGGCTGAACGGCCACGAACATCAGAGGAATCACTGAAAGAAGGGACAGCAGCACCTGACCCGGCCTACCGATCTTGACCAGTGCACACCACTCGCTCACAGCCAGTACGATGACTGCAGAGACCAGTGCGCCCCAGAGCCAGTCCGGCATGAAATATATGGAAAGAATGACACCGGCACCCAGAATGAGAGCGGTGATGATGCGCTGCTGGAGCATGGTCAGTCCTGTTTGATTGAGCCGGGCGCGAGTTGTTCGCTGGTACGACCGAATCGACGCTCGCGTTTGCGATAGGACTCGATGGCCTTCGCAAACGCCTCTTCATCGAAGTCCGGCCACAGGCAGTCCGTGAAATAGAACTCCGTATACGCCAGTTGCCAGAGCAGGAAATTGCTGACTCGCTGCTCTCCTCCGGTGCGGATGTACAAATCCGGTTCCGGTACATCCGCCAGACACAGATGACGGGACAGATCGTCCTCGGTAAAACCGTCGCGCTTGTCCGGTTGAGACCGCAGCATGACGTTCACGGCATTGACGATATCCCATCGTCCGCCATAGTTCGCTGCGATGGATAAGCAGAGCGCATCGTTTCCGGCGGTCAGGGCTTCGGCCTCCCGGATCGTCTCGACGAGTTCGGCATCGAAGCGGGACATGTCTCCGATCACTCGAAGACGGATATTGTTCTTGTGAAGTTTTTTCACTTCTTCACGCAGTGCCTGCATGAAGAGTTGCATGAGGAAGGAGACCTCATCGGCGGGTCGGCGCCAGTTCTCGGAACTGAAAGCAAAAAGGGTCAGATGCCTGACCCCCTGTTCCATGCACCGGGCAACGACCTTGCGGACGGTTTCAAGACCACGCTTGTGGCCCGCCACTCTGGGCAGAAGACGCTTGCGGGCCCAACGGCCATTGCCGTCCATGACAATGGCGATGTGCTCCGGCACATCGCCGCGCTCGGGAATTCCCCGGGTGGAGCTGATCAATCTCGAAAGCATCTGATGGCTGAGCGGGCTGCGGATCAGTCGCGCATCAAATCTGCATCAGCTCTTGCTCTTTCTGAGCGAGCAGCTTGTCAGCTTCAGCGATGTAACGATCCGTCAGCTTCTGGACATCGTCCTGGGCGCGACGTTCGTCGTCCTCGGAGACTTCCTTGGCCTTGACCGCTTCCTTGAGCGAGTTGTTGGCATCGCGACGCAGGTTGCGAATCGCAATCCGCGCTTCTTCAGCCTCGCCACGCACAACCTTAATGAGGTCCTTGCGACGCTCTTCAGTCAGCATGGGCATCGGTACGCGCACGACATCGCCCATGGTCGAAGGATTCAAGCCCAGATCGGAATCGCGAATCGCCTTCTCGATCTTCGCGATCATCGGCTTTTCCCAAGGCTGGACACCGATGGTGCGTGCATCGATGAGCGACACGTTCGCCACCTGATTGACCGGCGTGGGATTGCCGTAATAGTCGACCATCACATGATCGAGCAACCCGGCGTGAGCGCGCCCCGTACGAACCTTGCCGAGATTGGTCTTGAGCGCCTCGACCGATTTCTGCATTTTCTGTTCGGTGTTTTTCTTCAGCTCGGGAATCATCATCAGCCTCTCAAATATGAACCAGCGTACCTTCGTCCTCGCCTCTCACGATGCGCATCAACGCGCCCGGCTTGAAGATGCTGAAGACCTTGATCGGCAGCTTCTGGTCACGACACAGGGCAAATGCCGTGGCATCCATCACCTGCAGATTGCGCGAAATCGCTTCGTCGAAGGAAATGTTGCTGAAACGCGTAGCCGCAGGATCCTTGTTGGGATCCGCGCTGTAGATACCATCGACCTTGGTCGCCTTCAGAACAATCTGGGCTTCCATTTCAGTGCCACGCAAGGCAGCTGCCGTATCGGTCGTAAAGAACGGGTTACCTGTTCCGGCGGCAAAGATGACGATCTTGCCTTCCTCAAGGTAACGAATCGCCTTGTTGCGGATATACGGCTCGACAACCTGTTCGACGTTCAGAGCCGACTGCACACGGGCCGCCACACCGGCAACGCGCATCGCGTCACCCAGAGCCATGGCATTCATGATGGTTGCCATCATGCCCATGTAATCAGCGGTGGCGCGGTCCATGCCGGAAGCCGCGCCAGCCATGCCACGGAAAATATTGCCACCGCCAATCACGATGCCGACTTCGACACCGAGACGCGAAACCTCGGCCACTTCAGCCACGATGCGGGAGACGACTCCCTGGTTGATGCCATAGGCATCGTCCCCCATCAGGGCCTCACCGGACAGCTTGAGCAGGATTCGCTTGTAGGCAGTGGGCATATTCCGTTCTCCGATCAGCGTGCAGCAGCGGCAGCGGCAGCCTGGGCGGCCACTTCAGCAGCAAAGTCATTCACCTTCTTCTCGATGCCTTCACCCACCAGATACAGGGTAAAACCAGCGATGGAAGCCGACTTGGCCTTGAGCAGCTGCTCAATGGTCTGCTTGCCGTCTTCAGCCTTGACGAACACCTGGCCCAGCAGGGTTACGTCCTTGAGGAACTTCTGCACGGAGCCTTCGGCAATCTTTTCCAGCATGGCTTCCGGCTTGCCTGCTTCCTTGGCCTTCTCGATGGCGACGCGACGCTCGGCTTCGATCAGCGCGGCATCAACACCGGTGGAATCCAGCGACTTCGGCTTGGAAGCGGCGATGTGCATCGCGATGTCCTTGGCCAGCTGCTCTTCGCCGCCCACCAGGTCAACCAGCACGCCGATCTTGGCGCCGCCGTGAATGTAGGCCGCAACCTTGCCCTTGGCTTCAACGCGCTCAAAACGACGGATCGTGATGTTTTCACCGATCTTGCCGACCAGGGCTGCACGAACCGCTTCAACGGTCGAACCATCCAGCGCCAGCGCAGAAACGGCAGCGACATCCGCCGGGTTCTGGGTAGCGATCAGCTCAGCAACAGACTTGGTGAAAGCCAGGAAGTCATCGTTCTTGGCAACGAAGTCGGTCTCGCAGTTCACTTCAACGATGGAAGCCAGCTTGCCATCTGCAGAAATGTAGGTACCGACAATGCCTTCCGCGGTCACGCGGGCAGCAGCCTTGGTTGCCTTGTTGCCCAGCTTGACGCGCAGAATTTCTTCGGCCTTGGCCATATCGCCGTCGGCTTCGGTCAGTGCCTTCTTGCACTCCATCATGGGCGCGTCAGTCTTGCCGCGCAGTTCAGCAACCATGCTTGCGGTAATAGCCGCCATGCTCACTCCTGAATTCAGAATATTGGATTTCAAAACAACAGGCTCGCCAGCACAACCCCTGACGGGATCGCGGTGGCGAGCATGCACTGGCTTTATTACGCTTGCTCTGCGTTTTCCTGGACTTCGACGAACTCGTCCGAAGCAGCAGCAACGATGTCCTGAACCATGCTGTTCTTGCCTTCAAGAACCGCATCAGCCACACCTTGCGAATACAGGCGGATCGCGCGGGACGAGTCGTCGTTACCCGGGATCACGTAATCCACACCTTCCGGCGAGTGGTTGGTATCAACCACGCCAATGACGGGAATACCCAGCTTCTTGGCTTCGGTGATGGCAATCTTGTGGTAACCGACGTCGATCACGAAGATCGCGTCCGGCAGGCCGGCCATGTCCTTGATGCCGCCGAGGCTCTTGGTCAGCTTTTCCAGCTCGCGCTTGGCCAGCAGGGCTTCCTTCTTCGACAGACGCTCGACGGAGCCGTCTTCGAACATCTGTTCCATTTCTTTCAGACGCTTGATCGATCCCTTGACCGTCTTGAAGTTGGTCAGCATGCCGCCGAGCCAGCGCTCGTCAACATAAGGCATGCCAGCGCGCTGGGCTTCTTCTGCGAGAATCTCGCGAGCCTGACGCTTGGTACCCACAAACAGGATGGTGCCGCGGTTAGCGGACAGCTTCTTGACGAAATCGACAGCCTCGTTGTACTTGACCAGGGTCTTTTCGAGGTTAACGATGTGGATCTTGTTGCGATGGCCGAAAATGAACGGGGCCATCTTGGGATTCCAGAAGCGGGTCTGGTGGCCGAAGTGGACACCGGCTTCCAGCATTTGACGCATGGTAACTGCCATGATTGATACTCCAAGTTTTCAGGGTTAGCCTCCGTTCGCTGCAGCACCGGAAACATCCCGGCGGCTTAGCTGCCCATCCTGCAGACAGACCCGTGATCAGCGAACGTGTGGATTTGCGAGATTCCTCATGAACCTCACCCGGATCCTTCATGGACCCAGCCCGCAAGTATAGCAGCGAGGCACAAATTCCCTCAAGCCACACAATCCGAAACCTGCAATGCGTTGCTGCCCTCAGGCGTTCTGCGCTAGCCTTCGAAGCTCTTTCAGGCCAAGCAAGCAGCGCATGAGCATCATCATCAAAAGCAGTGACGAAATCGAATCCATGCGAACAGCCGGCCGCCTGGCCTCGGAAGTTCTCGACTACATCACCCCCCATGTTGTGGCAGGCGTGAGCACGGAACAACTTGACCGGCTTTGCCATGACTACATGACAACGGTACTGGGCTGCATTCCCGCGCCGCTCAATTACGCTCCGTCCGGCTACACGCCTTATCCGAAATCGATCTGTACTTCGATCAACCACCAGGTCTGCCACGGAATTCCCGGGCCAAAGCTCCTCAAGAAGGGGGATATCGTCAACCTGGACATCACCGTCATCAAGGACGGCTTTCATGGCGACAGCAGCCGGATGTTCCTCATCGGAGACGTCAGCATCCAGGCCCGGCGACTAAGCCAGGTGAGCTTTGAATGCCTCTGGCGAGGCATCGCGCAAGTGCGCCCCGGCGCTACCCTGGGCGACATCGGGCACGCCATCCAGCAGCACGCGGAAGGTGCGGGCTTCTCGGTGGTCCGCGAATTCTGCGGTCACGGCATCGGGCGCGCGTTTCACGAGGCGCCACAGGTGGTGCATTACGGCAAGCCCGGCGCGGGCGAAACATTGCAGGAAGGCATGACCTTCACGATCGAGCCGATGATCAACGCCGGCAAGGCTGCCATCTCGGAACTCCCCGACGGCTGGACCATCGTCACCAAGGATCGCTCGCTCTCGGCACAATGGGAGCACACCCTTCTCGTCACCCGGAACGGCGTGGAAGTACTGACCTGGTCTGAGGGCTGCCCACTGCCGCCGGCGTCGACCGATCTTTCCGCAATCACCCTTCCGAACTTCAGCTCAGCAGCCTGACCGTGACTCCGGACCCTTATCGCAGCGCATGCGAAAAACTGCGCAACGAACTCCAGCAAGCTCAGCAGGATCTGAGAAAAGCCTATGAGCAGCACGGCAGCCCAGCCCGTTTGCTGCATGGGCGCGCTCGACTCGTCGACGGCGTACTCCGGAGCCTCTGGCAGACGTTCTCAATGCCCGACAGCGCCACGCTGGTCGCCGTGGGGGGCTATGGCCGAGGCGAACTCTACCCCTGCTCGGACGTCGACATCCTGATTCTGCTGGCCGCAGAGCCTTCCGCCGAACTGGGCGAAACCATCCAGCAATTCATTGGCAAACTCTGGGATCTCGGCCTCGACATCGGGCACAGCGTACGCACGGTCGAAGAATGCGTGGCAGAAGCTGCCAACGACGTCACCATCCAGACCAATCTGCTTGAATCCCGTCGACTCTGCGGCAGCAGCAAGCTCTATCGCCATTTCATCTCGGCCACCAAGGCCGGCTTTGATCCAGCCCGCTTTTTCGATGCCAAGTGCGCCGAGCAGGAGCAGCGCTACAACCGCTTCAACCACACGCCTTACGCTGTCGAGCCCAATTGCAAGGAAAGCCCGGGCGGCCTGCGCGATCTTCAATCCATCATCTGGATCGCCCTGGCGTCAGGCCTTGGGACGCGCTGGGACGAGCTGGCCCGGCACGGCCTGATCACGGCCGAAGAGGTCCGGGTGCTGAAGAAGAACGAACGCGTGCTGCAGCAAGTCCGCATCCGCTTGCATTACATTGCCGGACGGCGCGAAGATCGCCTGATCTTCGATCATCAGGAAGCGCTGGCCCGCGCTTTCGGCGTCAAACCCACCAAGGCCCGGCGCGCATCGGAAGTCATGATGCAGCGCTACTATCTGGCAGCCAAGAAGATCTCGCAGCTCAATACGATACTGCTGCAGAACCTGGGCGCCCGCTATCAGCCTCCCGGCGCTTTCCAGACGCGCGCACTCAACGAGCGCTTCCTGCTGGTCGGCGACCAGCTCGATATCGCGGAAGACGACACCTTCGAACGCACCCCCGGCGCGATCCTCGAAGCCTTCCTGCTCATGGAGCAGCATGCCGAAGTCAAAGGCATGACGGTTCGCACCCTGCGCGCACTTTGGCATGCCAGAAGCCTGATCGATGCGCGCTTCCGTGCCGACCCGGCCAATCGAGCGACCTTCCTGGCCCTGCTTCAGGAGCCCCGGGGCCAGACGCACGCATTCCGGCTGCTCAACCAGTACAGCATCCTGGGAACCTATCTGCCTGCCTTTGCACGCATCGTAGGTCAGATGCAGCACGATCTTTTCCACGCCTACACCGTGGACCAGCACATCCTCCAGGTGTTGCGCAATGTGCGCCGCTTCCTGATGGAAGAACACGCACACGAATACCCGCTGATGACCCGGATAGCGAGCGAATGCAAGAAGCCCTGGCTTCTTTTCATCGCAGCACTCTTCCACGATATCGCCAAGGGACGCGGCGGAGACCACTCGACGCTGGGCATGGGAGACGCGCGCAGATTCTGCCGCAACCATGGTCTGGACAAGGAAGACACCCAGCTGGTGGTCTGGCTGGTCCAGCACCACCTGACGATGTCCCAGGTGGCACAGAAGCAGGATCTCTCGGACCCCGACGTGATCCGGCGCTTCGCCAGCCTCGTCAAGACCGAGCGCCGCCTGAGCGCGCTCTACCTCATCACTCACGCCGATATCCGGGGAACGAGTCCGAAAGTCTGGAATGGCTGGAAGTCACGCCTGCTGGAGGAACTCTTTCTCGCCACACGCCAGCTGCTGCGCGGCAACACCCCGGATCAGCTCATGGGGGTATCAGAGAGACAGGAAGTCGCGCGCCAGAAACTCCGCTTCTTCGGCCTGCGCCCCGGAACCGAAGACGCGTTCTGGAAAGAACTGGATACGCTCTACTTCCTCCGCCACGACGCGGATGAAATCGCCTGGCATACGCGAATGCTCTATTACCGCCCGCGTGGCGAGGAAATCGTGGTCAAGGCCCGGCCCAGTCTCGTCGACAACGGCATCCAGGTCATGGTCTACACGCGTGACCAGAAAGACCTCTTCCTGCGCCTGTGCGCGTTCTTTGCACGGATGGGCTACAGCATTCTTGACGCCAAGATCCACACCACCGGCAATGACTACGCGCTGGACAGCTTCGTGATCATGGACCCGAACGGACGCGAGCATTATCGCGACGTCATCGCTCTGATCGAGCACGAACTCACCCGAAAACTGGCCAGCCAGGAAGCGATCGATTGCCCGTCGGGTGGCCGGGTTTCGCGCCAGCTCAAGCACTTCCCGATCGCGCCTTCAGTCAGTCTGATGCCTGATGAGAAAGGTCAGCAGTTCATCCTGTCGATCGTGGCAGCCGACCGTCCGGGCCTGCTGTTCCTGATCGCACGGACGCTGATCGAGCACGACATCAATCTGGAAACCGCCAAGATCGCGACGCTGGGAGAGCGGGCGGAAGATACGTTCCTCGTCAGCAGCCCGAACCTGGGCAACAGCGCCCACACCATCAAGCTGGAGGCAGCCCTGATAGAACAGTTGAGGATCTGAGGGAAGCGGTCAGCGCGCAGCAGCGCATCTGACAGCGACAAGGATGGCGGCCCGCCCGGTGCGGGCCGGCGAGATCAGCAGAGGCTCTGGGCGCCCTGACAGGATTGAAGCGCGTGATCCAGCCCGGCGGGATCAATTGTTCGCGGCTCAGCCAGCATGCGCAGGATATGGCCCAGCGCAATCTCATTGGCAGACACGGCAGGCGCACCGCCTGCACGAGCACTTTCAAGCAATGCGTCCATGACGAGCAACTGGGCGCTGATCCTGATCTGTTCGACACTTACCTGCATGAAGCCCCCTGGTTTGCTTAACAATGATTCCGGCACGGAACCACCTCCTTCAAGGTCTATTACGGCAGTCGCCTCAAAGGGTTTAGGGTTTTGACAAAAAAATCCTGATCATTCTGCTCGGCAGCGCCGGCGATTAAACTCCCACTTCCTTTGTGTGCAGTCAGGAACAACCGTGCCCTCCTCTCTCAGGATCCCCTACCCCGCGCTGTGTGACCTGCTTGCAGCCGCCTTGACGAAAGCCGGACTGAGTGCCGCGTGCGCCGCAACCGAGGCGCGGATCATGGCTGAAGCTGATCTGCTTGGCGTCCCCTCCCACGGCATCCGCATGCTGCCGCCCCTGCTCACGGCCATGGCGGAAGGCCGTGTCAATCCCTCGGCGCACTGGCAAATCGAGCGGGAAACACTGGCCACCAGCCTGCTGGATTGCGAAAACGGCCCCGGACGGGCGAGCGCCTGTCACGCCATGGATGACGCAGTGAGCCGCGCCCGGCATTGCGGCATCGGCGCCTGCCTTGCACGCCGCACCACTCACTGGGGACGTGCGCATGCCTACGCCGCCCGGGCGGCGCAACAGGGCATGATCGGGCTATGCATGACCAATGCCATGCCAACCATGGCGGCCTGGGGTGCCACACGCCGGATCATCGGCAACAACCCGATCGCAATCGGTATTCCCCAGGCCAATCCGGACACGCCTCTGGTGCTCGACATTGCAATGAGCCAGGCTGCCGTTGGCAAGGTCAACACCTGGAAAAGGGAGGAACGGGACGTTCCGCCTGGCTGGGGGCTCGACGCGGAAGGTCGCCCCAGCCAGGATGCTGCCGCCATTCTGGCCGGGGCTGTCCTGCCCTTCGGCGGACACAAGGGTGCGGGTCTGGCGCTGATGGTCGAACTGCTCACCGCCGCATTGGCAGGCGGCGCCTTCGGCAATGAAATCGTCGGTTCTGACCGCAGCGGGCTGGACCCGGACTCCTGCAAACTCTTCATCGCGATCGACCCGGCAGCCTTCGGCGGGCGCGAAACACTCAATGCCCGGGTGGAAAGCATGCTCGCCTACCTTGCGACTGAGGCGGCCCCCTTTGTCTGGCCCGGTCAGCGGGGCTGGGCAGAGCGCGATGCAAATCTTGTTGCCGGCGTGCCGGTTCATTTAGACATCGTTCGCGAACTCGCCGCAGCAGGCGTCTCGCTGGAAGCCGCAGGATGATGAGTACGATTCGCCGGCTGCTGCGACGCCTGCTGGGCCGCGACCCGTTGAGCCGTCTCCGTGCGAACGGGCTGATCACCGGCCGGAACTTTTTCATGCAGGACTCCTGCCTCATCGACGCGAGTCACTGCTGGCATATCCGGATCGGTGACGACGTCACGCTGGGGCCGCGCGTCACCCTGCTCGCGCACGACGCCAGCATGCGTCAGGCGCTGGGCAAGGTCCGCCTGGGGCGGCTCGAAATCGGCAGCAGGGTGTTCATCGGCGCGGGCGCGATCGTCCTGCCCGGCATCCGCATCGGTGACGACTGCATCATTGGCGCGGGAAGCGTTGTCAGCGCCGATATTCCCGCTGGCAGCCTGGCCTTCGGAAACCCCGCCCGCGTCATGGGCAGTACGGCAGATTACCTTGAGCGTCAACGTCAGTTGATGGCGGGGTCGCCGGTTTTTGATGAACGCTACACCCTGCGCGGTGGCGTGACGACGGCCATGAAGGAAGAGATGAACAGGCAGATGCAGAATGGCCCGGCCTTCATCGACTGAAACCACCGGAAAGCCGGAAACCACCGCGAAGGCCGAGGCAGCCATCGTCGTGCGGAGCTTCCCGGCCATCGCGGAGCCCGATGCGCGGATACTCATTCTCGGCAGCATGCCGGGCGTAGCCTCCCTCACGGCGCACCGCTATTACGCCCATCCGCACAACGGATTCTGGCCGATCATGGCCCGCATCCTCGAGTTCAGGCCCGATCTGCCTTATGAAGAACGCTGCCGCTCGCTGACTGCTGCCGGCATCGCGCTGTGGGACGTATTGCAACAGTGTGTTCGCCCGGGCAGCCTCGATGCGTCCATCGAACACGCCAGTGTGGTTCCAAACGACATCGAAGCGTTTCTCCGGAATCATTCAGGCGTGAAGCTGATCTGCTTCAACGGAGCGGCAGCCGAGCAGCTCTTCCGCCGCCACGTGCTGCCCGATCTGACGAAATCACGTCTGCCAGCAATGCAACGCCTGCCCTCGACCAGCCCGGCACACGCAAGCCTGCGCTTCGAGCAGAAACTCGCCCTCTGGCTGCAGGCCCTGGGCCCGACGCTCGCCAGCCCGTTCTGATCAGGCGGGTTTGCGAATTGCGCTCTTCGGTCTGAAGGCCCGCGTCACCTGCTCATGAGTCTCGATGTAGGGCCCGTCAAGCAGGTCGATGCAGTACGGCACGGCGGCAAACACGCCTTCCACCTGCAGCCTGCCGTCAGCGTCCCGCAGCCCCTCCAGCGTTTCACGGATGGCTTTGGGCTGACCGGGCAGATTGATGATCAGGCTCTTTCCACGGATGACCGCAGTCTGCCGGGAGAGTATGGCGGTCGGCACGAAGTGGCGCGAAATCCGCCGCATCTCCTCCCCGAAACCCGGCATTTCCCGCTCTCCGACCGCTTGCGTGGCCTCCGGCGTGACATCACGCACGGCCGGGCCCGTTCCGCCCGTCGTGACGATCAGGGCGCAAGCTTCTTCATCAGCCAACTCAATGAGCGTCCTTTCAATCAGCGCACGCTCATCGGGAATCAGCCGGGTGACGCCCTCCCACGGACTGGAGATCGCGGCACCGAACCATTCGAGCAAAGCGGGGATGCCCTTGTCTTCATAAATGCCTCCCGCAGCACGGTCGCTGACCGACACGATGCCGATTCTGAGAAGGTCCTTGGCACTCATTCTCCGGCCACCTCGAGATCCTCATCCTGATCATCTCCGCTCGCGCCATGCTTGCCTTCATCCATCTCGCGCAGGATCTGGAAGATTTCGCGGTAGGCCTTGGGCGGCTTGCTCTCCGCCCGCTCCTTGATCGCGTTGCGGCGCAGCTGTCGCAGTCGTCCGAGATCAAGCGACGGAAACTCGTTGCCGATCTCGGTCAGCATGGTTTCGTCTTCCAGCAGGCGTTCGCGCAGTTTCTCGAGCCGGTGCATGCGTGCCACTTCCGCATGCGACTTGCCCTCGATCACATCGAGCGCGGCACGGATCGGTTCAACTTCCTCGCTCCTCATCAGGCGGCCGATGTATTGCAACTGCCGCGCCCGTGCGCCGTTGGCCGTCAGCCGGGCCATTTCGACCAGCGCCTCGCGCAGGTTCTCGGACATCGGCACTTTTTTCAGGCGGGCCGGCGCGTACTCGGTCAGCTTCTTGCCGAGATCCTGCAGCGCATCCATATCGCGCTTGCGCTGCGACTTGCTGACAAAGTAGGAGTCTTCGGTATCTTCGGTTTTTCTCATGTTTTCTCTTGAAGCAAGCGGATCAATCCAGGCCGGTTTGCTGGAAACACACAGTGCCTGCGCCTGCAAGGGCTTTAAACGATAAGATTATAGCCCCACGCGTCAAGGCACCCGATTCATGTCCAGGAAGAACAACGGTTTCAGCTATTCCCAAACCCAGCTGGGTGACCTCGCCCAGGAGATCCTCTCCTACGCGGCCTCGCGCGGCGCGACGGCCTGCGAGACGGACATTTCGGAAGGCTTCGGGCAGTCCGTCTCTGTGCGATGCGGCAATGTAGACACCATCGAGTACAACCGGGACAAGGGCATTGGCGTGACGGTCTATCTTGGCCAGCAGCGCGGGCATGCCAGCTCATCCGATTTTTCGCGCGCAGCCTTGCGCGCAACGGTCGACGCCGCGCTGTCGATCGCACGTTTCACCGCACCGGACCCCGCCGCCGGCCTCGCCGACAAGGCTCTGCTGTGGAAAGGCAAGCGCAGCAAGCTCGACCTGCATCATCCCTGGAAAATCGATACCGACGCTGCAACCCTCATCGCCCGTGAATGTGAAGCTGCCGCATTTGCCGTCAGCCCTGAAATCCGGAACTCGGATGGCGCCAATGTGTATGTGCAGGAATCCCAGTTCATGGCAGCCAACAGCCTCGGTTTCCGTGCGGGCTTTGCCACCTCCCGGCACTCGATATCGGTTGGAGTGATCGCCGGTGAGGGCGACGACATGCAGACGGGGGACTGGTACAGTTCCATGCGCGACCCCGCCATGCTTGCCTCGCCGGCCAGCATCGGCGACTACGCCGCCCGCCGCGCGCTCTCACGCCTGGGCTCCCGTCGGATCAAGACCTGCAAGGTTCCCGTCATCTTCGAGGCGCCCCAGGCCTGCGGCCTGCTCGGCAGTTTTGTCCAGGCAGTCAGTGGCGGCAGCCTGTACCGCAAATCAAGCTTCCTGCTCGATGCGCTCGGCAAGCAGGTCTTTTCTGCCGGCATTCACATCGATGAGCTGCCACACATCCCCAAGGCGCTCGGCAGCACGCCCTTCGATGACGAAGGCGTCGCAACCAGAGACCGCGCGGTCGTCAGCGACGGCGTGCTGGAAGGCTATTTCCTCGGCAGCTATTCCGCACGCAAGCTGGGCATGCAGACCACCGGAAACGCCGGTGGCTGTCACAACCTGATTGTCCGTCCCGGCAGCAAAAGCCTGCCCGAACTCGCGCGCGAAATCGGTCGCGGGCTGCTGGTCACCGAGTTGCTGGGTCAGGGTGTGAATTACGTGACCGGCGACTACTCGCGCGGCGCTGCGGGCTACTGGATCGAGAACGGCGAGATTTCCTACCCCGTCAATGAAATCACGATTGCAGGCAATCTGCGTGACATGTTCCGCAACATCACCGCACTGGGCAATGACACCATCATTCGCGGCGGAAAACAATGCCCCTCGCTTGTGATCGGCCGGATGACCATTGCGGGGAGCTGAGGGTTTTCCCCGTTTCGCGGGGAATGGCGGTGCTTTGATAATCGGGGCGCCGGATTTCATAAATACAGGGAGACACCCATGGTTGAACGTCGTTCGTTCCTGAAGCACGCTGGCGCCGGACTGGCCGCTGGTGCGCTTGCCGCACCCGCCATCGCCCAGTCTTCGTCGCTGCCGACGATCAAGTGGAAGCTTGCATCGAGTTTCCCGAAAAGTCTCGACACGCTCTTCAACGCGATCGAATCCGTCTCGCGTGAGGTCAAGGCGGCCACCGGAGGCAAGTTCGAAATCCAGCTCTTTGCTGCCGGAGAAATTGTTCCCAGTGCTGCCGTGCTGGATGCCGTCAAGGACGGAACGGTCGACATGGGCCAATCCGCAAGCTACTACTACGTCGGCAAGGATCCGACCTTCGCATTCGACTGTGCAGTGCCCTTCGGCCTCAACAGCCGCCAGCAGTCCGCCTGGATGTGGGCCGGTGGCGGGCTGGAACTCATGCGTGAGCTCTTCAAGAGCTACAACATCTACAACATCCCCTGCGGCAACACCGGCGTGCAGATGGGCGGCTGGTTCCGCAAGGAAATAAAGACCGTCGCCGACATGAAAGGCCTCAAGATGCGTATCGCGGGCATCGCGGGTCAGGTGATGGGCAAGCTGGGTGTCGTAGGTCAGCAAATGGGCGCCGCCGACATTTACCCGGCTCTCGAGAAAGGCACGATCGACGCAGTCGAATGGGTCGGTCCGTATGACGATGAAAAGCTCGGCTTCAACCGCGTCGCGAAGTACTACTACTACCCGGGATTCTGGGAGGCCGGCCCGCAATTGTCGATCTACGTGAATCTCAAGAAATGGGCCGAACTGCCCAAGGAGTATCAGCAGATCCTCGAAAATGCCTGCGCCAATGCTCACGTCCAGATGCAGGCCGACTATGACGTCAAGAACGTCGTCGCGCTGCGTCGTCTGGTGGCGGGCGGAGCCCAGCTGCGCGAGTTTCCGAAGGACGTCATGGTGGCCGCCCAGAAGGCGACCTACGAGCTCTACGACGAATTCTCGGCCAAGTATCCGACCTTCAAGAAGGTCTACACGCAATGGAAGAAATTCCATGACGACCAGAATCTCTGGTTCCGTGTCGCCGAACGCGCCTATGACGCCTTCATCTACTCGCAGGGCACGCGGCGCTGACTTACGTCCAGCATTCAGCCTGGCTCCAACCCCGCTCCGGCGGGGTTTTTCATTCTCCGTCGCGCACCTGCACGACCTTGAAGCCCTGCTGCGCCAGAAGTGTCGGCACACCCGACTGACCAACCAGATGGGCCGCCCCGATGACAGCGAAGTATTTGCCACCGCGCTGCGCCCGGGCAACGATCGACCGGGCCATCTCATGATTGCGGTGAAGCAGCAATTCCTTCGACTGCTCGGAATCGTCAGGCAGGTCGTCCCTGACCATTCCGGCCAGTGACGCTGCATCCCCGGTTTTCCAGGCCTGCAGGAGATCTGCCAGCATGGCAGGCATTTTTCCCGATGCCACTTGCTCCAGCAAACGGTTCAAGGCTTCGATCTGCTCTGCATCGCTTCCTGAAGACAGGGCGCGAACCTGTCGATCGGCGCTCTCCAGTTCGATCAGCATCTTTCCCTGCTTCCGGCTGCGGGCCATCAGGCTCACATCGATACCGAGGCCGGCGTCGAAGCCCGCCTGGGCTGCGGCCTGAACGGAAATCACCAGACCCGCCATCCAGGGCCGGAAACCCTCTACCGCAGCGGCAGGCACGCCCAGACTGCCGAGCACGCCGGCGAGACGCTCACGCTCAGCAGGCTTCAGCATGCCTGACAAGGTTTTGCCTGGCGGAAGACGTCCTGCATCAAGAAGCCGCTGTCGGGATGCGCGCCGCTCGGCATCGAGCTCCACGATCAGGGCGTCACTCGCATCCAGCCGCGCCAGTACGCTCGGACTCAGCGGAAAACATGCTGCCGTGCAAACGTGTATCGAGCCGAACAGGTACACTGTCGAGCCCTTGCCTGAGACCTCCCAGAGCATGAGCGGGCTGCCGGCAAACGCCCTGCAGGCCAGCATGAGCAGGATCACGGCCAAGACCAGCCGCCTTACGATCAAGGGCATCTTTTTCTTTCGTTATTCCGATGACTGATTCCAGGCTGCGCGCCGTAATGCTGATGGGCCCGACCGCGAGCGGAAAGACCGCTGCTGCGCTGAGGCTTGCCGAAAAAATGCCGATCGAGATCATCAGCGTAGACTCTGCCCTCGTCTATCGGGACATGGACATTGGTACCGCCAAGCCCACGGCCAGCGAACAGGCCAGCTGCCCGCACCACCTCATCGACATCCTGAGCCCCGAGCAAAGCTACTCTGCCGCGCTGTTCGTGCAGGACACCACGAGACTCGTGACCTCGATCGCCGCACGTGGCCGGATCCCGGTGCTGGCTGGCGGCACGATGCTGTACTTCAAGGCGCTCATGGAGGGGCTCTCCGACCTGCCTCAGGCCGATGAAGGGCTGCGCCTGGAAATAGAAAGTCGTGCGGCTCGGGAAGGCTGGCCCGCGCTGCATGCCGAACTCGCAGCACTCGACCCGGAGGCTTCCGCACGGCTGAATCCCAATGATGCCCAACGCATCCAGCGAGCGCTGGAGATCGTACGGCTCACGGGACGCCCCCTGGCTGAGAGCTATGCCCGGCGGGAGGATACGCAGCCTGAATTCGACTGCCTGCCCATCGCCCTGCAACCCTCGGCCCGCCACGTTCTGCATGAACGGATCGCCCGGCGCTTCGATGCCATGCTGGAGGCGGGCCTTGTGGAGGAGGTCCGTCAGTTGCGCACGCGCTACCGGCTGGAAGTCACGATGACCTCGATGCGCTGTGTCGGATACCGGCAGGTGTGGGAGTATCTCGACGGGCTGAGCGATCTGGCGACGATGCGCGAAAAAGGGATTGCCGCCACACGGCAGCTCGCCAAACGACAAATCACCTGGCTCAGGCAATTCCGCGAGAACTGGTCCGGCTATGAGGAGTTCGACAGCCTGCAAGCAGGTTTCGAAGACCGTGTCGAAAGCTCGGTCCGCCGCTGGCTGACAGGCTGAAGCTCACGCAGCGATACGGCTCAGCCCCAGAACCACAAGGCCCAGCACACTGAGCACCAGCGTGCGACGAACAAGGCCGACGAAGCTCTGCAGATGCTCGACTTCGGCCTCATCCCCGGTTCCCAGCTCCGGACGATCCACGATTTCGCCGCTTTCCTGGATGGGCAAACCTACCCTCACTCCCAGAGCGCCGGCGCCTGCCGCGAGCAGGATGCCTTCATCGGGATCATGCCATTCGCCAGACTGCGTCCGCCAGCAATAGGCGGCGTCCTCGAAGTCGCCGACGATCGAGAACGCCGTCGCCGTCACTCTGGCCGGAAGCCACTCGATCACATGGAAGGCGCGACGCGCAAACCGGCCGAATTCGCCGATGTCCGGATCCGTCCGCTTGCCCCAGGTCGAGGCAAAGTAGTCCGCCATCCGGTACAGAACTGCACCGCTTGGACCAGGCAGCAGAACAAAGCACACGATGAGGGCGAATACCTGCCGGTGTGAGCCGACAATGCCCTGCTCCAGCGTGAGGCGAACGATCTCCTGGGTGCTGCTGCGGTCATGTTGATGGCCTCGCCATTCCCCGATCAGACGGCGCGCTTCCTGGAGTTCCTGGGCTCGCAATGCCGCATGGATCCGGGTGAAAAAATGGCTCGAATGGCGAAAGCCCATCGTGTAGTACAGCACGATGATGTTGAAGAGCAGTGCGGCAAGCGGATGTACCGCAAACAGGATGAAATACAGCACGGCTGACAGCAGCACCGGCGGCAGGATCATCAGGCACCACGCGGCGGTACCGTGTCGTGCCTGGCCGTCATTGAAACGGGATTCGAAGAAATCTCCGAGCGCAGCCAGAACCGGATAGAGATAGCGCGCCGCATTGAGGGGGCGAAACTGTTCAAGAACAAGAGTCAGGATGAGCGCGAGCAGGGTCATCAAAAAGCTCAGGGGCAACAGACACACGAACGGATTCAGGCCCCGGAAGATAGCACAAGGCCAGCCCTCCCCGCTTGGCCGTGTGGCGCCCGAGGCACAATTCGCAAGTCAGTCACCGGACCGGACAAACCCCGCCAGCATGTTGAGGATGCCGGCCGTAGCCCCCCAGATGAAACGCCCCCTGCAGGGCACGGCATGGACATGCCGAACCCCTCCCTGCCAGCAGATGCGGTGCTGCTGGTAGTTTTCGCGCTGGAGCACGAAGGCAAGTGGCACTTCGAAAATTTCGGCCACCTCGAACGGATCGGGAACAAAACACACATCGGGTTTCAGACTGCCCAGTACAGGCGTGATGCGAAATCCGCTCGGCGTAGAGAAGGCCGGCAGAACCTGCACAACCTCGATCATCCCGGCAGAGACGCCAACTTCCTCCGCGGTTTCGCGCAAGGCTGCCGCCGTGAGACTTTCGTCATCCTCCTCCAGTCGGCCTCCCGGAAAACTGATCTGCCCGGCATGGTGATGCAGATGTTCCGCCCGGCGAGTCAGCACCACATGCAACCCTGACGGACGCTCGATCAGCGGAACAAGCACTGCCGCCTCGATCAGCCCGGCATGGCTGGGCCACTCCTGCTTCCAGACCGAAGCGTCCTGCTCCTGCAGACGAGACCTGAGCACCTCAAGCGTGATGACCGGCGTCACGACAGCCCTCAATAGCGTTGGCGAAGAACCATCGTACTCCCGTCGCGCCGCATCTCCATACGGTTGAGCACGCTCATGCCGAGCAGCACAGCGGGCATTTCAACCTGCATCACCACACTGTCCACATCCTCAAGCTGGATGTCGCCGAGTGTCAGTTTGCGGATCCGCACCCGCCAGACCGGCACAACCCCGTTGGCAGTGGAGGCCATTCCCTGCTCGCCACGCCGGTAATCGATCCCGGCCGCCACCGCGGTGGCGGGCCCCATGGAAACCAGGGAGGCACCGGTATCCACCAGGAAACGCACGCTGCTGCCATTGATCGTGCCAATGGTGGAGAAATGCCCTCGCAGATCCGAGACGAGTGTGACCTCACGCGCGCTACTGGCGCGACTTGCCGCACTGACCGGCTGCCCGCCCAGCGTGAGGCGACTGCGCTGCCCGCTGATATCGATTTCGGCAGCATCGGCGGAGACGGAAACGAGCTGTACCGCACCCAGGCGCTGCCCGACCGCCAGCGTGCGGGGCGGACCACCGTCGACGACCAGCAAGGCCTTGCCCCCCAGAACGCCCGCGAGCACCACCTCCTGTGAATGAGCGGTATCACTCATGGCCAATCCGAGGCTGGCTAGAATGCTCAGAAATATCCGGTGCGCCCCTGCACTCAAATTCATCTCGTCTCCAGATCGAATGAAACCCGTCATCATTTTCCAGCACAGCCGCCTGGTCGGTCCCGGGCATTTTGCCAGCTTCCTGGATAGGCGTGAGATTCCCTGGCGGCTGGTCAGAACCGATCTTGGGGAAGCGATCCCCTCGTCATGCGCCGACAGTTCGGGCCTGTGCTTTCTGGGTGGAGAAATGAGCGTCAACGATCCGCTCCCCTGGATCGATCGGGAACTCGCACTGATCCGCGAAGCCCTTGCGAATGACATTCCGGTCATCGGCCATTGCCTGGGTGGCCAGTTGATGGCCAAGGCGTTGGGTGCCCGGGTCAGCAGCAATCCGGTCCGCGAAATAGGTTGGAACAGGGTTTATCGTGCTGCAACGCCGGCCGCCCACGCGTGGCTGGGAGAGCTGGGTGACTTCGACTGTTTCCACTGGCACGGAGAAACCTTCGCCCTCCCGGCGGGAGCCGAGCCCCTGCTCTCGAGCACGCACTGCGGCAATCAGGCCTTTGCGATCGGACCGCATCTGGGCATGCAATGCCATGTGGAAATGACGCCTGAGCTGATCGGACAATGGACAGAAGAATGGTCGGGTGAAACCGCAGTCATTGACGTACCCGGCAGTCCGGTGCAATCGGCTGAACTGATCCGCGCGGAGACCGCGAAAAAACTGCCCGCCATGCGGGTGGCGACCGAACGCCTCTACACACACTGGCTGGATCAGGTGATGCAGCGCGTGCAGCCAGCCTGAGTTGCGCGTATCCTGCCGCTGTTTTCCAATCCGTCAGCATCCGGAGACACCATGCAAGACGACGATGACATCGGTTTGAAGGTCGTGGCGATCCTGCTCGCCGCCATCATTTTTGCCTGCGTACTTGGCGTCGTGATGCTGGGCGTCGTGTCGAGCGGCAAGAGCCCGGCTCCGGTCATGGTCAATGGCGAGATCGTCCCCCAGGGGGAGCCCTTGGCCACCATCTATTTTGAATCGGGCAAGTCAGAGCTCCCCGACGAAGCCGGCGGGGCGATCCAGACCATCAAGGAAAAGGCTCAGACCAATCCGAAGAAGCTGATCCTGATTTCCGGCTTCCACGACCCGAGCGGAGATCCCGAGAAAAATGCGCTGCTTGCCAAGGCCAGGGCAGATGCGGTTCGCGAAGCGCTGATCGAGGCAGGTCTGCCGGAAGACCGGGTGCATCTGCGCAAGCCGGAAGTGGTGCCGGGCACCGAAGACATGCAGGAAGCCCGACGCGTCGACATCCGCCTGCAATAGGCCGGACACCGACGCGCAGCCTTTCAGGAGGGCAGGACGACCTGCCCCGTCTTGCGCACGGCTTCCACGCCCTGCCTCGCCAGCGCATCACAGCGCTCGTTCTCCACGTGCCCGTTGTGGCCGCGCACCCACACCCACTCCAGCGCATGCTGCGCAGCCGCCGCGTCCAGCCTGCGCCAGAGATCCTCGTTCTTGACCGGCTCCTTGCCGGCGGTTTTCCAGCCTCGCCGCTTCCAGCCCTGCAGCCACTCCGTCATGCCTTTCTGCACATACTGCGAATCGGTATAGACGCGCGCGGCCACCGGACGCTTGAGCGCCTCAAGCGCGCTGATTACGGCCAGCATCTCCATGCGATTATTGGTCGTCGAGGGCTCTCCGCCCCAGATTTCCTTTTCGGCCTTGCCGGCGCGCAGGATCGCTCCCCAGCCTCCCGGCCCCGGGTTGCCCGAACATGCGCCATCGGTAAAGATTTCAATCTGTTCCATTCAATCAGCCTGTAGAGAATCGGTCAGGAGAACACGTCACCCGCGCCGGTTTTGCCATGATGGTTCGCCGCAGGCACCATGGACTTCTTGCCCGCGCGCTGCATATCGCGCCAGTTGGGTGCAATCACCCTCATGCCCGGCACTTTCTTCACGGCGTGAAGCAGCGTTACCGCACCACCGAAAGGCCAGCAGTAGCGGCCAGTGCTTTCCATGAACGACCAGCGCCGAAGCCAGACCTCGCTCGACAAGGGCGGCGCAAAACAGCCTGAAGCGGCCGAGCGATGCTCGAAACCCAGCAGACTCAGCCAGTCTTTCAGCCGCAGCACGGAGAGGTACTGCCCGGTCCAGGGAAATTCGCCCATATGCCCGGACATCACTCGCCGCATGCCCCAGAGGCTCATCGGGTTGAACGTGCTGATGAGCACATGCCCCTCGGGCAGCAGGACGCGCTCCACTTCACGCAACACCTCATGCGGCCGGTTCACGAACTCCAGCACATGCGGCAACACGACCAGATCAAGGCTCTGCGATGCGAAGGGCAACTCGTGCTCACTGGCCAGAACGGAGGCGGCCGAGACACCGGCCACGGCCATGTCGGAGCACATGATGCGATTGGGCATGCGGTTTGCACGCAGGAAGTCGTGATTGCACATGCCGAACTGCACGGCATTGAAACCGAAGATATCGACAAGCTTGCGGTCGAAGGCCGCGTGCTCCCAGGCCAGAAGGTAACGCCCTCTCGCCGTTTCGAACCAGTCTCCCTGAGTGCGGTGAGACATCCTGAAGCCCCGTAGAATGCTGGTCATGAAAAATACTGAGCGGATTGTTCCCGTTTCCGCCCTGCGGGACAACTATATCTGGGCCCTCTGCGAAGGCCGCTACTGCGTCGTGGTGGATCCAGGCGAAGCGGCGCCAGTACGCAACTTCCTCGCAGCCGAAGGGCTGCAGCTGAGCGCGATACTGCTCACCCACCGCCACGCGGATCATCAGGGCGGCGTGGCAGCCCTGCTTGCCGACGGCCAGGTGCCGGTCCATGGGCCACGATCACCCGACATGCCGCTCGTGACTCACCGCCATGAAGATGGCGCCAGCTTCAGCCTTGAGGGCTTCCCTGCACGCTTCGAGGTGCTTGCTGTGCCCGGGCACACCGAAGAGCACTTAGCCTATCTTCACGCCGGCCATCTTTTCTGCGGCGACACCTTGTTCGCTGCAGGCTGCGGACGCCTGCTCGGGGGCACAGCAACACAGTTGCATGCTTCCCTTGGGCGACTCGCCAGTCTGCCGGCAGAGACATTGATCCATTGCGCGCATGAGTACACGCTTTCCAACCTGGCATTTGCCCGAGCCGTAGAGCCGGACAACACCGCCCTTGTTTCGCGGGAAGCCCATTGCCGGGCATTGCGCGAGCAGAGTCGGCCCACCCTGCCTTCACGGCTGGCAGACGAGCTGGCGACCAACCCCTTCCTGCGCTGCACCGAGCCATCCGTACGCGCGGCACTCACCCAGCGGCTCGGTCGCGCGCCCGTCGACACACTGGAGGCCTTCAGCGAACTGCGCCGCTGGAAAGACGTCTTCTGAACACTCGGGCCCTGCTCAGGCACTGCCTCGCAGGGGCTTGCGCAGCGAAGCCTGCTCGATGGCCGCGACCACCTGGGCGCCATTGAAGGGCTTGACGAGATAGCCGCAGGCACCGCCCTGAATGGCCGCCTGAACCGTGTCGCGATCCGTTGCGCCGGTCACCATCAGGATCCGGACATCGGGAAACTCCGTCCGGATCTGCGGCAGGATGTCGAGTCCGCCCACATTGGGCATCATGACATCCAGACACACCACGGTGGGTGCCTGCTTGCGCACGAGCGCCAGACCACTATCTCCGTCCCGTGCCTCGCCGATCACGTTGATGCCTTCGGCGCGCAGGATCGAACGCAGCATCGCCCGCGTGGTGTCGTTGTCGTCAATGATCAGGACACTGATGTGTTCCAGCCGTCTGCCAGATCCGCTCATGTAAGTTCTCCGTCGGTGACCTGCACCTGATTCCGTCCGGCATGCTTGGCCCGGTAGAGCGCCCGGTCCGCCGCGGTAACAAGATCTTCAGTACTGCCTGCATCACGGCGCGGCAAGCTGCTGGCAACCCCGATACTCAGGGTGACACGTCCGTGAGCAGACCCCTCATGCCGCATGGCCAGTGCCTCGAGCTGCCCTGACAACGCCCGGGCCACGCGTCCCGCGCCATCCGCATCGGTGTCCGGCAGGATCAGCGCAAACTCCTCGCCACCATAACGTGCTGCAAGGTCAGCCGGGCGCCGGGCGCACTCGCGAAGCAGCCGGCCGATCTCCCTCAGGCAGGCATCCCCCGCCGGGTGACCGTAAAGATCGTTGTACTGCTTGAAGTGATCTACATCGCACATGATCAGCGAGAGCGGACTCGCCGCCCGCGCACCACGCGACCATTCCCGCCGCAGCACTTCGTCGAACTGGCGTCGGTTGGCCACGCCGGTCAGGCTGTCTTCCGAAGAGAGCCGGGTCAGCTCGCGGTTGGCCTCATCCAGCCTGCGGGTCAGCACCACCAGCGAATGCCGCATCTGGGTCATCCGCTGCATGGCGCGAACCTTGGTCTGCAGGATGATCTCGGAGACCGGGGTGACCAGAAAGTCGTCGCCGCCGACGGCAATGCCGCGGGCCAGATCATCGTCTCCGGTGCGTGCGGTCAGGAACAGGATGGGCGTCCATTCGCCATCGCGCTCGAGCTGGCGCATGCGCTTGGCGGTCTCGTAACCATCCAGCCCCGGCATGGCCACATCAAGCAGCACCAGGTCAGGTCGATGTGCCTTGAAGAGTTCGATACCACCCAGTCCGTCTGCGGCGCACAGAGGTTCGATCCCCATCTTGCGCAGGCGTTGTGCCAGCAGCGTGGAGCTTGTCAATGTGTCGTCGATTACCAGCGCTTTCATCGTTTTTCGCCGTTCGGGACGGAGTAGTGTCCGGAGCTTGCGACCGGAAAGCATCGCTGCCGACCGTGCGAACCCGTCAGGCCAGGCGCTGGATCGCGACCCGGACCGCAGGAATATCGGCTCGTGGAACCACATTCTTTAGGGTTTGCTTCCACAGCAAACGTCCCCTGCATCAAGCCGTGCATGAGGAAGTCAGGCCTCCCGACGCATCAGCGTCGACTTGCCGAACAGGCTTTCGATGAGATCGACCGCGAGCATCGCGGTCTTGTTGCGCACGTCGAGCGCCGGGTTGAGTTCGACCACATCGAGCGAGGCCAGCAATCCGGTGTCCGCAATCATCTCCATGCACAGCTGGGCCTCACGGTAGGTGGGGCCGCCCGGCACCAGCGTGCCGACACCGGGTGCGATTTCCGGATCGAGAAAATCGACGTCGAAGCTGACATGCAGGTGCGTGTCCGGGTCAAGCCCCAGCAGCGCCTGCTCCATGGTGTGCCGCATGCCGTTCTCGTCGATGAAGCGCATGTCGAAAACTTCCAGCCCGGCCTCGTGCACGAAGCGTTTCTCGCCCTGATCCACCGAACGGATGCCGATCTGGCGAACCCAGGCCGCATCGATGGCCGGCCGGCAATCGGACATGCCGGTAAGCGGATCCGGTCCGTGACCGCAAAGGCATGCAACCGGCATGCCATGAATATTGCCGGAAGGCGTGATGACCGAGGTATTGAAGTCGGCGTGGGCATCAAGCCAGAGCACGCGCAGCTTCTTGCCGACGCGACGGCAATGCCGCGCGACAGCGCTGATCGAGCCGATGGCCAGCGAATGATCACCGCCCAGCATGATGGGCAAACGGCCGTCTGCCAGCGCCAGACTGATCGCGTCGTGCACGGCGCGATTCCAGGCTATCGCCTCCTCGAGGTGACGATAGCCATAAACCGGAGGCAGGCCCGGATTGGTCGGGCCGGAAAGGTTGCCGCGGTCTTCAACCGCCAGGCCGTGACTCTCCAGTGCGGTCCGCAGGCCTGCGACACGCAGGGCCTCGGGCCCCATCGAGGCGCCACGGGTTCCCGCTCCGATATCGGTCGGTGCACCGATCAATGCTATCTGTCTGTTCATCTGAAAAGCTTTCCGAATTGCCGGAGAACGATCCCCCCCAGCCATGCGCCAGCCAGCAAGCCCATTCCCATGGCGCCGACCACGAATCCCGCCTTGAAACCACTCGCCATCGTGCTGGCCACCAGCTCCATCGGCGCCTTCGCGCCCAGAAAGGAAATGTCCATGGCGCCCGCGATGGTCCTGTAAATCAGGGTGCCCGGCATCATCGGCACCGCGCCGGCAAAGGCCACTGCCGCAAACGGCAAGCGCTGGCTGGAAACCCAGCGAATCGCCATGAAGCCGATCACGAAACACGCGAAAAGGGTCGCGATCTCGACATGATGCCCCTGCTCCATGACCACGTAACGCACGCCATGTCCGACCATGCCGCAGAGGATGGACGTCCACAGCACACGCCAGGGCGCATTGTAGAACGCACCGAAAGCACACGAAGCCACGCCGGCCAGAATCACGTCAAGCCACAGCGAAATGGGCGCGAGCTCGATGTGATAAATCGGCGCCGTCGTCATGCCCAGCGTGAGGTAACCGCCCGCAAACACGCCGGCTGCCGCCGCGACCAGAATGCCCAGCGCCAGCCCCAGGCGGGAGAGCCCGGTCTGCATGTTGTTCTCGAGCATGTCGTAGAGGCCGTTGATCAGATGCGGCCCGGGCACCAGCATGAGCGCCGGCACGATCAGACAGATCCCCGGGGTCTGGGTCCAGCCCATCCGGATGACCATCCCGCCCAGCAGCGAGCCGGTCAGCGCAGCCACAAAAGGCAGGGCAAACAGGACCGGATGATGCTTGTGCAGCTCCTGGCGCAGCAGCAGGCCCAGTGCGGAAGACAAGGAAATCACGGCCATCGCCGGCCAGTCCGCCGAGAGCAGCCAGGCAAGCGCGCCCGCTCCGAGGCCGAAAATCAGGGCCAGCACCCAGCGGTCATGTCGTTCGGCGCTGCGTTCGGCGTCGTCGAGCTGACCGATCGCGTCGCTGACAGGCAGCTTGCCGACGCAGACAGCATCAATGATCCGATTGACCCGTGCACTCACCGCCACGTTGATGCGCAACTCGGGGGTCTGGGCATGAATGGTGACGCCACCCGGTGCATAGATGGTGGCCGTGCGATAGGCCAGGGAGACCTGCAGGCTCAGGTTCAGGGCCCTGGCGATCTCGTCGATGCGTTCGCGCAGCAGCGAGGTGCGCATGTTGTAGGTCAGCAGCAGGCGTGCAGCACGCTGCAAAAAGAGCAGTTCCGGAGCGTCGGCCCCCGGAAGACCGGTACGGGAAGCCGTTCCCGCAGCATTTACATCAGTCATGTCAAGAAACACCAGTCGTTGCGGTTGTGCCTAGGGCACGTTTTTTCAGGAAGGGAAATCGGCATGTTGAGGTGATAAACTTCGCGCCTTCCGACAACAAGCAAGCGCCACGCCGGCACGGATGCCGGCTTCAGCACCTGCCCGAGGCTGAACGGCCCCGATGCTAACCGCCTTTCCGATCTTTCGCCGCCTGGAGTTGCATTCTTGAAATCTTGGTTCCAGCGCGTCCTTGCGCTCGTGATCACATCGGGCCTTCTGGTCTGGGTGCTCGCCGGCGCGCGCTGGCAGGAACTGGGCAGCGCCCTCACCCGCGTCAGCCCGGCAGAATTCCTGCTTGCCATTCTCGCCTTTCTCGCCAGCTACCTGCTTCGCGCTGCACGCGTGCATGACGAATTTGCCGCAGATACCGGCGCACGCTTCGTTTCGGTGCTGCGCCTGACGCTGCTGCACAACGCCTCGATCAACGTGCTGCCTTTCCGCAGTGGCGAAGCCACCTTTCCGCTGCTGCTCAAGCGCTGGTTCGGCGTGCCGACGACGCGTGCCGTGGTCGCCCTGCTCTGGCTGCGCATCCAGGATGCCTTCGTCGTGCTCGCGCTGGCGGCCTTCGTGTGGCCGGATCTGCCCGGCTGGCTGCGTGCGCTCTGGATGCTCGCGGTGCTCGCCGCGGCCTGGGCCATTCCGGCCTGGGCCAGACGGCACCCCGAAATCGAGACCCGAAGCGGGCGCTTTGCCGCCACCGTCCATCGTGTCCGTGAAGCTCTGGCCGAATCCACCCGTCGTTCCCTGCGCGGCTGGATGTGGACGCTTGCCAACTGGTCGGTCAAACTGCTCGCCCAGGCTTGGCTGCTGTCGGCCTTGCTGCAAGCACCGCTGCTGACCGGCATGTCCGGCGCGCTGGGCGTGGAACTTGCCGCCATCCTGCCGATCCAGGGGGTAGCCGGCTTCGGCACCTATGAAGCAGGCGGCGCGGCGCTGATGGCCGCGCATGGCGTGACCTTTTCAGCCGGCCTCAACGCCGCGCTGGCCCTGCACCTTTTCGTGATCGCCCTGGCGCTGAGCGCTGGCGGTCTGGCCCTGGCCTTCCTGCCAGGCGCCCAACCCGGATTTACCCGAGAGAACGCTGATGACTGACGCTACGACCACACCGAACCTGCCCCCTCACAGCCTGTCCATCGTCATCCCGATGTACAACGAGGCAGAAAACGTCGAGCCCATGGTCACACGGGTTCATGAAGGCCTGAAGGGCTACCCGCACCCCTGGGAGCTGATCGTCGTGGATGACGGCAGTGCAGACGCGACGCCCAACGAGCTGCGCCGCGTGGGCGCGAAGTTCGGGTCGCATGTTCGCACCGTGGAGCTGATGCGCAACTTCCGCCAG
The DNA here is from genome assembly GCF_039631355.1 of Uliginosibacterium paludis. NCBI lineage: Bacteria > Pseudomonadati > Pseudomonadota > Betaproteobacteria > Rhodocyclales > Zoogloeaceae > Uliginosibacterium > Uliginosibacterium paludis. The sequence continues at coordinate 181,938 of NZ_JBDIVF010000003.1, read as the reverse complement.
ACCGCAGCCATGCAGGCCGGCATCGACGCCGCACGCGGCACGGTGATCGTGACGCTGGACGGCGACCTGCAGAATGACCCGGCGGATATTCCACGCATGGTCGGGCGTCTGCTCAACGAAGACCTGGACATGGTTGCCGGCTGGCGCAAGGATCGCAAGGACGGCCTTTTCCTGCGCAAGATCCCCTCCCGCATCGCCAACCGCCTGATCGCCCGCATCACCGGCGTGACGCTGAACGACTACGGCTGCAGCCTCAAGGCCTTCCGTGCCGACGTGCTCAAAAACGTGCGTCTGTATGGCGAGATGCATCGCTTCATTCCGGCCTGGCTCGCCACCGTGACCACCCCGCGACGCATCGCGGAAGAAGTCGTCACGCACCATGCCCGCCAGTTCGGCGAGTCGAAGTACGGCATCTCGCGCACCTTCCGCGTGATCCTCGACCTGATCTCGGTGTACTTCTTCATGCGCTTCCGCGCCCGCCCCGGCCACTTCTTCGGTGGGGCCGGGCTGATCCTCGGCGGCGTGGGCAGCCTGATCCTGGCCTACATGGCTTTCCTCAAGTTCGTCGGCCATGAAAACATCGGCACGCGCCCGCTGCTGATGGTCGGCTTCTTCTCGATCATCATGGCCGTGCAATTCATCCTCTCCGGCATCCTCGGCGAGACGCTCGCGCGCATCTACTTTGAGTCAGGCGCCGGCAAGCTGTATCAGGTTCGCAATCCCGACACGCTGACGGCTGACGAAGCCTGGCACAAAGCCTGAGCCACACGATGCACGCTTCCGGCAATAACCCGGCAGGCTCTGCGCGCTGGCTTCTCTTTCTGCTGCCTGCCGTCCTGTTCCTGATGAATCTGGGCGGCGCGCCGCTGTTCGACGTGGATGAGGGGGCGTTTTCCGAAGCCACGCGCGAGATGTTCGTTCGCCACGACTTTCTGTCGACCTGGCTCAATGGCGCACCGCGTTTTGACAAGCCGATCCTGATCTACTGGTGTCAGGCAATCTTCGTCTGGCTCTTCGGCCCGAACGAATGGAGCTTCCGCCTGCCCTCGGCGCTGGCCGCCTCGACCTGGTGTTACGCCGTCGGGCTCTTTGCCTGGCAGCGCTTCGGGCGTGCAGCCGGGATACTGGCCTGCGGCATCGCGGCCACCAGTCTTGGCGTCCACATCATCGGCCGTGCTGCGACCGCAGACGCCCTGCTCAACATGCTGCTGGCGCTGGCCCTGCTCGATGGCTGGCGTCATCTGGAATCCGGCCAGCGTGCGCCGCTGCTGCGCAGCTATGTGTGGATCGGTCTCGGTGTGCTGACCAAGGGGCCGATCGCGCTGCTGGTACCGGGCGCCACCACGCTGATCTACTGCCTCACCGCAGGTCGCTTCCGCGACTGGCTGCGCAGCGTGTTCAATCCGGCCGGCTGGCTGATCCTGCTCGCGATCACGGTGCCCTGGTATGCGGCAGCCCTCGCCATTCACGGCCAGGATTTCATCAACGGCTTCATCCTCAAGCATAACGTCGAGCGATTTTCAGGCTCGCTTGAAGGGCATTCCGGCAGCGCGTTCTACTACGTGCTGATGGTGCCCGTGCTGCTCCTGCCCTGGCTGACCTGGCTGATCGCCTCGGTGCGCCAGCTGCCGGCCGACTGGAAGGCGCCGCTGCCGCGCTTTCTCTGGATCTGGTTCCTGTTCGTAACGGTTTTCTTCTCGCTTTCGGGCACGAAGCTGCCGCACTACGCACTGTATGGCTGCACGCCGCTTTTCGTACTGCTTGCGCTCCATCGCGAGCGCGTGCGCTCGGTCGCACTGGCGGCAGCGCCTGTACTGGTGCTGATGCTGCTCTTCATCGCCCTGCCCTGGCTGCTGGCACACTCCGGTGAAGCAGGCTGGGTGCGGGATGCGTATTACCGGGCGCAGGTCAGCCGCGTGGCCGATGCAATTCCTGCCGGCTATTACGTCACGATCGCGGTCGCCTTTCTGGCCAGCGTGTTCGTGTTGCGTGCGCCGATCGAGCTGCCGCGCCGGATTCTGGTGGCGACCGTACTCAACACGCTGCTGATGGCGCTGGCCGTCGCGCCCTTCGTGGGAGACGTCCTGCAAGGGCCGGTCAAGCGCGCAGGGCTGGTCGCTCGTAAGCTGGAGACGCCGGGCATCCTCTGGAACTTCCATGCGCCCAGCTTCTCGGTCTATCGTCAACAGGTCAGCCCGACCGTACAGGCCCAGCCGGGCGTGATCGCGCTGACCCGCGTTGATCGTCTTCCCGCCGACGCCAATGTTGAAGTGCTCTTCCGTGAAGGCGGCGTTGTTCTCGTGAAAGTGAAGTAATGGAAGACTGGACGCGGATGCGCATGAGCTCGGCTGAAACCCGGCCGACCAGCCACATGGCACAGCCCTGGCTGCTCGTGCTGCTGCTGATCCTGCTGACTGTCTACCGGCTCTGGGTCATTCCGCGTCTGGGGGTCACGCTCTATATCGACGAAGCCCAGTACTGGACCTGGGCGCAGTCGCTCGACTGGGGATACTTCTCCAAGCCCCCGGTCATCGGCTGGCTGATCGCCGCCAGCACGGCACTCTTCGGCGACGGACTGCTCGCGGTAAAGCTGCCCGCCCTGATCCTGTATCCCGCAACCTCCTGGCTGCTCTACCGGATCGGTACCCGGCTCTTCGACGCCCGCGTGGGCTTCCGCACCGGGCTCGCCTTCTGCCTCATCCCGCTCGTCTCTGCACTCGGGCTGGCCGTATCCACCGACGCGCCGCTCATGTTCTTCTGGGCGCTGGGCATGCTGGCCCTGATCCGCGCACTGGAAACCGACTACATGCGGGACTGGCTCCTGCTCGGTGCGGCAGTGGGCCTCGGCATCATGTCGAAGTACACGATGGCCGCCTTCGGCCTGTCCGCCGGGTTCTATCTGCTGTCCAACATCCGCTTGCGGCGCATTTTCGTTCATCCCGGGCTCTGGGCCGCCATCGCGCTGGCCTGCCTGATCGTGCTGCCCAATATCCTGTGGAACTGGGCGCACGACTTCCCGACCCTGCGCCATACGGCTGACATCACGCATGTGGATGGCCTCAACGACAAAAGCGGCAACCTTGGCGAGTTTCTGCTTGCCCAGGCCGGATCACTGGGCCCGGGCTTCGCCCTCGCTTTTCTGGGGGGCCTGCTGCTCGCCTGGCGCAAGCGCCGTGACGGGCGCTACCAGTTCCTGCTCGCCTTCAGCGTGCCGCTGCTTGCCATTGTCATCATCCAGGCCAGCCGCTCCGAAGCGAACGGCAACTGGGCCGCGCCAGCCTTGCTGGCCGCGCTGCTGCTGGCCACGAAATTCCTGGCCCGCCTTCGTAACCAGAACTGGTGGCTGATTGCGCTGGGGCTCAACCTCGTGCTGATGTTCGGCGCCTATCACCTGGGGGACTTCTACCGGGTGAGCGGCAAAACGCAGACCGCAAGGATGGATCCGCTCAAGCGGGCGAAAGGCTGGGATACGCTGGCAGCAGCCATCCGGCCGTACCTGGCGGCACATCCTGACGCTGTCATGCTGACCGAAGACCGGACCATGATGGCTCACATGCTCTACCAGTTCCGCGACATCGAGCCCGATCACGCGGCCTGGACGCCCGGACCGCACCCGGCAGACCACTACCAGCTGACCTCTCCGCTGGACGACTCGCTGCACAGCCGCCCGTTCATCCTCATCAGCCGGGACGACAACCAGGCTTTGCTCGAGCGCTTTGCCAGCGCAACGAAACTCGCCCGGATCAGTGTCGAGATCGAACCCGGCCTGCGGCGTGAAGCCTCGGTCTGGCTGCTCAGCGGATTCCGCGGCTACAGCCGCTGAAAAACAGGCGCGCCTTGCGCGCGCCTGACAACACGATTACTTCGACTCCGGCGCTGCTGCGGCAGGAGCCGCCTTGCCGCGCACGTAAGCGATTTCCTTGGCGCCTCCTTCACAGGAACCGACAATCCGCGCCGACCCGCCCTGGCCTTTATCGACGACTTCAAGCGTATAGGCCGTCACGCCCTTGGACTCGATCTTCGCCGCAATGGCAGACTTGAGTTCGGCGCAGTCCATCTTCGCAAAAGCGGGGACGGACAATGCAGCCAGCGACAGTGCAATGACTACGCGTTTCATGTGAAAGCCTCCTTGTTTGCGGTGTGTGAGGCACATGACTCCTGCATGTGCCTGAGCCATTCTAACCCTTCTGCCGGACGTGGCAGCCGCCTTCGCCTGACAGGGCTGGCCAGGACGGAGGCCGCGGCCGGAGCAGGTAAGATGCCGGGCATCATCAGGGAGCAAACGCATGGAAATCCGCAACTACCACGACATGCCTGTCGTCGAGAAAAGCATTCACGACGGTCAGGGGCTGGCACGCAGCTGCAAGCTCTTCGGTGCCGAAGACTTTGCGTCCGGGCTGCGCTACGTCGCCTTCACCGAGCTGCCTCCGGGCACCTCGATCGGAGAGCACGGACACAAGGACGACCGCGAGGAAATCTATGTCGTGCAATACGGTTGCGGCCTGATCAGGATCGATGGCGAGGAGCGGCGCGCGAAGCAGGGGGACGTGATCCTTACCCGGGCAGGCTCGACACACATGCTGCTCAACGATGGCGACGAAACCATGGGCGTGTTCGTCTTCTGGGCGCTGTAAGCCGCGCGCGCCTCAGTTGATGTAGCCCCTCAGGCGGGACTCGATGAGGCGGGGGTTATCTCCGTGCGCGATGCCGATAAGCCCGTCAAGCGTCATCTCGCGAACCGCCACCAGCTGACCGATGGTGGCATGCAGCTTCTTGGCAATCGGCAGGAAGACCAGGTTCGCCGAGCCCACGCCGTATATCGTCGCCACGAACGCCACCGCGATACCGGCGCCCAGCTTGGAAGGGTCAGAGAGGTTCTCCATCACATGGATGAGCCCCATCACCGCACCGAGAATCCCCACGGTCGGCGCATAGCCGCCCGCGGCCTCCCAGATCTTGCTTGCCTGCTTGAGCTCGCCTTCCCACGCACCGATCTCGACTTCAAGCACATCACGGATGCGCTCGGGCTCGACGCCGTCGACGAGCAGTTGCAGCCCCTTGCGGACGAAGGGATCACGATGCGACTCGATGCGGGACTCCAGCGCCAGCAGGCCTTCCTTGCGCGCCACCCCGCTCCAGGAAACGATGTCGGCGATGATCCGCTCGAGCGAAGGCGCCGGCGGCTGAAAAACCCACTTCACCATCCGCAGACCGGCCTTGAAGGTCTTCCACGGGCTTTGCAGCATCACGGCTCCCGCAGTGCCGCCAATGACGATCAGGAAAGCGGTCGGCTGAATGAGCGAACCGATATGGCCGCCTTCGAGCAGCTGGCCGCCGACAATCGCGACCAGACCGACGAGCAGGCCAATGATGCTGATGAGATCCACGCGCTACTCCACCCTTCCGCTCAGGCTGCGCTGGCGCGGCGCTGACGCGTGCGCGGTGTTTCGCGGCCACCCGAGATGCGCGAGCGCAGGCGTGCAATGGCCTGGCTGTGCAGCTGGCAGACGCGCGACTCCGACACGCCCAGCACCTCGCCGATCTCGCGCAGGTTCATGTCTTCCTCGTAATAAAGCCCCATGACCATCTTCTCGCGCTCGGGCAAATCTTCGATCGCCTGTATCAACGTGTTGCGCATGTCATGATCCTCCAGCATCGTGAGTGGATCGGGCGCTGCACCGACGATATGACGTTCGAGATAATCGTCGTCATCCTCGTCACCAAAATCCTCGAAATACACCAGCTGATAGCCGCGGGCGTCCTGAAGCATCTTCTGGTATTCGCCCAGATCCATGCCCAGCAGCTTGGCAAGCTCACCCTCGGTGGGCTGGCGTCCGTTCTGCTGCTCCAGCGTGTGCACGGCGGTCTCGATGCGTCGCATCTCGCGGCGCAGACTGCGTGGCAACCAGTCGTTCTCGCGCAGACCATCGAGCATGGCGCCGCGGATGCGCTGCACCGCGTAGGTCTCGAACTGGGCGCCCAGTCCTTCCTCGTAACGCGTGATCGCATCGAGCAGACCCATCATGCCGTTCTGGATGATGTCATCGACCTGCACGCTCGCCGGCAGCTTGGCCATCAAGTGGTAGGCAATCCTTTTGACCAGCGGCGCGTAGCGCGCAATGAGCTGGTTCTTGTCCAGTGTTCCAGCTGCGTTATACATCGTTGTCTCTCTCTTCTGACGGGTTGCGGCGCCTTGCGGAGCTGCGACATGCGTTAAAGAATGTTGTCACCATTCTGCGACGGCCCTGCTGCTTCCTAGCGCCGGAAAAAGCGGACAAGTCCCGCTCAATTCGGAGCCATTCAGCCCTTGGCGGCCAGCCCCTGACGCGCGCCCCCTGCGGCAGCACGCACAAGGCGGTCGATGTAGGCATCGGCCCCGCTGCCCGGCTCATGGCGCCCGCAGGCCAGCGCCTCGCCCACGCTGCTAACCGGCTGCAGGGGCATGTCGAGCCGCTGCAGGACCACATCGCACAGACGCTGCAAGGTTTGCCGGGCGTGAGGCGCCTCCGCATCCGTCATGCAGATCGACACCAGACGCTCGCCGCCCGCGGCAGCGATCTGCTTGAGACAAGCATAGGCCGCCGTCAGCGACATGGGGTCGCTCGACAGGGCCACCAGAAACCTCGGCGAGGCGAGGGAAAGCTGCGAGAAGCCTTCGATGGAGCCGCCCCGGGCCAGCACCACCCATTCGTCCCAGCCGCTGCGCAGCACGCGAAGCTGGGCCTCGCAGCGCTGGTTGAAAATGCGATCCTTGCCCAGCGCGTCGGCAAGTGCAGCCACCAGGGTCACATCCAGACCGGCCACCGATTCATGGATGCACGCATCCAGCGGCAGTTCGCCGCGCATGGCCGCAGCCAGATCGAAGCGCGGGCTGATGCCGAGACAGTCGGCCAGATTGCCGTAGGCACGACGCTCTTCCATCGCGAGGATGCGGGCGCCTGATGCGGCGCGCGCGCGCAGCTGTCCGGCCACCCAGTTCATGCTGCCCTGCCCGCAGGGCAGCACCGCCAGCACCTCGGGCGGCGCTGCATGAAGCAGCTGGCGCAAGCCCTGGGCCTGATCCTGAAAGCGTTTGTCCATCATCTCGTCACTCCCCTCTGGGCACGCACCGGTTCGAGCGGCTTCGTCATGAGCATGCCGGCCTCTTTCGAGTCCAGCTTGAAGGGCGAATCCGCCCCGATCTCACGCAAGGCCCGATGGACCAGATAGGCACAGTTGGGAAGATGGAGATCTTCCGGCACGCGCTGACCGTTGGCGACGTAGTACATCTGCAGCTCGCGACGCATGGCCACATCCAGCACCGGCGCCAGCGAAGCCGCTTCATCGACCTTGCTCAGGATGCATCCCGCAAGATCCGGGCCATCGTAGGCACGCACCACGTCGTCGAGGGTATCGCCGCGCGAAGTCGCGTTGAGAACGAGCAGGCGGCGGACGACGCCGGCAGCCGTCAGCATGGAGGCCTGCTCCACGACCATCTTGTCGCGCTGGCTCATGCCCATGGTATCGATGATCACCATGTGCTTCTGGCGAAGATCCTGCAGCGTCTGCCGCAGATCGGTCGCATCGCGGACCACGTGAACCGTCACGCCGAGGATGCGGCCATAGATACGCAACTGCTCATGGGCGCCGATCCGGTAGCCATCGGTGGTGATGAGCGCGAGCTTGTCTGCGCCGTGCCTCACCACACAGCGTGCGGCGAGCTTCGCCGCAGTCGTGGTCTTGCCGACACCGGTCGGCCCCACCAGCGCATAGACGCCGCCGCGCTCGATGATGTCGGCATCGCTGTCGATCACTTTCAGTCGCCGTGCAAGGCGATTGCGGACATCTGCGCGGGCCTGGTTGGCACTGAGTTCGGCGGACAGCGCCTCGGTCAGCTCGCGCGCCATCTGGGCCGAGAAGCCGCTCTCCAGCAGTTCGCTCATGAGCTGGGCGCGGACCGGTGCCTGGCGCGACATCTCGTTCCATGCGAAGCCCGCCAGCTGGCGCTCGAGCATGCCCTTGATCGACGCGAGCTCCTCGGCCAGACGGGCGTTACTGGCTTCCAGCGCCTCGACCTTGGGGTCCCCTTCCGGCGCAAAGCCGGCATGCGCGGCAAAGGACTCATGGCGTACCGGCGCAAGGTTTTCCGCCGGTACACGCGGCTTCTGCGCAGCCGGAGCGGGCGCTTCCCAGGGGTCTCCGTTGGGCTTCACCCGCGGCGGATTGAAAGGTCTCACATCCATCTGGGTGCCCGCGGATTCGTCGGCCTGGCGCGTCACCAGACCATCGGCAAAACGGGCTTCCGGACGCTTGCGCGCAGGCAGCGAGGCCGGCGTCTGCTCCCGCGCCAGGCGCGCGATGTGCTGGCCGAGCGTAACGGTGAAATCGCTGTCCTCGTCCGGATCGACATGGCGCGAAACCGCAGCGCTCGCAGGGGCGCGGACCGGAACGGGCGCAGGCGCAGGTGCCGGCTGACGAGCCTGATGCACGGTCGCCGAGAGCGCACCCATCTGTTCCGAAGGCATGGCGACGATTTCGACACCGCCCTCGACTGCGCGGTTCGACAGCACCACGGCGTCGGCCCCGAGCTCGGCCTTGACCGCCGCCAGCGCTTCCCGCGCCGTTCTTCCGACATACCGTTTGACCTGGACCATGAGACTGCCTCCGCTTCCATTCCGTGTTCCGGAAACATTTCTCCTGCGTTTCCGTGAGACACATTATTTGCCCCGGCAAACAGCCGCGAGCAGCGGAACAAAACGGTAAAAATCCGGTAATTCGGCAAGCTTTTCCGGCAATCTCTGCCGGCGCTCAAAGCCTTGTAGGAAGCCGTCTTACAAGGACGGACGGGCGTCCGAAAAGAGGAATGGAACGACCGCCGAAACAGGTCTGCGGAATCGAATGGCCGTAGGACTCGCGAGAGAAAAAAACTGGGGGAATGCAGCAAGCCAGGCTGACCCGGAATCCGGATCAGCCATTCGAGCCGGCTCAGCCGCCAACGACGGCCACCACGCGGATGTTCCGGCTCTCCGGTACTTCGGAGTGTGCGATGACCTTGAGATTGGGCACCGAGCGGCGCAGGAAGCGCGCCAGCAGCCAGCGCAGGTTGTTCGGCACCAGCAGCACCGGCGGCAAGCCGAGATCTTCCTGACGCTGCGCTGCGCCGGCCGTCTCGCGCAGCAGGGTGTCGGCCAGCCCGGGCTCGATCGCGCCGCCTTCGCCGCCGCTGGCCATGGCCTGACCGAGTATCCGCTCGAGCCCCGGCTCCAGCGCAATGACATCGATCTCGGCACTGCCCGGGAAGAGTTGCTGCACGATGGCCCGACCCAGCGCCATGCGAACACGGGAGGCGAGCTCCACCGCGTCCTGCGTGCGCGGCGCATGCTCGGCCAGCGTTTCGACGATGCTGCGCATGTCGCGGATATTGATGCTTTCCTCGAGCAGATATTGCAGCACGCGCTGCAGCACATGCAGGGGCAGCACCTTGGGCACAAGATCTTCGACGAGCTTGGGCGAATCCTTGGCGATGTGTTCGAGCAGGGCCTGGGTTTCCTGACGGCCGAGCAGATCCGAGGCATGACTCATGATGACGTGATTGAGGTGGGTCGCCACCACCGTGCTCGCGTCCACCACGGTATAGCCGAGCGCATGGGCATGCTCGCGGCGGGTGCTTTCCACCCATACCGCAGGCAGGCCGAAGGCGGGGTCCTTCGTCATGTTGCCTGGCAAGGGGCCCGACACGCGACCGGGATTGATCGCCAGGAATTGCCCCGGATAGGCTTCGCCATTGCCGATCTCCACCCCTTTCAGGGTGATGCGGTAAGCATTCGGCCGCAGCTCGAGGTTGTCACGGATATGCACCGGCGCGGCAAGGAAGCCGATGTCCTGCGCGAATTTCTTGCGCAGCCCGCGAATGCGTTTGAGCAATTCGCCATCCTGACTCTTGTCGACCATCGGAATCAGCCGGTAGCCGACTTCGAGCCCCAGCACGTCGACCGGCGTCACGTCTTCCCAGCTGGCTTCCTGATGCGCCTCCACGGCCTGGGCCACCGGTTGCGCCGGGGTGGCTGTTTCCTTGTCCGCCGCGGCTTCCGCGCTCTTCCGGTTCATGTACCAGGCAAGCCCGCCCAGCGCCGAGGCCAGCAGCAGGAAAACCATGTTCGGCATGCCGGGAATGAGGCCCAGCACGGCCAGGATGGTTGCGGTGAGCACCATCACCACCGGGTTGTTGAAGAGCTGATTGACGAACTGGGCGCCGATGTCACCGTCATCCCCCACGCGGGACACCACCATGCCGGCCGCCACCGAGATGATCAGGGCCGGAAGCTGGGCCACCAGACCATCACCGATGGTCAGCAGCGTGTATTGAGACATGGCGCGGGAAAACTCCATGTCATGCTGCGCGACCCCGACGATCAGGCCGCCCACCACGTTGATGACCAGGATCAGGATCCCGGCCACCGCGTCACCGCGTACGAATTTCGACGCACCGTCCATCGCGCCGTAGAAGTCCGCCTCCTGCGCCACCTCGGCGCGACGCCGCTTGGCTTCCTTGTCATCGATCAGGCCGGCGTTGAGGTCGGCATCGATGGCCATCTGCTTGCCGGGCATCGCATCCAGGGTAAAGCGAGCGCCCACTTCCGCGATCCGGCCGGCACCCTTGGTGATCACCACGAAGTTGATCACGGTAAGAATCACGAACACCACGATGCCGACGGCGGTGTTGCCACCGACCAGGAAGTGGCCGAAGGCCTCGATCACCTTCCCGGCCGCGTCCGGCCCGGTGTGACCATGCAGCAGCACCGCACGGGTGGATGCGACGTTGAGTGACAGGCGCAGCAGCGTGGTGACCAGCAGCACGGTCGGGAACACCGAGAAATCCAGCGGCTTGCGGGTGTACATCGCCACCAGCAGCACCATCATCGAAATCGCGATATTGAAGGTGAAGAACACATCCAGCGCGAAGGCCGGCAGCGGCAGCACCATCATCGCCAGCACCGTCAGCAGCAGCAGTGGCGCGGCCAGCTGGCGGATGTTGGACAGCGAAAATAGATGCTTGAGATCCAGGACGTTTTCGTTGGAAGCCATGTTTGTAACCGTCAGGTGGTTTCTGCGTCAGCCGGTGCGCCAGGGTCCATCTCGACCGGGACGGGCAGATCGTGCGGGGTTTCGGGCGGCAGCCCCTCCCCCGCCAGGTAGTGATTGAGCTGGAATACGTAGGCCATGACCTCGGCCACGGCGGTATAGAGGGCGGCCGGAATCTGCTCGCCGACCTCGGTGTGGCGGAAGAGCGCGCGCGCCAGCGGCGGCGCCTCGAGCATCGGCACCTTGTGCTCGGCAGCGAGCTCGCGGATGGCGGCGGCCACATGGTCCGCCCCCTTTGCCACCACCGTGGGGGCCCCCATGCTGCTGGCCTCGTATTTGAGGGCCACCGCGAAGTGAGTCGGGTTGGTCACAACCACATCGGCCTTGGGCACCGCTGCCATCATGCGGCGCTTGGCCATTTCGCGCTGACGGGCGCGGATCCGGCCCTTCAGCTGCGGATCCCCCTCTTGCTCCTTGTATTCCTGCTTGAGCTCTTCCTTGGTCATCTTGAGCTGGTCGTAGTAACGCCAGAGCTGGAAGGGCACGTCGATCCCCGCCACCAGGGCCAGCCCCGCCACGATGGAAATCACGGAGACCAGCAGCAGATGGCCGAAGGCACTCAGACCTGACTCGACCGGCATATTCATCAAGGCCAGGATCTCGAGGCGATGCGTCCAGATCACCCAGGCGCATACGCTGCCCACCAGCGCGCTCTTGAGCACGCCCTTGACGAGTTCCGCCACGCCATGGAGGGAGAAAATCCGGGTGATGCCCGAGATCGGGTTCATCCGGCTGAAGTCCGGCTGGAAGGCCTTGCCGGAAAAGATCATGCCGCCGACCAGCACCGGCGCCGCAAGTGCGGCAACGATCATCACCACCAGCAGGGGAGCGAGCACCAGCAAGGCGTCCCAACTCAGGCGCATGAGCTGCTCGTACATGTACTCCTGCCGGAAGACCTCCGTCCGGCCGAAACTGAGCCCCTTTTCCAGCATCACGACCGAGCGCTGCACCATCCACTGCGACGAGACCCAGAGCATCATCGCGCCGGCCAGCAGCACCAGAAACGTGGAGAGCTCGCGCGACTGCGGAACGTGACCATCCTCGCGGGCCTTTTCGATTCGCCGCTGTGACGCTGGTTCGGTTTTCTCGAGATCGCTGTCTTCAGCCATGCCTGCCTCTGCCGGATGAAGACATTATTTGCCGGCACGGCAATCTCTGCCGCGTGGAACAGACCGGAGAAATCCAGCCTATTCGCCCGCCGTGGGCGGCTCAGCTGACAACGACCGGCGGAAGGAAGACATCGCCCACATTGATGCTGGATCGCCGGCCCACGGCCTCTCCATGCGCGGCCAGCCAGCTCTGCGCATGCGCCCGGCCGGCGTCACGCAGACGATGCAGGAAGGCCTGATTCGCCACGATCTTGCTGAGCGCGCCCAGGCCATCGAGGGCTTCGGTCGCTTCCACCAGGTGGAAACGCATGCTGCGCAGACGCTGCTCCAGCGTGCCGGCCAGCCAGCCGCTCTGCTCGGTCATCTCCCGCATCGCGGCCAGCAGCCGCATCTCGCGCAGGAAGGAGTTGTTGAAGCCCAGCTCCAGGGTGCGCTGCTGGATTTCCTCAGCACTGCGGGGAGTTCGGTCGTGACTCAGCGGCGCCAGCATCACGATCAGGATGTCGCGGCTCGCGCAGAAACGGAACAGCGGAAAAACCGCCGGATTGGCCGAATACGCGCCATCCCAGTAAGGCTCCCCGTCGATCACCACCGCCCGGTGGATGCTGGGCAGGCAGGCGGAGGCCAGCAGTGCGTCCACGCTCAGCTCCGCATTGCGAAAGAGCTTCAGGTGGCCGGTATTGGCATGTGTGGCGGCAATGAACAGCTCGATCGTGCTCTGACTGCGCAAGCGCTCGAAGTCGAAAGTTTCTTCGACCAGATCCCGCAGCGGGTTGAGATCCAGCGGATTGAGCTGGTAGGGCGAAAACCAGCGCGAGAGCTGCAGCATCCAGTTCGTGCCCAGTCCCGGCAAGGACGCATCCACCATCGGCGACATCGGCTCCGAAGGGGCGAGCATCGCGACCCCCTCCCAGAATCCGGCCAGACGCTCACGGGCCGCGTCCGCACCGCCGGCGAGCCAGCCGTCTGCCAGCGCAACCGCGTTCATCGCGCCGGCGCTGGTTCCGCTGATGCCGTCGAAGCTGAAACGCCCCTGCTCGAGCAGCGCATCCAGCACCCCCCAGGTGAAAGCGCCGTGCGCGCCGCCCCCTTGCAGGGCCAGACTGAGAGGAATGCGTTTGGGGTGTGCAGCCATGATCCGGATCCGTCAGATGACGCTTTGAGTGTGGCTCATGCTGCACTGCAACACAAGCACTCATCCGACGACCGTCTGCCGCCGCCCCTCACTCGTGACGCATGTCCGGCAGGAACACCGCGAGCACGCCCAGCAAGGGCAGCCATGCACACACCTGATACACATATTCGATGCCGCGCAGGTCGGCCAGCCAGCCCAGGGCGGCCGCACCGATCGCACCCATGCCGAAGGCAAAGCCGAAGAACAGTCCGGCCACCATGCCGACCCGGCCCGGCAGAAGTTCCTGCGCATAGACGATGATCGACGAGAAGGCCGAGGCCAGGATGAGACCGATGATGAAGCTCAGCACACTGGTCATTTCCAGGCCCACATGCGGCAGCAGCAAGGTGAACGGCGCCACCCCGAGAATGGAGAACCAGATCACCCGCTTGCGGCCGAAGCGGTCTCCGGCCGGGCCGCCGATCACGGTGCCGGCAGCCACCGCGAACAGGAAGATGAAAAGATGCACCTGTGCCGCCTGGATCGAGAGCCCGAACTTGTGGATCAGGTAGAAAGTGAAGTAACTCGACAGGCTGGCCATGTAGAAGTACTTCGAGAAAATCAGCACCAGCAGGATGCCGATCGAAGTCACAATCCGCTTGCGTGTGAGCCCGTTACCCGCCGTCCCCTGCCGCAGCTTGCTCTTGAACGCGCCGCTGGCCTGCTGATGGGCATACCACTGTCCCACCTTCCAGAGCACGAAGATCGCGAGCAGCGCCGCCAGCGAGAACCAGGCAACGCTGCCCTGCCCGTTCGGAATCACGATCAGCGCGGTCAGCAGCGGGCCCAGCGCCGTGCCTGCATTGCCCCCCACCTGGAAGATCGACTGCGCCAGCCCGACCTTGCCGCCGGAGGCCATCCGCGCCACCCGCGAAGATTCCGGATGGAAAACCGAAGAGCCCGCGCCCACCAGCGCCGCCGCCAGCAGCACCACCGGATAGTTCCAGGCCACGGCCAGCAGGAGCAGGCCGACCAGCGTGCAGCACATGCCGAAAGCGAGCGAATATGGCTGCGGATGCTTGTCGGTGTACATGCCCACCACCGGTTGCAGCAGCGAGGCGGTGGCCTGGTAAGTGAAGGTGATCAGCCCGATCTGGACGAAACTCAGCTCGAAGCTGCCCTTCAGCAAGGGATAGAGGGCGATGATCAACGACTGCATCATGTCGTTGAGGAAATGCGAAACGCTGATCGCACCGAGCACGCGGTACGACGTCTGCTGCGGCAATGACGGATTGGCTGCGGCCATGATGAAGCTCCTCAAGTGGTTTTCGCTCCCGCGCGAAAACGCCTTGTCGCCACTATGGGCGAAGCGCAGAATTCCGGCTCACGGCAAATGGACAGAATATGTCGCAAAACAGCCATCCCCTGCTGATCCGCAGCATCCCCCGCTATGCGCGACTGCCTCGGCCCGTCGTGGCCCGGGTCGAGACCCTGCCGCCCGGCTCGCTCACGCCCTGGCACAGCCATGACTGGTGGCAGCTTGCCTGGGCCATGCGCGGCGTGCTGAACCTCGAAACCCGCCAAGCAAGCTTTGTCGCACCCCCTCAGCGGGCGATCTGGGTACCGCCTGACATCGAACATCAGGCCACCAACAGCTCGCACACCGAAATGCGCAGCCTTTATGTGGCGCGGGAATTGATGAGCTGGGCGCCTGAGCGCTGTCATGTGGTGGAAATCTCGCCGCTCGTGCGCGAACTCATTCTCAGTCTGGGCAGCCTGCCGACGGATTATCCGGAGAACGAACGGAACGAACGCCTGATCGGCGTCCTCATCGATCAGCTCGCCATGCTGCCGGAAGTCGCCTTCAATCTGCCGATGCCGGAAGACGCGCGCCTGAGCCGGATCTGTGCCGCCCTGCAGCTGCAGCCGGACGATCGGCGCACGATGAGCGAGTGGGCCGCGCATGCAGGGCTCAGCGAGCGCAGCCTCGCCCGGCTGTTTGCGCTGCAGACCGGCATGAGCTTCGGAGAGTGGCGACAGCGCCTGCGCCTGCTGCTCGCGATCAATGCGCTGGAGCGCGGCGAACGGGTCACCAGCGTGGCGCTCGATGCCGGCTATGCGTCGGCATCCGCCTTCATTGCGGCCTTCCGGCGCAACTTCGGCCTCACGCCGACGGGCATGTTCAGGCAGGAAACAGCACGTCAGTAAAACCGAAGCGGGAGAAGTCGGTTACCCGCATCGGATAGAGCCGGCCATCCAGGTGATCGCACTCATGCTGCACGACGCGAGCATGAAAGCCCTCCACTTCGCGCTCGATGCGCTGACCATGGGGATCGAATCCGCTGTAGCGCAGGCGGTTGTGGCGCGGCACCACGCCGCGCAGGCCGGGCACCGACAGGCAGCCCTCCCAGCCTTCTTCCATCTCGTCGCCAATGAATTCCAGCACCGGATTGACCAGTACGGTCTGCGGCACCGCAGGCGCATCCGGATAACGCTCGCTGGATTCGAAGCCAAAGATCACCACCCGCAGCCCCACGCCGATCTGCGGCGCAGCCAGACCGACGCCGCCTGCCGCTTCCATGGTGTCGAACATGTCGGCCACCAGCGCGTGCAGTTCGGGCGTGTCGAGCACCTCGACCTCGCGGGCGCGTTCAAGAAGGCGCGGGTCACCCATGCGGAGGATGTCGCGGATCATGCGCAGTGAGTGCAGAAATGCTGAAGCACATTATGGACACGGCTCATCGCCTGCTTGGCAGTCGCCTCGATGCCGGACATCTGGATGCCGTGCAGGCTCGTACCACGCCCTGCCGCATCATTGACCACCAGCACGATCGCCGCGTACGGGATTTCAAGCTCGCGCGCCAGCAGCGCCTCCGGCATACCGGTCATGCCGATGACATGCGCGCCATCGCGTTCGAGTTTCGTGACTTCGGCCGCGGTCTCCAGGCGTGGTCCCTGGGTTGCAGCGTAGGTGCCGCCGTCAATCACCGCTTCGCCCGCCGCCCTGGCCGCCGCGAGGATGCGCTGGCGCAATGCCGTGTCATAGGGTTCGGTGAAATCGACATGTACCACCGGCGTATCGACGCCGTCGAAATAGGTCGCCTGACGCCCCCAGGTGTAATCAAGGATCTGGTCGGGCACCATGATCACGCCGGGCGTCAGGTGATCCTGGATGCCACCGGCCGATGCCACCGAAATGATCGCCTCGGCACCGGCCTGCTTGAGTGCCCAGATGTTGGCGCGGTAATTCACCGCATGCGGCGGAATCGTATGGCCGTATCCATGACGCGCGATGAAAACCGTCTGCTGATCACACATGTGTCCGAACAGCAGCGCGCCCGAGGGCTCGCCATAAGGCGTGCGCACGACTTCGCGCCGGGTAATGTCCAGATTCGAAAGCTGGCTGAGGCCGCTGCCACCGATGATTGCGATCATATGAGCTTGCCCGGAAGAGGAATTTCGATCTTAGCACGCAGGCCCTGCGCCTCAGGCCGGTGCCTGAGGGCGCTTATGAGCTGATAAGGGAATTCGAAGCGGAGACCTGTGCCTGCGGCGTAACATCAAACACATTCCCCGACAATACAAAACAGGCTGGATCGCTGGCAACAGCAGATGCCGCCAGACGCATGCCCCAAGCCCCTGTCTCGAATACCACCGCCTGGTTCCGCGTGATCGCGCTGGCCCTGGGTGCCTTCATCTTCAACACCACCGAGTTTGTCCCGGTCGGCCTGCTCAGCGACATCGCGATGAGCTTCCGCATGGAAACCGCCGAAACCGGGCTGATGATCACCATCTACGCCTGGGTGGTCACGCTCGCTTCGCTGCCGATCATGCTGCTCACGCGCAACATCGAGCGCAAGAAACTCCTCACCGGCACCTTCCTGCTTTTCATCGCGAGCCATCTGCTCTCATCCCAGGCCGGTAACTTCACCGTGCTGATGATTTCGCGCTTTGGCATCGCGCTGGCACACGCCGTGTTCTGGTCGATCACCGTCTCACTCTCGATCCGCGTCGCTCCTGAAGGCAGGAAAGCACAGGCTCTCGGCCTGCTCTCGACCGGCACCGTACTGGCCATGGTTGCCGGAGTGCCGATGGGCCGGATGCTGGGCCAGTTGCTCGGCTGGCGCATGACCTTCCTCGGCATCGCCATCCTCGCCGGTCTGACGCTGCTCGTGCTCGTACGCACCCTGCCCCGCCTGCCAAGCCAGAACACCGGCTCGATCTCCAGCCTGCCCGTGCTCGCCCGGCGTGCGTCGCTCACCCGCATCTACATGCTGACCCTGCTGATCATCACGGGGCACTTCACGGCCTACAGCTACATCGAGCCCTTCGTGCAGGATGTGGCCGCCCGCGAGAACACCTTTGCCACCATCATCCTGCTGCTCTTCGGCGGCGCCGGCATCCTAGGCAGCCTCGTCTTCTCGCGCTTCGGCAACCGCAGCCCCTCGCTGCTCATCACGCTGGCCTGCGCCGTGCTGGCGAGCTGCCTCGCGCTGCTCCTCCCTGCCACGTTTTCCGACGTGCTGCTGTGCAGCCTCAGCGTGATCTGGGGACTGTCGATCATGGTGATCGGTCTGGGCATGCAGGCCAAAGTGCTTGAAGCGGCACCGGATGCCACTGACGTCGCGATGTCGCTTTTCTCGGGCATCTACAACGTCGGCATCGGAGCCGGCGCGCTGCTGGGCAGCAAGATCAGCCTGATCGCCGGCATGTCGCATGTCGGCCAGACCGGAGCGCTGCTGGCTTTCTCGGCCTTCGCATGGTGCGTGATGGTGTTCCGTCGTGATGCGGACGCCCTGCAACTGCGCGCCTGGCTGCTGTCGCGCGTCGCGCGCCAGCCCTGAGGCAGACACTCGACAAGGGCGGGCCTGCGCTGCGCGCTCAGGAAATGCCCGGGAAGGGACTCGAACCCCCACGTATTGCTACGCCAGAACCTAAATCTGGTGCGTCTACCAATTTCGCCACCCGGGCCCGGATGCTGCGCCGCGAATGCAACGCAGGAGCGAAGAGGCGCGGATTATAGCCCAGCTCCATGCCCGATGGCCTGCAGCTTGCGGCTATACTCGCAGCCCTGATGCCTGTCGATCATTACGAAAATTTCCCGGTAGCCTCCTTCCTCCTGCCGCGCCGTCTGCGCGAGCCGGTGGAATCCATCTATGCCTTCGCCCGCAGTGCTGACGACCTCGCAGACGAGGGCAGTGCCTCGCCCGGCGAGCGACTGGCGGCCCTCTCGGCCTACCAGCGCGAACTCGACGTCATCGAGGCCGGCGGCACGCCGGACATCACCCTTTTCGCCCGGCTCGCGCGCAATGTGCGGCAGTGGAATCTGCCCGTCCAGCTGCTGCGCGATCTGCTCGACGCCTTCTCGCAGGACGTCATCAAGAAGCGCTATGCCGACATCGCGGACGTACTTGATTACTGCCGCCGCTCGGCCAACCCGGTCGGCCGCCTGCTGCTCCACCTCTACGGCGCGACGAGCGAGCTCAACCTGCATCGCTCCGATCTCATCTGCTCCTCGCTGCAGCTGATCAACTTCTGGCAGGACGTGGGTGTCGACTGGCAGAAAGACCGCATCTACCTGCCCCAGGACGGACTCGAGCGTTTCGGCGTGACCGAGTCCGCCATTGCTGCCGGGCGGACGGACGACGCCTTCCGCGCCCTGATGGCCTTCGAAGTGCAACGTGCGCGTGCCATGATGCGTGAAGGTGCCCCGCTGGCGCTGGACCTCCCCGGTCGCGCCGGCTGGGAGCTGCGTCTGGTCGTGCAGGGTGGCCTGCGCATCCTCGAGTGCATCGAAGCCGTCAATTACGACGTATTCCGGCAACGCCCCGTGCTCGGCCGCAAGGACTGGCTGCTGATCGGCTGGCGTGCGCTGGGCATGCGCCGCAACGCCTGAACCCTGCCCGCCGCGCCGGCAAACGTGCGGCCGCCATTGCCAGACTGGACATCCCGAGATGAGCCCCGACGACTACTGCGAACAGAAAGCCGCCGCGAGCGGATCGAGTTTCTACTACAGCTTCCGCTTCCTGACGCCTGAACGGCGCCGCGCCATCACGGCGCTGTACGCCTTCTGCCGCGAAGTCGATGACGTTGTCGATGAAACACTGGATCCGGATGTGGCCGCCCGCCAGCTCGACTGGTGGCGCGGCGAGGTGGGCAAGATCTACGCCGGCACGCCGGAGCATCCGGTCGGCCGGGCGCTCAAGGACGTGGTCCAGCAGTTCCGCCTGCCCCAGGAACAGATGCTGGAAATCATCGACGGCATGCAGATGGATCTCGAACAGGCGCGTTATGCCGACTTCAAGGCGCTGCAGCTCTACTGCTATCGGGTCGCCAGCGTGGTGGGGCTCCTCGCCGCCGAAATCTTCGGCTACACGAATCGCCAGACCCTCAAGTACGCCCATGACCTCGGCATCGCTTTCCAGCTGACCAACATCATCCGTGATGTCGGAGAGGATGCGCGCCGCGGCCGCATCTATCTGCCGGTCAGCGAGCTGGAGCAGTTCAACGTTCCGGCGCGCGACATTCTCGAAGCGCGTGACAGCGAAAACTTCCAGCGCCTGATGGCCTTCCAGATCGAGCGTGCGCAAAAGTATTACGACCAGGCCATGGCCCTGCTGCCGAAGGAAGACCGCAAGAGCCAGCGCGCCGGCCTCATCATGGCGGCAATCTACCGCGAGACCCTGCGCGAGATCCAGGCGGACGGCTGCAAGGTCCTGAGCCAGCGCCTCTCGCTGACACCGCTGCGCAAGCTGTGGCTGGCGGTGAAGGCCTGGGTGAAGAGCTGAGATCGCCCGCCTTGTCCACCGCATCGCAGACATTCCGCTGACATGAACACCCGCGTCGCCATCATCGGTGCCGGCTATGCCGGCCTTGCTGCAGCCGTCGAGCTGACCCGGGCCGGGCTGGACGTGGTCGTGTTCGAATCCTCCCGCGTCATGGGCGGTCGGGCGCGTGTGGTCGAAAAGGACGGTCTGCGGCTCGACAACGGACAGCACATCCTGCTCGGCGCCTACACCGAAACACTGCGGCTGCTGCGTTTTCTCGGCGTAAAGCCACGCAGCCTGCTCAGCATGCCCTTCGTGCTGCACGCCCCGGGCCGGCTCACGCTGCGCGCCGCGAGCCTGCCTGCCCCGCTGCATCTGGCCGTCGGCCTGCTGCGCAGTCGCGAACTGGGCTGGGCAGACCGGCTTGCCATGTTGCGGCTGATCCGTTTCCTGAAAAAAACGGACTGGAAACTCGGTGACGACTATCCGGTCAGCGAGCTGCTGACGCGGACCCGGCAAACGCCCCTGCTGCGGGAGGTCGTCTGGGACCAGCTTTGCGTGGCCGCGCTCAACACCCCGCCGGATGAAGCCTCGGCACAGGTTTTCGCCAACGTGCTGCGCGACTCGGTCGGCGCATCGGCACCGGCCTCTGAAATGCTGATTCCGCGCGTGGATCTGACCGAACTGCTGCCGGTACAGGCCGCGGTCTTCCTGGGCATGAATGGCGCCGTCATCCACACGGCCACACCGATCCGGTCGATACGCCAACTGGATGGCCGTTTCTTTCTCGACGGGGATCCGGGCGAAAACTCGCACTTCAGTCATGTGATCGTGGCGACCGCGCCCTACCATGCCAGCCGGCTGCTGGAGGGTTTCGGCGAGCTCAGGCAGTTGCGCGCGCAGATCGATGCGCTCGAGCACGAGCCGATCACGACCATCTATCTGGGTTACGACGAAGACATCCGCCTGCCCGAGCCGATGTTGCAACCGGGCAGCCCGGTGGTGCAGTGGCTGTTCGACCGTCAGCAATTTACCGGCGAGCGCAACGTGTTTGCCGCCGTCATCTCCGCGAGCGGCCCGCACAGCGAGCTTTCGCGCGAGGAACTCGTGCTCCAGACCCACCGTGCGCTCACCGGACTGTTTCCGCACCGGAGCATCCGCGCACCGGCCTGGAGTCAGGTCATCACCGAGAAACGTGCTACCTTTGCCTGTCGCCCCGGCATCAGCCGGCCCCTGACACGCACGCCGAACAACGGCATTTTCCTGGCGGGTGACTACGTTTCGTCACCTTATCCTGCCACGCTGGAGTCCGCTGTCCGCTCCGGCAACAACGCGGCCCGTCACATCCTCCGGAGTCTGCCCGCCGGGCAGGTCTGAGGGAACTTCCTCCGGCACCGCCGGGTCGGACAGCCCGATACCGTATCACCCTCTCCTTTGCCCGCCCCCTGGCGGCGGGGGCCATACGGCCCGGTCCAGCGCGGTCTCTCCACGCCTGGCATCGCATTCCGAACACCATCCGAACACGAGGAGTCTTCGATGGAATCCCTGCTTGCCCTGCATTTTCTGCCGCAATGGCCGCTTCGCTTTGATCCGCTGATTTCTTTCGGCA
Organism: Uliginosibacterium paludis; assembly: GCF_039631355.1. Classification (NCBI taxonomy): domain Bacteria; kingdom Pseudomonadati; phylum Pseudomonadota; class Betaproteobacteria; order Rhodocyclales; family Zoogloeaceae; genus Uliginosibacterium; species Uliginosibacterium paludis. The sequence goes on along the minus strand of NZ_JBDIVF010000003.1, from coordinate 160,218 downwards.
TCGTCCTGTTTCTCGCGATTGCGCTGGGAGAGCTGGCGAGCCGCCTCTACCTGCCACGCATCAGCGCCTACGTCGCCACCGGCGCCGCCCTGAGCTTTGCCAGACTGGATCCGGCGTTGCTCGATCTGCTGCCGGCGGCACACAAGGTCTATGAACTGGCGTTCGCGCTGATCCTTTTCGAACTCGGCCAGCGCATCGACCTGGGCTGGTTGCGCCGCAACCCCTGGCTGCTGGCCACGAGTCTGGCCGAGTCGCTCCTTGCCTTCGTTTTCGTCGGTGCCCTGATGCTGGTGTTCGATCAGCCACCCGTCGTGGCGGCGCTGATCGCGGCCATCGCGTCAGCCACCGGGCCCGCTGCGGTTCTGGGCGTCACGCGGGACAGCGGGTCGCGCGGTCAGGTCACCGATCGCCTGCAGATGCTCGCCGCACTGTCCGCCTGCTACAGCTTCGTAGTGGTCGGCGTCATCTACGCCTGGCAGCATGCGGAATCCGCGGCGCCGCTGAGCATCATCGTGCTGCATCCGCTCTACCTCTTCGCCGGCTCGGCGCTGCTGGGCGGTATCGGTGCCTGGGCCGTGCTCATGCTGCTGGCCCGGATCAGGGCCGGCAACAACAACCAGACGCTGGCGGCGGTTGCCCTGATCGTGGTGATCGTCGCGCTCGCCAACACCCTCGGCCTGTCGGTGGTCCTGAGCCTGCTGGCTGCCGGCGTGCTGACCCGCAGCTTTGATCGTCAGCGTCGCCTCCAGCCGATGGATTTCGGCCTGCTCTCACGCATGTCGCTGATCGTGGTGTTCGTCGGCACCGGCACGCTGCTTGACCCCGCCCAGTTCGCAACGGCACTGGTGCCAGCCATCGGCCTGCTCGCGGCTCGCGCGCTGGGCAAGGCGCTCGGGGTATTCGCCTTCGCGCGACCGAGCGCCCTGCCCGTACGCAAGGCTTCGCTGCTTTCGATCGGCTTGCTGCCGATGTCCGGCGCGGCACTGCTCACGGTCGAGCGCACTGCGGCGCTCTGGCCCGATCTGGGCGCGCAGATCGCCGGTGTCGTGCTCACTGCACTGCTGATCATGGAATTCCTCGCACCGCCCGCGCTGCAGTTTGCGCTGCGCCGTGCCAATGAAACGGGAGAAAACGCATGAGCGAAAGCCATCTCGAATTCAGCCAGTCCAGCCCGCTCACACTCGGCGTCGAGCTGGAGCTGCAGATCGTGAGTCGCCTGGATGGCGACCTCACCGGCGGCGCTTCCGAGTTGCTGGCGCTGATCGAACGCAAGCCGCACTCGGGCGACTTCAAGCCGGAAATGACCGAGAGCATGATCGAGGTCAGCACCGGGGTGCATCAGGATTGCAGCACGCTGCAGGCCGAGCTGCAGGAGGTCCGCAAGACCCTGCTGACCGCTGCAGACCGGCTCAATCTGCTGATCTGCGGCGGCGGCGCCCACCCTTTCCAGCACTGGGCGGAACGCAAGATCTTCGACAAACCGCGCTTTCATCAACTGAACGAACTCTACGGTTACCTTGCCAAGCAGTTCACAGTATTCGGCCAGCATATCCATGTCGGCTGTCCGAACGGCGATGAAGCCATCTTCCTGCTTCACGGCCTCTCGCGCTTCATCCCGCACTTCATCGCGCTCTCGGCCGCGTCACCCTATTACCAGGGCGTGGATACGGCTTTCGAGACCTCGCGGCTGACCGCGGTATCTGCCTTTCCGCTTTCCGGTCGCGCACCGCTCGTGAAGAGCTGGGCTGAGTTCAATGCGTATTTCGACAGCATGAAGGAAAGCGGCGTGGTCGAAAGCATGAAGGATTTCTACTGGGACATCCGGCCCAAGCCGGAATTCGGCACGGTGGAAATCCGCATCTGCGACACGCCCCTCACGCTGCAGCGTGCGGCCGCGCTGGCGGCCTATGCGCAGACCGTGTGCCGCTACCTGCTGATCGAGCGGCCCTTCCTGATCGACGAATCGCTGTATGCCGTCTACACCTTCAACCGCTTCCAGGCCTCGCGCTTCGGCTTTGACGGTGGCCTGCTCGATCCGGTAAAAAAGGCCAAGGTCCTGCTGCGCGAGGATTTTCTCGAGACACTGGATCGCCTCGCCCCGCATGCGGCCGAGCTCGGTACCACCGAACTGCTGGCCAGCCTGCGACGCGCCTGCCATGAAGGCAGCGACGCGCAGTGGATGCGCCGGGTCTATGCCGAACGCAATTCGCTGCCCGATCTCGTCTGGCAACAGGCTCTGCTATGGCGCGAGACGCCCTGATCCCGCCGCTGCGGATCGGGCTCTCAGCCCGTCTGCTGGCTGAACCGCCTGCCGAGCTCGGGTTTCGCGGCAAGACACTGCAATACCTCGAGCAGAGCATCGCGCACTGGATCATGTCGGAAGGCGCGCTCGCCTTCATGCTGCCGACGCTCTCGGGCAGCGGTGGTCTGCACCGCAGCGCGGTACATGTGAGCGACTATGTGAAAGCGATTGACGGGCTGGTGCTGCAGGGCGGGCGGGACGTGAGCCCGGCCAGCTACGGCGAGGAAGCCCTCCGGCCGGAATGGGCCGGCGACCGTGTGCGCGACCTGTATGAGCTGGAGCTGATCTGGGAATGCATCTTCCAGGGCAAGCCGGTGCTGGGCATCTGCCGCGGCTGCCAGCTGCTCAACGTGGCCTTCGGTGGCAGTCTGTACCAGGACATCCTGACCGAGATCCCCGGAGCGATCGCGCATGTGGATGCGGAGGCCTATGACGCACACACGCATCCGGTCGAGTTCGTGCAGGGCTCACTGCTGCAGCGGCTCTATCCGCATGATGCCCTGCCCCGCATTTCCAGTATCCATCACCAGGCCATCCATCGACTCGGCAACAGCCTGATCGTCGAGGCGGTTTCGAATCTGGATCAGGTGGTCGAGGCCGTTCGCTGGCAAGGCAGCAGCTTCGTGTACGGCGTGCAGTGGCATCCGGAGTTCCATGGTCCGGGCGCTGCGCATCTGCTCGACAGCGGCCCTCTTCTGCGGGAGTTCCTGCGCCAGGCAAGGCACCGGGCGCAGGCGGGAGAAAAGGCGGGCACGCCGCCTCCTCCTCCCTGAGGCATACCTAGTGCTTGCTGCGCGAGGCGGTGGTCGCCGAGGCGATCGCTTCGCTGGACGCTTTCGAGACCTGCTCCAGGGTTTTCCGGGCGGTATCGAAGGTGTGCTGCAGGGCCTCCGCCGCCGCCTTGCTGTTGAGCGGCATGCCAGCCAACATCTGTTGCATGGCATCGAACATTTCCTGGCTGCCCTTGTTCAGCTGCTCGCTCATCAGCCGGCCCAGCTCACCCTGCACCTCTGCGGTAATGGCCGAGATGTTCTGACTGCAGGAAAACATCCGCTCCGCGGTCTGGCGGGAATAGCTGGCGCGCAACTCCATCGCCTCCTGCGGCGATTTCGCCTCGGCCAGACGCCTGGCGCTCTGGACACCATCCTCGAAAATTTCCTTCGCCACCTCGACCTGCAACTGCAGGATGCGCTGGGAATTCTCGATCGACATCTGCGCGAGGCGCGTTGCCATTTCGAGATTCTTCTGCTGCATGCGGGCGAATGATTCTTCCGGTTTCGTAGCCATGCAAGGTCTCCTCTGCTCATCGGTACCACTGGAATTCCGCTGCTGCGCCTGCTGTTGCAGCCACGGAGACAAAGACATCTGCGACCTGCCGGTTGCCCTCACTTGAAACACGGCCTAAAGCCCCCCACTTCTGGAGCAGACCGTTAGAGGAGTCCAACCATGCGCTTTGACAAACTCACAACCCTTTTCCAGCACGCGATTGCCGATGCCCAGAGCCTGGCGGTCGGCCATGACTCGCAGTACATCGAACCGCAACACCTGCTCGCCGCCCTGCTCCAGCAGGAAGATGGCGGCAGCGCCTCCCTGCTGACCCGCGCCGGCGTGAATGTGCCCGCCCTGCGCCAGGCGCTCGACCGCGCCATCGACAACCTGACCCAGGTGCAGGGCCACGGTGGCGAAGTGCAGATCGGTCGCGACCTGGCCAACCTGCTCAACCTGACCGACCGCGAAGCCCAGCAGCGAGGCGATCAGTTCATCGCCAGCGAAATGTTTCTGCTCGTGCTCTGCGACGACAAGGGTGCGACCGGCAAGCTGCTGCGCGAACATGGCGGCCAGCGTCGCGCGCTGGAATCTGCCGTAGAAGCGGTACGCGGCGGCGCCAGCGTGAACAGCGCGGAAGCCGAATCACAGCGGGAAGCATTGAAGAAATACTGTCTGGACCTGACTGATCGTGCCCGTCAGGGCAAGCTCGATCCGGTGATCGGGCGGGACGACGAAATCCGCCGCGCGATCCAGATCCTGCAGCGGCGCACGAAGAACAATCCGGTCCTGATCGGCGAGCCGGGCGTAGGCAAGACGGCCATCGTCGAAGGCCTCGCTCAGCGCATCATCAATGATGAAGTCCCCGAGTCACTCAAGGGCAAGCGCGTGCTGTCGCTCGACATGGCTGCCCTGCTTGCCGGTGCCAAATACCGCGGCGAATTCGAAGAGCGACTCAAGGCCGTGCTGAGCGATATCGCGAAGGAAGAAGGCCAGATCATCGTCTTCATCGACGAAATCCATACCATGGTCGGTGCCGGCAAGGCAGAGGGCGCGATGGATGCCGGCAACATGCTGAAGCCGGCGCTCTCGCGCGGCGAGCTGCACTGCATCGGCGCCACCACGCTGGACGAATACCGCAAGTACATCGAGAAGGATGCCGCGCTCGAACGCCGCTTCCAGAAAGTACTGGTCGACGAACCGACAGTGGAATCCACCATCGCCATCCTGCGGGGCCTGCAGGAAAAGTATGAGTTGCACCACGGCGTGGATATCACCGATCCGGCAATCGTGGCTGCCGCCGAGCTTTCCAATCGTTACATCACCGACCGCTTCCTGCCGGACAAGGCGATTGACCTGATCGATGAAGCGGCTGCACGCATCAAGATGGAAATCGACTCGAAGCCCGAGTCGATGGACAAGCTCGAGCGTCGGCTCATCCAGCTGAAGATCGAGCGCGAAGCGGTGCGCAAGGAAAAAGACGAGGGCTCACAGCGCCGATTCGGGCTGATTGAAGAGGAAATCGAACGACTCGAACGCGAATACGCCGACCTGGAAGAAGTCTGGAAAGCCGAGAAAGCCGCGGTGATCGGCAGCCAGCACATCAAGGAAGCGATCGAGAAACTGCGCGTCCAGATGGACGAGGCACGGCGCGAAGGCGACTGGCAGAAGATGAGCGAGCTGCAGTATGGCGAGCTGCCCAAGCTCGAAGCCCAGCTGAAGGCCGCTGAAGGCAGCGAGGATGTGAAAGCCCCGAACAAGCTGCTGCGCACGCAGGTCGGCGCCGAGGAAATCGCCGAGGTCGTGTCACGCGCGACCGGGATTCCGGTTGCCAAGATGATGCAGGGCGAACGCGAGAAGCTGCTGAAGATGGAAGAGCGTCTGCATGAGCGCGTGATCGGTCAGGACGAAGCGGTGCGACTGGTGGCGGACGCGATCCGCCGCTCCCGTGCCGGCCTCTCGGAGGAAGGGCGGCCCTACGGCTCCTTCCTCTTTCTCGGCCCGACCGGCGTGGGCAAGACCGAGCTGTGCAAGACGCTGGCCGGCTTCCTGTTCGACAGCGAGGAACACCTGATCCGCATCGACATGAGTGAATTCATGGAGAAGCATTCGGTGGCCCGTCTCATCGGTGCGCCGCCGGGATACGTCGGCTATGAAGAAGGGGGTTACCTGACCGAGCAGGTGCGCCGCAAGCCCTATTCGGTGCTGCTGTTCGACGAGGTCGAAAAAGCGCATCCGGACGTGTTCAACGTGCTGCTGCAGGTGCTCGATGACGGCCGCATGACCGATGGACAGGGTCGCACTGTTGATTTCCGCAACACGGTGATCGTGATGACCTCCAACCTGGGCAGCCAGATGATCCAGCAGATGGCAGGAGAGCCCTATACCGCGGTGAAGTCGGCAGTCATGAACGAGGTGAAGACCTTCTTCCGGCCGGAGTTCATCAACCGGATCGACGAGGTCGTGGTGTTCCATTCGCTGGGTGACGCGCACATCCGCTCGATTGCCCGGATCCAGCTCGACAATCTGAAGCGCCGCCTCGGGCGCCTGGAGATCGGACTCACGGTCACCGATGCCGCGCTCGGTGAAGTCGCCAAGGCGGGCTTCGATCCGGTTTTCGGCGCGCGCCCCCTCAAGCGTGCCATCCAGGAGCACATCGAGAATCCGCTCTCGAAGCAGATTCTGGAAGGACGTTTCGGCGCGAAGGATACGGTGGTGGTGGATGCCTCAGGAGACGGTCTGAGCTTCCACAAACCGAACTGAGCCCGGCGCATCAGAGCGCGCTGTAGGCACGCCCGTCACTGGTATGCCCCTTGGCTCCGCTGCGCAGGTCATACACCTGACCACGCAGCGGAGGCTCGGGTGGCACGATGATCCAGGTCTGGGTGCTCTGGGTCACCGGATCCATCGGGAGTTGCCGCAGGTAACGCTTGTCTACCAGTTCGCCCAGCGAATCCGGATAGCGGCCGGTATCACCGTAGAACTTGTCGATCACGTCACGCGTGATCTTCAGGTTCTCCATGAGCACCGCATCCTTCGATCGTTCAAGGCTCGAGAAGTAGCGCGGCACCGCAATCGTCAGCAGCAAGGCCAGGATGGCCATGGCGACAATCATTTCGATCAGGGTAAAACCCCGCTGACGAAGGCTCATGCGGCGCGACTCAGTCAACCGAACCTCCGAAGCCGCGTGAAGAAGGATTGCCCTGCTGCTGGCGCCCGTCCTGATAGCCCGCGCCCTGGCTCTGCTGTACCGGCTGCTGAGAAGGTGTATCGACGGTGATGCCGCCACCACCGCCACTGTCACCGTCGCGACGGCCACGCACGCTGCTGACCGTGCCGGCATCGAAGCGCGTGTCATCGCTGCCCCGCATGTCGTTGCCCCGGATCAGCCGCGGTGTGATCGACAACACGATTTCGGTCTTGCCCTTGTCATCGCTGTCAGAGCGGAAAAGATGGCCGAGGATCGGGATGTCGCCCAGCAGCGGGACTTTGGTCACGGTCTTCTTGTCGGAGTCCTGGATCAGGCCGGCAAGAATCTGGTTCTCGCCATCCTTCAGCCGCAAGACGGTTGAAGCATTGCGGGTGCCGATCCGATAGGCCACCGTGCCGCTGCTCGAGTTCTGGATGGTGCTGTTGATGCTGGAGACCTCCATGCCGATCTTCAGCGCGATTTCATTGCCCGGGAAGATCTGGGGCTCGACATCGAGCTTGAGCCCCACGTCCACATAGGTAATGTTCTGGCTCGTCACCCCGTTCGAGGTAGCGGTGGAACTGATATTGGGCACCCGCTCACCGATCAGGATCTTCGCCTTCTCGCGGTTCTTGGCCCGGATTCTCGGGTTCGCGAGCACGTTGACCTTGTTGTCGGTCGCGCCGAAATTCAGCGTCGTGGATCCGATCGACATGCCAAGGCTCGCCGGCGTCAGATTGTAGAGGTCGCGCAGCGTCAGCGTGTTCGTGCTCGAGCTGCTCACATAGCCCGAAGTCGTATCGGTCGTGCTGGAAGTCGTCGAGACGTTGCGCGCCAGAGGCGTCAGCGCCATCGACTGCGGCCAGGCGACGCCCAGGTTCTGCAAATGTCCCTTGCTGACCTCCAGGATCGCGACCTCAAGCATGACCTCGGGCTCCGGGACATCGTGCATGGCTACGAGTTTCTCGGCCATCGCGATGGCCGAGGGCGTATCGCGCACCACGATCATGTTGAGTTTTTCATCAACGACCAGATCCTTGAAGCGCAGTACCGTTTTCAGGCTGTTGGCCACGAACTTGGCATCGGCATTGGCCAGCTGGAAGCTGCGCACCACAAGGGACTGGTAATCGCGCTGCTTGCCGGCGTCATCGGCATACACAAGCAGGGTGTGCTCATCCAGCTCACGCCAGGCGAGCCCGCTGGTCAGCACAATCTTCTCGATCGCCGAGCGCACCGTGGTGTTGCGCAGGTATACGGTGGTGGACAACTCAGCCGGCACATCCCGATCGAAAATCACGTTCATGCCGGAAGTCCGGCCGATCACGTCAAACAGCGAGCGAACCGAAGCGTTGCGGAACTCCAGCGTCACGCGCCGCTCCAGCGGCGGAACTTCAGGCTGCGGCTTCGGCGCATCAAGCCGTGCAGCTTCGGCAACCGGCAGCGTCACCGCGCCGCCCGCCTTGCCGGCAACCTCCCCAGGCTTCGCGGGCGGCAAGGCCGGCCCTTCGTACTGACCGGTCAAGGCCTGCAACTGCCGATAGGCTTCCATCGCCTCCTCGGGTTGCCCGGCAGCAATCGCAGACTCGGCCCAGCGGCGCAGACGCTGCGCCTGCAGCGTTTTCGCCTCGGCAGCCTCGCTGCGCAATGCGGTATTGGCAGGATCGTCCTCGCTCGCCTTGCGAATCGTTGCGTAAGCCTCCGCCGACTTGCCGGCCGCCACACCTTCTGCGGTGCGCGGCCGGGAGCCGGCACAACCCGCCTGCAAAACCAGTGTCAGCATCAACGCGGCAATCGGCAGGAGTCTGATCGGCTTGTCCTTGTCCATGTACATGTTCTTTCTTCTAATGCTTGTCGCTGTCAATCGCAATCAGGAAGCTCGTCTTGTCTGCCACGTTCGTCACCCGGAGCGTATCGCCCGAATCGGATTCAAGCCGGAAACCGACCGCTTCCTCTCCGGGCCGCAGCACGTGCACGGCGTTGTCGCGCTCCAGAAAATAGCGCCAGTGTCCCTGCTCCTCCAGCCTGCCGATCAGCTTGAAGGGCACCTCGGGAGGCGGCGGCGGTGGCGGCGCCTCGTTCTGCGCCTGAGGTGGCGCAGCCACGACCGGCGGCGCGAAAATATCCCGGCCGGATGAGGCCAGTTCGAACCAGCCCGCGCGGGAACGGAGCCGACGGACCGGCCCGGTATCGGTTTCGGGCTCGGCGGCAGCAGGCACCGCCGTTTCGGGCCGGACCGCAGCCGCCGGACGGGCACGCTCGGCGCCGCGTGCGGCAACCGGCTCATTGACCGGCGTCTTGTCACCAAAGATCGCCAGCCAGGCCGCGATCACGAGACCGACCAGCATCAGTCCCATGCGAAGCTTCGGACTCATGGCCGCCCTCCCTGCTTCGATTCCGGCAGTTGCCACAGGGAAAGGGCGATCTGGGCGTCCACCACGTCAGGACGGGTGTCGTCGCGCTTGATCGAGATCTGGTCTATCGACACCGAGGGCATGTATTCGAGCAGATCACCGCAGAAGCGCTTCACCGCCAGATAGCTGCCCTTGAGCGGCATCGTTACCTGCAGTTGGGAGAAAACGCCCTGCCCGTCCTGCTGGCGTCTCATGTCGAGCTGGCCCGGTTGGAGCCCCAGCTCGCTGGCCTTCTGATGGATCACGCGCAACTGCGTCGGCGTTGCATCCTGCATCACAAGCACTTCGCGGAAGCTCGCCAGGGGCGGCATGGCCGCCTTCACGCCCGAGACCGAGCCCCGTGCATCACGATCGAACTCGGCATTGGCGTCAGCAAGCCGCGCAAACTGGATGGGCAGCCAGGCCGCCACGCCCAGCAGCAGCAGCACCGAGACGGCGGCCAACGGCAGGCGCCAGCCATGGCGCCAGTAGGCCAGCTCCACCATCAGGCGGAAGCGGGCGCCGGAGGGCAAACGGATTTCTCTCATTCGCGCTCCTTCGCAGGTGCGCGTTCGATCGCTCGCGCAACAGCATCCCCTTGAGGCAGCTCCAGCGTGAAGCGCCAGAGACCGCCATCACCGCTGCCGGCAGGCTCCTGCCGGCTCAATGCAAAACCGGAAAACCCTTCTTCTGTCTTCAGCGCTTCCAGATAATCCAGCGCCTGCGGCAGCGATCGGGCCTCGAAAACCAGGCGCAGGTTCGCACGTACCGGCCCGGCTTCGATCGATACCGGCTTGATGCCTTCGTCGGTATGCTGTTCGATCTGCGCGAGTTGCCGGATCAGGGGGTAAGCCATCATCCGGACGACACCGTTGACGGCTTCTGCCGCATCACTCGAAATCGCTTCCTGATTCACTGCGGCCTCACGCAAGGCTTCACGATCAGCCGAACGCTCGGCAACCAGCGCACGCAAGGCCTGCGCACGGGATGCCTGGTGCATGCCAATGGCAATCCCGGCCACGCTCAGAGACAGGCAGACCACCGCAACCAGCAACAGGCGGCGCGATGTGGCGTCCGGCGCCCGGATGTCGCTGGAAAAATCGATATCCAGTGGCTTCATGCCGCCACTCCCTGCATGCCCAATTCAAAGGACTCCGAACCCGAGGGCACTTCAACAGGTTTGGACTTGCGACGCCGGCGAGGCAGCACGATTTTCAGGCCCGCCAGCTGGACGCCGGGAGCATTGCCACGAATGCGACCGAAGACGTGAAGGTCTTCGCCCCGCGGCGCCGCACGGCGCAGCATCTCGGCTTCGAGCAGGAATTCGGCAAGCTGCACGCTCGGCGGCACTGCCGTCGGATGGTGGCGAACATGACAAATGCGTGAGCCCGAAAACTGGAACAGCGTAATGCCGGTAGAGCCGGCACACAGCGCCCAGCCCGAGGAAGGCAGGCGGCCGGCATGCCGCCCCAGCATCCGGATCGACGCGGGCTGCAGCGAAGCAAGCTTCCAGGCCTCACCCGGTGGCGCGCGCAAGGCCTCCACCAGACCGAGCGGCAGGGCGCAGGCGAGCATGAGCCCGCTGCTCTGCCAGTCTGCAGAAAGGCTCCAGGCATCGGGTTTCAGGCCGAAAAGGTCGGCAAAGCGCGCGGCGGTCAAGGCACGCAACTCGGACAACTGGCCGATGCCCTCCGGCACCGCCTGCATCCAGTAACGGCTCCAGTGATCGGAAACCGTGGCATGAAGCGCGATATCGCCTTCGACGCCAGCCTTGGCTATCAGGGCGGACAGCGCTGAAAGCCAGACGGCACTCTCCGGCAAGGCCGCATCCTTGCCTGCGGCCATCTCGACCGAAGCCAGGAGCTTACCGCTGTCAGCCGTGAGCAGCGTCATTTCGTCGACGCCAACGCCCAGCACCAGGCGCTGATTACGCTGCGAGCGTGACACGGCGCACCTCCTCAAGCGTGGTCTCGCCATTGGCGACAAGCGCCAGGGCATCTTCGTAAAGACTCCGGGTGCCATTGCGTTTTGCGGCTTCCATGATCTGCCGCACCGAGCGCCGCTCGACAATCAGCTCCGCAATTTCCGGATTCATCGTCAGCACCTCCGCCACCGCCTTGCGCCCCCGGTACCCCGAGCCCCGGCAGTCACCACAGCCTACGCCCCTCATGAACACGTACTTCTCGACCGCAGCTGGCGTGAGACCGGCATCGGCAAGCTCCGCATCCGTCGGCCGGTAGCTCACCGAGCAGTGGCGACAGTTCATGCGCACCAACCGCTGTGCGATGACACCATTGAGCGCGGACACAAAGGAATAGAGATCAACACCGATGTGATGGAAGCGGCCGAACACGTCATAGACGTTGTTGGCGTGAACCGTCGAGAGCACAAGGTGACCGGTCAGCGCGGACTGCACGGCGATCTCGGCCGTTTCCTTGTCGCGGATTTCGCCCACCATGATCTTGTCCGGGTCATGACGCAGGATGGAACGCAGACCGCGTGCGAAAGTCAGTCCCTTCTTGTCGTTGACCGGAATCTGCAGGATGCCCGGCAACTGGTACTCGACCGGATCCTCGATGGTGATGATCTTGTCGCGACCGTGGTTGATCTCGGACAGCGCGGCATAGAGGGTGGTGGTCTTGCCCGAACCGGTCGGCCCCGTCACAAGCACCATGCCATAGGGTTCCACCACCAGCCGGCGCAGGGTCGCCAGCGTATCGGGATCAAAGCCGGCCGCATCGAGTGTGAGGCCACCGTGTGCTTCGACCATGGCCTGCTTGTCGAGAATCCGGATCACCGCATCCTCGCCGTGGATAGAAGGCATGATCGACACGCGAAGGTCGATCTCCCGGCCCAGGGCCTCTACCCGGAAGCTGCCGTCCTGCGGCACGCGACGCTCCGCGATATCCAGCTCGGAGAGCACCTTGATGCGGGAAATCACCTGTTCGGCCAGAGCGACACCGGGAATCGTGGTGACCAGATCGAGCACACCGTCGATACGGTACTTCGACACCATGCCCTGTGGCGTGCTCTCGAGGTGGATGTCGCTCACGCCCTGGCGCAAGGCGTCATAGAGCGTGGAGTTGACCAGCTTCACGGCCGGGCTCGCCGCATCGCTCACCGATGCGAAGCTCAGGCTCTCCAGCGCCTTGCCGTCGGCCGCAGCGGCAGGATCGGTGGTGATCAGGCCATCAATCGCGCGCATCGAGGCTTCCTGACGCGAGAGGTAGGCCTGGATATCGGCCGGCAGGGCAAGCCGGTAATTGAGGGCCTTGCCGGTCGCGCTTTCGAGCCAGACCTGCAGGTCTGCATCGAAAGGATCGGAGATCACCGCGATCAGGCGCTTCTGGTCCGACTTGTCGCGAAGGATGGCACAGCCTCTGCCCTGCGCCTTACCCAAGGGCATCAGATCGAATGCCGTCAGCATATCGAGCATCTCGCTGGTCTCGATGACCGGGTAGTGGAACCGCGCAGCCAGCGCACGCACAACCTCACGCGCCTCCATGCGGGTAATGCCTTCAAGCTCTGCCACCAGATGGCGGCCCGAGGCCAGCACCGCTTCTCTGGCACGCAGCAGGGTTTCGGTTTCGATCATGAGGGAAGCAGTCATTGCAGCGAACCGGCCAGATCAAAAATGGGCATGTAGAGCAGAACGATGATGACGCCGATGATGCCGCCAATCACCGCCATCAGTGCCGGTTCGAAAACCTTCGAGAAACGCTCGATCCAGCGTGCGCTCTCGCCTTCATAGAAATTGGCTGACCGGATCAGCATCGCGCCCAGCTGCCCCGAGCGCTCACCGACCCGCAGCATGCGCAGCGCGATCGGGGTCGTGAGGTCATGGCGCTCGAATGCCTGCGACAAGGGTTCGCCACTGGAAATGTCGGCGCAGCCAAGTCGCAGTCGCGTCCGCGTTTCCTGGGACACCGAGGCCTCGAGCATTTCCATGGCCATGACGATTGGAATGCCGCCTTCAAGCAACATGCCCAGCGTGAGGTAAAGCCGCGAAAGTTCGAGGATGCGTGCGCGCTCGCCGATACCGGGAATCCGCTTGGCCATCTGTGCCCAGCGCCCTTCCCTCGAATTCCGCCGGAAGAGCCACACGCCGCCACAGATCACGATGGCCAGCGCGATGAGCACGAGCATGGTGTGCTGGCCCAGCAGCTCGCCCCAGCTCAGAAGCAAGCGGGACATGAAAGGCATGTCGCGACCGCTGTCCTTGTACACCGCGGCAAACTTCGGCACGACGTAGGTCATCAGGAACAGGCCGACGAGCCCGCCGACGACGAAGAGGACGGCAGGATAGATCGTCGCGCTGACGATCTTGCTGCGAACCATGTCAAGCCGGGTCTGGTAATCGATATAGCGGCGGAGGGCCTGCCCCAGATCACTGGTGCGCTCTGCCGCCCGAACGATGCCGATATAGAGCGGTGGGAAATGCTCGGGCTGCGCGGACACCGCATCCGACAACCGGGCTCCTTCCCGAATGCGGGCGATCAGGCCTTCCATGACACTGCGCGAGGCCGGCGTGGTCTCCTTCTCGAGCAGGCCTTCAAGTGCCTCGACGAGGCTCAGACCCGCTTCGAGCAGCGAGAGCAGTTCCTGACTGAACATCACGAGCGAGAAGCCGCCACGCGATGCACTGCGGCGGGAAGCCTTGCGACCACGCAGGCTGATGATCGTCAGCTTGCGCGCCTCGACGCTCTTGCGCGCCGAGGCGGCATCAGCGGCCTCGACCAGCAGGGTCTGGACGCGGTTGTCTGGCGAAAGCGCACGAACCTCAAACTGCATGAGGGTTTCGTCCTGTCAGTCGACGATGAATCAGTTCAGCACATCGGCGGCCGAATCGGTCCCGCCAGGCTGAGCATCACTGCCATACGAAATGATGTCGAATTCCCTGCCACGCGAACCCGGGTTCTTGTAGATGTAGGCCTTGCCCCAGGGGTCGAGCGGAATTTCCTTGGCAAGGTAGGGACCATTCCAGGTCCGCACGTTAACCGGCTTGGTCATCAGTGCAGCCAGCCCTTCAGCGCTCGTGGGGTAACGGCCGGTATCTAGGCGGAAGGTATCAAGCGCCTTCGCGAAAGCCTCGATCTGGGCTTTCGCCACGTTCTGCTCCGATTTGCCGAGCTGCGAAAAATACTTCGGCCCGACATACGCGGCCAGCAGCCCGATGATGGCCATGACGACCAGCAGCTCAAGCAGTGTGAAACCCTTCGCGCCAGCCCGGGCGCCACAACGCGTTGCCTGATTCAGCATCATTTTCATGCATCCTGTCGATGTTCTTTTGTGTGTGTGCAGCCTGTGCAGGCTGTCGTCTCCATCACGCTAGACTGCCATAAAGCAGCATGACTTCCAATCTGCGCTGCACAGTCCGCAAGAGTACCTGTAAACCCGTGTGCCTTTTGCCAACTTCCGACACCCGGCATGACACACAGCTAATACTCAAGGTGTAATCTGCGCCCACCCGTGACTCGACGACTTTCATGCGCACACGCAATTCCAAGAGCGGCTTCACGCTGATCGAAATGCTCATTTCGCTGGCCATCCTGGGTCTGCTCGCGAGCATTGCCGTCCCGATCGCACAGGTTTCCTACCAGCGCAGCAAGGAGCAGGAGTTGCGCCTGGCGCTCAGGGAGATCCGCAGCGCGCTTGACGCCTACCGGCTAGCGGCTGAGCAGGGCATCATCCAGCGCAGCATCGACAGCAGCGGCTATCCGAAGACGCTCGATGAACTCGTGACCGGGGCGGTCGACCAGCGTAATGCCAAGGGGCAACGCATGTTCTTCCTGCGCCGTGTACCACGTGACCCCTTCTCGCCTGACCCCAGCCTTCCGGATGCGGCAACCTGGGGCCTTCGCGCCTACGCCAGCGATGCAAGCGACCCGCAGGAAGGCGTGGATGTCTACGACGTGTACAGCAAGTCCGAAGGCATAGGCCTGAACGGCATTCCGTACCGGCAGTGGTAACGCCGATGGTTCGCCACACCCGACAGCCGCTCGGCTTCACCTATCTCGGTCTGCTGATCATCATTGCGATCATCAGCCTCAGTGCCGCTGCGTCCGTTCAGCTCGGTGCGATCGTGCAGCGTCGCCAGATGGAAGACCAGCTCCTGTTCGTCGGTCTCCAGTACAAGCGTGCAATCCGGAGTTATTTCGAGTCTGCGCCCCCGGGCGCTGCCGCCACTCCGCCGGCGCGTCTGGAAGACCTGTTGCGTGACCCGCGTTTTCCGCAGGCAAAGCGGCACATCCGCAGGCTCTACGAAGACCCGATGACCGGCAAGGCCGACTGGGTGCTGATCCGCAGCACCGATGGCCAGGGCATCTTGGGACTGCACAGCCGCTCGAAGGAAATCCCGATCAGGATGGACAACTTCCCCGAGGAGTTCTTTCACTTCAAGGGCAAGAAGCGCTATGCGGACTGGGTCTTCATTTACGGCGTGGTGTGTACCGACCAGGGCTGCGAAATCAATCCGTCGCAATACAGTCAGTAATCCTGCCGCCGGAACCGGCAGGCCGGTCGTGTCCGCCTGCAACATGACCGGGCGCAGTTGCCGCATCCGACCTTGCCACGACCGCACACCAACGCGGCCCTCCGCTCCGATCCGGACATGAAAACGCCCCGACTCGCAGGGCGCTTTCCTGATGCCTGACTTCGGCGAAGCGACTGCCAATCCCTCCGCCGGGTGGTCGATCAATACGAAGTCACGTCTGTCTTGCTGACATTGCAGGCGGTGGTATTCCACTTCTCGCCGACCTTGGTCGACTCCTTGCCCGCGCTCTTGTCGTAACCGATGTACTCGACACACACCTCGGGACTGCCGGACTTGTAACCCTTGATCTGCAGCTTGCGGATCGTTGCCACATCACCGTAGTTGTTGTTCACGCCCACCACCGAGGCGCTGACACCATCGAGCTTCACGTTGTTGATCGTCACCTTGCGCGGACCACCATTGCTGGTGCAGTTTCCGCAGGAGCGCCACAGCTTGCCGACGTTCTTCACATAGGAGTCCTGGACAATCGTCGTGCTGTTCTTGCTGTTGTGCTGGAAGGTCTTGTCCGCAGCGCTGATCGCGATGATGTTCTTGATCGTGACCGTGGAACCTGCGCCGAGATTGGACGCCGCATCCTCGCAGACATCCTCCCAATAGACATTCTGGATGGTGCAGGAGCCCTTGCAGTGAACGCCGTCCGAGCCATTCACCCCGCCGTAGATGATCACATCCTTCAGCGTCGCGCCTTCTTCGAGCAGGAAGACAGGAATCTGGCCTTCGTCCTCACAGTTGCCCACGGAGTTCTTCACACCGATGCGCTGGTTGCCATAGCTCTTGGTCGTACCGGCCGGAATGGTGGTCGTACCGGAGTTGATCACCGTTCCAGTAGCCGAGGGAATGGTCATGTTGATCGTGCCCGCTGCCGTCGAACTGCTGGAAGCAGAGCTTGCCGTGGAAGAGCTTGATGAGCTCGTCGAAGTCGATGAACTTGAAGAACTTCCGCTGCTCGTCGGACCATATGAACACCACGCCGACTCCGTATAGCTGTTGCTCGGGAAGGCACTGCCGATACAGGCAAAGTTGCCCGTCTTGGTGGCATACACGAAAGAACCCGACTTGCCGAGCGCGACGCTGCGCGTACCGCTCATGCTGCAGGTCGCGCCAGTATTCTGGGCGCACTTGGTGTAGCCGGACGGGTAGTCCGTTGCAGCATGAACGCCTGCTGCGAGCACAAGGGCAACAACGCCGCCCAGCATTCTGATGATCATGATGGCTCCTCAATGTCCAGATTTATGAATCAGGTGGCGTTGTATGGATTCGCCCCTTTGAAATGCCCGGCACAGCACTGAAGCGGAAAAGCCTCCCGACGTTGCCCGGCTGCCACAATCTGAGCGCAGCGAAACCGGCGGTCAATGCAACGGCCGACGAAAATCTGCATGACTCCCTCGGCGCGTGCCGACGGCCTTCGCAAAGTTGCTGGTTTCAGGCTCGAGATTGGCCGGCATGAAGCCTCGAAACTTAGTCCGCCAGAAAAACAAAACAGCTTTTCTGCCTTACACCGACTGCCGGAAACTCCGGCACATTCCGACGAACGGCAACATGCCACCCGAATAGGGGGCACGTTGGATGCAGCGCGGGAATATAAGCGTATTCCCTTACATCAAAAACTTCGATACCCGCTGCCTGCCTGTGTTGTTGCTGCATCGCACATTTGCAGTTGCTCTCCAAGTTTCTCCGGCAGTCTCGCCTCCATCCCTGGCGAGAAATCTCTGCGGCATTGCACCACCCGCCGTGCATTTTTCCGACTCTCCGGCAGCCTTCGAAGGGATTCAGCAGGAGTGTTTTCGGTCACAAAACGAGGCGGACAGCTGTCGCTTCGATATTGCATTGCAGCATTTCCAGGAGACTCTTTCGCGGATGAGACCGGTAACCACGCATCCTTGATTTCCCGGTTTGGCAAAACCAGAGTGATCTGCAGCCGGAGACGAAACCGCCAGGATGGGGACACTTTCCGGTGCTCACAACAAAGTCATATCCAGGAGACAGCACACCATGAAACTCGGCAAATACCTTCTCGGCATTGCACTGGCAGCCAGCGCGTTCGGCGCCTCGGCCACCACCACCATTACCGGCACGGTCGACTACGGCGGTGCGACCGTGGGCACCTCGTGTGACGGCCAGTCAGAAAGCCAGCAACCGGTGTTCGTCCTCACCGACGGTGCAACGATCAAGAACGTCGTCATCAAGGCTGGCGGAGGTGCGGACGGCATCCACTGTACCGGCTCCTGCACGCTCTCCAAGGTCGTTTGGAACGACGTCTGCGAGGATGCGGCCACGATGAAAGGGGGCTCAGGCAAGACCATGAACGTCTCGGGCGGTACAGCCTATTACGCGTCGGACAAGGTGTTCCAGCACAACGGAATCGGCTCCACGGTCAACATCTCCGGCTTTTATGCCAACACCATCGGCAAGCTGTACCGCTCCTGCGGCAACTGCTCGTCGAACGGAGGCCCGCGCTATGTCAACATCAGCAGCACGACCGTCGCCAATGTCAGCGCATCGGTCGTGGGCGTGAACAGCAACTTCGGTGATATCGCCAAGATCCGCACCCTGAAGGTCAAGGGCTGGACCAAGGGTTCCCCGGCCATCTGCGTCGCGTACAAAGGCGTGCAGAGCGGCTCGGAATCTTCCAAGATCGGCGAACAATGGGGCACGACCGCCTGCAACGTCAGCACGTCGGACATTACCGCCTACTGACCGGCCGCCCCGTCACACACTGCCTGCCGCAAGGCAGATCGCCCCGCTCCGGCGGGGCTTTTCGTGTCTAATCCGGCAGCACACCAGAAAGGAGGCGCTTCTGAAACCCGGAAAGAAACCCGGCCGCGCAAGTGGTCCGAATCCACGCCAGGTGGCTGCCAGCCAATGGCATGCACAGGGCATCAGACATCATCGCGCCGGCCATCCGGAGCAGGCTGAGCAGATGTACCGCCAGGCCCTGCGGGAATGGCCCGGACATCTGGACAGCCAGCACATGCTGGGGCTGGTGCTCGGACAGCGCGGACATACGGACGAGGCCGTGACGCTGCTCGAAGACGTGCTCCGGCAAACCCCTGAAGACTTCGGGGTGCTGACCAATCTCGCCTCGATTCTCGGTCTGGCAGGGCGCCATGAAGCCGCGCTCGCGCCCCTCAGGCAACTCCTCAAGCAGGCTCCGGACAATCCGGACGTACTCGGCAGCCTCTCCGAGGCGCTGCGTCATGCAGGCCGCCTTGACGAAGCGCTGGCCGTCTCGGAGCGCGCCCTGGCGATCTCACCCGGACACCTCCGCGCCCGGCTCGCTCATGCCAATGCCCTCAAACGAGCCGGCCGCTTCGACGAATCACTTGCGAACTTCGACCAGTTGCTCGAAGAGCATCCGCAAACGCCGGAGATCCTCAACGATCGCGGCAATGTCCTGTTCGACCTGCGCCGGTTCGAAGAGGCCCTGATCGCTTTCGACCTGGCACTGGCTGCCCGCCCGGCTTATGCAGATGCCATTTTCAACCGGTGCAATACCCTGCGCGCTTTGCACCGCTTCGATGAAGCCATCGAAGGTTACGATCAGCTGAGCGGCCAGTCCGGCCTCGCTGCCGAGGCACTCAACAACCGCGGTGCAAGTCTGGAAATGACCGGCCGCTACGAAGAGGCGCTGCAAAGCTATGCGGCGGCGCAGGCAGCCAATCCCTCGCATGTGATGGCGCACCTCAATGCGGCGCTGTGCCATCTGCTGCTTGGCCAGTTCGAACAAGGCTGGCCGCTGTACCGCTGGCGCATGCTCAGTGCGGAGGCCGCCATGCAGGGTCGCGCTCCGGCCTGCCCGGAATGGGACGGCGAAGCCGCACTTGAAGGCCGCAGCATCCTGGTGCTCTGTGAACAGGGTCTGGGGGACAGCCTTCAGTTCTGCCGGCTGCTCACCGCGCTGGCTTCACGCGGCGCGCGGGTGGTGTTCGAGGTGCAGCCGGCACTGAAAGGCCTGCTGTCCAGGCTCGAAGGGATCGACGGAATTGTGGCGGCGGGCGAGCCTCGCCCCGCCACGGACTTTCATGTCTGGCTGCTGGACCTGCCCGGCCTGCTGGGTGTTCGGCAGGACACCATCCCCTTGCCGGTGTCAGGTCTGACTGCAGCGCCCGGGCGTGTTCAGGATTTTTCCACGCGCCTCCAGGCGGCAAGCGACGCCGCGCTGCCACGGATCGGCCTGGCATGGTCGGGGAATGCACGCCACAGCAATGATCACAAACGGAGCCTGGCGCTGGCGCTTCTGGCTCCGCTGCTGAAACAGCCGGCCTGCTTTGTTTCGCTGCAGCCGGAGGTCAGACCCGGCGACAGCGATTTCCTGGCCCGCAGCAACATCCTCGACCTTCAATCCGAACTGGTGGATTTCGAAGCGACCGCCGCATTGATCGCGTCGCTCGATCTGGTGATCTGCGTCGACACTTCGGTCGCCCATCTTGCAGCCACATTGGGCCGGCCCGTCTGGCTGATGCTGCCGGCCAAGCCGGACTGGCGCTGGCAGCTGCAGCGCAGCGACAGCCCCTGGTACCCCTCGGTCCGGCTCTTCCGCCAGCCCCGGCATGACGACTGGAACACGGTCATCGCTGACATCGAAGCCGCGCTGCCGGCGTTCATGCGGAGCTGGCAGACCCGCCCGCCCCGCTGAGTCTTACGGCTTCAAGCGCTCGAAAAACACGATCCGGTCACCATAGGCAATCAGGTTGCCCGTGGCCGGATCTGCATAGAGCGCTTTCAGGCGGGCATCAGTGTTCGACGCCAGAGCCTGCCAGCTCACGCCCTGATCCAGCGAACGCAGGATCACGCCATCGCGCCCGGCCAGAAGCAGCGCGCCGCTATCGGGCTCGACGGTAAAGGCCCGCAGCAGGCTCTCCGTACCGGTACTGCTCTGCAGCCAGCTTTTGCCTTCATCGGTCGAACGCAGCACGATGCCGTTGGCACCCGCCACCAGCAAGGCCTTGCCGGCGGGCTCCGCCATCATCGAGCCGAGCATGGCCACCGTGCCGCTCTCGACCTGCGCCCAGGTGTTCCCCGAATCCGCGGAGCGGAGAATCACGCCACGCGAACCCGCCAGCAGGAAGCGACCGTGCGCCGCGTCAAAAATGCCGCCGTAAAAGGTCACCTCGGTGGGTACGGCGATCCGTGTCCAGCTTCGACCGTCATCCGTAGATTTCGCGAGCGCACCGTCGGCACCGAAGAGCCACATCGTGTCGGAGCTTTCGTCAAACTCGCCACGGAACCAGGCTCCTTCGACGATCCTTGGCAGGATCTCCGCCTGCGTCGCACCGCGTGCGAGGCGAGCCATCAACCCGGAGTCTCCGTACAGGATGATCGTGCCGCTTTTCGGATGACCCAGGAAGCCCTGATACACCGCCCCCTCTGCCGCGGTTTCGGCCTCCCAGTGCTTGCCGCCGTCGGCCGTCCGCAGCCAGGACTGCTTGCCGCCAGCCATGAACAGCGTCCGCGACACCGGTTCGACGCCAACACGAAACAGGTAGCCGGGCTCGGCCAGCCGGGTCATCACCGTACTGGTCCAGGTCCGGCCGCCGTCGTGGGACTGCGACACGGTGCGGTTGATGCCCGCCGCAAAAAGAGCTCCGCTGACCGGGTCGCGTGCAATGCCATGGACATACTCGGCAATGCCGAGCCGGCGCGTCTGCCAGGTCTCCCCCGCATCGGTGGACACAGTGATCCAGCCGCCTCCACCCACAGCAAGCAGATTGCCGCTGCGCGGATCGACCACCAGACTGTTGAGCGGACGTGCCTCGCCAGCGGAGACGGCCTTCCAGTGCTTGCCCAGATCATCCGAAATCAGCACCAGCCCGCGATCTCCGGCCGCCACGATGCGCCGCCCCTGCATCACCACGCTGAGCAGGGTGGCGCGCTCCGGCGCCTTCACCACAGCCCACCTGTGGCCGCCGTCCTCGCTGCGTGCGATGCGCTCATCGGAGCCGAAGGCAATCATCACGCCGCTCTGCCTATCCTGAAGCAACTGCAGGACATAGCTGAGTCCGGTCGAGACGGGTGTCCAGTGCTGACCCGCATCGCGCGAACGCAGCAGGCGACCATCTGCAAGCCCGGCCAGAATGTCTCCACTGCCCTGCTCCACCCGCAACGCGGTGATGGCTTCGCGCGTCCCGCTGTCGACCGCCTGCCAGCTTTGCCCCGCATCCCGCGAGACGATGATTGCGCCGGCAGCGCCCGCGGCAATCAACCCGCCCTTGCCCGGCAGCGCCTGCACATGTCCGATCGTGACCGGCCCGGGCAAGGCAACCGGCTGCCAGCCGAGACCGCCGTCCTCGCTGCGCGCCATGAGTCCTTCCGAGCCCGCCGCGATCAGCAATCTGCCGTCTCCGGACGCGAACAGGCTCTGGAAAGGCGCACTCGCACCCTGGACGCGCGGCGTCCAGCTGCGTCCGCCGTCCTCGCTGGTCTGAAGCGCACCGTTTGCACCGGCCGCGATCAGCCTGTCGACGCCGGGCACCGCCATCAGTCTGCTCAGCGAGGCAATGCGGCCCGGCGTGCCGATCGTCCAGTTCATGCCTCCGTCATCGCTCCGCCAGACCGCGCCATCGGTCCCCGCCACCAGCAGGTAATCCTGGCCTGCAAAGGCGGTGTAGAAAGACGGATTGACGACGTGTGCTGCGTAACTGGGCGGAGCAAGCGGCTTCGCGACCACGGCAGCCGTCGCCGCATCCTCGCGACACCCCTGCAGAAGCAGGCAGGCAGCCATCAGCACGCCCGGCCAGCACACATCTGGAAAACGTTTTTTCGGCATTGACTTGTCTCCGGAAGTCGGACGCTGCGCGCCCTGATGTTGTCCGCCCGGTAGAAAGGCAGGCATGCTTGCTGACATGCAGACTGTAGCCCCCCGCTCCGGATCTGCATGCATGATCCGGACACCGGCAGTCCATGACAAGGGCAAGATCGGCGATGCGGATGAAAGGCAACATGAAAGCGGATCGCCGTCGCAGCACCACCACACAGGAGCGCTCATGCCTCGCCACGCCATTCTTCCCGCAGTTGCCGGCGCAAGCCGCCGTCTCCTCTGCCTGACGCTGGCCAGCCTCCTGCCTGCCGTCGCGCAGGCCCAGTCCTCCCGGCTCAGGCTCGAAACCGGCAACGCCAATCTCTTCAGCGTGACCAGCCTCCAGCAATGCGAAACCAGCGTGATCGCGGGCAGTCACGGCAGCCTCCTGCTGAGCACCGACGACGGGCAGCGCTGGGGCAACGCCGGCCTGAATCTCGGCGCAACGCTCTACACGGTGGCAGCAAGCGCGCATCCGCCGCGCTACATTGCCGCGGGCACCCGAGGCAGCATCGCGATATCGGAGGACTGCGGCAGGCATTGGTCGAGCGGCAGCATTCATGAGTCGGCGGATCTGCGCGCGCTCATCACGGCCGGCAGTGATGCCTCCGTACTGCTCGCAGGAGGCGAAAAAGGCCTGCTCATGCGATCGGATGATGGCGGGCAGCGCTGGGAAGAACTCCGGCTCGGCAGCGGCTACATTGCCCATCTGCTGCGCAGCTCGGCAGGGGTTCTGCTGGCGGGCGGCGAACAGGGGCTGCTTGCCCGCTCGCAGGATGAAGGCCAACGCTGGACGCCCCTGTCCGGTTTAGACAAGGCCTCACTCACGCGACTGCAGGAAGTCCTGCCAGGGCTCGTGATCGCGAGCTTTGCCGATGGCCGCATCCTCTATACCGATGCCCGCGCACTGCGCTGGAAACGCAGCCGCATGCCCGCCAGTACCAAGCCGCCCGTCATCAATGCCTTCGCGGCCAGTCGCAGCGGCGTGCTGCTCGCCACCACCGCGGATGGCCGCCTGCTGCGTTCGGCTGATCGCGCCCGAAGCTGGCAGATACTGGCCGGCATGCCCGGGCGTTTTCTCTCCTCCGTCATCAGCACCGGAGATGACGAATTCATCGTCGCGGGTGCGCAGGGCACCCTCGCCCGAAGCCGCGAACGCGGCACGGCATGGATGGAAGCTTCAGTGCCGACAA
The DNA here is from genome assembly GCF_039631355.1 of Uliginosibacterium paludis. NCBI lineage: Bacteria > Pseudomonadati > Pseudomonadota > Betaproteobacteria > Rhodocyclales > Zoogloeaceae > Uliginosibacterium > Uliginosibacterium paludis. The sequence goes on along the minus strand of NZ_JBDIVF010000003.1, from coordinate 136,528 downwards.
GGCAGGAGTTCGAAACGCTCAAGCGACTGCCGACAGGCGCACTCGTCGCGGCAGGATCGGGTGGCGTCATCGCGCGCTCGGGCGACGATGGCCTCAGCTGGCAGCTCGTTCGGGAAGGCGTGAACGCCTACACCCACATGCTGGCCACCGATGGCAGCCTGCTGATCGCTGCCGGTACGCAAGGCAGCCTCGCCCGATCCGAAGACGGCGGGCGCAACTGGTTTCCGGTGCGTGAGCCGGACGATCGCTACTTTTTCAGCGTGGCTTACGAGCCGGTCAGCCAGTCCTTCCTTGCCGCGGGCACGCAAGGCATGCTGCTGCGCTCGACTGACCGCGGCCTGCGCTGGGAGGAAAAGAAGCTGGGCGGCGATGGCAGCCTTGGCCCGCTTCTCGTGCTGCCCGGCGGCAAGCTGCTTGCGCTGAGCACCGACCACGGCATTCTGGTGTCGGAAAATGGCGGAGCAGACTGGTCAGCCAGCGACGCCAGCGCGGACATCATCTGGCAATCCGCCGCGCACGACGGCTCCGCGCAGCAGATCGTCGCGATTGGTCGCGACAGCCTGCCGGTCTTCAGCACGGACGGCGGTCGCCACTGGCAGGCCACAGCGAGCCAGGACGCGCGGGGAGCCAATCGGATCCGTTACCTGGCGGGCGTGTTTCTCGCTGCCGGCAAGGAGGGCGAAATCCTGCGCTCGGAGGACGGCGGCCAGCATTTCGAAAGGGTTTTCCTGCCCGTCTTCAGCGAGCCGCGCGATTTCGAAGCCATCCCTGGACTTCCGCATGGCATCGTCGCCGTCGGCAGCAAAGGCAGCATCCTGCGCTCGCTCGATGCGGGGAAAAGCTGGGAGGCGGCCAGCTCCGGCAGTCAGGAATTGCTGCGCACCGTCGTCAGAGCCCCCGGCCGCGACACGCTTTTCGCGGCCGGTCGCAGCGGGCCCATCCTCAGATCGGAGGATGGCGGGCAGCGCTGGCAGGCCGCGACCGACACGCTGGACGCCCGCATCAACGGCAGTCTGGGCACTGCAGATGCGATCCTGTTCTGGGGTGACCGCATTTTCCGGCTGAGCGAGTAAGCCTGCCGCCGGACCGCTCAGCGCAAGGGGATGCGCACGATCCGCTCACCGGCCACGACCAGCACGCCGCCGTCTTCGCTCAGCCAAAGACGGTTGAGATGCGCCCGTGTGCCTGCCATGAGCGCACGCCAGCTGCGCCCATCGTCATCGGAAACGAGAACGGTGCCCTCGCGGCCAGCCGCAAAAACCCGTCCGCTGGACGCATCCGCAAGACCTCGCCGCAAGCTGGCCGAAACACCCGACGCCACGCTCGCCCAGCGGGCCCCGTCGTCATCCGAGCGCAGGATGTGCCCCGCGCTGCCAAAGGCCAGCAGCGTGCCGGCGGGTGTGCGCAGCAGATGGCCGACCGTCGTGCCGGGCGTATCGATCCGCTCCCAGCTGTCACCGGCATTCCGGCTGCGGAAAAGCGACTCCGGACCGATGGCCCAGACAACCTTGCCCAGCTCATCGGCCTGCAGCTGACTGATGCGCGGCCCGGGTCCGGGAAGTGCCACCCAGTGCTGGCCGTCATCGTCTGAGCGCAACATCCGGCCATCCGGCGCCGCAGCCAGGAAGACCTGCCCGGCAAGCGCCGCGATCTGTACCAGTCCCTGCCCGGCCACAAGGGTTTCGGCATCCGTTGCCTGCCAGCTGCGCCCGCCGTCGTCCGAGCGCATCAGGCGGCCCGGATTCCCTAGCATGAGCAGTGTCCGGGCGGAAGAGCCGGCCACGATCTGGCGGAAATAGCCCTCCCCCGCGTCCGGGACCGTCTGCCGGGACCACTGCTGCCCCCGCGCATCCGCACGCAGGAAGCGTCCCATCGGTCCGGCGGCCAGCATGCTTCCGTCATCCGGACTCCGGATCAGCGACATGAGTGACACCTCCAGTGGCGGCGAGACCTCCACCTGCTGCCAGTGAAGCCCGGCATCCTCGCTGCGGATCAGCAAGCCATCCATGCCGGCGGCCAGCAGCGCCTGCGATGACCCCGCTGCGGCCAGATCATTCACATAGCCGCGCAGATCCGGCTGCAACGCACGCCAGCTGTCGCCGCCGTTCTCGCTGAGCAGCAGCAGGCCTCCGGTTCCGGCCGCGACGATCCGCCTGCCGTCCGCGCTCGAAGCCAGCGCATGCAGGCGGCTCGTCCAGGCGTTGCCGTTCAGCACCGTCCAGCTCGCGCCGCCATCGCGCGAGCGCGCAATGGTTCCGCGGCCACCCGCCACGATCAGCGCCTTGTCGGCACGCTCGGTCAGCAAGCCGGTCAGAAAGATGTTGTCGACCACACTCGCGGACTGCCAGCTGCGCCCGGCATCAGCCGAGCGCAGCACCTCACCGCGAGGCGTCGCGGCGAACACCCGCCCGGTGCGGGCGTCGTGCCCAAGCGCGGAGGGCATGACGTCTCCCACACTGGCGACGGCAACAACCCGACTGCCATCAGACGAAATCCGGCTCACGCTCCCCTCTGCATGGAAGGCCAGCACACCGGCCTTTCGGGGCAGCACCAGCAATCGCATGATGGCCTCCTGGGAGGGCGCCTCGAGTCGCTGCCAGCGGTGGAAATCCCGCGAGTGGACGATCTGGCCATGAGCCCCCGCAGCCATGATGCTACCGTCATCAAGCATTGCCAGCGCTGCGAGCGATACCGCGCTCGGCATGGGCACTGCCTGCCAGTGGAGACCACCGTCATCGCTGCGCAGCAGGCCCTGCTGTCTGCTCGCCGCCAGCCAGCGCGCATGGCGGGCATCGTAGGCAATCGCGGAGGCGGTCAATCCTGCAGGAAGCTGTGCCGCTTGCCAGCTCACGCCGCCATCAGACGAATGCAGCAAGCCCTGCTCACCCAGCGCGAGAAAATTCCCTTTGTCATCCGCCTCGATGCGGCTGACGTCAAAACCGGTCGGCAGCAATCCAGCCTGCCAATGCTCCCCCCCGTCTGCGGATCTCAGCAGCGTCGCGTCGGCGCCGCCCGCCAGCACCGTTCTGCCATCGTCGCTGAGCCACAAGGCGTGCAGATCGGCATTAATGACCCGCGCCGCGGGCGCCGCAGATACGGCTGGCAGGCAAGCCTGAAGCATCAGAAAACCGATCCAGATCGCGCGTTTCATCGGAAGCATTCGATTCCCGGCAGCTGTTTCTGCCTTGGCATGTCATGAAAAAGCCCCGGCGGCCAGGCCGTCGGGGCTTGCACTTTCAACTAAAGCGTCCGTGCAATCAGAAGCTGGTCACGTCCGTGGTCTGGACATTGCAGGAAGTCGTATTCCACGCCTGACCGATGTTGGTCGAGGCATTGTGGGTACGGCTGCCGACATAGGTGTCGCAGATCTTCGGCGTGCTCTTCACGCCGTCGCTCGAGAGCTTGTAGGACTGGATCTTCAGGTTGCGCAGGATGGCCTTGTCAGCAATCGCGTAAGCGGAAGGCACGGTGCTGTCCCAGGTGGTGTTGATGCCGGCAATCGTATCCAGGCCCGCACCGCTCACCGTGGCGCCGGTTGAATCGACGTGCTTGACGGTCAGGCCGTCCATGTCGAGCGTGCGACCGCCCTTGTTGCTGGAGCAGTCACCGCAGGTGCGCAGGATCTTGCCGGAGCTCGTGTAGGTCGTCACCGAGTTGCCCTGGCTGTCCTTCTGACCCGACATCGTGGACGCCACCATCACGGCAGTGAAGTTGCGCACATACATCTTCGAGTTGTAGGCGTTGTCCTGGAAGAACTTGTCCGGCTTCGAGCCATGCTCATAGGCGTTGTCCAGTATCTGGTAGGCCGTGCTGTCATAGATCGAGTAGGTGCCGCCCTCGGAGTAGTTCCCGGCAGCGTGTTCGCAGACTTCATCCCAGGTCACGTTCTTCAGCGTGCAGTTGCCTGCCGTGCAGGAAATGCCGTGTGCGCCGCCGCCGGATTTCACATGAAGGTTCTTGACGATGGCGCCGTTCTTGAGCGTCAGCACTGCAGCCTGGCCTTCGGTGTCGCCTTCACAGGAAAGACCGATGGTCTTGCCGCCGCAATCGACTTCCACACCGTCGATCACGCCACCTGCCACACACAGGCTGCTGGCACCGCTTGAGGTCGAGCTGCTGGATGAACTGGTGGCAACCGAGCTCGAAGCGCTGGATGCCACCGAGCTGGAGGCTGCGCTGCTGGAGCTGGAAGCGACCGAACTGGAAGACGAGCTGCTGCTGGTCGTGGCACCGTAGGAACACCAGGCGGAAGTCGTGAAGCTGTTGGTCGGGAAGGCCGACAGGCTACAGGCGAAGGCGCCTGTCTTGGTGGCATACACAAAGCTGCCGGACTTGCCCAGCGCGACAGAGCGGGTACCGCTCATGGAGCAGGTACTGCCATCAGCCTGGGCACACTTGGTATAGCCGCTCGGATAGTCGGTGGCGGCGAAAGCGCCGCCAGCCAACGCAAAGGTCGCCATGGCGACAAGGATCTTGCTACGCATCAGTCTGTTCTCCTGCCAGTGAATGTGTGTTGCCTTCCGGACTGGCTATCCGTAAAGGCTTAGTACTGAAGTCGTAGATTTCAGTGCGGCAGATCATGGCACTTTGTGAAAATGCGTCAATCCGTTTACGTTTCCGTTCATAAAGCAGAACTATCCGTCCGGCGGATGCAAATGTCATATCCGCCAAAAGCCCCTGGAAACGCGCCGGAGCAACTCCGCTCCTTGTGCTTTTGCAGCATTCGAGAAGACTACGAATACTGAGCCAGACAGCACAACAACCCGTGCAAGCGGATCACCTTGCATCGCGATGCAGCATGAAGAGACGCCTCAAAACCCCCGGATCTTTCTGCGGACGCTCTCCACGATCGATAAACATTACCTATTCACAAATTCATCCAGACTATGCGTTGTGTTGTAAAAATCCAAAAAAAAAGCCCGGCGAACCGGGCTTTCCCTGCTTGCGCGAAAACCTCAGCCAAGCCACACGCGCGCGTTGCGGAACATGCGCATCCAGGGGGAGTCCTCTCCCAGCGTGGCAGGCGCCCAGCTCATCTGCACGGTTCGGCGGCAACGCTCGGGGTGCGGCATCATGATGGTGAAGCGGCCATCCGGCGTCGTCAGACCGGTGATACCGGCCGGCGAACCGTTCGGATTGGCCGGATAGGTCGTGGCGATCTTGCCGTTATTGGCGACGAAGCGCATCGCGAGCAATGCCTCGGTCTGGTTGCCGTGCAGCGCGAAGTCGGCGCGGCCTTCGCCGTGGCTCACCACGATCGGCATGCGGCTGCCGGCCATGCCGGCGAGCAGGATGGATGGCGAATCAAGCACCTCGACCATCGCCGTACGGGCTTCGAACTGCTCACTGCGGTTGCGCTGGAAACGCGGCCAGGCATCGGCACCCGGAATGATCTCGGCGAGGTTGCTCATCATCTGGCAGCCGTTGCACACGCCCAGCGCGAAGGTGTTGCTGCGCTGGAAGAAGGCTGAGAACTGCTCGCGCAGCTTGTCGTTGAAGAGGATGGACTTGGCCCAGCCCTGCCCCGCGCCGAGCACGTCGCCGTAGGAGAAGCCGCCGCAGGCAGCAAGGCCATGGAAGTCCGCCAGATTCACACGTCCGGCCATCAGGTCTGACATGTGCACGTCAAACGGCGCAAAGCCGGCCGCCTCGAACGCCGAAGCCATCTCGTTCTGCGAGTTCACGCCCTGCTCACGCAGGATCACCACCTTCGGGCGGGAGCCCTTGGCAATGTAGGGAGCAGCGATGTCTTGAGCGGCGTCGTAGGTGAGCGCAACAGAGAGGCCTGGGTCGGCCTTGTCGGCCAGCGCGGCGAATTCCTGATCCGCGCTCTCCGCATCGTCACGGATCCGGGCAATCTCATGGCTGACCTCAGACCACACCTGGAGCAGTTCATGCACGTCGGCTTCGAACACGGTCTTGGCATTGCGGCGGATGCGCAGGCTGCCGCGGTCATTCGGGAAGCCGATGAAGTGCGTCTCGGCACCCAAGCCAGCTTCGCGCAGCAGGGCCTGCACCCGCTCGCGATCGCTGCGGCGGATCTGAACGACGGCACCGAGTTCCTCGGCGAACAGCGCGCCGAAGACGCGATCATTGAAGCGGCCCTTGAGCAGATCGGGACGCTTTTCGGCGCCGTCGATGTCGTTGACCAGCGCGTCATAACACACTGAATCCAGCTCGATCGAGATGCCGGTGCGCGCGGCGAAAGCCATTTCGGCGAGGGTCGCGAACAGACCGCCATCCGAGCGGTCGTGGTAGGCCAGCAGCAGGCCGGTTTGCTTCAACGCAGTCACGCCGGCAAAGAAGGCCTTCAGGGTGGCTGCATCGATGTCAGGTGCATGTTCGCCGACCGAGTTGTAGGCCTGCGCCAGCACGGAGCCACCAAGGCGATGCTTGCCGCGGCCCAGGTCGATCAGCACCAGTTCGGTTTCGACGCCCGCTTCGATCTTCAGTTGCGGCGTCAGGGTCTTGCGGATGTCCTGCACCGGTGCAAAGGCGGTGGAGATCATCGACAGCGGCGAGGTCACGGCCTTGGCCTCTTCGCCATCCTTCCAGGTCGTGCGCATCGACAGCGAATCCTTGCCGACCGGAATCGACAGCTCGGCGCCGATACAGAATTCGGACACGGCCTTCACGGTTTCGAACAGGCGCGCGTCTTCGCCACGCTGGCCGCAGGCGGCCATCCAGTTGGCGGAGAGCTTGATGTCGCCGATCTTAGCCACATCGGCGGCGAGCAGGTTGGTGATGGATTCGCCCACCGCCATGCGGCCGGAGGCGGCCGGGCTCACGCAGGCCAGCGGGGTGCGCTCGCCCATCGCGAAAGCATCGCCGGTGTAGCCGTGGAAGCTCATTGCGGTCACGGCCACGTCAGCCACCGGGGTCTGCCACGGACCGACCATCTGGTCGCGCGCGGTCAGGCCGCCCACCGAGCGGTCGCCGATGGTGATCAGGAAGGATTTGGAGGCCACCGCCGGCATGCGCAGCACGCGCAAGGCGGCTTCCTGCACGTCGGTGTCCGACACGTCGAAGGGCGGCAGGTAGATCGGCCGGCTCGCCACATCGCGGGTCATCTTCGGCGGCTTGCCGAGCAGCACCTGCATGTCCATGTCGACGGCATGATTGCCGAAGTGGCTGTCGGTCACCTGCAGGCGGCCATCGCCGGTGGCCGTGCCGACCACCGCAAACGGGCAGCGCTCGCGTTCGCAGAAAGCCTGGAAAACCGGCAGCGACTCGGGCGCAATCGCCAGCACATAGCGCTCCTGGGATTCGTTGGACCAGATTTCGCGCGGGCTCATGCCCGGCTCTTCGATCTGCACATTGCGCAGCTCGAAATGCGCGCCGAGCCCGGCGAAATCGGCCAGCTCCGGCATGGCGTTCGACAGACCGCCCGCGCCCACGTCGTGCATGGCGAGGATCGGGTTCTTGTCGCCCAGCTGCCAGCAGGCGTCGATGACTTCCTGCGCGCGGCGCTCCATTTCCGGGTTGCCACGCTGCACCGAGGCGAAGTCCAGATCGGCGGTGTTGCTGCCGGTGGCCATCGAGGACGCCGCACCGCCGCCCAGACCGATCAGCATGCCGGGGCCGCCGAGCTGGATCAGCAGGGTACCGGGCGCGAACTTGGTCTTGAAGGATTGCTGGTCCTGGATGCTGCCCAGGCCGCCAGCGATCATGATCGGCTTGTGATAGCCGCGCACTTCGCCTTCGACTTCCTGCTCGAAGGTGCGGAAGTAGCCAGCCAGGTTCGGGCGGCCGAATTCGTTGTTGAAGGCGGCCGCACCGAGCGGGCCTTCGATCATGATGTCCAGGGCGGAGGCGATACGCTCAGGCTTGCCGTATTGCTTTTCCCAGGGCTGCACGGCGCCGGGGATGTTCAGGTTGGACACCGAGAAACCCGCCAGACCAGCCTTCGGACGCGAGCCACGGCCGGTGGCGCCTTCGTCACGGATCTCGCCGCCCGCGCCGGTCGAGGCACCCGGGAAAGGCGAGATCGCGGTCGGGTGGTTATGGGTTTCGACCTTGGCGAGGATGTGGGTCAGCTCGCGGCGATAGGCCCACTGGCCTTCGGCGTCCGGGTAGAAACGATCCACCTCGAAGCCCTCGATGATCGAGGCGTTGTCGGCATAGGCCACCACGGTGCCTTCCGGATGCGCCTTGTGGGTGTCCTTGATCATGCCGAACAAGGACTTCTCCTCGCGGCGCCCGTCGATGATCCAGTCCGCGTTGAAGATCTTGTGGCGGCAGTGCTCGGAGTTGGCCTGCGCGAACATCATCAGCTCGACGTCCGTCGGGTTGCGATTCACCTTGGTGAAGTTCTCGACCAGATAATCGATTTCGTCTTCTGACAGGGCCAGGCCCAGCTCGACGTTGGCGGCTTCCAGCGCGGCGCGACCGCCGCTGAGGATATCCACACTGGTCAGCGGCTGCGGCGCGTAGTGGGCGAAGAGACCGGCGGCAGCGTCTAGCGAGTCCAGCACCGATTCGGTCATGCGGTCATGCAGCAGCGGCAGCACGGCCTCGCGCGCGAACTTGCCATCCAGCGAGAACTGGATGCCGCGCTCGATACGCACGATCTTGGCGAAGCCGCAGTTGCGGGCGATGTCGGTCGCCTTCGAGGACCAGGGCGAAATCGTGCCCAGACGCGGCGTCACCAGCAGATTCGTGCCGGTGGGCAGCTCGGGCGTGGCCGGGCGGGCGTCGAGCAGATCAACCAGGCGTTCCAGTTCCCCAGCCGACAGGGCCTCCCTGGTTTCCACGAAATACCAGAACTCGGCGACCAGTCCGCGCAGCTTCACACCGGCGCTGGAGAGGGATTCGGAAAGACGGGACAGGCGCGAAGCCGAGAAGGCCGGTGCGCCGCGGAGGCTGAGGATGTCGGACATGGAAGGCACTCGGGATGGGGACCGTCAGGAGCCGGTCTGAAGAGGCCGCGATTATACCGGAAGCGCCCCTCCAAAACCCGGCCGGAATGGCGTAAGGTCTTGAAGACAAGCCCTTCATGCTGAAAAGGAGCCAGACATGCCCCGCCCCAGAGAAAAATCGGACGCCGAATGGCGTGAAACCCTCAGCCCCGAGGAATATCGCGTGACCCGCCAGGCCGGAACCGAGCGCCCCTTCACCGGGGAGTACTGGAACGTCTGGGAACCCGGCGAATACCGCTGCCGCTGCTGCGGTGCCGCCCTGTTTCACTCGGGGAGCAAGTTCGATGCGGGCTGCGGCTGGCCCAGCTTTCACAGCCCGGCCGTGCCCGACAACGTCGAAGAGCGCGAAGACTTCTCCCATGGCATGTACCGCATCGAGGTCATCTGCCAGCAATGCGGCGCGCATCTGGGCCATGTGTTCAATGACGGTCCGGCGCCCACCGGTCAGCGCTACTGCATCAACTCGGCGTCGATCCAGCTCAACCCGGAACCCGGCGATGCCTGATTCGCCGGAAAGCAGCGGTCCTGCCGTGGATTGAACGGCAGGCGCCGCAGCGCCCGCTCTGCAACGCACGAATGCCGAGCGCAGAGACGGCTTTCTCCGACGCCATCAGCATTACCCCCCTCATCAGACCTTCGGCGCACCGCCAAGCTCCGGCGCCGGCAGGGTGTCTGCATCGCGCAAGGCGCGGAGCACCGGCGAATCGAACTCGCGCCTTGCCTGCACATACACCACGACCGTCGTCGCGATGATGAAGAGCCAGGGCGAAAGCATCCAGCCCAGCACCGCCAGGCCGAAGTAATACGCCCGCAGACCGCGGTTGAAATCGTCGCCCGCGCAGGTATTCACCGCGGCATGTTTCTGCGCGAAGCGCTCGAGAACCTCGGGAGAGGATTCCCGCGGAGGCACCGCGCCGGTCGTGATGGAGAGCACGTTGAACTGGCGCAGCGCCCAAGTGAACTTGAAGTAGGCGACCACGAAGATGGTGATCAGCAGGATCAGCTTGAGCTCCATGGCCTCGCGCGAAAAGCTCCGCGAGAACTGGAGCTCTGCTGCGGTATCCATGAAACGGTCCAGTGCGCCGAGCGTCGCGAAGAGGCCTGCAATGATGTAGATCGACGTGTTTGCGTAGAAATTCACGCTGCTGACCAGATTGGCCACGAGCGCGCAATCGACGATCCGGTTCTCCCGCGTCAGCAATTGCCTTGCCCACTGCACGCGCAGATGATGGCCTTCGACCAGAAGCGTCGAATGCCCCTTCCAGCCCTTCTCCACCAGTCGCTCATACCCTGACCAGCAGACCAGGAACCAGGCGAGCCCGAGCCAGTCCGCCCAGCCCAGGCTCTTGAAGAAACCGATGAATGTCATGCGCCCTCAGCCTTGAGAAAATCCGAAACAAGGGCGATCTCGCCCGCCTTCATCAACATCGGCGCGTGCCCGGTATCCGGGATCACGACCGTCCGCGCGCCGGGGCCACGCTGCGTCATTTCCGCCAGCGTCGCACTGCTCAGCAGATCGGAATGCTCGCCACGAAGGACAAGAACGGGGCAGCGGATCCTGTCCCACAGCGGCCAGAGATTCGCATCCATCGTATCGACGGTGGCCCGCATGACCTCACCGATTGCGGGATCGTAACGCATGCACCAGCCCTCCCCCGCCTGGCGGATCGAGCTCAGCGTGATCTCCCGCCAGGCCTGGTCGTCAAGCTCGCCGAAGCCCGGCCCGACTCGTCGCATGTAGGCTTCCGCCTCTTCTACCGAAGCAAACCGGGGGGCTCGCCCCACATACTCACCAATCCGGCGAAGCGCTGGCGCGTCGAGCACCGGCCCCACATCGTTAAGCACGAGGCTCCGGATCGGCGACTGATCGAGCGCAGCGAGGCCCATGCCGATCAGACCACCCATCGACGTTCCGACCCAGTGAATCCGCTCGGCGCCCGACCTGGCCAATAGCGTAAGCATGTGATTGACATAATTGGGCACCACGTAACCCGAGGGATCAAGCAGCCAGTCGCTGAGGCCGCGACCGGCCACATCGGAGCAGATGACGCGGTAGCGAGGAGAGAGTGCCGCAGCAAGCCGGTCGAAGTCCCGCGCATTCCGTGTGAGACCATGAACGCAAAAGACCAGATCCGGATTGTCCGGGTCGCCCCAGTCCGTGTAGGCCATCCGGTGCAGCTGCAGGCCGCTCATGCACAGCACGCTTCCGTGCCGGAAGGGGGTTGTGTTTGACATGCCAGTCTCCTGTCAGCGTTCAATCACGATCATGCCAGTATCTCAGATGGGCACTCCGCATGCGCTCCGCCTGAATGCCACGCAGATCAAACCTGAAACGCACCAGACCGTCGTGATCCGAGCGATACAGCCGGGCACCGCTCGCTTCGTAGCGCGCAACAACCTCTGGCGCGGGGTGCCCGAAGCGGCTGAGATAGCCGGGCGTGAAAACCACATGCCGCGCCGAGACGGCCCGGATGAAATCCTCGCCGGAAGATGTCCGGCTGCCATGATGCGGCGCGATCAGGAGTTCGGCGGCAAGCCTCGAGGCGTCTTCGGCCACCAGGCGCTCCTCCGCACGCAGGCCGATGTCTCCCGTCAGCAGCACGCTGCCCGCTGCCGCTGAGACCCTGAGCACACAGGAACGATCATTCTCGCTGCCGGAAAAATCCGCGGCAGGATGAAGAACCTGGAAGCGCACGCCATCGGCCTCCCATGCGTCCCCTGCCACGCATGGCCGGTGAGGCACACGGGTCTTCAGGAGCGGATCGTCCGCACCGAGGCTGCTGCGCAGCCGGCCGACCGGCAGTGCGGCCAGCAGACTTGCCGCGCCGCCCGCATGATCCTTGTCCGCATGCGAGATCACCAGATCGTCGAGGCGTGCAACGCCCTGGGAGCGCAGCCAGGGTACGATGATTCTCGCTCCCGCATCGGCCTCGGGGCCGTAGCGGGGGCCGGCATCAAACAGCAGGTCCTGCCGGTGTGTCTGCACATGCACGGCGAGCCCCTGTCCGACATCAAGCACGTTAACCGTCATGCCCCCCTGCTCCGGTCTGACCGGCGTGAAGCCGAGCAAGGGAATGAAAGCCAGCAATCCGGCCCACCTGGCCGGCAGGCCACGCGGCAACAAGGCGAAAGCGGCAGCGAGCAGACAGCAGGCCACCAGCCATGCGGGAGGCGCCGCTTGCTGCCAGAGCGCCAGTGGCAGCCCGGCCAGCAGATCGAGAAACTTCATGAGCCAGCCTGTGACCCACGCCGCGAGCAAGGCGAGCGCCGGCAGGGGCAGCAATGCGAACAGCATTGCCAGCGGCGTCACAAGCGCGCTCACCACCGGTATGGCTACCGCGTTTGCCAGGGGAGACACCAGCGAAAACTGCTGGAACAGGCCCAGCAGCAAAGGCAGGGCGATCAGGCTCACGGCCCACTGTGCGCGCAGCCAGTCAGCAACCAGGCGATACAGCCGGCCTCCTGACGAAGGCCTCTTCCGCCGCCCGGCATCCATCAGCAGCAGCGCACCCACGGCACCGAAGGACAACCAGAATCCCGCGGAGAGGACCGCCCAGGGATCCAGTACGAGCACGCACAGCAAGGCGGCCGCCATGATCCGCGAAGGGCTCGCATTACGACCGCACAATAGCGCCAGCGCCGCCACCAGCAGCATGCAGAAGGTGCGCACTGCCGGCACGCCCGCACCGGCAATCAGCACATAGAAGCCTGCTGCCAGCACACCCGCCGGCAAAGCAGCCTTCTGCGCAGGCAGGCGCAACATCAGTGCCGGTACGCGGCGCCAGAGGGCGCCACCCAGCGTTCCGACGATGAGCGCGATGAGCGTGACATGGAGCCCCGATATGCTCATGAGATGGGTCGTGCCCGTGACCCGGAAGCGTTCCCATTGCGTCTCCGGAATCGCTGCCTGATCCCCCACGACAAGCGCGATCAGCACCCCGCGCCAGGGGGAGTCGGGCAAAACCTGCTCAAAGCGGCTGCGGACGCTTTCGCGCCATTGATCCACACGGGCCAGAAAGGAAAGCCCTTCGCCGGGCAGGCGCTGATTGCCAGGTGAGGCCCGTACATATCCCTGCGCGCTCACACCCCGTTCGAAGAGCCAGGCTTCCTGATCGAATCCGGGAGGATTGAAATTGCCGTGAGGCTGCCTCAGTCGAACCCGCAGTTGCCAGCGCTCCCCGCTGTGCAGTACCGGCAGCACGGAGCGGGAATCGGCATACCAGCCCAGAGAGATCCTGCCGGGCACGCCCGGATTCGATGCCGACGCCTCCGGTTCGAACTGGAAACGGAGCCCCCGATCATTGCGCTGCGGCAAATCGACAATCCGGCCCTGCAGGACAATGTCCTGCCTCTCCAGTGACTGCGGCAGGCGTTCCCCCAGACGGATTTCGGCACGCCAGACCGCCAGCCCGAAGCCCGTCAGCAGCGCGGCAACACAGACGCAAGCGCGTGCCCGGCGCGGGTGCGCCGGTGTGGCAACCATGGCAAGAGAGGCAGTCAGCAAGACCGGAACGGGCAGTACGTGCCATGAAGGAAGCTCGGCCAACAACTGGCACAATGCCGTGCCCGCCGCAAAAAACAGGATGACTATGCGCATGGGATGGATTGTCGGTGAGCGTGTCGGGCTAGCGTGCCGAACTACCCGCCTTGCCGGATGTCCACCCGGCTTCTCCGTTCAAGCAGCTCCGATGCGAAAACTGATCCGCAAACATCTGCCGCACCCTGACTCCCTCCGCGACAAACGGATCTTCCGGCTGTTCGGCAACTCCCTGCTCCATCCACGCCTCTGGCATGTGAACAGGCACTCGGCCGCCGGTGGCCTCGCAGTAGGGCTCTTCTGCGGCATGATCCCCGGTCCGCTTCAGATGCTGGGGGCTGCCATCCTGTGCGCGATCTTCCGGGTGAATCTGCCGCTCGCATTGATCGGCACGCTGCTCTCCAATCCGCTCACGATCGTCCCGCTCTATATGGTCGCCTTCATGATCGGGCGCTTCGTGACAGGCAGTGACGCCGCGTTCTCACCGCCTGCCGAACTGGGCGACATCGGCATGAGCGAGTTCATGCGCGCCTGGCTGGACTGGTTCCTCAGCCTGGGCAAACCGCTGTTCATCGGCCTGCCCCTGCTGGCGCTGGCCCTGGCCGCAGCAGGTTACTTTGCCGTCAAGCTGTGCTGGCAGATCCATACCCGTCAGGCATGGCAGCGTCGGAGCGCCCTGCGCGGCAGACATCCACGCCAACCCGCTCCATGAAGATCCTGATGGCTGGCATGGAAAACGGGCCTCTAGACTGAAACCGCCACTTTTACGCTTGCACTGAAAATGAAAAGAACACTGCTTGCCCTGCTCATGCTCCTCTCGACACCGGCGTTTGCGGGCCGTCCGCTCGGTACTGACGACGCCGGAACGGTGGGAGACCGGCTTTGCCAGCTGGAAGCCTGGCGTGACAAGGCGAAGGAAAGCCGCGGCTGGGTCGTGGCGCCCGCCTGCGGGCTGGGCGAGTTCGAGCTCGGACTGGAAGCATCACGGAGCCGGCAGGCCGAGGGGCAGACCGAGACGGCGCAATCTCTCGCGCTGAAATGGGGGCCGTCAGCCCTGAGCTACGGGCCGTTGAGTTTTGGCGGAAAGATCTGGAGTGGTCGCGCGCGCACTTCTGCTGCCGCCGAAGACGAAAGCACGGGCTACCGCCCGGTCGAGAATGGCGCCCTCCTGCTGGGGAGCTGGGCGCTTCAGGAGGATCTGGCCCTGCATCTCAACCTCGGACTGGCCCGCGACCGTGTCGAGCGCCGGAACGCTCGCCTGGGCAATCTCGCCCTGAGCTGGAACGTGGACGAGCGGGTCATGCTGTTTGGGGAGGCCATGTATCAGCAGCACGCAGGCACCACGCAGTCGACCGGCATCAGGCTCTGGGCAATCCCCGGCAAGCTGGGAATCGACCTGACGGCCGCAAGGATGGCGGGCGTCAGGGATTCGGCCAGCTACACCGTCGGCTTCGGCTGGTACGGCGTTTTCGGCAGGTAAGCCCGGCGCGCTTCGCCTGGCCCACGTACTCAGGCAGACTGCCCCAGCACACCGTCCTGCAGATTCAGCACCCGCCCGGCACGGCGGGCAAGCTCGGTGTCGTGCGTCACGATCACCAGTGCCGTTCCAAGTCGCCGGTTCAGGTCCAGCATCAGCTCGAACACCGTCGCAGCCGTTTGCCGATCCAGATTTCCGGTCGGCTCGTCTGCCAGCAGCACGCGTGGTTCAGTCACCAGTGCGCGGGCAATCGCGGCGCGCTGCCGCTCCCCGCCGGAGAGCTCGCCCGGCGTGTGTTCCAGTCGATGTCCCAGCCCGACCGACTCAAGCATTTTCGCGGCCCGCCCGTGGGCCTCATGCGTCGTCAGCCCCCGGATTACCAGCGGCATGGCCACATTCTCCAGCGCACTGAACTCGGGCAGCAGATGATGGAACTGATAGACGAAGCCCATGGCCTGGTTGCGCATGCGGCCACGCTCGGCGTCGCTGAGATGCGTCAGGGGGCGGCCCAGCAGCGTCACCTCTCCGGAGCTCGGCGTATCCAGTCCGCCCAGCAGATGCAGCAAGGTGCTTTTGCCCGAGCCTGACGCGCCGATGATGGAGAGCGTCTCACCATGACCCACACTCAGATTGATTTCCTGCAGGACCGGCACCGCCGAGCTTCCGCTGCCATAGGTCTTGGACAGGCCGTTCGCCTGGAGAACGACTTCATTCATGGGCTCACTCATAGCGCAAGGCCTCGGCAGGATTGATACGCGAAGCGCGCCAGCTCGGATACAGCGTGGCGATCACCGTGAGCACGAACGCCACGGCCAGCACGCCGAGCACGTCGCCCCACAACAGTTGCGACGGCAGATCCGAGATGTAATAAACGTCCTTGGCCAGGAACTGGACACCAAAGGTCTTTTCGATCCAGGGCACTACCGTCGAAATGTTCTTCGCCAGCAAGACGCCGAAAAAGGTTCCTGCGCCCAGACCGATCATGCCCATGGTGGCGCCCTGGACGATGAAAATCGTCATCACCTCCAGCGGACTGGCGCCGAGCGTACGCAGGATGGCGATGTCCGCTTTCTTGTCCTGCACCGCCATGACCAGTGCCGACACAATGTTGAACGCTGCCACGGCCACGATGAGCGAGAGGATGATGAACATCACCGTCTTTTCCATCTGGACCGCACGGAAGAAGTTTGCATGGCTTTGGGTCCAGTCACTCACATACACGTCTTGCGGCATTTCTGCCGACAGCGTGGCAGCGAGCTGGCGAGCCTTGAAGAGATCATTGAGGCGCAAGCGCACCCCCGACACCCCCTCGCCCATCTGGTAGAGCGTCTGGGCATCCTGAATGTGGATCAGCGCAAGCCCCGAGTCGTACTCGAACATGCCGGCTTCGAAAATGCCCACAACCCGGAACTGCTTGAGGCGGGGCAGCACGGCTGCAGGCGTGACAAGCCCTTGCGGTGCGATCAGCGTGACTTTCTCGCCCACGCGCACTCCCAGGGCTCCGGCCAGTTCCTTGCCGAGAATCACGCCGAACTCACCCGGCCTTAGATCCGACAAAACGCCCTGCTTCATGAACCTCGCGAAATCGGCAACCTTGTCCTCCAGCACAGGATCAATGCCGCGAATGACACTTCCGCGCACCGACTGATCCATCGAAAACATGGCTTGCTGCTGAATGAACGGCGCGGCGGCAACGACCTCCGATCGCCGGGTGGCTACGGAGGCGTAGGTTTGCCAGTTCCTCAGATCGCCTTCGAAAGAGACGATCTGCGCATGGGAGGCAACCCCCAGGATGCGATTGCGCAGCTCTTCCTGGAAGCCGTTCATGACGGAGAGAACGACAATCAGCGCCATCACGCCGAGACCGACCCCCGCCATCGAAGCAAACGAAATGAAGGAAATGAAGCCGCCGCCCGATGCGTTGCGACGCTTGGCGCGCACATAGCGCAGCCCGACTAGAAGAGGAAATTTCATGGCGTCGCAATGCTACACTGCCCCGGCCCCGTGCGCACCCGTACCAGAACACCAATCACACAGGATCTTTCAGTGAGCTTTCACCCCGGGATGGGCACAGGCCCGAGCAAGATGGCAGGCAGCGAAGTCTCCTTCGTCCTGCCTGGACTCATCTGGCCTGGTCAGGGAATCGGTAGCGCCATTGAGTCCCTGAATCTTCCCGCGCTTGCCACGCTTGCAGGCAGCGGCCGTGTCGAGCGCGGCCCCGGGCAGACCTGGCTTCGATATCTGAGCCGTCAGTGGGGCGCCGAGGCGCTGGACTGGGCGGCTCTTCGCCTGACAGGAGAACGCGAGACCACCGAAGCGGTAGCACCCGGCATCCTCTGTGCTGACCCGGTTTCACTCGGATTTTCCTCCGACGCGCTGATTCTGAGAGGTCCGAGGGAAGTCGCGCTGAGCCCCCAGGAAGCGACTGAACTCATTTCCACCCTGAATGCCGAGTTCAGCGATGCCGGACAATGGCTCATGACCAGCCCGGCACATTTCTACCTGCTGCCACATGCAGACCCTGATACCAGCTTCCACCCTCTGGATGATGTGCTGGGGCGCCCGGTTGCCTACTTTCAGCCAGAAGGCCCGCGAGCCCGTGAATACGCCCGGCTGAGCAACGAATTGCAGGTCTGCCTGCACAATCATCCGGTGAACATGCGTCGCCGTGAACAAGGCCTACTCAATGCTAACGGCATATGGCTGTGGGGAGAGTCGCCCGCTTCATTGAACCCGCTCCTCCCGCCCGCGGCGCATGTTTTCAGCAACGATCCAATAGTGACCGGCCTCGCACGCCGCGCAGGCTGCTCGCGGCTCAAGTCGCCAGACGAAGCGTTTTCAGGTCGCCCCGGACACAGCTGGGTTCATGACGACCGGGCCCTGCTTGCTGCCCGGGACGGAGATTTCGCCGGATGGACAGATGCTCTGAGCGTCATTGACCGCGAGCTGCTTCAGCCTGCCATCGAAGGCTGGCAAAAAGGCCGGATCAATGAGCTCAGGCTGCTTGCACCATCAGACAAAGGAATGCTCCAGATCACACTGCCGCGGATCGCACGCTGGGCATTCTGGCGCCGACCGGCCGACCGCAAAACCCTTGCGGGACTTCTGCAGTCTGCTTGAGCCGCCTTGGCTGTGGCACGATTTTCCGTGGCCAGAAAGCATGAAGCCGGCAGGAACTGGCTCCTTGCCGGCTTCACTCGCCTTCAAAACTTCGCGGATCAGTTGGCCGAGGCCATAGCGTCCGCGTGATGATGAAGCGCCACGGGCTGAATGTGATTGGCTATCGTGGCTTCAAACCACTTACGGACACGGTTGGCATCCGCGATCCGCGTGTATCGGCCGTTTGAATCCAGCAGAACGATTGCAATGGGCTTGTTGCCTAGCCAGGCTTGCATGACCAGACACTTGCCGGACTCATTGATGAAGCCGGTTTTCTGTACGTCGATCTGCCAGTCAGAACTCTTCACCAGCGAATTCGTGTTGTGGAAGGTGTGTGCCCGCCCGTTGGCAAGCTCCGCCGTATATTCAGGCGAGGTCGAGAATTCGCGGATCAGCGGGTAACGGGAAGCGTTGGCCACGAGAATGGCAAGGTCGTGCGCGGAAGACACGTTGTTCTTGTTGAGGCCCGTGCCGTCAAAAAGTCGAGTCGCCGTCAACCCCATCATCTTCGCCTTCACATGCACGGCCTCGAGGAAGGCGGGCATGCCGCCGGGGTAACTGCGCGCCAGGGAAGATGCAGCACGATTCTCGGAGGCCATGAGCGCCAGCCTGAGCATTTCCTCCCGGCTCAACCGGGTCCCGACTGCAAGCCTGGAACTCGTGCCCTTCAGACGATCAACGTCCTCATCGGTAACTTCGATGATCTCCGACAGACTCTGATGCGCATCCAGAACGACCATGGAAGTCATCAGCTTGGTAATGGAAGCAATGGGAACGGCCACATTGGCATTCTTCTCCAGCAGCACCTTACCGGTATTGACTTCCTGGACGATGAACGCAGAGGACTGAAGCATGGGGTTTCCGTTTCGATCGAGATCGGCCTCGACAGAACGGCTGACGGCCTTCACCGGCGTCGCCTTGGCTGCATTGCGCTTCTTTGCTACGGCCTTGACCGGTTTGGCGCGCGCGGGACTGGCAGCCACGGCAGTGCTCTTCACAGAATGCTTTTTACTGTTTTTCTGGGCCGCATCAGCAGCCAATGGCATTGCAACGGCGAACAACGCCCCCAGAAACCCTGCCAGAACCTTTTGAGCTCGCATCTAGAGCAACTCCTGCTACTTCCTGATCATTGCCAAATTGTAGCAATGATTATTAGGAATTATATAGATAGGAACGTTTTTTAATGTTTTTCTTGAACGTTCAGATCCTGCCTTCCCGCCGCCCGGCAATGCTCCGACACCGCGATGTGACTTCATGGACCCGGCGAGAGTATACGGCTTTATGGGCAGCTTCTTGAAGTCCGAAACGGCTTGAGGCACGCATTGGACAGCCGCGGAAGCGCCTCTTCGTAACGCTCAAAAGCCCCGAATCCAGCGCCACAACAACCTTTCAGCGCGTCGATTGCGCATCGACAACAGTAAGCGCGGTCATATTGACGATGCGCCGGACGGTCGCTGTCGGCGTCAGGATATGGACCGGCCTGGCCGCGCCGAGCAGGATGGGGCCGACCGTCATGCCGTCTCCCGATGCGGTCTTGAGGAGATTGAAGGCGATATTGGCGGCATCGAGCGTGGGGAACACCAGCAGGTTCGCGTCTTCCTTCATGCGTGCATTCGGAAAGATATGCTGCCGGATCTTGGCGTCGAGCGCGGCGTCACCGTGCATTTCACCCTCCGCAGCGATATCGGGCCGATGTGCATGCAGCAGCGCAAGCGCTGCACGCATCTTTCTTGCTGTGGGCGTGTCATCCGTTCCGAAACTCGAATGCGACAACAAGGCCACTCTGGGCGTAATACCGAAACGCTGCAACTCTTCTGCAGCCAGGCAGGTCATCTCGAAAACCTGCTCGGCAGTCGGATCGTAATTCACATAGGTATCGCACAGAGCGATGGTCCGCGTCGGCAGGGCCAGCAGATTCATCGCATACATGCTGTTGACGCCCTCCCGTCGACCAAGCACGTTCTCAACGAAGCGTCGGTGCTGGCCATGAAAACCGTGCGTCCCGCAGATCATCCCGTCTGCCCAGCCGAATCTGAGCATCAGGGCACCAATGAGTGTGGGGCGGCGAAGCACCTCGCGCTTGGCATATTCAACGGAAACCCCCTGCCGCTCCATGATCTGGTGATACTCGCTCCAAAGTTCCCTGTAACGCGGATCGGAGTCCTGATTCACGAGCTCGAAATCAACACCGGTCCTGAGGCGCAAACCAAAGCGCTGGATGTACATTTCCACCACATCCGGCCGGCCGATCAGCAAGGGCTTCGCCAATCCTTCATCTACAACGGTCTGCACAGCACGCAAGACGCGTTCGGACTCACCTTCGGCAAAAATGATCCGCCTCGGATCCCGTTTGGCTGCCGTAAACACCGGCTTCATCATCATGCCGGAGTGCCAGATGAAGTTGTTGAGCTGCTGCTCATAGGCGTCCCAGTCCACGATGGGCCGGGTCGCAACCCCCGACGCCATGGCCGCCCGGGCTACCGCTGGCGCAATCCGCACAATCAGGCGAGGATCGAATGGCTTCGGGATGATGTATTCCCGACCAAAGCCGGAGACCTGCTCTCCGTATGCCGCGGCCACGACATCGGACTGCTCTTCGCGCGCAAGCGCGGCAATCGCGTGGACCGCTGCGAGCTGCATCTCGTCGCTGATGGTGGTGGCGCCAACATCAAGTGCCCCGCGAAAAATGAAGGGAAAACACAAAACGTTATTGACCTGATTCGGGTGATCGGAGCGCCCCGTGGCCACCACGGCATCCGGGCGTACGGCGTGCACGAGCTCCGGCATGATTTCCGGCACCGGATTTGCCAGCGCAAGAATCAGGGGATTCGGCGCCATGCCGGCAACCATTTCCGGCTTCAGCACGCCCGCGGCAGACAGGCCGAGAAAAACATCCGCTCCCGCGATTATGTCGGCAAGATGACGCGCCGGTGTGCGCTTGGCATACACGGTCTTGATCGGATCCATCTCCTCGGCGCGTCCTTCATAGACCACGCCATGAATATCGGTCACCCAGATGTTACCGACCGGGATTCCCAGCTTGACCAGCAGGTCAAGGCAAGCCAGTGCTGCGGCCCCTGCGCCTGAGGTCACCACCTTGACCTCATCCAGTTTCTTTCCCAGGAGGCACAGTCCATTCAGAACAGCCGCCCCCACCACGATCGCCGTGCCATGCTGATCGTCATGAAAGACCGGAATATTCATTCGCTCCCGCAGCTTGCGCTCGATGTAGAAACATTCCGGAGCCTTGATGTCTTCCAGATTGATGCCGCCGAAGGTAGGCTCAAGTGCGGCGATGATTTCAACCAGACGATCAGGATCCTGCTCCTTGATTTCAATATCGAAGACATCAATGCCTGCGAATTTCTTGAACAGGACGCCCTTCCCCTCCATGACAGGCTTGGCCGCAAGAGGGCCGATATTGCCAAGCCCCAGGACCGCCGTTCCGTTCGTGACGACACCGATCAGGTTCGCTTTCGCGGTATAGAGGCTCGCGGCCCCCGGATCGTCGACAATCGCGTCACAGGCGGCCGCCACCCCCGGTGAGTACGCCAGCGAGAGATCGCGCTGATTCATCAGCGCCTTGGTCGGCACGACAGCAATTTTTCCTGGGCGCGGATTTGCGTGGTACTCCAGCGCAGCAGCCCGGATACTCTCGTCCATGGAAGGTCCTCTCTCTAGGGTGTGTCAGCGTGCAAGACGCCGCTGAATTATTCTGGCTCCTGCATTCTATGCATACCCTGGCGCGCTTCTGCATCCGGTAATTCCCCTGCATGCCGGCTCCGTCTGCCTCGCCCGCCGGCGAGAGGTTTATGCTTCGGGCTTCGCCACTCCAACGCCCTTCCAAAATGACCTCGCGCCCTGCCCTCTCCTCACGAGCGGCCAACATCCCGCCTTTTCATGTCATGGAGCTGCTTGCCAGAGCCCATGCACTGCAGTCAGCCGGGCACGACATCATCCATATGGAAGTCGGTGAGCCTGACTTTCCGACGCCGCCTCCCATCATCGCGGCCGCCCAACGATTTCTCGCGGGCGGCGACGTTCGCTACACACAGGCAACCGGACTGCCGGAGCTGAGAGACGCGATCTTCCGTTTTTACCGGACACGCATGAATGCGAATGTTCCGCCACACCGGATCATCATCACGGCAGGTGCCTCTGCAGCATTGCTGCTGGCCATTGCGGCCCTGACAGACCCCGGGGACGAGTGGCTGCTCACCGATCCGGGCTACCCTTGCAACAGGCAGTTCATTCAAGCCTGCAACGGCGTTCCGCGCGCCCTTCAGGTTGAAGCCGGCACGAACTATCAACCGGAAGCATCACAGATCCGGCAGGCTTGGAGCGAGCACAGCAAGGGTTTGCTTGTGGCAAGCCCGGCCAATCCGACAGGCGCGCTGATCAGCGCTCCCGAAGTCGAGATGATGAACGGGTTGATGCAGGAACTTGGCGGAACGCTGATCGTGGACGAAATCTATCAAGGCCTTGTCTACGACACGAAGGCCAGCAGCGTACTGGCGCAACATGACAATGTCTTCGTCGTAAACAGTTTCTCGAAATACTTCGGAATGACGGGGTGGCGCCTGGGCTGGCTGGTCGTGCCCGAAGGCTATGAGCGTCATGTGGAAAAACTGGCCCAGCACCTCTACATCGCGGCCTCTACGCCCGCACAGCATGCAGCGCTGGCCGCATTCACACCGGAATGCATCGGCCTGCTCGAAGAGCGTCGCGCCCTGTTCGCACGTCGCCGCGATCTGCTCGTTCGGGAACTGCCGGGGCTCGGATTCCGCATTCACCGGCAGCCGGAAGGAGCGTTCTACATCTACGCGAACACCAGCGAGCTGACCAGCAACAGTCAGGATCTGGCACTCAGACTGCTGGAAAAAGGATTTGTCGCCGCGACGCCTGGCGCAGACTTCGGAGACTGGAAATCCGACCAGCACCTGAGACTGGCCTATACCACCAGCGAAGAGCGCCTGATGGAAGCGCTCACTCGCATCAGAAGCTGCCTGTAAGAAATTCTCAGGCCTGAGGATCAGCCCCGGCACGGTTTGCCGTACGCAGCGGACCACCGGGATGCGACAGGGCACGCAAGCGCTCAAGCTCGCTCTGGACTTTTGCTGCGTAGCTCATTTCAGGATCGGCGCTTGCGCCGCCGTACATCTGCAAACCCGCATCCACACTGCCTGTGGAACGAATGTAATTCTTGAGAATCATCGTACCGACACGGATATTCTCGATCGGATCAAAGAGTGCGGCCGCCCCCTTTTCCGATGCGATCTTTTCCACATGAAAACGCGGAATGATCTGCATGAGGCCTTGCGCGCCAAACGCGCTTTCCGCGAACGGATTGAATCGTGACTCGACCGTGATCACCGCCAGAATCAGCATCGGATCAATCCCGTTCGAACGCCCTTCCTTTATCGCTGCCTGGACCAGCGTTTCAACAACAACTGGCGAAACACGGTGACGTTTGGCAATCGCATTGGCGACCCTTGCATAACCTGCAGGCATACCTGAGACGCGCTCTGCTCCGGCAGACTCCTCAAGCGATTCGTCAGCCAGGGCCACATCCTCGGACGCGTACGCTCCGACGGCTGGTTTGTAACCGAAGGCGCTGCGGGGATCCAGCCCGGCCGGACCGAACTGAATGACCTGATAGGCACCCAAGGCCATGACGATCGCACCCAGCATGACGAAGCCGCCATGCGCGAAATGCACGATAAATGTAAATAGATGCTTGAAAAACCGGGACAGTCTGACGACGTGAGTCATTCCGACGCTCCTATCATGCGAACCGGCATCACTCCGACGACGCAGCAGGGCGCCACTACAATCGGATTGTGTTGTACCGGTTCTTGACGAAATCGATGGCGACAACTCTCGAACGAGAGCTCCATCACATGCAGCAAGCCTCCGCAACCAGGAGGCACATCACAGGCACCGAACCGGAAAACGGGGGACGTCATCCAGTACGGCAAGGTTGAATCATCAGGGCATGTATGTTGTGTGTGACGGCGCGAGCGCGACTCAGCGGCGAATGGCCTGCAGGGCTCGGTTAAGACACCGTCTTTCCAATGACGTGCGCAGTCTATTGATTTGAATGGGCTTTGTCAATCCGCCCTCATGCCGCCAACGTTACAAGACGTTGCAAGCGGCGGCATCGGCCTGCCGCAATCCCTGTCAGAAGGCGGGTGCCGCGAAAAGAAAAACGGGGCTTGGCGCCCCGTTTTCCTTTTACTCAGTCTATTGGATCAAGGCCGCGATCCTGTCGGAAACGGCCACTTCGCGGAGGGATTCAGCGAAGACTTGATGCCAGGCGTTGCTGCGGTAGACGGTGTGACAGGCTTCACCGGTGCCGCAACAGCATCTGCTTTCCCAGACTTTCCAGGCGCTGCTGAAACAGAAGCCGGAGTCGCCGCAGCGAGGGCAACTACCGGCTTAGCTTTTTTTGGTGCGGCCTTCGCTGCAGCAGCCTTCTTCACGGGCTTCGCCGGGGCCTTGGCTGTTGCGGCCGGTTTTGCTGCGACAGACTTGGCTGCCTTGGCGGGCTTGACCTTCTCGGCCTTGACCGCAGCAACCTTCTTCACCGCTTTCACGGCAGGAGCCTTGACAACCTTCTCTGCCGCAGGCTTTGCAGCCGCCTTGGGTGCCGCAGCCTTTTTGGCTGCGGTCTTGGCGGGCGCCCCTGCCTTGGCCACAGCAGTCTTGGCAGCAGGCTTCACTGCAGCCTTCGTCACCGCAGCTTTCACAGCAGCGGGCTTGGCAGCAGCTTTAACCTTTGCGGCAGGTTTGGCTGCAACAGTCTTGGGTGCAACTTTCTTTTCAGCAGGCTTTGCGACAGCTTTTTTGGCTGCCGGTTTTGCCGCAGCCGCCTTGCTCGCAGCCTTCGCGACCGGCTTGCTTGCAACGGACTTCTTCGCCGGTGCCTTGGCTGCCGGAGCGGCCTTCACGGCAACGGCCTTCTTGGCTGCGGGCGTTGCTGCTTTCTTGGCAGCAGGCTTGGCAACCGTTTTGGATGCGGGGACTGCCTTGCTCGCGACCTTGGCAGGCGCTGCCTTCTTGGCGGCGGCCGGCTTCTTCTCAACAGCCTTGGCTACCGGGGCGGCCTTGGCAGGAGCAGCGACCTTAGCCGCAACTTTTTTGGCAGCAGCCTTCACTGCCGGTTTTTTTTCAGCAGGCTTTGCAACGGATTTTGCCGCGGGTTTTGCCGCGACCTTGGTTGCCACTTTGGCCGCAGGCTTTGCCGCCGCCTTCTTCACTTTTTCGGCTGTCGCCATCTTCACACCTCCTTGTTTGCACCGATCAGGTTGGTCACCACACACGCACCATTCCGAACTCGACACGGATGGTGATGAAGCCACGCGATTACGCGGCGATGAGGCCCGACAATGACATTGAGATATTCGCACCAGTCAGAAGACCGGTCATGCCGCGCCATCTCAGGTCACTATTCGGACCACATTACAAACAGTTTCAAGTACCGGGGTCATCCGTTCGAACGCCTGCGCTTCCAGCGAATCAGAAAACTTCATGACCTCGTGATTACCGTGTAATGCAAAAGAACGGATGAATCAAGATATTTCTTGAGAGTTGGTTGCACTTATCCGTTGCGCGTGAGCTGACTCCAACACAAGACCGCGCTTGCCGGATTTTTCGCGAACGCGCCGGAAGATGCAAATGCCATAGACCGAAACGACGATCCGCTCAGGCTTCGGCGTCCGGAAAAGCGTCTGACAAGGTCAGTTCCGGAACACGACTCCAGTCGAAAAAGGGACCCGGATCTGTTTTGCGCCCTGGAGCGATATCGCTGTGACCGCACATCCCGGTCAATGGCAATTGGCCGGCGAGCGTCGCCACGAGCCAGGAAAGACTTGTGTACTGTTCGTCGTCAAAGGGCTTCGTATCACAGCCCTCCAGCTCGATGCCGAGAGAGAAATCATTGCAGCGTTCGCGCCCCGCCCAGACGGAGACCCCGGCGTGCCAGGCCCGACGGGTAAGCGGTACGAACTGAATGATCTCGCCCGTTCTGCGAATGAAGAAATGCGCAGACACGCGAAGGTGCGCAATGCTGGCGTAGTACTGATGCTGCGCAGGATCCAGCGTATTCGTGAACAACTGCTCTACGCCGGGCCCTCCGAACTCATCAGGAGGAAGACTGATGGCATGAATGACCAGCAGCTCCGGCCCTCCATGCTCCGGCCAGTCATCACAGTTCGGTGAAAGAACTCGGCGCACGCCCGAGAGCCACCCATCAGAAGAGATCGGCGCTTCACTCATTCTGACTCGCCCCCGCGCTCCCCTTTCATACCCAGTCGCTCCATCCGGTAACGCAGTGACCGAAAGGTCACGCCCAGCACGCGTGCTGCAGCGGTCCTGTTTCCGGAAGTCTTGCCAAGCGCTTCGTTGATCGCCTGCTTCTCGACCGCATCGAGATAGTCCTGCAAGGAGTCCCCTTCACTTTGCCCCGGCACATTGGCGCAATCTGCCGGATCCAGGTGAAGGTCTTCCACCTCGATCTCGTCTCCGATGGAGAGCGCGAGTGCGCGTTCAAGAATATTTTCGAGCTCACGCACATTTCCCGGAAACGAATACCCCAGCAGCGCGCGCTCCGCGGCAGGAGTCATGCGCGGAACGCGGATACCCGCCTCCGAAGCGAGTCTCTTGAGGATGTACCCGGCAAGCGCCAGGATGTCATCCGGGCGCTCACGCAGGGAAGGCATTTTGAGCTCAATGACATTCAGACGATAGAAGAGATCCTGACGAAACTTGCCCTGCTCGACACGCTCCTTGAGATTCTGGTGAGTCGCGCAAATGATGCGCACGTCAACCGACTGTTCCTGCGTATCCCCGATCCTGCGGACACGCTTCTCCTGAATGGCACGCAGAAGCTTCACCTGCATGGCCAGCGGCAAGTCGGCAACCTCATCCAGAAACAGCGTCCCGCCATCAGCCGCCTGGAAGAAGCCTTCGCGATCGGACTCCGCGCCAGTGAAAGCGCCTTTGCGATAGCCGAAAAACTCGCTCTCCATGAGGTTCTCAGGAATGGCACCGCAGTTGACGCCCACGAAGGATTTTGCGGCACGCGCTCCGGAGGCATGAATGAGCCGAGCAGCCCGCTCCTTGCCGCTCCCCGACTCTCCCGAGATATAGACGGGCGCCAGGCTTTTCGAGAGACGCTCGATCATGCCTCGAACCTGTTGCATGGCAGAAGACTCGCCCATCAGCTGAGTCACTCCGGCAGATGCTCCCGCCGCCGGCGGCGAGATCTCGAGCGCGGACTTCACCAAGGTGCGCAACTGATCGAGTGCGACCGGCTTGGCCAGGTAATCAAATGCGCCGGCCTTCAGCGCTGCAATCGCGTTATCGGTACTTCCGTATGCGGTAATGACTGCGACCGGCACATCGACGGCAGTCGCCGCAATATGCCGGACGATTTCAATGCCTTCGCCGTCCGGCAAGCGCATGTCAGTCAAACACAGGCGATAAGTTCTCTCGTCAATGAGCTTCCTGGCCTCGGCCACAGAACCGGCTGCATCCACACCCAGTCCCATGCGGACCAGAGACAGCTCGATCAACTCACGAATATCCGCCTCATCGTCGACGATCAATACATCAGCACCACGCCCCTTGGTACGGCGTTCGGCAGATTCACTCATCCTATCCTCCTGAAACCGAGACGGAATTCCGCCCCTGTAAGCGACCGGGCCAGTTCGAGACTGGCTCCGTTTGCGTCGGCCAGTTCACGGGCCATGTAGAGCCCCAATCCGGTGCCGCTGGCATGTGAAGTAAAGAAAGGCTCGAAGACCTTGGCCTGATCACTCTCGGGAATCCCGGGTCCATCATCCTGGACACTGAGACAACAACGCCCCTCGTCGATCAGACTGACCTGGATCCTCACGCACCCTGGTGCACCCGATGCGTACCTGCAGGCGTTGTCCAGCAGGTTGGTCAGGATGCGATAGAGGTGCACCCGATCAAAGCGGATCAGGCATTCTCCATCGCAGACCACACTTACAACCCCCTCTGCCACCCGGGAGCGTACAAGAAACTCCTCGACCAATCCCCGGCAAAAAAAGCCGAGCTCGAACTCTTCGGCACTGACCCGATCGCGACGCCCGACCTCCAGAACGTCGCGCACGATGCGCTCGATACGGGCCGTGTTGTCATGAATGATTCTGACGAGCCGCTGCTGGACATCACTTCGCTTCTCTTCGAGCAGGAGCTCTCCCGCATGAGAGACGGATGACAAAGGATTTCTGATTTCATGCGCGATGTTCGCCGTCAGGCGCCCCAACGCCGCGAGCTTGATCTGCCTCGCCCGTTCAACCGCATGATCCATATCCTCGACATACAGAATCGTGTCGCCGGAATCACCTGCGAGGAGCTTGCGCACACTTAGGCGACGAGCCGACTCTTCGGCCACTACCTCGGTCACCGAGTCATCACCCAGACTGATCCTTGCAGCGAAAGCCGGAGCACTGACCGCGAGGGGAATCCCGCCTGGCAGAGCGCATCCAAGAAGCATCTCCGCTCTAGGATTCGCCTGAATCATGACGCCCTCACCATCGACGACGATCACGCCTTCCTGCATGTCGGCAATGACCCGCTCATTGATACTCATCTGTCTGGCAAGGTTTGCGCCACGCTCCCGCGCAAGCGCTTCGTTGGCAAGCGCCCGCCTGGAAAGCATCCGGGCCACGATAGCCACCGCAAAGAAACCGGTGCAGATGATTGCAACTTGCGAGAACTCTTCAATGCCACGCGCTTCCACCAGCGTGCGAAGCGCCTGCTCGAGCAGCACCGAGATCGTCGCGAGTGCTGAAACACCAAGAACCATCCGGCCATAGCCGACAAGACCGGCACCGGCAATCGCGATCATCATCAGGAAGGGAATCCCGCTGCGATAACCGCCGCTGGCATACATGAGCAGTGCAAGCAGCCCGATATCAGTCGCGACCTGAACACCAAGGAAACGCTCACTCAGACGCGGACGCACCGAATGCAGAAACACGAGCAGGGCCGCAACCACCCAGTAGGCAACGACCACCACCGAAAAAATCTCGGGATCGTTCTGCCCGAACCGCATGACACCGCCAAAAATCGCAAACGTACTGGCAACGATCAGGCGGTAAAGATTGAAGTAGCGAACGGAGACAGAGCGACTGTCCTGCACCGGCTCACTGGAATGAATGACTTCGATCATCCGTGCCTGCTGCCTGCATGCCGACGCGCATGCTCGTCGCCACAGTAATAGTCGTCCTCGACTTTTACCGCCTCACTCTCGGGCACCAGGATTCCGCACTCACGGCATTCGCGCACATGCTCGACACGCTTCCCGGGCGCAACGGGCGCGCCTGTCTGAGCGCCGGACGTATCGCCTTTTTTTTCCAGCCACCGCCGGAAATAGAAAATCCCGCACAACACCAGAACGAACAACAGCAATTTCTGCATGAACACTCCGCATCAGACTGTTGGGGAATTCTATCCTGTCATGACTTCACTGCCGCCCCGGAAGGCGAGTTCTTTCTCGAGGCAGTATCGCCCAATGCCCATCGGAGAGACGCAACCTGAACCTCGCATCCGCCTCCTGCTGCCAGCGCTCAACGTCATGGATGAATCACCGGACACACTTGCGCGCCCCCGGCATCGATCGCGCCCTGTTTGGCGCGGAGTTCACTTTGTCAATCCGGAGCGACGCGCGATAATCGAATCATGAACTACGCACCGATCATCAAGGAAATCGGCCGCGGCGCAAAAGGCGCACGGCACATGACACGCGAACAGGCAGCGCGGGTGTTTGCCGAAATCCTGGATGGGAAGGTTCCGGATCTGGAGCTTGGTGCAATTCTGCTGTCCCTAAGAATCAAGGGGGAAAGCCCTGAGGAAATGCGTGGCTTTCTTGACGCGCTCAATGAAAGAACCCGGCAGATCGAGGTTCCTGCAGGACAGCGCTGCGTAATTCTGCCGACCTATAACGGTGCCAGAAAACAGCCCAATCTCATGCCACTGGTCGCAATGCTGCTCGCGCGTGAAGGTGTTCCTGTGCTGATCCAGGGACGGCACGACTTCGAGTCGAGAGTCAGCCCGTTCGAATTGCTCGGAGCGCTCGGGGTCGACCCTGAAACAACACTTCAAGCAGCAGGCGCCATGCTTGAGAGCCGCCGTCTGGCCTGCCTGCGGGTTGACATGATTGCGCGCGGACTGGACTGGCTGCTCGGGCTGCGTCTCGCGCTTGGCGTGAGAAACAGCGGCCACACCCTGGCAAAACTGCTTGATCCTTGCAGAGGCAAAAGCGTGCGTGTCGTCGCTGTAACGCACCCCCCTTACCTGGAATCAATGGAGGCGCTGCTTGCCGCGGAGTCCGCGACAGCGCTGCTGATGCGCGGCACGGAAGGCGAATCTTATGCCGCGCCAAGGCGACGCCCGCGCCTTCTGGGTTTCCGGAACGGCGTAGCGGAAGAGCTGTTTCCCGCTTGCGAGTTCGAAGGCAGCGAAATC
This sequence comes from Uliginosibacterium paludis, assembly GCF_039631355.1. Classification (NCBI taxonomy): domain Bacteria; kingdom Pseudomonadati; phylum Pseudomonadota; class Betaproteobacteria; order Rhodocyclales; family Zoogloeaceae; genus Uliginosibacterium; species Uliginosibacterium paludis. The sequence continues at coordinate 105,939 of NZ_JBDIVF010000003.1, read as the reverse complement.
GATGGCAGTAGCTGCTCTGTCGAAGAAAACGCAAGCCTGATCCGGAGCATGCTGAGCGGCGCCACGCCGGTCCCACAAGCGATCCTTGATCAGGTATCGGCGCTCCGCAGACTTGCCAGCGCAAATTGACGCCGAATCGGCAAGTCCAGCCAAGAGAGCGCTCGACCAATCGCGCTCCCAAACACTCAGTCCGTCTCGTCCCCCGCCTTGGCGTTGAACGCGGCGACGCCCGCATAGATTTCCTGCCGTGCTGCGTCAGGGCCATCCCAGCCGAGCACCTTCGCCCACTTGCCCTGCTCCAGATCCTTGTAGTGCTGGAAAAAGTGCTCGATCTGCCGTAACAGCATGTAGGGCAGATCCTGATAAGTCCGGATGTTGTCGTAAAGAGAGGTGATTTTCGACACCGGCACGGCGAGAACCTTGGCGTCTTCCCCAGCCTCATCGATCATTCGCAATACGCCAACCGGCCTGCACCGGATCACAACCCCGGGAATCAGGGAAAACGGCGCCATGACGAGGACATCCACCGGATCTCCGTCGCCGGAGATGGATCGCGGAACGTAGCCGTAATTGCATGGATAGGACATCGACGTCCCCATGAAACGATCCACGTAGACAGCCCCGGTATCCTTGTCGATCTCATACTTGATCGGATCCGCGTGCGCAGGAATTTCAATAATGACATTGACGTCATCCGGAACGTTTCCTGGCGGAACATTGTTGAAACCCATGAGATCCCCTTGTTGATGTCATCTCTCGCTGGCCGTTGCGTGCCAGACGAGCTGAAACCCCGTCATTCTGGAGGCTTTCGTATCGGCCGGGTATCAGTAATCACACGGACTACCGGAGCCCCCCAATTTTGTGCGCCGCACCAGGGCGGGAGCGGTGCATGCCGGCAAGTCAAACTTCGCAGATGGCGCCTGCCCACAAGGCCCCTCCGAGTTGCGGGGCTCTGATCAATCCGTAAACACCGAAACAGATCACGATCAGACCGGCAAGGAGCCTGAACCACCGTCCCCTGACGACATTTCGATAGCGCGCGAGCAAAACCCCCGCAAGCAGCAGATTCGGCAGCGTTCCGGCACCGAAAGCCAGCATCAGGCCTGCACCACGAGCAGCAGAACCGCTGACCAGTGCCAGAGACAATACGCTGTAGGTCATGCCACAAGGCAGAAAACCCCACAAGAATCCCACCGGCAGCGCCTGTTTCCAGGTTCGGACAGGCATGAAACGCCTAGTCAGTGGCTGCAATCTTCGCCAAAGGAACTGCCCGCCCTTTTCTACCCCTGCCAGTACGTGCGTGTAGCCCATCAGATACACGCCCATCGCAATCAGAAGAAGGTTGGCCAACACATACAGAGTCAGCTGGACAGGCAGGACATGATTGAAGAGCATGGTTGCGGAACCAACGGCCCCGACGATCAAGCCGGTCAGCCCATAGCTGACGATCCGGCCGCCGTTATAGGCCAGATTTCGCCCCCAGAAACCTTGTCCATTGCCGGAGCCACTCGCTGAAAGCGCCCCGACAATGCCGCCGCACATCCCGATGCAATGCGCGCCGCCCAGCAAGCCGATCAGAAAAACCGAAACAAAACCACTCGAGGAAAAATCAGCCACGGTGCACCTGAAGACATGTCATGGCCCATTGTAGCGGCTGTGTCAGATGACCCGGGAGTAACGTCGCTTTTCCCGGTCACTGCGGAGATAGCGATCAAATACCATGGCCACGATCCGGACGAGCATCCTGCCGGCGTCCGTAACTCGGATCCCCTGCTTGTCCATGTCAAGCAGACCTGCCGCAGCAAGCTCAGCCAGTTCCTGAAGCTCCGGCTCGAATCTGCCGACAAAATCAATGCCGTACCGACGATTGAAAATCTCATACGTCAGCTCGAAATCGCACATCAGCGTCTGAATGACCGCATTTCTCAGATTGTCATCCTCTGAAAGGGCCCAGCCTCTGAGCACAGGCAGTTCGTTGCGATCAAGTGCTGCGTAATAGGGCTCCAGATCACGGTGATTCTGGCTGAATGCCCCCCCCGCCTTGCCTATAGAGGAAACCCCGAACGCCAGCAAATCGCACTCAGCGTGAGTGGAATAGCCCTGAAAATTGCGTTGCAATCGACCACTGCGTTGCGCAACGGCAAGTTCGTCATCGGGTCGCGCAAAGTGATCCATGCCGATATAGACGTAGCCAGCCTTGTCAAGCCGTTCAATGGCCAGCGCAAGGATGCGGAGCTTCTCGTCGGGCGGAGGGAGATCCGCCTCATTGATCCGCCTCTGAGGCATGAAACGCGTCGGCAAATGTGCATAGTTGTAGAGCGCAATCCGGTCAGGCCGCATCCCGAGCACAGTGTTCAGGGTCGTCGCAAAGCGCTCCACGTTCTGGTGCGGCAAACCATAGATCAGATCGACACTGATCGACTGGAAACCCTCGGCACGGGCGGCAGCGATGACCGCGTGCGTCTCATCCACGCTCTGAATCCGGTTAACCGCAGCTTGCACCCTGGGATCAAAGTCCTGCACACCGACGCTCATACGGTTGAACCCTTCGGAAGCAAGCTGCGCCACCACCTCCGATGTCACCTTGCGTGGATCCACTTCAATGGAAAACTCCCCCTCCTCGGCCAGTTCAAAATGGCTACGAATGGAAGCCATCAAACGCCGGATCTCTGCCTGACTGAGAAAGGTGGGCGTCCCCCCTCCCCAGTGCATCTGCGTTACGACCCCACGCTGTGGCAGCAAGGCTGCCTGCAGCGCCATTTCCTTCTCCAGATAGGAAATGTAGCGCTCTGACAGAGAGCGATCCTTGGTGATGATCTTGTTACAGGCGCAGTAGTAACAGATGGTGTTGCAGAACGGGATGTGGAAATAGAGGGAAAGCGGGGACTTCACACCTGCCACAACCGTCTTCAGGCTGTCAGCCTTCGCATGCTGCTCGAACTCCTGCAGAAACCTGTCCGCCGTCGGATAAGAAGTGTATCTGGGACCTGGTATATCGAAGCGACGGATAAGGTCAGGATCGAAAATTATCGTCTGTTGCACGATTCAAGCTCATTTCATCAAGCAGATCACAATCTCAGACTTATACTGCAAAAACGTTGATGCCGATCAAGTCCCAAGGTACACTCACCGACGTGGACCAGAAAGTGAACATTACCCTGACACCCAACAACATCCGGATCGCTTGCAGCCAGTGCAACCTGCGAGAGCTTTGCCTCGCCGTTGGTCTGGAGGATAGCGACCTTCACAAGCTGGATGAGTTGGTCGTCAAACGCAAACTCAAGCGTGGACAGCAGTTGTACCGCGCTGGAGACGCTTTTGAAGCGATTTATGCGATTCGTACCGGCTTCTTCAAGACTGACATCCTGACGGAAGAAGGCTTGGAACAAGTGACCGGCTTCCAGATGGCTGGGGAAATTCTCGGCATGGACGGGATCAGCAATGATCGCCACGTCTGCAATGCCACGGCCCTGGAAGACAGCGAAGTCTGCATCATGCCGTACGATCAGCTTGAAGACTTGTCCCGTCATATCAAGTCTCTGCAGCAGCAGTTCCACAAGTTCATGAGCCGGGAGATCGTTCGCGATCAGAGCCTCATGATCCTGCTGGGTTCGATGAGAGCCGAGGAACGCATCGCGGCATTCCTGCTGAACCTCTCGCAGCGGATGCGCATCCGCGGCTACTCCGCCTCGGAGTTCCACCTGCGAATGACCCGCGAGGAAATCGGATCCTATCTGGGTCTCAAACTGGAGACCGTTAGCCGCGCCTTCTCCAAGTTCCATGACGAAGGGCTGATCGGCGTACAGCAGAAGTACATCCGCATTCTGGACGCCGACGGCCTCAAGGCGCTGCTCAATCACGCGCCCAGTTAAACACTGAACGCTTGAGCCCTGCTTCTTCGCGCGCCTCCCGGCGCGCGAATCGTTTCTGCCCCCTATCCTTGGACAAGGCAAGCCTCATAGCATGAGGGATTGTACGGGGCACCTCCATGCTGCTCGAGGCATACAATCTCATTGAACAGAGAGCCCCGTCACGCGTGTGACATGCGGCGGAATGGAGAGGCGAAACAGAACACACGCCCCGCTCCACGCCTCACGCCCGCCGTAGCCTTTTTTGTAAAAGGAGACTGCATATGTACAAGCACTTGCTCGTTCCAACCGACGGAACCGAACTGTCGTCGAAAGCGGTTGATAGCGCTGTCGCGCTGGCCAAAACGCTCGATGCACAGATCACATTCCTCTACATACAACCTGACTTTCCTCTACCCATTGCGGGCGAAGGCACGATGCTCGCCCCGGAAAGCAGGGAAGACTTTGCCCGGGGCACCGAAGAGCAGGCCCGCAAGATACTGAACGAAGCCTCCGAAGTCGCAAAGCGATCGGGCGTGGAAGCGAATGCGAAAACCGCGATCAGCGACGTGCCTTACGAGGTAATCATCGAAAGCGCTCAGCAGGAACACTGCGATCTCGTGTTCATGGCTTCGCATGGAAGAAAAGGACTGGCCGGACTCTTGATCGGCTCTGAAACCCACAAGGTTCTTACCCACTGCAAGATCCCTGTCCTCGTCTATCGCTAGAGGAAGGCCCAACTCCTCCACACCGCAATTGAATCTGGCAGCAAGGCCTGGACTCCCAGGAGCCCCGGCCTTGACTGACACAGACTCGAGATCCGCCAAGAATTTGCCCCAGCCTCTTTCAGATATAAAACCTCAGGGGTGCAAGGCCGCCTCACCCTTCAAGGGGAAAAGCTCGGCACCAAGGATTCTCCAGGTTCCCGCACCATCTGCCAGTGCCAGATTCCAGTGCCCATCCGGCAAGGGTGGCATCCTTGCCTCGTAATGATCACCGTTACGCGTCAACTTCAGGTTCCGATCATTCCCTGCTCTGACAGGACTCAGAATGTTCAATTCCAGAACATCCGGAAAGCTGATCTCGCGTGCAGCACTGACACGCAGCCGGATTACGCCATTTTCGTAAGACAACAGTCCGGAAACCCCCAACTGCTTGGCCATCTGCTGGCTTTCCAGAGAGCGATTGATCTCCAGACCCTGCTTGTAATAGTCCTCCGCAACCAGACCGTCGTTGGACTTCCAGGCGACATACCAGGTCGCCAATCCCGCAATGACCGCCGCGGCAGGCAGACTCATCAAAAACCAGGGCCAGCCTTGGCGATACCATGGCGCTCCAGCCGCCATCAACCGTGTCATGGAGAACTCCTCTTCAAGGTGCGATGAAAACGGCTTTTTCCCGAATTTCCAGCGATGGATCGTCAGCTGCCGTCACGATGAAAAACACGGAATGGGAACCTTTGCTCAAGCCATCCGCGGGAACACGAACCCGTACGGGCACTGACCTGTTCTGAGCGGCTTCGACCTGAAGAGTTCCCGCCCCATCCAGACGCACGCCCTCGGGTCCCGAAACACCGATCGTCAAGACTCTTGGGGCCTCACTCATGTTCATGAGGTTCAGCACGTAAACGTTCTCAATCAGCCCGCCTTCGATTTCGCGCGTAATGATTGACCGATCCTTGATGACATCAAGACGCAGCGGTGTGCGGGTAGCCAGCGCCCACACGAAAGCAATGCAGATCACGCAGAGCGCAGCGCTGTAGATGAGAATCCGCGGCCGCAAGACGTGCCGGACGATATCAGCCCTTCCCCAATGCTGTTTGATTGCGTTTTCCGTGGAATACCGAATCAAACCTCTGGGGCTCCCAACCTTGTCCATTACCTGATCACAGGCATCAATACACGCAGCACACCCAATACATTCGTACTGCAATCCTTTACGGATATCGATTCCCGTCGGACAAACCTGCACGCAGATGCCGCAATCCACGCAATCACCAAGACCCTGGGCTTTAGGGTCACTCCCCTTCCGGCGCGACCCCCTCGGCTCGCCTCTTGCCTCATCGTAGGTGATCACCAGCGTATCGGGATCGAACATCACCCCTTGGAACCGGGCGTAGGGACACATGTACTTGCATACCTGCTCACGCATCACCCCGGCCATCAGATAGGTGAATGCGCTGTAAAACAGGATCCAGAACAATGCCCAGCCACTCACAGAAAACTGGATCAGATCAGCCAGCAATTCGCGAATCGGGGTGAAATATCCGACGAAACTTATGCCTGTCCACGCAGACAAGGCAATCCATGCGACATATTTCCCCCCCTTCCTCCAGAGTTTCTGCAGAGAAAACTTCTGGCCATCAAGCTTCATCCGCTTGCCGCGATCGCCTTCGAATTTCTGCTCAATCCAGAGAAAAATTTCGGTATAGACCGTCTGAGGACACGCGTAGCCACACCAGAGTCGCCCTGCGGCAGCGGTAAAAAGGAATAGCGAATAGGCGGAAATGATCAGGATGACCGAGAGGTAAAAAACATCCTGAGGCCAGAACACCCAACCGAAAATATAGAATTTTCTCTCGGCAAGGTGCAGCAGGAAGGCTTGCCGTCCGTTCCAGGGCAGCCAGCACATGCCATAGAAGACCAACTGTGTCAGCCACACCATGCCCCAGCGCCAACGCGCAAAAACCCCCGACACGGCTCGCGGATAAACCTTCTGACGGACCTCGTACAGTGAGTCCTTGTCTTTCGACGGTTGCTCAGCGGTCTCTGTCATCCAATCATCTCCGATCGCCCGGAGCCGCGAGGCGGCAACGGTTCTTTCAAAAATAAAAAGGGGCGCCGAAGCGCCCCATTCTGCTTCAACGCCTTACTTTGCTTGCGCTTTGGACAGTCCCAGTACATATGCGGCAAGCAAATGCACCTTTTCGTCTCCCAGTCGCTCGGCAAACGCCGGCATCTGGTTGGTTCTACCATTGGTGACAGTCTCAATGATAGTCGCCTCGGTCGAGCCCCAGAGCCACACACGGTCCGTCAGGTTTGGCGCACCAAGAGCCTGATTGCCCTTTCCTTCCGGGCCATGACAGGCCACGCAGGTCGTCATGAAGGTTTGCTTGCCACGCTGGGCACGCAGCGAATCATGAGCAAGACCCGAGAGTGAGCGCACGTAGTTTGCAACATCCTTTACGCCGTCTGCACCGAGTGCTGGCCCGAACGGCGGCATGGCTCCCATGCGCCCGCCCTTGATGGTAGTCCTGACAGTCTCCGGCTCGCCACCGTGCAACCAGTCCGCGTCCGTCAGGTTCGGAAAGCCCTTGGCCCCGCGAGCGTCGGCGCCATGACACTGGGCACAGTAGGTGAGAAAGAGGCGCTGCCCCATCGCTTGGGCTTCAGGGTCTGCAGCAACTGCGAGCAGATCCTGCTTCATGTACTTGTCGTAGATGGGCTTGACGACGGCGTCCTCAGCCGCAACTTCTGCCTTGTACTGCCCAACGGCACTCCAGCCGAATTTGCCTTGCCAGCGTCCGAGGCCTGGGTAAAGCGTGAAGTAGGCAATGCCGAAGATCAGCGTCAGCCAGAACAGCCACATCCACCAGCGAGGCAAGGGATTGTTGTACTCCTGCAGGTCTTCATCCCAGATGTGGTCATGCAGTTGCACAGGCCCTTTGACCCGGCGGGTCATGTTGGATGCCAGCACCCAGATGCAGAACAGCAGACTGAGAACAACAAGACCTGCCACATAGTAATGCCAGGTATCGCTGACAAAATCGCTCATGACGCGTCTCCCCCTGATTTCTGTCCCGTGACAGGCACTGAACCCATCTCTTCTCCGTCCATGAACGGCAGCATGGCGGCTTCTTCAAAGCCCTTTCTTGCAGCCTTGCTGTAGGCCCAGAAAATGATTCCCAGGAAACAGCAGAAACCAGCAGCCGTAACAAGCGAGCGAACCAGATTGATATCCATATCAACTCACCCCTTACTTGGCACTCTTGATGGCGGTACCGAGTCCCTGAAGGTAGGCAACAAGCGCATCAAGTTCGGATTTGCCTTCGAGTGCTGCGGGAGCCTCCGAAATTTCGGTATCGGTATAGGGAACCCCCACCACCCGAAGCGCCCTCATCTTGGCTTGAATCGTGGCCTTGTCTGCCTCTTTCACCGGGCGATCCAGCCAGAAAAATGCCGGCATATTGGATTCGGGTACGACGTCCCGCGGATTCAGCAGGTGGGCACGCTGCCATACGTCGGAGTACCGTCCTCCAACTCGTGCCAGATCGGGGCCAGTCCGCTTTGAGCCCCACTGGAAGGGGTGGTCATAGACGAACTCACCAGCGACCGAATAATGGCCGTAACGTTCAGTCTCAGCCCTGAACGGACGGATCATCTGGGAGTGGCACAGATAACAGCCTTCGCGAATGTAGATATCGCGCCCCGTCAAACGCAGAGGATCATAGGGCTTAACCCCCTCGACCGGCTCAGTCGTGGAGTGCTGAAAAAACAGGGGAACGATTTCCACCAGCCCCCCAACGCTGATCACGAGCAGGGTCAGCACTACGAGCCACGGAACACTTTTTTCGACAATCTCGTTATTCAGTTTCATTCTCGTTCTCCATCAGTGTGCAGCTGCAGGAGCCACGATCGGCGCATCCACCGGGCGACCAACCGCAATGGTGCGCACGACGTTATAGAGCATCAGGAACATGCCGCCGAGATAAAGCGCACCACCGGCAAGGCGAATCACCCAGTAGGGATAGCTCGCCTTTACGCTCTCGACGAAAGCCCACTTGAGCGTTCCATCCACGTTCGTGTCCCGCCACATCAGACCTTGCATCACGCCAGCAATCCACAGCGACGCGATATACAGCACGATGCCGATGGTCGCGACCCAGAAGTGCCAAGTGATCAGCCTCTTGGAATACATTTCGGTCTGACCGTACAACCGGGGAAGCAGGTAATAGATCGAGCCGATGGTGATCATTCCGACCCATCCCAGAGCGCCGGAATGGACATGGCCGATCGTCCAGTCGGTGTAGTGCGACAGGGCATTAACGGTTTTGATTGACATCATCGGCCCCTCAAAGGTCGACATGCCGTAAAAAGACAGCGAAGTAATCAGGAACTTGAGGATCGGATCATCACGAAGCTTTTCCCAGGCTCCAGACAGCGTCATGATCCCGTTGATCATTCCGCCCCAGGATGGCGCCAAGAGGATCAGCGAAAACACCATACCCAACGACTGAGTCCAGTCAGGCAGCGCTGTATAGTGAAGATGGTGCGGTCCCGCCCACATGTAGGTAAAGATCAGGGCCCAGAAGTGCACAACGGAAAGGCGATAGGAATAAACCGGGCGCCCGGCCTGCTTCGGCACGAAGTAGTACATCATGCCGAGAAAGCCCGCCGTCAGGAAAAAACCGACCGCATTGTGGCCGTACCACCACTGGATCATCGCGTCCTGAACCCCGGCATAGGCCGAATAGGACTTCACCAGACTGACCGGGATCTCGGCCGAGTTCACGATGTGCAGCAGAGCCACCGCGAGAATGAACGCACCGTAGAACCAGTTCGCGACATAAATGTGCGGCGTCTTGCGCTTCACTATTGTCCCGAAGAAGACGACGGCGTAAGCGACCCAGACAACCGCGATCAGAATGTCGATCGGCCACTCAAGCTCCGCATATTCCTTGCCGGATGTAATACCCAGGGGCAACGTGATGGCGGCCAATACGATAATTAGCTGCCAACCCCAGAACGTAAACTCTGCGAGTTTGGGCAGAAACAGATTGGTATGTCCGGTTCGCTGCACGACAAAATACGATGTCGCAAACAACGCACATCCGCCAAAAGCGAATATGACCGCATTGGTGTGAAGAGGACGCAGGCGTCCGAAATGCAGGTATTCACTGACGTTGAGTTCGGGCCACACCAGTTGGGCTGCGATGATCACGCCAACCAGCATTCCGACTATGCCCCAGACAACGGACATGAACGCGAACTTCCTTACGACCGAATAGTCGTATGTCGCTTGGGTTTGCATAAGCCACCTCGTATTGGAGAATCTACCCAGCGCCTTATGCCGTGCGTTACGCCCTGTCGAAACCTTGGCACAACCTGAACACAGTTGTTTGTTCAAGCCGGAGCGTCAGCACGTTGCAGGAGGCTCACCTTGCCTCTCAACCCGTATTTGACAACCGTCAAACCGAGCTTTTGCGCTGGCGCAAATCCTAGCACAGGCAACGTGGTTTTTCGCCGAGGTGGCAAAAACGCGACACATAAAAAAAGGGTGCGACTAGCGCACCCCCAACCCCAACAGAGAGACTTACAAACAACCAGAAACAAACCATTGCGGACTGAATCTGGTTGTTATTGCCGGCGCCCCCGCCGGCATGTGAAGCATTATGAGCGGCTCAGGATTTCCCGCATTGATGGAAGTCAATCCATATGCACGCCAGCCCTCACTCGAGCTTGGTACTTTGAGTATCAACCGGACTCTCGGCTGGATGTGAAGGGGGCGCATCGTCGTCCATCAGCAGACGAAAACCCGGCCCCTCCATGTCATCAAACTGCCCACTCCTGACCGACCACCAGAACAGCCATGCGATGGCAAACACTAGCAGCACGGAGAGCGGGATCAGGATGTAGAGACTGGCTTCCATGTTTTCCTGACGCCTCCACGGGCAATCCTCATCGCATTCAAGACAACGAGCAGCGAGCTCAACCCCATCCCCAGCCCAGCCATCCAGGCACTTACCAAGCCAGTCGCTGCAGCGGGAATCGCAAGAATGTTGTACCCGAAGGCCCAGAAGAGATTCTCACGCACAATACGGCGCGTCAGTTTCGCGACCCGGACCCCCAGAACCAGTTTGGACAAGTCGTCTCCCAGCAGAATCACATCCGCCTGATGACGAGCCATATCAGTCCCTCCTGCCATGGCGATCGAAACCTGCGCCTGCGCCAACACCGGCGCATCGTTGATGCCATCACCAACCATGGCCACCACAGCACCGGAGATTTGCATCTCCTTGAGCGCCGAATACTTGCCCTCAGGAGACAAGCCCCCCTTGGCATCCGTCACGGACAGCAATCCAGCAACGCCGTCCACGGCCAACTGTGAATCACCGCTCAGAATACTTACCGAGGCCCCAGCCTCACGCAAATCACCAATCGCCGCACGCGCCGAAGGACGAACACCATCACTCAGACCGAATGCAGCGATCCAGCGCCCCGGCTCCCCCAGATAGACCCAAGTAGCCCGAGTCTCCCCTCGAAGCGTGGCAGGCAAGGTCAGTCCGACGACTCCCTCGACATATTCGGGACGACCGATTGCGCAAGCCTTCCCCTTCACCTCGCCAGAAATTCCGAAACCTGCTACGACCTCGACCTGCTCAGCAGGCTGAATACGAGGATCACCGACAGCTTCCAGCAAAGCCCGGCCGATCAAGTGCTCGGAATTGAGCTCCAGCGCCGCGGCCAGCACCAGGGCGCTTTCACGCGTCACGCCCTCAGCCAGACGAACCTCTTCTAACTGGAGATTTCCGAGCGTCAATGTTCCCGTCTTGTCGAACGCAAAATGTGTGACTTCAGCCAGCGCTTCAATAGCCGGTGTGCGGGTTACCAGCAAGCCAGCCCGTCCAAGAGTGTCCGCCGCGACAGTCAAGGCTATTGGCGTGGCTAGTGACAGCGCACACGGACAACTGACTACCAGAACTGCCACAAAGACCGACAGAGCACGATCGGGATCGAACTGCCACCAGACCAATCCCGTAATAGCAGCCAGCAACAGCAGCGCCGCCGTAAACCAGAGCGCTACCTTGTCCGCAGCGACAACAATCCTCGGCCGCTCACTACGTGCACGCTCCACGAGTCGCCGGATCGTGGCAAGCCGCGTCGCATCCCCCAGACGTTCGGCCGAATACTCGAGGACGCCAGATCCATTGACGCTCCCGCCCAATACTTCACTCCCCTCAGCCTTGGGAACAGGAAGACTTTCACCAGTCAGCCACGACTCATCAACCTCGCTTCCACCGCGTCTGACATGGCCATCGGCAACGATCACTTCACCAGGTCTGACGAGCAGGACATCCCCCTCTTTCAAAGCACTGACCGGAACCCCCTCTTCAATAATTCCACCTTCACCAATCCTTCGTGCAAAAGCCGGAATCAGGCGCGCAAGCGTCTCCGCTCCGCGAGTGGCACGTTGCCGGGCCAGCATCTCGAGATAACGGGCTGACAAAAGAAAGAAGACGAACATCGTGACAGAGTCAAAGTAGACCTCCCCCTTACCGCTTATCGTCGCTGTCACGCTTGCCAGAAATGCCGCACCGACACCGAGGGCCACAGGAACATCCATCCCGAGATACCGCGCGCGCAGATCCCGCCAGGCCCTACGAAAGAAAGGCGCAGCCGAATAAAGCACAACCGGAAAAGTCAGCACCATGCTTGCCCATCGCATGAGGGAAGCAGCCACCGGACTCATATCTCCCTCATGAGCTATATACGCAGGGTAGGCATACATCATCACTTGCATCATGCCGAAACCCGCCACAAACACCCGCCAAAGTGCAGTACGTCGCTCGTCGCGAGCCAGGGACTCAGAAGTAGCCGGATCGTAAGGGTGAGCGCTGTAACCTATGGATCTGACGGCCTTCAGAATTGCAGACAGGCGGATCTGCTCACCCCGCCATCGCACGCGCGCACGCCGGGTCGCGTAATTGACCTCAATACCGCAAACTCCATGCAACTGAGCAATATGACGTTCATTCAGCCATACACACGCAGCACAGCTAATCCCCTCAAGGATCAGATCCGCCTCCCGTTCATCTCCCTCAAGCGGCCGTACAAACCCCTTCTGGAACTCCTCGTGATCAAAGACATCAAGAGCAAGCAGGTCGGACGGCACAGCCATCTCGGGAGAGGGAAGCGACTTGCGGTGCCGGTAGTAGTCCTCAAGGCCATTCGCCACGATCGCCTCACACACCGCCTGGCAACCGGCGCAGCACATCCGTCTTGAGATTCCCTCCACACGAACCAATAGCGTCGCGTCTTCAGGGACAGGCAGGCCACAATGGAAACAATCGGAAGACAAGGCTTCGCAACTCAACGGATTCGACTCCACACCGGAAACATTCATCGAGGGTTAGAAGCCATCTTACGCGGGATGAGGCGACAAGAAAAAAGGCCGCCCATTGCGGGGCGGCCTTTTCCTGAAGCTGGTGCTGCTGACCGGAATCGAACTGGTGACCTACTGATTACGAATCAGTTGCTCTACCAACTGAGCTACAGCAGCGGGGAGGCAGGAATGTAGCACAGTGACGAAACCTTCGCAACCAGCTAGCAGCATACGACCACCCTTCTCCCTTCTATCAGACAGTCTCTCCCATCGATCAAAAAATGGTTGAAAATATTAAAAACAGCAAAAATACTTCACTATGAGAAAAATTTCCGGTTTTACCCTCGTCGAACTGATGGTTACTTTGGCTGTCGCAGCCATATTGGCAGGCATCGCTGCGCCTTCGATGTCCAGTCTGATCAGACAGAATCGCATCACATCAGTGACGAACGACTTGGTGTCAGCCGCGATGTACGCTCGTTCGGAAGCAATCTTGCGTGGCGCCCAAGTGGTGCTTTGCAGCACAACGGACACCAGCGCCTCCTCACCGACCTGTGCAGCGACTGACTCGTGGGCAGGCGGGTGGATCGTTTACATCGATACTGACGGCAACGGAAGCAAAGGAGTTTCGGAAACCGTGTTGCGGGTATGGCCAGGGCCGCAAGCGGGAATCACCCTGACCCCTTCTGCGGCGAACGCCCGAGCAATGGCCTTCAGCCGGACCGGTGGTGCACTTGGAATTGATGGCGCAGGTACGACAACCGCGGGAGCCACCTTCTCAATATGCGGGGGCTCATCGGTACAAGGAAGAATAACAAGCTTCAATGCAACAGGAAGAGCAACAACACAAAGGATTTCTGCATGCTAGCAACAACTAAGCCACGACTACAGCGGCAAATTGGATTCAGCTTGGTGGAGGTTCTCGTGGCAATCGTCGTCATGTCGCTTGGAGCTCTCGGTTTTGCAGCGCTACAAATAACAGGACTAAGCAGCAACAAATCTGCATTTGATCGATCTCAGGCCTCCATCTTGGCATATGACATCGTTGACGCGATGCGCTCTAACAGAACTGCTGCACTTAAAGGGGGGTATGACCGGACACTTACAGCCGCGCCTCCCACAGGAACGACTATCGCCGAAACAGATGTATCGACTTGGCTCAGCAATTTGGAAAGCAGGCTGCCATCAGGGAGCGGAGCGATCAGCGTCACCTCAAGCACTGGCGAAGTGAGCATAACGGTATCGTGGGATGACAGCAAAGGTGCGCAGTCAGCTAGGAATCTCAAAATAAACAGCCGCCTGTAACCAATGCAATCATGAAAAAAAAGAAACAGTTTGGACTCACGCTGATTGAACTGATGGTGGCCATGACCATTGGGCTAATTCTGCTCTTGGCACTAAGCTCAATTTACCTCTCATCGCAAAGAACATTTCGAACGGCCGACAACCTATCCAGAGTACAGGAAAATGTTCGAATTGCTTTTGATGTAATGTCGAGAGACATCAGAGGTACTGCTTTTTTTGGCTGCGCAGGGCAAGACGGAAAAATAGCCACTGTTCTTCAAAACAGCACCGACGTTTTTTGGAATTTTCTAGTCCCCATCTATGGCTATGAAGCAAGCACCGGCACCAGTTGGAATATAGCACTACCAACCGAGATAACCAGCACGGCACTGGGAGGACGAGATGTGCTAATTACCCGCAGCATTGATGATGGCGGGGGGCCGGTAATAGCTCATGCGGCAGCCACTGATGCTTTGGAGATCCCAACCAACAGCAATATCAAAGCAGGAGATATCGTAGCCGTCTCCAACTGCGCCAATTCGACGTTACTTCAAGTAACCGCGGTGACAACATCCGGAGACCGGGATGTTCTTGCCCATGTTTCGGGTTCAGGAACACCTGGCAATACCACTGCCGATTTGGGCCAATTATTCTCCTCCGGAGAAGTGCGGCCGGTAAGCACAAAAATCTACTATATCTCCAACAACTCAAACAGCATCCCTTCGCTGTATGTTCGGAGAGGAAATGTCGCCACACCTCAAGAAGTTGTAGAGGGCATCGATGGCATGCAAATCCTATACGGAGTAGATACAAACTCCGACTATTTCGTCGACGCATATCAAACAGCATCCCAAGTTGAGACGAACAACGCATGGGGCAACGTTATCAGCGTAAGAGTCACACTTACAGCTGTGTCTAAAGATGATTCGGTCACATCTGTTGCACAGAGCAACGCAACAAACTCCGCAACAGACAAACGGCTCAGAAAAGAAATGACCACAACCATCGCACTGAGAAACAGGGCTGGCTAGAATGAAACCGGGACGCAAAGGGAATTTAATAAAAACCCAAAAAACATCAAAGCAGAAAGGCTCCGCTTTGATAGTCGGGCTCGTAATTCTTCTTCTCCTGACGCTCTTGGGAGTCACGGCATTTAAAGACGCAGCCATGCAAGAACGCATGGCCGGCAACTTAGGAGACGCGAATGCCGCCTTTCAGTCAGCCGAAGCAGCTATACGCGAGGCAGTGCGCACAGATGACTTGGCAAGTAAAAATTATAATGGATCAACAAAAGGGTACGGACAACAGATTTCATCCTTCACTAATAGTGACGGGGCCAATGTAAGTGAAGGTGAATTCTGGGCAGGTCAATTTGACTGGACCGGAAAATCTGTCACAGCACAGCAACCCGAGAAAACAGAATCCGCCCCCCAGTATTTTGTCGAAAATATTCCTGCAAACACTGGAATCTGGAAGGCTGGCGAAAGAGCAAAACGAGCCTATCGCATCACCGCTCGCGCAAACGGCTATTCAGATCGTTCAGAAGCTATCTTACAAAGCACTATTTTGCTCGAGGACTGAAGCATGATCCCCAGCTCAACAAAGAAAACACTGGCTCCACTCGGCTTTTTGATGGCCCTCCTTCTGTCTTCGCCAGTCATATCTGCTCCATCTCAAAAACCGCTTTTCCTTGGCACCAGTGCCCCGCCATTAATGATGCTGGTGATGCAGCGCGATCACAAATTGTATTACGAAGCTTATAACGACGCTTCCGACCTAACCGGAGATGGCGTTCCTGACATTGGCTACAAGCCATCAAAAATCGACTACCTTGGGTATTTCGACTCCAACATCTGTTACGAATACAGCGCAACCAATAAGCGATTCGAACCGAAATCTAGCGCCACCAGCAAACAATGCTCCAAACAATGGAGTGGCGACTTTCTGAATTATCTGACGACATCACGCATGGATGCACTGCGTCGAGTTCTTTACGGCGGAGCCCGTTACCTAGACACTAAAACAGAAACGGTACTTCAACGCGCGTTTATTCCGCAAGATGCTCACTCATGGGGAAAAGAATATACCAGCATCGCCGTCAACGGGTACGACATTACAAAATACACACCACTCGCCCTCCCCGCTTCGGGAAAGAGACACCTCTTCGCAAACACAACACTATTAAATACGGCGGACCCTCTTCTTAGGGTGCGAGTAGATTCAACAAACAGAATCTGGGAGTGGCTGTCAAAAGAGCGCCCCGTAGCTGGAAACGATTGCGCAAGCATCGCAAACAGCAATAGCGGGAGTGCGTGCACTGGCACGCTTACCGATTACGCTGTACGGGTTCAAGTTTGCGTTTCCGGCTTACTCGACTCTGTCTGCACAAAATACGCATCCGGATATTACAAACCAACTGGTCTGCTTCAAAAATACGGCGAAAATGAAAGCATGCATTTCGGTCTTCTGTCAGGTAGCTACCAGAAGAATCTTTCCGGGGGAGTCCTGAGAAAAAACGTAGGAAAGTTCACCGATGAAATAGACGCCGGAACAGGACAATTCCTTCTTCAGGCAGACAATGACCAGAGCATCATCAACACGCTTAACCGTCTCAAGGTTACGGGCTTCGGAGGAAGTTACGAGTACTCCTGCGGCTGGATCACAACACAGGCACTGACTAGCGGAAATTGTCAAATGTGGGGAAATCCACTTGCCGAAATGATGTTTGAGACGGTCAAATACTTTGCAGGCGGCTCAGTAACCTCTGTTTATAGCGTTTCCCAGAACTCTGGAGAGGAAAGCACATTAAAGCTTCCGGTAGCATCATGGAAAAACCCTTATGCGGCAGCGCCAGCGGGGGGAGGAGCAAAAACCTGCGCCAAGCCCTTCATACTTGCCATCAGCGACATCTACCCGTCTTATGACTCTGACGAACTTCCTGGCGTTGACAGCAATTTCAAAAGCAGCAGCTACAACGACTCATTCAGTACCTTCAATGCAAAGAAGGTGCTTGACCAGATTGGAAATGACGAAGGCATATCTGGCAGTTATTTTATTGGTCAATCTGGAAACTCTACCGACGGAGCACCTACCGCCAAGTCAATTTCAGGCCTCGGCTCAATAAGAGGACTGGCACCTGAAGAGCCTACAAAACAAGGATCCTACTACTCAGCGGCTGTGGCAAAGTGGGCCAGGATGACTGACGTAAACACGGTCACCGGCGACCAGAAAGTACAGACATTTGCAGTGGCTATGGCGTCGCCGCTGCCAACCGTGAGGATTCCCGTATCAAACGGAAATTTCATAACCGTAATTCCATTCGCCAAGTCCGTAGCTGGCTCGGGAATTAGCCAATCAAAAACAAGCTTCCAGCCAACAAACCAATTAGTAGACTTCTATATCGACGACATCAAAAATACGGACAGCAGCAATGCGGACAGTTCCGTGAACGGCGGTCGGCCATACTACAAGTTCCGGATCAATTTTGAGGACGTCGAGCAGGGCGCGGACCATGACATGGACGCGATTGCTACATATACGGTCAGCAAAAATGCTGATGGCACTGTGACTGTATCCGTCAGCTCAGACTACGCGTATGGTGGCATGCGACAGCATATGGGTTACGTCATCTCTGGAACGACAGCTGACGGCACATTCCTGGTTGTCAAAGACCAAGACGGTGGTGACGGAAATGGCACCATCGATTATTTTCTCAACTATCCAGCCGGAAAACTGAGTGCTCTAACGAGCTCCCGTACATTTACTGCAGGAACGACCGCAGCATCATTCATTCCTCACGATCCCCTTTGGTACGCGGCAAAATGGGGGGGATACAAAGACCTGAACAATTCGAATTCGCTTGACGCAACCAATGAGTGGGACTCGGACGGGGATGGCACTCCGGACAACTATTACCTTGTTACGAATCCAGCCAAGCTGTACGAGCAACTGGACAAGGCGTTCAATGACGTAATCAGCCGTTCTAGTTCGTCAACCCTTCTTGCTCTGAATACAACGAGGCTAAATTCGGAGACCAGAGTCTACCAAGCCAGCTTCAATGCAGAGAACTGGTCAGGAGAGTTGCGTGCTTTCAAAATAGCAGCAAATGGGACGCTGGGAGACCAAGTATGGGAAGCTTCGGGAAAAATTCCTGAATACGCCAATCGAAAAATTTACTCGTGGAAAATGGAAAAGGGTGCCACGGACACCGTCTATGCGGCAACAGGCATTTCCTTCTCTTATGACGGTTTATCAAACAATCAACTGACGCGACTGGGTCAGGCAGCACACTTGGGAACCACCGTAACAGCAGCGAACCAGAGAGGACTGATAGCTTACCTTTCGGGTGATCGAACCGGGGAACCAGCATATCGTGCCCGAACTAGTTTGATGGGAGATATAGTCAACTCCGACCCCACCTACGGCGGCGGTGTTGATTTCGGTTATGACAGACTTCCGTCATCCGCAGGAGGAGGCACCACTTATCTGACCTACTTGGCAAACAAGCGTGCCGGCACGCAAATGGTTTACGTCGGTGCAAACGACGGGATGTTGCACGCCCTGAATGCCGAAACTGGCGTAGAGAAGTTTGCCTTTGTTCCCGACGGTGTGATCGGAAACCTGAGAAATCTGGCTTCTACAGATTATGCGACGAGTCACCTTTACTACGTTGATGGTCCTTTGCATTACGCTGATGCGTATGTCAATTCAGCGTGGAAGTCTTATCTGATCGGCTCTACCGGAGCTGGTGGAAAATCCATCTTCGCATTGGACGTCACTAACCCTGATTCTTTTTCAGCGACTTCCATTAAATGGGAGTTTACGAACTCAGAACTTGGCTACACGCTCAACAGACCAGTCATAGCAAAGATGGCGAACGGTCGCTGGGCAGTTATTACTGGCAATGGCCCTGACTCTTCGAGCGGCACAGCGAAACTGTTTATTGTGTATCTAGATGCTGCACTAAACGACGCAAATGGCTGGGACTCTGGCCAGGACTACTGCACGATTTCGACGGATACAACCACAGCCAATGGACTGGGATCCGTAACGGTTGTGCTGTCAGCTTCTGGAACAGCTCAGTATATTTACGCAGGAGATCTGAAGGGCAGAATGTGGCGTTTTAACATGGCGGCAGCAACAGGAAACTGCCCGACTGGATGGACAGCCAACAAGATTTTCACGGCAACGAACGCAGCAAACACGGCTCAACCCATCATGTCAGCACCTCAAGTTGAGGTAGGAGCCCAAAACGGACTGATGGTTTTCTTCGGCACAGGAAAGCATTACGAAACGACAGACCCGACCGACAAGAGCATTCAAAGTCTCTACGGCATTCTGGACAAGCTTGCGGCATCGCCCACGGCTTTGACTCGAAGCAATCTGACCCAACAAACTTTCACTGTCCAAAAAACAGAAACTTATACGTCTGATGATGGCAAATCGACCTACACCAAGGAAATCAGGGAGGTTTCGCGGAACACAGTGGATTACTCATCCAAGTCAGGCTGGTATTTGGATCTTGTAAATATGACTTCGGGTTCGGCAGTAGCCGAAGGGGAGAGAGTTATCTCAACTCCTTCCGTTTCGGGTTCCAACGCAATTTTCACCACTTACGTTCCATCCGCAGATGAATGTGCCGCCGGCGGCTCAAGCTGGCTTATAGCGGTTGGGTATCTGACCGGCCAAGGCCAAGACACTCCGTTCTTTGACATGAATGCCAGTGGCACTTTCAATAGTGCAGACGGATCGCCTGACGGCGTGAGATTTGGTTTCGGCGGAGCCCCTGCAATTGCCAGCCAAAGCGGCGGTGGTAAGGTAATTCTTAAGCCCAGCGATGGCGATGTGGAGCCTATCGCGATTAAGAGCCGCCGTTTAATGTCCTCTTGGAGGCAGATTAAGTGAGAGCTTTTCGTTCCTCAGGTTTCACGCTCATCGAGTTGATGATTGTCGTTGCTATCGTCGCAATCCTCGCCGCAATAGCTGTTCCAAATTACAGGGAATATGTGTTGCGTGCCGGGCGTGGCGACGCCAAAACCGTTCTATTGGAAATTTCGCAAGCCATGGAGCGCAACTACACGGAAGCCAACCGCTACGACAAAAACGCAGCGGGAGCCACTATGACCGTTCCGTTCTCGCAGTCCCCAAAACAAGGGACTGCCAAGTATCTGATTTCCTTTGCAGCCGGCTCTCCAACCTCGTCAAGCTTCACGGTGCAGGCAGTGCCACAAGGGGCACAGGCAAATGACAGTTGCGGTACCCTGACACTCAACAATCTCGGACAACAGGGTGCTACAGGAGTAAGCGGGGCGACGGAAATTGCCAACTGCTGGCAACGCTGATCGCCCCTTGCATGGATAGAGCCGCCTTTGGGCGGCTCTTTTGGCTATACATCAGGCAAATCCTCCCTTGTGTGACCTTATGCCGAGCCCCTACACTGCAGCGCACCATTTTGCCTGCAACGGAGACTCCGCATGTCACAGACCGCGCCGACCGGCATCATCATCCAAGCGCCACTTCACCCTGGCTTCGAAAACGTCCTGACGCCCGAGGCTCTCGGTTTTGTCGCCCGCCTCCATCGGGCTTTTGAGCCTCGCCGAAAAACACTGCTGGCGGCTCGTGTACAGCGACAGGCCCGTATCGACGCCGGCGAGATGCCGGACTTTCTGCCGGAAACACGCGCGGTGCGCGAAGGAGACTGGCGCATTGGGCCGCTTCCCTCTGCCCTCGCCTGCCGGCGGACGGAGATCACGGGGCCGGTCGAGCGAAAGATGATCATCAATGCGCTGAACTCGGGGGCCGACTCCTACATGACGGACTTCGAGGACTCGAATTCGCCGAACTGGTTCAACCAGATCCAGGGGCAGATCAACCTGCGGGACGCGATCCGGGGCGAGATCAGCTACACGAACGAAGCCGGCAAGGAATACCGGCTCAAGGACAAGGTTGCCACGCTGCAGATCCGGCCTCGCGGTTGGCATCTGGATGAGAAGCACGTCCTCATCGACGGAGAGCGCGTATCCGGCGGCATTTTCGACTTCGCTCTGGTCTTCTTCCATAACGCGAAGGAGCAGATCGCGCGCGGCGCCGGGCCTTTCTTCTACCTGCCCAAGATGGAGAGTCATCTGGAGGCCCGCCTCTGGAATGACATCTTCTGCATGGCGCAGGATGAGCTCGGCATTCCGCGAGGCACCATCAAGGCCACCGTGCTGATCGAAACCATTCTCGCTGCGTTCGAGATGGACGAGATTCTGTATGAACTGCGCGAGCACAGCGCGGGCCTCAACGCCGGGCGTTGGGATTACATCTTTTCCTGCATCAAGAAGTTCAAGACCAACAGGAATTTCTGCCTGGCCAACCGCTCAGCCATCACGATGACGGTGCCATTCATGCGCGCCTATGCGCTGACGCTGGTCAAAACCTGCCACAGACGCGGCGCCCCCGCCATCGGCGGTATGGCGGCACTCATCCCGATCAAGAATGATCCGGAAGCGAACGAGAAGGCACTTGCCGGCGTGAGGGCCGACAAGGCGCGGGACGCTGCCGACGGTTTCGATGGCGGCTGGGTAGCGCATCCGGGGCTCGTTCCGATCGCGCATGAAGAGTTCGTGAAGGTGCTCGGAGACGCGCCGAATCAATGGAACAAACAACGCGATGACGTGAGTTTCACGGCTTCGGATCTCCTGAACTTCCAGCCGGAAGCTCCGATCACCGAGGCAGGCCTGCGCAACAACATCAACGTCGGCATTCACTATCTGGGCGCCTGGCTGGCTGGCAACGGTTGTGTGCCGATCCACAACCTGATGGAAGACGCAGCGACGGCCGAAATCAGCCGCTCGCAGGTCTGGCAGTGGGTTCGCTCACCCAAGGGGGTACTGGATGACGGTCGCAAGGTGGACGCCGCGCTGGTCCGTGGACTGATTCCGGAAGAACTCGCCAAGATCAAGGCCAGCGTCTCTGCCCAGGGGGAAGATGTGGCGAGCTACGAAAAGGCGGCTGGCATCTTCGCGGAAATGTCGCTCTCGGAAGCCTATCCGGAGTTCCTCACGCTGCCACTCTACGAAACGATGGACTGAGCTCCGAGGCTCTGGCTGCTCATTGAAAAGGGGCGGCCCCTGTCATGCGGGCAGCCCTTCTCATTCATGCCGAACCGCCTGCTTTCAGCCGATTGCTTCGAGCTTGGCAAGGCTCAGCAATAACCACTTCACGCCGGCAGAACCGAAGTTGATCTGGACCTTGGCGTCAGCACCGCTGCCTTCTGCAGCCAGAATGACACCGTCACCGAACTTCGCATGCCGGACAAGCTGGCCGATACGCAGTCCGCCAAGATCCCGACTGGGCTGCTGCGGCATGGCTTCACGCGGTTTGGGTGAAACAGGCGATTTGTTCCAGCCGCCGTAGCTGCTGCTGCCCCCTGAGCGTTGCCCGTAAGAGGCGGACGCGCCAAAGCCGGCCTGCACCCGTGGCGTGAGCCACTTCAGCAAGCCTTCGGGAATTTCCTCGAAGAAGCGGCTCTTGATCGCATAGCGCGTCTGACCGTGCAGCATGCGGCTTTGGGCAAGCGTCAGGTAGAGGCGTTTGCGTGCCCGCGTGACGGCGACATACATCAGCCGGCGCTCCTCTTCGAGACTGGCAATGTCGTTCATGCTCTGTTCATGCGGAAACAGCCCGTCCTCCACGCCGGTGATGAAGACTGCGTCAAACTCCAGGCCTTTTGCCGCATGGACCGTCATCAGCTGCACGGCGTCCTGCCCGGCCTCGGCCTGATGGTCACCGGCCTCCAGCGAAGCGTGCGCGAGAAAGCGCGACAGCGGGTCGCCATGCTGCGCCTCTTCGCCTTCGGCAACCGGAGCATCGGCTTCGTTCATGAAGTAGCGCGCGGCACTGACAAGTTCATCGAGGTTCTCCAGTCGCTCCTGCCCTTCCCGCTCGGCCCGGTAATGAGCGCGCAAGCCTGAAGTGTCCAGGATGTGGTCGACGATCTCGTACAGCGGCAACTCTTCCGTGGCATGCCGCATTTCCTCGATCAGGCGTACGAAGCCGCCAATGGCCGAGGCCGGTTTGCCCGAGAGGTGCGGAACGGTCGCATACAGACTGGTATTGAAAGTCCGGGCCGAATCCTGAAGCAGCTCAAGGGATCGCGCACCGATGCCGCGGGTCGGGAAATTGACCACCCGCAGAAAGGCCGTGTCGTCGTCCGGGTTGGCGAGCAGCCGCAGATAGGCCAGCGCATGCTTGATTTCCTGCCGCTCGAAAAAGCGCAGCCCCCCGTAGACCTTGTAGGGCACACCACTGGAAAACAGTTGCTGCTCCAGCACGCGCGACTGCGCATTGCTGCGATAGAGCAGCGCCACATCCGAACGCGATGCGCCATCGCGCACCAGTTGCTGGATCTCCTCGACGATCCAGCGCCCTTCATCGATGTCGGTTGGCGCTTCATAGACGCGGATCGGTTCGCCGCTGCCCTGATCGGTCCAGAGATTCTTGCCCAGGCGCTTGGAGTTGTTCGCAATGATCGCGTTGGCCGCGTCAAGGATGTTGCCGTGCGAGCGGTAGTTCTGCTCGAGCCGGATCACGCTCGCAACATGGAACTCGCGTTCGAAATCGCGCATGTTGCCGACCTCCGCACCGCGAAAGCCGTAAATGCTCTGGTCATCATCTCCCACCGCGAAGATCGCAGCCGGCTGCTCGGCACCATGCGCCGCCAGGATCTTCAGCCACAGGTACTGCAGACGGTTCGTATCCTGGAACTCATCGACCAGAATGTGCCGGAAGCGCAGCTGGTAGTGGCGACGGATCGGCTCGTTGCGTGAGAGCAGTTCGTAGGATCGCAGCAGCAACTCGGGGAAATCGACCACGCCTTCCTTCTGGCATTGCGCGTCGTACTCGTGATAGAGCTCGACGCGTTTGCGGGTGTATTCATCCCAGGCCTCGACCTGCTGTGGCCGGTAGCCGGCCTCCTTGTTGGCATTGATGAAATGCTGCAGCTCACGTGGCGGGAATTTTTCGTCATCCACATTGAGCGCCTTGAGCAAACGCTTGATCGCGGCCAGCTGGTCTGCCGTATCCAGAATCTGGAAGGTCTGCGGCAAGGCGGCTTCCCGGTAATGCGCGCGCAGCATGCGATTGCACAGGCCGTGGAAGGTTCCGATCCACATGCCACGCGTGTTGATCGGCAGCATCGCGCCAAGGCGCGTGAGCATTTCCTTGGCAGCCTTGTTGGTGAAGGTCACACCCAGAATGCTTGCCGGACTTGCCTGCCCCGTCTGCAGCAACCAGGCGATGCGGGTAGTCAGCACCCGCGTCTTGCCCGAGCCGGCACCCGCCAGGATCAGGGCCGCCTGGGGTGGCAGGGTCACGGCAGCGTGCTGCTCGGTATTGAGGTTTTCAAGAAGCTTGGACATGAGCGGGCTGACTTCGGACGAAGGGCGCATTTTATAGGAGAGCACGCGGCCCCGCCCTTGATCGAACGAGTCGAGCACGCAGCAGACAAAAAAAGGCCGGAGGCCCTCCAGGGCACTCCGGCGCTTCAAAACGGCCAGGGACTGGCCGGGGGGAGGATTCTTCAGGCCTTACATCACGGCGCCAATCTGCCAGGGCAGAAACTCGTCGTTGCCATAGCCCATCTTCTCGCTCTGGGCCTTCTCGCCCGAGGCGTAGCGGATGATGGCGTCGAAAATACGCTGGCTGATCTCTTGCATCGGCACGCCATCGAGCAGGTCGCCACAATTCACATCCATGTCTTCGCGCTGGCGATTCCACAGTGCATTGTTGGTGGCGAGCTTGATCGTCGGCACACCGGCACAACCGAAAGCAGAGCCACGCCCGGTGGTGAAGCAGATGATCTGCGCGCCGCCTGCTGCCTGACCGGTCGCGGAGACCGGGTCATATCCCGGGGTATCCATGTACACGAAACCCTTGGCATCGATCTGCTCGGCATATTCGTACACACCCTGCAGCGTGGTCGTACCACCCTTGGCCACGGCACCCAGCGACTTTTCAAGAATGGTCGTCAGGCCACCTGCCTTGTTGCCCACCGACGGGTTGTTGTCCATCTCACCGCCATTGCGACTGGTGTAGTCCTTCCACCAGGCGATCCGGCCAATCAGCTTTTCGGCAATCGCCGGCGTGGCGGCACGACAGGTCAGCAGGTGTTCCGCACCATAGATTTCGGGCGTTTCAGACAGGATCGCCGTTGCACCGTTGGCGACCAGCATGTCGACCGCGCCGCCCAGTGCGGGGTTGGCCGTGATGCCGGAGTAGCCGTCCGAGCCGCCGCAGTTCAGACCCACCGTGAGGTGGCTGATCGGGGCCGGTTCGCGCTTGTACTCATTGGCCTTGGGCAGCATCGCCTCGACCAGCGAAATCCCCTTGGCAATCGCTTTCGAGGTGCCGCCGAGCTCCTGGATGTTCACGCTCTCGAGCATGCCCGGCTCGTAAGCACCGATCTGCTCCACCAGCGGCTGGATCTGGTTCATCTCGCAGCCCAGGCCCACAAACAGGATGCCGGCGAAGTTCGGATGCTGCGCATACCCCAGCATCGTGCGCCTGAGTGCCAGCATGCCCTCGCCCGCGCTGTTCATGCCGCAACCGAGCGGATGCGGCATCGGCACCACGCCGTCGATGTTCGGAAAGTTCACCAGCACATTGCGCGAAAAATGATTCGCGATGGCGCGAACCACCGTTGCCGAGCAGTTCACCGAGGCAATCACGCCGATGTAGTTGCGCGTGCCGACCTTGCCGTTCGGGCGCTTGTAACCCATGAAGCTTGCAGGCGTTTCCAGCTTGGGCGGATCGAAGCGCGCCGTACCGATCGCGTAATTCCGCTCGAACTCGCCTACGGCAAGGTTCTGCACGTGGACGTGCTGACCTGCGGCGATATCGACCTTGGCAAAGCCAATGATCTGGTTGTAACGGCGGACGGCTTCACCCGCCTTGATGTCGTGCGCAGCGACCTTGTGTCCCGGCGGAACAAGGTCGCGCACCGTACAGGTTTCGCCCGGAATCGTGTTGCCCGGCATCAGCTGACGCGTGGCAATCACCACGTCGTCATTGGCATGCAGGCGAATCG
Organism: Uliginosibacterium paludis; assembly: GCF_039631355.1. NCBI lineage: Bacteria > Pseudomonadati > Pseudomonadota > Betaproteobacteria > Rhodocyclales > Zoogloeaceae > Uliginosibacterium > Uliginosibacterium paludis. The sequence goes on along the minus strand of NZ_JBDIVF010000003.1, from coordinate 79,635 downwards.
CAATGGAAGCATCCATGATGTTCTCCTCAGACCAGTTCGGCCATTGCAGCCTTCACGCCGCGAGCCTTGATCGCAGTCAGCGCGGCGAGCACCTGTTCGCTCAGACCGGCAACCGAATTGAGATCCTCGCCCCACAGACGGGCGTCACCCAGCATGGAGCGAACGCGAGCGGACAGGTCCTCGCCTGCCTGCCAGCCGCGCCAGGCTTCGCCCAGAGCGGCCAGCACCTCGGCGTTGTCACGGATCGGATAGGCGCCGGCGTCGCGCTGACCGGTGAATTCACCCTTGGTGTCGAACTGGCCGTGGTAGAAGTTCAGCAGCGCAGCCAGCGAGAAGGCCAGACCTGCAGGCGCCTTGCCATGCTTGGCCACGAAATCCTTCACCGTCGGCAACACACGCACTTGCCACTTCGAAACCGAGTTCAACGCAATCGAAATCAGCTCATGGCGGATGCTCGGGTTGGCAAAGCGCTCCATGATCGTGTCAGCGTAGGCACGGCGTTCAGCGTCGGGCAGCGGCACGAAGGGCACGATCTCGTCGAACATCACCTTGTGCAGATACTTCGACACCACCGGGTCTTCGGTCATCTGCTGCACGGTGTCCAGCCCGGCGCAATAGGAAGCCAGCGACGAGGCAGTATGCGCGCCGTTGAGGATGCGGACCTTGCGGGTGCGGTAGGGTTGCAGATCGTCGGTCCAGACCACGTCCAGCCCGGCGCGATGCAGCGGAATCTCGTTTGCGAGATGAGCAGGACCTTCGATCACCCACAGCAGGAAGGGCTCGGCCGCAACCAGCAGCTTGTCGGTGTAGCCCAGTTCGTTGCAGAGGTTCTCGGCTTCAGCCGCCGGGTAGCCCGGAACGATACGGTCCACCAGCGTGTTGCAGAAATGGTTGTGGGCATTGACCCACTCCACGAAGGCGGCCGGCAGCCCCCAGGCTTGAGCGTGCTGCAGCACGGTTGCGCGCAGCTTCGTGCCATTGGCTTCGATCAGCTCGCAGGGCAGGAAGACCAGACCGCTGGCAGCCGTAGCACCCAGCTTCTGGAAACGGGCCCACAGCAGCGAGGCGACCTTGGCCGGGAAGTTGTCAGGACAACTTGCCGACTGTGCCTCGGCCACATAGGCAATGCCGGCTTCGGTGGTATTGGAGATCACGAAGCGCAGGGTCGGATCTTCAGCCAGCGCCACCATCTCATCCCACTGTGCGTAGGGATTCAGGCAGCGATCAACGCAGCTCACGATACGGCGCGAATCCACTGCCTTGCCACCCTGCACGCCCCGCAGCAGCACGGTGAAGAGGCCGTCCTGGGCATTGATGAGGTCGGCAATGCCGCGGGCCAGCGGCTGGGCGATGGTGACACGACCATTGAAGTGGCCTTCACCGTTGGCAATGTCGATGAGCCAGTCTGCAAAACCGCGCAGGAAGTTGCCGTCCCCGATCTGCAGAATGCGAACCGGAGCCTTGTCGGCAGCGGGTTCGAGCTTGAAATCGGCGCGCACCTTGGTGGTGGCGAGTGTCGTGCGATTGAGAACGGCCATGAACGAACTCCTGTTCGCCCGGAAGATGCAAAGCCCGCCTGAGGCGGCCTTTCCTTGCCCGGACCTGGTGGTTGGATGCCACGCGATCGGCCATGCTGCAGGGTCAATTCGCCTGACAAATTGAAGATTTTTACGAAATACTAGACGAAGTTGTCTTACAACTCAAGCAGGAAAAACCCGTAGTGCTGCCGGAAAGAATCGGGAATTTTCCGCCTGAAAAATGCTGAGGCCGGGCAGAAAGCCCGAAGATGCAGGCTGGAGGCGCCTGAAAACAACGGGGCCGACAAAGCGGCCCCGGGGATGATCAACCGAAGAAGAATACCGGCATCGCTGCCTGCGGAATGATCGCGCCAGGGTACTGGACCACGATCGAGGCAAGCTTGTTGCCATAACGCCCCGCCACCTCCGGCGGCTGTCCGGCCAGGCGGGCGGCCAGGTAGCCACCGGCGAAGGAATCCCCCGCCCCGGTGGTATCCACCACCTTGTCGACACGGAAGGTCGGCACCATGATCGGCTCCTGACCCCGAATGCGGATCAGCGTCGGATCCGCGCCACGCTTGACCACGACTTCATCACACGGCAGGGAATAGGCGTGCGCCAGGGCGGACTCCTCATCCAGACCGTAGAGCGCGGCGTTGTCTTCCAGCGTGATGAGCGTCAGATCGCTGCTGGCGAAGGCGCGGTCGTACCATTCCTTGGTACGCGGATCCCCGCGCCACACGCGCGGGCGGTAGTTGTTGTCAAAGAACACCTTGCCGCCGCGCTTGCGCAGACGGTCACCCAATTCGAACAGGGTCTCGCGGCCCGAATCGGGCAGCACGGCCAGCGAGATGCCGCTGTAATAGAGCACATCAAGGTTGTCGATGTTCTGTTCGAGCAGGCTGTTGTGCTCCTGGCCGACGAAGAAATCCTTCGCGGCAGACATGTCACGCCAGTAGTAGAACGTACGCTCCCCGCTGTCGTCGACCTGAATGGTGTAGAGCCCCGGCATCTTGCCTTCGACACGGCGCACCATGCGGGTGTCGATGCCTTCCTTGGTCCAGGCCTTGACCATCATGTCGCTGAAGGCATCCGTGCCCAGCTGGGTGGCATAGGAAACCTGGATGCCGCTGTCCGCGCCAAGGCGGGCCAGATAAACGGCTGTATTGAGCGTGTCACCACCGAAGGTCTGCTGCATGGTGCCAAACATCTCGCCGCGCAGCTCGATCATGCACTCGCCGAAAAGGGCGATCCGACATTTCTTTTCCATGTGTAGTTCCTGCAGGATTACCGGGTTCGACGGGGGGTCGCCGACCGCGTGAGATTCTAAACAAGTTCATCGCGCCCAAGCCGGCTCTGCCGGCAGAACCCGACACACGATGACATAAATCAATCGGACAAGGCCTTGCCGATTGCAATCATGCACGACGCATCCGCGCAGGTGTCACACACTCCCCGGAAAACCGGACTGGCGCCAGGCCTCATAGGCCACCACCGCCACGCTGTTGGAGAGATTCAGACTGCGCACGCCCGGCTGCATTGGCAGGCGCAAGCGGTGCCCATCCGGAAACTCTGCCAGCAGCCCGGCCGGCAGGCCGCGCGACTCGGGGCCGAACACGAAAACATCGTCGGGCTGGAGAGCCACCGAATGAAAGCTGACGGCGGCCTTGGTTGTCATCGCGAAAAACCTGCGTCCAGCGAGTTTTTCGCGCAGCGCCGCCCAGTCCGGATAGCGGGTGACGACAGACAACTCGCTGTAATCCATGCCGGCGCGCTTGAGCTGCTTGTCGGAAAGGTCGAAACCCAGCGGCTCGACCAGATGAAGGCGCGCACCGGTATTGGCGCAGAGCCGGATCGCGTTGCCCGTGTTGGGCGGAATCTCCGGCTCGAAAAGGACGATATCGATCATGGCAGCATTATCGCGTACCCGCCGCCCTTCGTGACCCGCAGTATCAGTCCGGCCCCGAATGCTTCAGCGTACGTGCCAGCACCAGATTGCTGACACGGCTTGCGCCGCGCTGCCGCAAACAGCGGGCAACTTCGTCCAGCGTGGCGCCGCTGGTCATCACGTCATCGACAAGCATCACGCTGCGTCCCTGGAAATCCGCCTCGCAGCGAAAGGCGCCGCGCACCGTCTGCAAGCGCTCGCGGCCGCGCAGCCCCGCCAGTCGCGGGGTGTGCCGCTCGCGCACCAGCGCCTGCGGCAGGTGCTCGAGGCCGAGGATGCGGGCGAGCGGCCGCGAAAGCTCGCAGGCGGGATTGAATCCCCGCTCCCGTATCCGCAAGGCGTGCAGCGGCACAGGCAGGATGCAGTCTGCCTCAATCCGTCGCGCTTCCTCGATCAGCGCCTCGACGAAAAAACCCGCGAGACCGAAGCCCTGGCCATGCTTGAAGGCCAGAATCATCTCGCGCACCGGATGCGCGTACTGCCACACCGCACGGGTCGCGTCGAACGCACGGGGCTTGCGCTGGCAAGGGCCGCAAGGCAGACCGGCCACCGGCACAGGCAGGGCACAGCAGGGACACAGACAGGCCCCGGCCCGGGGCAAACCGGACGCACAGGCGACGCACAGCGTAGCCCGGCAACGGGCGCCACACAGAAAGCAGGAGGGCACCCAGAGCGCGTCGAGCGCACGCCGGCAAACGTACGCAGACGCATGGAAGAAGCGGTTTGACAAGCTTTCGGGCTTTCCCGGATGATTGCCGGCTGTTTTCACGAAGGGTCGTTCCATGAATTCCTGTTCCACCGCCGAACACAAAATCGCCTTTCACCGCCCTGCCGCCGAGCCGGTTGGAGAATGGAGCACCGATGCGGTGGCTGCACTCTTCGAACTTCCGTTTGCTGACCTGATCTTCCGGGCGCAGGAGGTGCATCGTAAGCACTTCGATCCGAACGAGGTTCAGCGCTCGACCCTTCTGTCCATCAAGACCGGCGGCTGCTCGGAAGACTGCAGCTACTGCTCGCAATCGAAGCGCTACAACACCGGGCTCGAAGCCGAGCCGCTGATGAGTCTCGACGAAGTCCTGAACATGGCGCAGCAAGCCAAGGACAAGGGCGCCTCGCGCTTCTGCATGGGCGCCGCCTGGCGCAGCCCGAAGGAAAAGGATCTTGAGCCGGTGCTTGAGATGGTGCGCGAGGTGAAGAAGCTGGGCCTTGAGACCTGCGTGACGCTGGGCATGCTCAAGGACGGCCAGGCCGAGCGCCTGAAGGAAGCCGGTCTGGACTACTACAACCACAATCTCGACACCGCACGCGAGTTCTATGGCGAGATCGTCACCACCCACACGATCGACGACCGCCTGGAAACCATCGACAAGGTACGCGGCCAGGGCATCAAGGTCTGCGCAGGCGGCATCGTGGGTCTGGGGGAAAACCGCCGCGCGCGCGCCGTACTGATCGCCCAGCTCGCCAATCTGAACCCCGCGCCGGAATCCGTGCCGATCAACGGCCTGGTGCCGATCAAGGGCACGCCGCTGGAGTCCGTGCCGACACTCGACCCGCTCGAGTTCGTGCGCACCATCGCCGTGGCGCGCATCACCATGCCGACCAGCCACGTCAGGCTCTCGGCCGGCCGCCAGCAGATGAGCGACGAAGTCCAGGCCCTGTGCTATCTGGCCGGCGCCAATTCGATCTTCTCGGGTGATCGCCTGCTGACGACTGACAACCCCGACGCAGATCGGGACAGCGCGCTTTTCGCACGGCTCGGCATCCGGACCGTTTGATCGCGCACGCCTGCGGCCGCCCGGTGTCACGGTGTGACACAGTGCCGGCCGCATGATCGGGGCAGAATCGGCTCGCCCGAGCGAGCCGCGCCAACTCGGAATGTCGCCATGCCCCGCACCTTCTTCCTGCTCCTGCTCAGCCTCGCCTCACCCGCTGCACTGGCGGCAGGCACTCCCGCCACCGGCGTGCCGGTCGAATTCATCCTGTTTGGCGCAACGCTGCTCGGCGTTGCACTGTTCCATCGCCACACCCTCGGCGTGGCACTGGCCGGACTGGGCTGCGTCACGCACTACAAGCTCTGCCTGACAGGATTCAAGACCGGCGCTGGACTCGCCGGGCTTGCGCTGCACCTCGGCCATGAATGGGTCACGCTGGTCAACCTGCTCGGACTGCTGATGGGTTTCGCTCTCCTGGCACGGCATTTCGAGAAGAGCCACATCCCCCTGGTACTGCCACGTTATCTGCCGGACGACTGGAAGGGCGGCTTCATGCTGCTGATCATGGTCTATGTGCTGTCGGGATTCCTCGACAACATCGCTGCGGCACTGATCGGTGGCGCCATGGCTCACCAGCTTTTCCGGGCACGGGTGCATGTAGGCTACCTGGCTGCCATCGTCGCGGCCTCCAACGCAGGCGGCGCGGGCAGTGTGGTGGGCGACACCACGACCACCATGATGTGGATTTCCGGCATCTCGCCCTTTGACGTCGTCCACGCCTATCTGCCGTCTTTCACGGCGCTGCTGATCGTGGCCTGGTTCGGCGCCCGCCAGCAGCACGCCTATTCGCCCATCCTCCGCAGCACGCGCCCGGACATCCGGATCGACTGGGCGCGCGTCGGCATCGTCGGGCTCATGCTGCTCATGGCAGTCGCCACCAACATCGTCGTTAACACGCGCTTTCCGGAGATTTCGGAACGCTTCCCCTTCCTTGCCGCTGCGGTCTGGAGCGCCCTGCTGCTCACTGCCGGGGTCCGTCGGCACGACTGGGCGCTGCTGCCCCAGGCTTTCAAGGGCGCCCTCTTCCTGCTCGCCCTGGTGCTGTGCGCGTCGATGATGCCGGTAGAAGCCCTGCCGACCGCTTCATGGAGCACCGCGCTCGGACTGGGCTTTGTCTCATCCCTGTTCGACAACATTCCACTGACGGCACTGGCACTCCGGCAAGGTGGTTTCGACTGGGGCTTGCTGGCCTACTGCGTGGGCTTTGGCGGATCGATGCTGTGGTTCGGATCATCGGCCGGCGTGGCGCTGTCAAACATGTATCCGGAAGCGCGCTCGGCCGGTACCTGGCTGCGGCAGGGATGGCATGTGCCGCTCGCGTACCTGGCGGGGTTTGCGGTGGTCATGGCCGTGCTGGGCTGGCATCCTGCCCCGGCAGTCGGACCTGCCCCCGTGCTCCCCGCCTCCAGCACCCCGCGCTGAGCGCCCGACCGACCGGCCGGCCTCCTCCCGCCTGCTCCGGCACCACTGCCGGAATCGCGACATTTCCGACATCGCAACAATCCCCAGCAGACAGCTTTGTCACGATCCGGACAGACTTGCGTGCGTGCTCATCCGGCCGCCCCCTTTGCTGTGGCAGGGCCCGAGCGCCTTCAGACTGCACGGGTATCGTTTTTGCTGAATCCTGATACCCTTCCCGCATATTTTCTGGACCATGCCTCTCTCAATTGCCATGCGCACCCTTCTCACGATTCCCTTCCTCTTGCTGCCTACGCTGGCCATGGCGGCCGACGCCCCCGGTGTTGCCGGGATTCCGATTGAATTCATCCTGTTTGCGCTGACCCTGCTCGGCGTCGCGCTTTTTCACGGCAAGACCCTGCAGGTGGCGCTCACCGGTCTGGTAGCGGTCACGCTCTACAAGGTGCTGGTTACCGGATTCAAGACCGGCCCCGGCGTCGCAGGCTTCGTCTCCCACCTCGGGCATGAATGGGTCACCCTGGCGAACCTGCTCTGTCTGCTGATGGGGTTTGCCATCCTGGCCCGGCATTTCGAGAAGAGCCACATCCCCGTCGTGCTGCCGAAATACCTGCCGGACGACTGGAAAGGCGGCTTCGCGATGCTGGCGATGGTGTTCGTCATCTCCAGCTTCCTCGACAACATCGCCGCTGCACTGATCGGCGGCGCCATGGCCCATCAGCTGTTCCGCGGCAAGGTGCACGTGGGCTACCTGGCCGCCATCGTGGCGGCGTCCAACGCCGGTGGTTCCTTCTCGGTCGTGGGTGACACCACCACCACCATGATGTGGATTGATGGCGTCAGCCCGCTGAATGTATCCCACGCCTTCATTGCCGCAGCAGTCGCCCTGGCGATTTTCGGCGTGATCGCGGCCCGGCAGCAGCAGGCGTTTTCCCCCATCATCCGCAACGCCCACGCCGGCACCCGGATCGACTGGGCGCGGGTCGGCATCGTGGGCCTGATCCTGGCGCTGGCGATGATCACCAACATCACCGTCAACACCCATTTCGAAGACATCTCGGATCGCTTCCCCTTCCTCGGCGTCGCCGTGTGGGTCGCCATCCTCCTCAGCATTCCGGTTCGCCGTCACGATTGGGAAGTGCTGCCGGAAACCTTCAAGGGCTCGATCTTCCTGCTCTCGCTGGTCACCATCGCCTCGATGATGCCGGTCGAAGCGCTCCCGCCTGCTTCCTGGGCGACGGCCCTGGGTCTGGGCTTCGTCTCGGCAGTGTTCGACAATATCCCGCTCACGGCACTGGCACTCAGGCAAGGCGGCTTCGACTGGGGTGTGCTGGCCTATTGCGTGGGCTTTGGCGGCTCGATGCTGTGGTTCGGCTCATCCGCTGGCGTTGCGCTGGCCAGCATGTTCCCGCAGGCAAAATCCGCTGCCCAGTGGCTGCGCCATGGCTGGCATGTGGCCCTCGCCTATGTGATCGGCTTTGCGGTGATGATGGCTGTTGTGGGCTGGCATCCGCATCCGCCGCACAAGGCACCTCAGGCTCCGGCCCCCAGCACGCAGCAAGGCTGACCGCTCTCGGCGGCCGATGCCGGCCTTCCAGGCCGGAACAGGGAAAAGGGAACGTGTCCGACACGTTCCCTTTTTTCTTTTCTACGGAGGCCCTGAAAGCGGCGACCTGCCGTCCGTCGCCGCGGTGCAGAGGGAGGCGGCCTTGCAGCTCTGCTAACCCTGTGGACCTGCCCTGCCTCACCGTTAAGGACTCATGCAGGGCGACTCGGAGAGGGCAGAAGGTGTGCCGGACCGCCCTCCCTGCAGGAAGAACAGAGAAACGCACGCAATCCGGAATCAGCTCCGTCGTTCCGAAATGAACGGTCCGGGCCGCACACCGGAATATTCCTGAAAAACAGGAGAGACGATCATGGCAATTACTTCCATATCCGGCTTGATTCCTGCCGCCTATCCGGCAACAACTGCCGCCACCGGCCAGACTGGCCGGGTTGCGCCGGCAAAGCCCCTGCCGGCGACCAGCCAGGCCAGCGCGACGGAAAGCCCTGCAGAGAGCACCCTGCAGCCCAGCGGGCTGCCCAGCAAGGAGCAGATCGACCAGGCCATGGCCCAGGTCAAGGGCGCTTTGCCTGCGGTGGCACAGAACCTGCAATTCTCGCTCGACGAGGACACCGGCCGCACCGTGGTGAAGGTGGTGGACTCAGGCACCAACGAGGTCATCCGGCAGATTCCGAGCGAGGAACTTCTGGCGATCTCGAAGGCTCTGGACATGTTTTCCGGCCTGCTGCTCAAGCAGAAGGCCTGAGAAGCGGTTTCCGCAGACGGGGAACCGCGAGCGAGGTTGAATCATGGCAAGCATCACATCGGCAGGTCTGGGATCGGGGCTGGACATTGAAGGTCTCGTCACCAAGCTGATGACGGCCGAACAGGCGCCGATCACCCAGATCAAGACACGCGAATCGAAGGAAACCACCAAGCTCTCGTCCTGGGGACAGATCAAGAGCGCGCTCTCCAGCCTGCAAAACGCTGCGCAGGCGATGGATACCCGATCCGAATTCACGACCTTCAAGGCGTCCATCGGAACCAGCACGGTCGCTACGGTCTCGGCCGGCACCTCGGCCGTTGCCGGCAGCTATTCGCTGGAAGTCTCGAAACTCGCGGAAGTCCAGAAGATCAAGTCAGCGGGCTACGCCTCGGCGAGCTCGACCGTGGTTGACGTGAGCGGCGGCAGCAAGACCCTCTCGCTGGCAGTTGGCGGTACCACGACCAACATCACCGTCGATTCGACCAACAACACGCTCGAAGGCCTGCGCGACGCAATCAACAAATCCGGCGCGTCGGTCACTGCCACGCTGGTCAATGACGGCGATGCGAGCGCCCCCTATCGCCTGGTCATCACGGGCAAGGAAACCGGAACCTCGAATGCCTTCTCGCTCACCGGGCTGAGCGAACTGAACTACAACGCGAGCACGGGCACCGGCACCGGACTCACCAAGGTCCAGGCGGCTCAGAACGCTGAATTCACGGTGGACGGGATTTCGATCTCGAAAGCCAGCAATACCGTCACGGATGCCATCCAGGGCGTCACCCTGAACCTGACGGCCACCAACTCGGGGTCGGCCACCAAGGTCACCGTCACCAATGACACCGCGGCACTGCAGACCAAGGCCGCCGCACTGGTGAAGGCCTACAACGACCTGAACTCGATCATCAAGGTGCAGACGGCCTACAACGCCACGACCGGCACGGCAGGCACGCTCAATGGCGATGGCACCGCGCGCAACCTGCAACTTCAGATCCGCTCCATCCTGGGTGGCGTATCGGGCAGCGGCAGCTACAGCACGCTGTCCTCGGTCGGCATCAGTTTCCAGAAAGACGGCTCGATGGCGCTCGACAGCTCGAAGCTGCAGAAAGCGCTGGACAACCCGGACGTCGATGTCGCGGCGATTTTCGTCAAGGACAGCAGTGGTACCGGCATCGCGAGCAAGCTCGGCTCGAGCATCGCGACCATGCTGGGCACCGGCGGCATGGTCACGGCACGAACCGACGGCATCAACGCCACGATCAAGTCGATGGACAAGCAGATCGACACGCTGACAGACCGGCTCACGTCGATCGAAAAACGCTACCGGGCGCAATTCACCGCACTCGACACCAAGGTCGCCAGCCTCAACAGCACCAGTACTTTCCTCACGCAGCAACTGGCTGCCCTGAGCTCGTCTTCGAGCTGAACGCACTTGACCCGGAGGGGATGAAAGACCATGTTCGCACGCCAATCTGCAGCAGCCTACGCACGAGTCGGCATCGAAACCAATGTGGCCAGCGCCAACCCGCATCAACTGGTGCTGATGCTGTTCGACGGCGCGCTGCTGTCGATCAACACCGCCGCCGCGGCCATCGAGGAAAACGACATGTCGGGCAAGATCAGGCATGTCACCAAGGCCATCGAAATCATCTCGATGGGGCTCAAGGCCAGCCTCGACCAGAACGCCGGAGGCGAGCTCGCCGACCGCCTGGGCGCGCTCTATGACTACATGTGCCTGCGACTCACGCTGGCCAACGCCCAGAACAGCACCGCCCCGCTGACCGAAGTCGCCGGCCTGCTGCGCGAACTGCGCGACGCCTGGGCACAGATCTCGGATGCAGGCCTGAACGAGGCCCGTCTGCAGGAGGCATGATGGACGCCACGATCTCTTTCTACGAATCGATGAGTTCGCTGTCGAGCGCCATGACGGAGGCCGCCCGCGCGAATGACTGGGATGAGCTTTGCCGCCTTGAAACGGAGGTGGCAGGCCTCCGCGATCTGCTGGCCCTGCAGGACCCGCCCCAGCGCCAGAGCCAGCTGGGTGAAGCCGACCGGCAGCGCAAGATGGCGCTGATCCGGAAGATGCTGGCTGATGATCGTGAAATCCGCGCGCATGCGGAGCCCTGGCTCGACAACGTTCGCGTCCTTCTGTCGAGCGGCTCCCGCCAGCGCGCCCTCAATTCCGCCTATGGCATGCCCTCGGGCTGAGGTCTGACATGAGGGCCTCTCGACCGTGATTCCTGGCGACCTGGCCTCCCGGCTCCGCAACATCCTCGAAGCGAGCATTCAGCCCGTATCCATCTCGCGCGAGATCGATGAACAGCTGCCCCGCCTCGTGCAGGGCGAACGCTTCAGCGCGAAGATCCAGAGCGCGCTCCCCGACGGCAGCTTCCGGGCGCTGGTGGCCGGCAAGACGATCACCCTCGCAATGTCTGAAAGCAGTGCCAGTGCGGGCGATGTAGTCGAACTCACGGTCACGGGCTCCAGGGGCAACACCCTCCTCGCCCGGCTGACGACGCCTGATGAACCCCAGGCAAACGCGAAAACAAGCGATGCGCGATCCACGCTGAGCCAGACCGGCCAGCTCATCTCACAGCTGCTGACCGGCCGCCATGGCGAAGCAAAACCGCTGAACCTGCCCGCAATCGAATGGCCTGCAACACAGGGCAGTCTGGATGCCGGCCGACTCGCACCGATGCTGAAGGAAGCCATCAGCCAGAGCGGCATGTTCTATGAATCCCATCTGCGACAATGGACAGAAGGCAGTCGGCCTCTCGCCAGCCTGCTCGCGGAACCCCAATCGGCCGCCACCACCAGCGAACTGCTTCCGCCCCGGCAGGAAGGTCAGCAAGCGGCGGCTCCGTCCCGGGCAGAGCCATCCGCACGATCCGGGGTCGAGCCGGACATCCGCCAGCGGCCCGTGGAGGGATCGGCGGAATACCGCAGCCTGTCCGGCGAACCGCTCGCCTCCGCCCCGCAGAACAGCCTGCGCCTGCCCGAGCATCTGACACCCTTGATCCTGCAGCAGCTCGAAACACTTTCCAGCCAGCAGGCGAGCTGGCAGGGCCAGTTGTGGCCCGGCGCACGCGTGCAATGGAGCATCGTGGATCCGGACAGCGGATCCGAGCGGCAGGAGGGCAGCGCAGACACCGAAGCGCCGGTATGGCGCAGCCAGCTTCGCCTGGAGCTGCCCAGGCTGGGCGCGCTCAACGCCAGTCTGACGCTGGGGCCACAGGGGGTCGGCATCCAGATCAGCGCGACGGACGCGGCCAGCGCGGCGCGCCTCCGCGAGGATCAGGGCAGCCTGCAGGCCGCCTTTGCCGCAGCCGGCTTGCCGCTGACCCGTTTCCAGGTGCGCGAAGATGTCATCGCCTGAGACGCACGATCGTGCCACCGCAGTCGCCCTCGCCTACCAGGAGGGCGAAGCCGCACCGCGTGTGGTAGCCAAGGGTCAGGGACTCATCGCACAGCAGATCATCGAGCGCGCGCGCGAGGCCGGCGTCTACGTACATGAATCCCGCGAGCTCGTGTCCCTGCTGATGCAGGTGGACCTTGATGACCGTATCCCGCCCGGGCTTTATGTCGCCATTGCCGAACTGCTGGCCTGGATCTACCGCCTCGAGCAGGACCCGGGTGCTCAACCCCCGGCCAGTCTGGCCAATGATATATTTGCCGCAGGGCCGGAAGTCTCTTGAAGCCGGCCAATCTTTCCGGACATTCCCCGCATGACAACCTCTCCCGGCCAGGCTCCCGCGCTCGAACTGCTTGCTGCAGACCATTACAGCCAATACCTGATCCGTGAAACGCGGGAGATCGCCTATGTGCTGCGCCAGGTCGCGAGTCACCGGGCCATGATCACGGCATACTTCGGCAAGACCGGCGAATTCCTCCTCACCAGCGTTCTGGAAATCACGGCCGACAACCGCCACATCCTGCTCGACCTCGGCAAGGACAGCGAGCTGATCGGCAAGGCCATGAGCGAGGGACAACTGCTCTGTGCTACCCAGATCGAAAAGGTGAAGATCCAGTTCGTGCTCGAGCAGATCGAACTCACCGATCACGAGGGCTTTCCGGCTATTCGCGCGCCCTTGCCCGGACTGCTGCTGCGCCTGCAGCGGCGCGAGTATTACCGCCTGGCGGCCGGCACCCTTGATTCGCTCAATTGCCACATCCCCCTTCCCGGCGGTCGCATGATCAACGCCCGGGTACTCGACATCTCTGGCGGCGGCATCGCGATCATTGCGCCACCGGAGGGAAACAGCCTCGAAGCGGACAAGGTATTCGACAACTGCCGCCTTGATCTGCCAGACTCCGCCCCGGTCATCGTGAGCCTCCATGTGCGCAACATCTTCCGCATGAAGACTCGCGGCGGTCAGGAAGTCATGCGCGTGGGCTGTCAGCTTCTGAATCTGCCCGCCGCTGCGTCCAACCAGATCCAGCGCTACATCCTCAAAGCCGAGCGCGAACGCAACCAATACCGCAACTGAAGCGGTCCGACATGAATACACCTGCATCCGGAACGGCCAACCACGAGGCCCTCCGCTACATCCGCCTGTCCGTAGCCGCCGCAGTCGCGACCATCGCACTCAAGTTCATTGCCTGGTGGCTGTCCGGCTCGGTGAGTCTGCTCTCCGATGCGATGGAGTCCTTCGTGAACCTGGCAGGCGCCTGCTTCGCGCTGACCATGCTCAAGATCGCCGCCGAGCCGCCGGACGAAGAGCACCCCTGGGGCCACAACAAGGCCGAATACTTCTCCAGCGGCTTCGAAGGCGGATTGATCTTCATTGCCGCAGCCTGCATTCTCTGGGCCGCCATTCCGCGCCTCTTCAGCCCGCAGCCGCTTGAATCACTGGGCATCGGTCTGTGGTTTTCAGCCGCCAGCACCCTGATCAACCTCGGCGTCGCACTCGTACTCCGCCGCGCGGGCAGGCGGCTCCACTCCGTCGTGCTTGAAGCGGATGCCGCACACCTGATGACGGATGTCTGGACCTCGGTGGGGGTCGTTGCCGGCCTGATCGGCGTGATGCTGACCGGCTGGCTCTGGCTCGATGCGGTCATCGCGATCCTGGTAGCCCTGCACATCCTCAGCGAAGGCTGGAAGCTGATGAGCGGCTCGATCAACGGACTGATGGACAAGGCCCTCGACCCCGAGGAAATCGAGAAGATCCAGCGCCTGCTTGCCGGCTATGAGGCCCGCGAGGTCAGCTTCAAGAATCTGCGCACCCGCCGCTCCGGCACGCTACGCTTCGCACATGTCGACATCCTGGTCCCCGGACACTGGAGCGTGGAAAACGCCCACGAATTGCTGGACGAAATCGAAGCGCGCATCGCGGCCGAAGTCGCCGGCACGCACGCCACCACTCACCTGGAACCCGTCTCCTGCCTGCTCAGGCCGGAGCACGGCCTCGCCTCCCGTCAGGACTGATCGATGATCTATTCACTTGCCCGCCCGTTGCTGTTCTCGCTGGATCCCGAATGCGCCCATGAACTCTCGATCTGGAGCCTGCGCAACCTCGGCGGCATGATGCCTGCGCGTCATGTCGTGGCGAGCGAAAGCATCGAGATCATGGGCGTGCGCTTCCCGAACCGGATCGGACTGGCGGCCGGGCTCGACAAGAACGGTGAGGCCATCGACGGACTGGCAAGTTTCGGCTTCGGTCACATCGAAGTCGGCACCGTCACTCCGCGCCCGCAGCCGGGCAACCCCAAGCCGCGCATGTTCCGCATTCCGGAGCGTCAGGCCATCATCAACCGCATGGGCTTCAACAATCACGGCGTCGACACGCTCCTGGCCAATGTGCGAGCCTCCCGCTTCAAGGGCGTGCTCGGTATCTCGATCGGCAAGAATTTCGACACCCCGATCGAAAACGCCGCGGATGATTACCTCGCCTGCCTGGACAAGGTCTATGGCTACGCCAGCTATGTCGCCGCCAACATCTCGTCGCCGAACACCAGGAACCTGCGGGCCCTTCAGGGGGAATCCGAGCTCGACAGCCTGCTCGGCCGTCTCAAGCAGCGTCAGACCGAGCTGGCCGAACAGCACGGCCGCTATGTGCCGATCGCACTGAAAATCGCCCCGGATGTGGACGAGGCACAGCTGACCAACATCGCGGACGCGCTGCGACGCCACCGCATCGATGGCGTCATCGCCACCAACACCACCCTCTCGCGGGATGCGGTGCAGGGACTCGCGCACGCCCAGGAGGCCGGCGGACTCTCCGGCGCCCCCCTGCGGGAGCAAGCCACCGAAGTCGTCCGCTCGCTCTCGGCCAAGCTCGCCGGCGAGCTGCCCGTGATCGCGGTCGGCGGCGTCATGAACGGCACCGATGCACTGGAGAAGCTGCAGGCCGGCGCTTCGCTGGTCCAGGTCTACACCGGCTTCATCTATGGCGGGCCGGGCATGGTCGCGGACTGCGTGGCAGCCACCCGCAAGTACCAGCGGGACGCAGCGGAAACCGAGTAAGCGGATCAGCTCGGGCGGTCACCCATCAGCCCGCCCCGGCGACCTGACGGCTCGCCGTCGCAAGAGGCCGGCGGACACGCTCAAGCGACCGAGACCTCGCTTTGAACGCTCCGGGCGGCTTTATGCCGCGAGCACATACCCCTATAACATCCCTGCGCTTGGGCGAATGGCCCCCTGCGCGGATAATCGCGGCTGTTCCCGGAGCTTGAGACCATGGCTCAATACATTTTCCTGCTGATCGGCGCTGTTCTCGTCAACAACGTCGTGTTCGTCCGTATCCTGGGGCTCTGCCCCTTCCTTGGCGTTTCCAAGAAACTGGAAACCGCCATCGGCATGGGTGCGGCCACCACTTTCGTGCTGACGCTCGCCTGCGGCAGCAGCTACCTGATCGAGCACTACCTGCTGCAACCCTTCGATCTGGCCTATCTGCGCACGCTCGCCTTCATCGTGATGATCGCGGCCATCGTTCAATTCACCGAACTGGTGATCCAGAAGACCAGCCCCGAACTGCATCAGGTGCTCGGCATCTACCTGCCGCTGATCACGACCAACTGTGCCGTGCTCGGCATCCCGCTGCTCTCGGTCAATTTCCAGCACGGATTCATCGAAGCCCTGCTGTTCGGTCTGGGCAGCGCATCGGGCTTCTCGCTGGCGCTGGTGCTCTTCGCCGGTCTGCGCGAGCGGCTTGAAGGCGCCGAAATCCCCTTGCCATTCAAGGGCACGCCGATCGCACTGGTGACGGCCGGGCTGATGAGCCTCGCCTTCCTCGGATTTGCCGGACTGGACAAGCTCAGATGATTTCCGCACTGCTCGTCATGACCGGGCTCGCCATCCTGATCGGTGCCGTGCTCGGTTACGCCTCCCTGAAGTTCAAGGTCGAAGGCGACCCGCTGGTTGAAAAGATCGATGCCATCCTGCCGCAGACGCAATGCGGTCAGTGCGGCTTTCCCGGCTGCAAGCCCTATGCCACCGCCATCGCCAATGGCGAGGCGGACATCAACTGCTGCCCGCCCGGCGGAGAAGATGGCATCCACAAGCTTGCCGATCTGCTCGGCCGCGAATTCAAACCCCTCAACGCCGAAAACGGTGTCGAGAAACCGAAGGCTGTCGCCTTCATCGACGAGCAGACCTGTATCGGCTGCACGCTCTGCCTGCAGGCCTGCCCGGTCGACGCGATCTCGGGCGCGGCCAAGCAGATGCACACCATCATTGCGCCGCTCTGCACCGGCTGCGAACTGTGCATCGCGCCCTGCCCGGTGGACTGCATCACCATGAAACCCGTTGAAGAAACCGTGGATACCTGGAAGTGGCGCTATCCCACCTTCCAGCTCAGGCAGGTTTCGCCGGGGAGTACCGCATGAACGCCTTGCGCAAGCTTTTCTCATTCAACGGTGGCGTGAAGCCGGCCACCCACAAGACCGAATCCTCGCGTGATCCGATCGTACCGCTGGCCAGCATGCCGCTGCCGGCGCAGTTCGTCGTGCCCTTGCACCAGAGTGTGGGCGGCATTCCGCAACCGCTCGTCTCTGCGGGCGAGCGCGTGCTCAAGGGGCAGCGCATCGGCGCGGCCGACGGCAACTTCTCGGCAGCCGTCCATGCACCGACTTCCGGCAAGGTGATCGCAGTCGAGCCGCGCATCATGGCGCACACCTCCGGCCTCTCGATGCTCAGCGTCGTCATCGAACCGGATGGTCTCGATCAATGGACCGAACTCACGCCGCTCGACTGGCGAAGCCAGAGTGCCGATGCGGTACGCGACTGGCTAAGGGACGCCGGCGTGGTCGGCCTGGGCGGCGCGGTCTTCCCCAGCCACATGAAGCTCAGGGCAGGCCGCAACACGCCGATGAAAACGCTGGTCATCAACGGTGCGGAGTGCGAGCCCTTCATTACCTGTGATGACCTGCTGATGCGTGAGCGCAGCAGCGACATCCTGCGCGGCATCGTGATCATGCGCGAGTTGCTCGGTGCCGAAGAAGTGCTCATCGGCATCGAGGACAACAAGCCCGAAGCCATTGCCGCCATGCAGTCGGCATGTGCCGCCCAGGGCGACCGCAGCATCCAGACCGTGCCGGTGCCAACGCGCTACCCGGCGGGAGGCGCCAAGCAGCTCATCCGCGTGCTCACCGGCATCGAGGTGCCGCACGGCCAGCGCTCCACCGACTACGGCGTGCAGTGCTTCAACGTGGGCACGGCCTACGCCATCCAGCAAGCCATCGAACTGGGCCGGCCCCTGATCTCACGCATCGTGACGGTCGCCGGCAATGTCGGCTCGCCACGCAACCATGAAGTGCTCTTCGGTACGCCGATGGCATTTCTGGTGGAGCAGGCCGGCTGGAAGGACGACACCGATGCCTTCGTGATGGGTGGCCCGATGATGGGCTTCCGCATGCCGACCTTCGATGTACCGGTGGTCAAGGCGACCAACTGCGTGATCGCCTCCAGCCCGGCGCTCTTCCCGCCGCCGCCGCCCGAGATGCCCTGCATCCGCTGTGGTGAGTGCGCACGCGCCTGCCCGACCGACCTGCAGCCTTTCGAGATGTACTGGCACAGCCGCTCGAAGAATTTCGGCAAGGTCCAGGAATACAGTCTCTTTGACTGCATCGAGTGCGGTTGCTGCAGCTTCGTATGCCCCTCTCACATTCCGCTGGTCGACTATTTCCGCTTCTCCAAGACTGAAATCTGGGACCGCGAGCGCAAGAAGGATGCGGCAGACGAAGCCCGCGTGCGCTTCGAAGCCCGCAATGACCGCATCGAGCGCGAAAAACGCGAGAAAGCCGAAAAGCTGGCCGCCCGCACCGCCGCGAGCCGCGCGGCAGCGGAAGCCAAGACCAAGGACGCCCCCGCAGCCGATCCGGCAAGCGATGCAGCAGGCAGCAGCACCGAAGACGGCAAGAAGGCCTTGATCGAAGCCGCCATGGCGCGCGCCAAGGCGAAGAAGGAAGCGGCCGCTGCCGGCATGGATAGCGCCCCGACTGAAGACAAGCCTGCCAGACCCGCGCTGTCGGAAGACGACAAGAAGGCGATGGTCGAAGCTGCATTGGCCAAGGCCCGCGCGAAGAAGGAAGCCGCCTCGGGTGAAGCGGCATCGCAGACCGAGAAGCCCGCCAGCGCGCCCCTGACCGAAGAAGAGAAACAGGCGAAGATCGAAGCGGCGCTGGCCAAGGCAAAGGCAAAGAAAGAGGCGGCGGCAGCGCCTGCAGCGCCGGAAGAGGTCGCAGCGCAACAAACCGCCAGCGCGGAAGACGATCCGGTCGCAGCGGCCATTGCGCGCGCCAAGGCGCGCAAGGCGGAAGCCGCAGTGGCGGGCGCCGACACCCCGAAGCCGGAAAAGAAAGTGCTCTCCGCCGAAGAAAAGCAGGCCCTGATCGACGCTGCCCTTGAACGCGCCAGAGCACGCAAGGCTGCGGCCGCCGACAGCACGGATCAGGAGCCCTCATGACGCAGCAACTGAACTGGGGCATCCTGGGCTATGCCCGCATTGCCCGGCTGCAACTGATCCCGGCGCTGCAGGCGAGCGGCAAGAGCCGCCTGCACCGGCTGGCCACGCGCGACGCTGCAAAACAGTCTGAAATCGAAGCGCAGAGTCCGGGCGTGATCTGCAGCACACGCTATGAAGATGTGCTCGCCGACCCGGCCGTGCAGGCGGTCTACGTTCCCCTGCCCAACTCGATGCATCACGAATGGGTGATCCGGGCGCTGGACGCAGGCAAGCATGTGCTCTGCGAAAAACCGCTGGCCCTTGATGCCGCGCAGGCGCGCGAGATGGCAGCGGCTGCGGCGCGCAATGATCGCGTGCTGATGGAAGCCTTCATGTACCGCTACTCGGACCGCACGGCACGCGTGCGCGAAGTGCTGGCCTCGGGCGAACTGGGCGAGATCCGGCATCTGAACGCGAGCTTCCGCTTCTTCCTGGATCGTGAAGGCACGATCAAGATGAAGCCGGAACTCGGGGGTGGCGCGCTGTATGACGTTGGCGTGTATCCGCTCAACCTGCTGGGGCTGGTAACAGGCGGCGAACTGCCGCTGGCCGTGCACGTCGAAGCCGGATTCCGCGATGGCGTGGATGTAAACGCCTCGGTGCTCATGCGCTTCGCCTCCGGCCTGCTCGCCACGCTGCATTGCGGGTTCGACGCGTTTGGCCAGATGGGAGCGGAGATCGTCGGCACACGCGGCCGGCTGGTGATACCGGACCCGTTTCTGGGCGAGGCCGGCGCGCTCACGCTCCACACCGCCCAGGGCGCGCGGCAGATCGAGGTCGCGGCGACCGACCGCTATACCGCCCAGGTGCGGGAATTCTCGGCCGCCATCCTGGCTGGCCATGCCCCGCTGCTGACGCTTGATGAATCCATTCGCAACCTCGAAGTGCTGGATATGATCCGCGCACAGATGAAGGTCAGGACTGCCTGATGCTCCACAACTCACCTTACGTCCGCAAACCTGCCAGCGTCACCACCGTGATGCTCAAGGTCCTGCTCGCCCTCCTGCCGGGCATCGCCGCCTTCGTGTGGCAGTTCGGGCCGGACATCCTCGTCCGCCTGTTCGCCGCCACGCTGACTGCGCTCGCTTGCGAAGCGCTGATGCTGCGCGCACGCGGCAAGCCGGTGAAGCTTTTCCTGAGCGACCTCTCCGCCGTGGTCACCGCCTGGCTCGTTGCACTGGCCTTCCCCTCCATCGCCCCGCTCTGGCTGATCATCACCGCCACGGCGCTGGCCATCGTCGTCGCCAAGCACCTGTACGGCGGCCTCGGGCAGAACGTATTCAATCCGGCGATGGTGGCTTACGCGATCATGATCGTGGCCTTCCCTTCGCAGATGAGCCAGTGGCCCTCTGCACTGCCTGACGCAATCACCAGCGCAACACCGCTCGACACCCTGCGTACCGGGCTGCGTGCGGCAGACGCCACGGTCGCTGGCGTCATGAGCAATGCCGAGGTGTTCGGCGCGCTGGCCGGGCGCGGCTGGGAGTGGGTCGCAGGCGGTTTCGCGCTGGGCGGCCTGTGGCTGATGCAGCAGCGCGTCATCACCTGGCACATCCCGGTCGCCTTCCTCGGCGTGCTCTCGCTATTCTCAGGGGCCTTCTGGCTGGCCGACAGCGCTCACTACGCTTCGCCCGTCCTGCACCTGATGGCAGGCGGCTCGATGCTCGGCGCCTTCTTCATTTTCACCGACCCGGTCTCGGCCTGCACCACGCCGCGGGGCAAACTCATCTATGCGGCCGGCGCCGCAATCCTGGTCTATCTGATCCGCGTATTCGGCAGTTACCCCGATGGCGTTGCCTTCGCCACGCTGCTGATGAACATCTGCGTCCCGCTGATCGACATGAAGACCCAGCCGCCGGTCTTCGGACACAAGAACTGAGGAGCGCAAGCATGTTTACAGGCATCGTCAAGGGCGTGGCAGAGGTCGTCGCGCTGGAGCGCAAGGCCGGGCTGCTGACGGTCGAACTCGCCTTTCCGCAGGACTTCGCCGAAGGGATCGAGATCGGCGCCAGCGTGGCAGTCGACGGTTGCTGTCTGACCGTGACACGGCACAGCGCCGGTCGTGCGGTCTTCGATGTGATGCAGGAGAGCCTTGCCCGCACCACCCTGCTGGACCTCGAACTCGGTGGCCAGGTGAACGTCGAGCGTGCCGCCCGTGACGGCGCCGAAATCGGCGGGCATCCGCTGTCGGGCCACATCGACTGCACGGCGCACATCGTGAGCATCGATACGCCGGACAACAACAAGGTCATGCGCTTCCAGCTGCCCGCGGAATGGGCACGCTACGTGTTCGCCAAGGGCTACATCGCCGTCAATGGCTGCAGCCTGACCGTGAGCGACATGGACCGCGCCAGTGGCCGCTTCTCGGTCTGGTTCATCCCGGAAACCCTGCGCGCCACCACGTTTGACGCCAAGCAGGTCGGTGAGGCAGTCAACATCGAGATCGAGCGTGCCACCCAGGTCACCGTCGACACCATCCGCAGCTACCTCGACGAGCGCCTGGGCCCGCTGCTGCCCCGCCTGGAAGCCCTGCTTGGCGCCGGCGCACTCGACGAACTGGCAGCCAGACAGCTGCCCGACCCGAACTCCCCGCAGGACAAAGCATGAGCGAACCCACCCTGCCCGAGCCGACCGCCCTCGGCCTCTCGCTGCGCACCGCGCTGACCATGGTGGCCTTCACGATCGTGTTCACCGGTCTGATGGCCAGCACCTACCAGGCCACCCATGAAACCATCGCCGAAAGCGTGCAGCAGGAAAAACTGCGCCTGATCAACGAGATCCTGCCTCCCGCAAGTTATGACAACGCGCTGCTGAATGACGCCCTCGCACTGCCTGCCGCGCCGGAGCTGGGTCTGCCCAAGGGTGCCCAGATCTGGCGCGCACGCAAGGCGGGGCAACCGGTCGCGCTGGTCATGGAAGCCGTGGCGCCGGACGGCTATGCCGGCAGCATCCGCATGGTCATTGCCGTGCTAGCAGACGGCCGGCTTGGCGGCGTGCGGGTGGTGGATCACCACGAAACCCCGGGGCTGGGCGACTACATCGACCCGAACAAGGACAAGGACAAGGCGAATCCCTGGATCGCCCAGTTCGGCAGGCTGGACCCGGCCACCACGCCCGTCGCCCTCTGGAAGGTGCGCAAGGATGGTGGTGAAATCAGCTACCGCGCCGGCGCCACCATCTCGCCGCGCGCCGTCAGCAATGCCGTGGCGCGGGCCGCAGCCTATGCCATGACCAACCGCGACCGCCTGTTCGCGCAAGGAGCACAGCCATGAACAGCTACAACTACCGCGAGATCTTCTGGAACGGATTCTGGCGCCAGAACACCGGTCTCGCCCAGCTGCTGGGGATGTGCCCGATCCTTGCCGTGTCGACCTCCTTCGTCAATGGCGTCAGTCTGGCGCTCGCCACCACGCTGGTGATGGCCGTATCGAACGCTGCCGTCTCCGCGCTGCGCAACCTGATCCCCTATGAAATCCGGATTCCGGTCTTCATCCTGATCATCGCCGCACTCGTGACCGTGCTGGATCTCGCCATGAACGCCTGGCTGCACCAGCTCTATGTGGTGCTGGGCATCTTCGTGCCGCTGATCGTGACCAACTGCATCGTGCTGGCCCGGGTCGAAGCCTATGCAGCCAAGAACCCGCCGCTGCCCTCCGCCGTTGACGGAGCATCGATGGGCATCGGTCTGCTGCTGGTGCTGGGCATTCTCGGCAGCATCCGCGAGATCATCGGCACCGGCGCCATCTTCGCCGGCATCGAGATGATCATTCCCGGCGCCCACGCCATCCATGTGCTGCCTGAAGACTATCCGGGCTTCCTGTTTGCCGTGCTGCCCCCGGGCGCCTTCCTCGCTCTGGCCTGCCTGATCGCAGGCAAGAACTGGCTGGAGGCCCGCCAGGCGATTGCGCGTACGCAGCAGGGTGCCGGCTGCGCACCGGCCACCCACTCCGGATAAGGCCCTGAGATGCCCCGGCCGATGAGCAAGGCGGCGGTCGCCGAAGCTTTTTCGCGATGGCAGGCCGCCAATCCGCATCCGGTGACCGAGCTGGAATATGAAACGCCCTTCCAGCTCCTGGTGGCCGTCGTGCTCTCCGCCCAGGCCACTGACAAGGGGGTGAATCTCGCCACCCGCAGGCTGTTTCCGGCAGCGCCCACGCCCGAAGCCATGGCAACGCTGGGCGAAGCCGGTATCGCCGAATACATCAAGACCATCGGCCTCTTCCGCAACAAGGCGAAGAATGTCGCCATGCTGTGCCGCCAGCTGCTCGAGCGCCATGCAGGCGAAGTCCCCCGCTCGCGCGAGGCGCTCGAAGCGCTGCCAGGCGTGGGCCGGAAAACGGCGAATGTGGTGCTCAATGCCATCTGGCGCGAACCGGTGATGGCGGTCGACACCCACATCTTTCGTGTCGGCAACCGCATGGGACTGGCGGCAGGCAAGGATGTGCGCGCGGTCGAGGACGCGCTCATGCGCCGTATCCCGAAGGAATATCTGGTCGATGCGCATCACTGGCTGATCCTGCACGGTCGCTATGTGTGCACCGCCCGCAGCCCCCGATGCAGCCAGTGCATCGTGCGCGATCTCTGCCAGAGCCCCGACAAGACTGGCGCTGACGCCACCCCGCCCCTGCCCGATTCCGCCCACTGAAAGCCATGTTCAATCCCAGTCGAGACCAGGTTCGCCAGTTCTTCATCGAAAGCTGGCGCAAGCATCGCGAGAAGGAAACCCTGAGCCAGATGGAAGACATCGCGGCCGAGCTGGTTTTCCAGCATCCGGAATACCACGCGCTGCTGGAACACCCGGACGCCGTCGAGCGGGACTTCGCGCCGGAAGACGGCCAGATCAATCCCTTCCTGCACCTCTCGCTGCATCTGGCGATTCACGAACAGCTCAGCATCGACCAACCGCCCGGCATTCGTTCAGCATATGACGGCTGTCTGCGCCGTCATGGCGACGATCGTCACGCTGCCCTGCACGAATTGCTCGAAGCCCTCGGCGAAACCCTGTTCGAAGCCCAGCGCAGCGGCAAGCCGCTGGACGCGCTGGCCTATGTCGAAAACGTCAGGAAACGCGGCAAACACTGAGTCCCCGTCCCAGGAATGATAAATACCATTGTCTTTGACCTCGGCAACGTGCTGATCCCATGGGAGCCGCGCTGGCTGTTCAGGAAGCTGCTGGCAGACGAAGCAGCGATCGATCGCTTCCTGCAGGACGTGGACTTCAATCACTGGAATGCGGCCCATGATGCCGGCCAGCCCTTCGCTGTCGGCATCGAAACCCACGGCGCGAAATTCCCGCACTACCGCCACCTGCTGCAGGCCTATTACGATCGCTGGGAGGAGTCCGTCGCGCCCGCCTTCGAGGAATCGGTCGCGCTGCTGCATGAGCTCAAGGCGGCCGGGCTGCGCGTGCTGGCGCTGACCAACTTCTCGTCGGAAACCTTTCCCCGCGCGCGCCGGCTCTACGATTTCCTGGGCGAATTCGAAGGCATCGTCGTGTCAGGCGACGAAGGCGTGATCAAGCCGGACCCGGCCATCTACGAACTGCTCTTCCAACGCTACGGCGTGAAGCCGGAGCAAGCCGTCTTCATCGACGACAGCGCCGCAAACGTGGAAGCCTCACGGCGTCTGGGCATGCGTGCGATCCACTTCACCGCGCCGCATCTGCTGCGCCAGCATCTGCGCGAACTCGGCCTGCCGGTCTGAACCGGCAGGGGCGTGGTCAGGCGCTCAGTGCTGCGTGTTGCGGCGGGCTTCCTGCCACGCATGCACGGCTTCTGCCGAATGCGAGCTCACCAGCTTCACGCTCGCCTCGGGCAGCTCGGCCAGCAGGCCGGCAAACAGGCCCTGAGTCATCTCCATGCCCAGCCCTTCGCTCGCGAGGCCGTGCTGCAGGCAGCGGATCTGGATCATCGAGAGCGCATCGGCAATGATCCGCCAGCCCATGATGGGCATCAGCTTGTTCAGCGCCAGCAGCATGCCGCCCAGGAGGCTCATCAGCGTTTCTGCCTGGGCACGGTCTTCACTGGCGATCATCGTGTGCCACAGCGCCAGGTGCAGCTCGCGGCGCAGCGCGATCTTGTATTCGATGGCGGTGGCT
This sequence comes from Uliginosibacterium paludis, assembly GCF_039631355.1. NCBI lineage: Bacteria > Pseudomonadati > Pseudomonadota > Betaproteobacteria > Rhodocyclales > Zoogloeaceae > Uliginosibacterium > Uliginosibacterium paludis. The sequence goes on along the minus strand of NZ_JBDIVF010000003.1, from coordinate 54,635 downwards.
TCCAGATCGTGCAGCATGTCCATGTAACGCTGGCAGGCGGCTTCTTCCTCCACACCCAGCCCGTCACGCAGATCGGCGAGGATGGCTGACACACCGGCCAGCGCAGCCGGACCGAAGACCTTGCTGTAGGCCAGGCCCCACTGATCGAGGCCCGCCAGCAGCAGCGCCATGCGCAGATGGGCCGACTCGAGCGTGGTCATGCGCGACCACTCGCGCAGATGGTCCGCCAGGCGTCCGAGTGCTTCATCGAGCTGTTTGCTCTCGCCGCCCTGTGCGCTGAGCCGCAAGGCCGCGCCGAAGGCCTCCTGCACGAGCCGGGCCGCCTGGATCTGCACCTCACGCGGAGCAAGCTCCTCGAGGGGGTCGGCAGGCAGGGTGAATTCGGTATCGGTACTCATGAGGGTCATCCGGGCTGAAGCAGGAAAGGGCGCCATTCTGCCCCATTCGCCCGAGTGTTGCGACACCGCACCGGATTGAAGCCATTCGGCGGATTTGCCCGGAGAGAGGCTTTCACCGGGCCCGGGCCGGCCTCATGATTCGCCAGTCGATCCGCCGTACACCGAAACCGGAAAGCACGCCCACCATGCTCAAACGTCTTGCCCTGGCAGCACTGCTGGTTCTCGCGCTGCTCGAACCGGGACTCGCAGCACAAACCGGCGGTTTCCGGATCCTGCACATCATGAGTTTCAATTCGCCCTACCGCTGGACCGATGGCCAGCTCGACGGATTCAGGGCCGGCCTGGGAGCCTCGCTCAAGCCCGAGATCAGGATCTTCCAGCTCGACACCAAACGCCAGAGCAGCGATGAGGAAAAAACGCTCAATGCGGAGCGCGCACGGCAGCTGATCGACAACTGGAAGCCGGATCTGGTCTACACCTCTGACGACGATGCGATCGAGCTGGTCGTCCGACACTATGCCAACAGCAACATCCCCTTCGTATTCAGCGGCGTCAACCGCAGCGCCGAAGATCATGGCATCGAGGGCGCGAAGAACATCACCGGCGTGCTCGAGCGCGAGCACATCGTCGAATCCATCCATCTCCTTCAGACGCTCAAGCCGGGCGCAAAAAGAATCCAGGTGCTGTCGGACAACGCCCGTTACTGGCCCCAGGTCATCGGCCGTATCCGCAGCCTCGCAAGAGAGCATCGCGAGTTCGAGATCGTCGGCGTCGATCAACCCGTGGCCTATGCCGACTTCCAGCAGCAGGTACTGAAGAACCCCAACCGGGCGGACGCCTACCTGATCCTGGGCAACTTCAACTTCAAGGATGACAAGGGCAAGGATGTGCCTTATCCGCAGCTGCAGCGCTGGCTCGCCGAGAACAGCCAGGTACCCGACATCTCTTTCTGGGATGACCGCATGCTGCACGGCACCCTCGCCGGCGTCACCGTGTCGGCCTATGAACAGGGACTCGAAGCCGGCAAGCTTGCCCGCGCGATCCTCGTCGACAAGCGCTCGCCGGCTTCCCTGCCGATCCGGGCCACGACCAAGGGCGAGCCGGTGATCAGCCTCGCACGCGCCAGAGCGCTGGGCATTCGCCCGCCCTCCACGCAACTGCTTTCCTCCACCGTGATCACGACCTACATCTGGAACCGCTGATGCGCCTCGGGCTTCGCAGCAAGATCCTCGCCATTGCCGCTCTGGTCATCGTGTTCGTGACTGCGAGCTTCGCCGTCACCGGCACGCTCGTCTATCTGACCCACCATGTCGAGCTGCTGCAGTCGCGCTCGCATGCGGTGGCCCGGGGCCTCAGCATCCAGCTCCAGCGCATCAACAGCCTCGGCATCGCGATTGCCGACATCACCGGCTTCGACGCTCAGTGCCGCGAAGCGGTGCGCTCCTATCCGGGCGTGGAGTACGCGCTGGTTGCCTCCCCGGAAGGCGAGATCCTCTTCGCGGACCGGCCCGGACTCTCCGGCACGAAAATCGGCTCGCAACCGCTGCTCGAAGCCCTTCGACAAGGACGCAGCGACACCCGCATTCCGGACGAAGCAAGCTACGCGGTCATCGAACCGGTGCTCAGCGCCAGCGGCCGGCCCATTGCCAATGTCATCGTCGCCTTTCCGCGCTCCGACATCGAGAACAAGATCCGCCACATGCTGCAGGCTGGCGTCATCGCCGGCGGATGCGTCGGCCTGCTGGGCTTGCTGGTGCTCTACGCCATGCTGCGGCATTTCGTCACCCAACCGATTTCCGCCCTGATGAAAGTCGTGTCGGACCTCCAGGCCCATCCCGGTGACTATTCCGCGCGCGTACCGGCCCAGCGGGATGACGAGATCGGTCTGCTGGTCGGCGGATTCAACCGTCTGCTCGACCGGATCGAGGAGCGCGAGCATGAGCTCGTCAAGGCACGCGACGCCTCAGACAAGGCCAACCGCACGAAGTCCGATTTCCTCGCCGCGATGAGTCACGACCTGCGAACGCCGATGCATGCCATCCTCAGCATGAACGAGCTGCTCCGCGGCACCGAGCTCAGCGAGAAACAGCGCCGCTACTCGCACAACGTTCACAAGGCCGGCCACTGGCTGCTGGGTATCATCAACGACATCCTGACCTTCTCCCGCATCGAGGCCGGCAAGCTCGAGCTGATCCAGGAAGTGTTCAGCCTCCGCCAGCTGGTGGAAGACACTCTCGCGCTGCAGGAAGACTTCGCGCACGGCAAGAAACTCAGTCTGAGCTGCAGCATCTCGCCCGAACTGCCGGACTTCCTGATCGGCGACGCACCCCGGCTCATGCAGATGCTGACCAACCTCATCAGCAACGCCATCCGCTACACCAATGAAGGCAGCGTGCATCTGGATGTCATGCCGCTGCACCAGCGGGTCTCCTTCTCGGTAACCGACACCGGCGTCGGCATCGATCCGGGCAAGCTTCACCTGCTCTTCGAACCCTTCACGCAGGTGGCCAATGCGGACAGCCAGCGTCGCTCCGGCACCGGGCTGGGGCTCTCGATCGTGAAGCAGCTTGCGGAAGCCATGGGCGGCGAAGTCGGGGTGGACAGCTCCCTGCAACACGGCGCCACATTCTGGTTCACCGCCAGGCTCGGCGTGGCCGAAGCGGTGCATCGCCCGCCGCAGCGGCTCGCCGAGAGCGCCTGATCGCCCCGCGCGTGCGGAAAAAACCGCACTGCGTGTCAAACCACGATCGAGTCTCCCTGCCATCCACAAATTCCACCTTGCCGGAAATGCTTTCCGCTCCATGTGCATTCCGGCCAGACGACCGGCTCGCCCCGCAAGCAGCGCCGGCACAATCAGGCATGCCAATTGCTAATCCGGTGTACCCACACCTTACAGGCGAACAACATGGATCCTCTCGTTCTTCAACTGCTTGCCCGTATCAAGATCCGTATCCGTCAGGAGAAAGGCCTCGCCGTTAACACCCAGCGCTTCTTCGCCGAGCCGCAGTATGCGATGCAGATACTCGACGCCGCCGAGGAATGCGAAGACTTCGAGCTGGTCTCCAGTGCGCTGGAGTTGCGCGACAAGCTGGGCATGATCCAGGTCGCCGGCCACACCAGCGCGCTCAAGCCCGCCGCGCGCGCCCCTGCCATGGCTGCACCAGAACGCAGCGCAGCCCCCGAACGCTACAAGTTCGGTGCGCGCTCCTAGGGCATCGATTTCACGCAGTTCTCCTCAGTCGTAACTTGCGGCTCCCGCGTCCCTGACGCCGGAGCCGTTTTTTATGCCCGAAGGCTCATGGGTAAACCCGAGTCATGCTTGATCCGGCCGGGCAGCGGCATACACTCGGCGGCATCCGCCGAAGTGATGTTGCCTGGAGTGCGTGGAATGCCCCGAACCCTGTTGCATGCCTCAACCCTGTCGCTGTTGCTGGCCCTGCTCGCAGCCTGCGGCACGGCGCCGCACAAGGCCGATCCGTGGTCCTGGCCCGATGGCCCCGCGCCGGTCAGGCGCCCCTTCTTCGACACCTCACCGCATTACCCCGTACCCTCCCCTGCCGAGGCCTCGCGCTTCCTGCAGCAGGCAAGCTTCGGCCCCCATCCGGATGAGATCGCCACGCTCACCCGGAGCAGCTATCAGCGCTGGCTGGATGAGCAGTTCAGCCTGCCGCAGACACTATTCCTCCCGGAAATCGAGCCTGAGCATGTGCGCCTCGAGAAAGGCAAGAACCTCCGCCAGGAGCTTTTCTTCCGCACCTTCTGGAAGAACGCCGCAACCGCGCCCGATCAGCTCCGTCAGCGGGTAGCCTTCGCGCTCTCCGAGATTTTCGTGATTTCCTTCGAAGGCCAGCTCGATGTGAAGATCCGCGGCGCCGCATCCTACTGGGACATGCTGGGCCGCAACGCCTTCGGCGACTTCCGCACGCTGCTCGAGGAAGTGGCCCGCCATCCGATGATGGGCATCTACCTGTCCCACCTGCGCAACCAGAAGGAAGACCCTGCCAGGGGGCGCGTGCCCGACGAGAACTTCGCGCGCGAAATCATGCAGCTCTTCAGCATCGGGCTCTACGAACTCAATCCGGATGGCAGCCTGCGACTGCGTGACGGGCAGCCGGTCGAGACCTACGGCATGGACGACATCACCGGTCTGGCCAGGGTTTTCACCGGCTTTTCATATGGCGGGCCGGGCACGACTGACCGCCACTTCAACCGGCAGAACGAGGAGCCACGCTGGGACATCCTGCCGATGAAGGGCTATCCGAAATTCCACTCGACCAGCGAAAAGCGCTTTCTCGGCGTGGTGATCCCGCCTCAGAAAACCGCCGATCCCGAGGGAGACCTGAAGATCGCACTCGACCGGCTCTTCAATCATCCCAACGTCGGCCCCTTCTTTGGCCGCCAGCTCATCCAGCGTCTGGTGACCAGCAATCCTAGCCCGGCCTATGTCGGGCGGGTCACGCAGGCTTTCAATGACAACGGCGCAGGTGTGCGGGGTGACATGCAGGCGGTGATCCGTGCAGTGCTGCTCGACCCCGAGGCGCGCAGCCCCGCGCCGCAAGCCACCGGCAAGCTGCGCGAGCCGGTGCTGCGTCTGACCCAGTGGATGCGCGCCTTCGACGCCCGCTCGGATTCAGGCAATTTCCTGATCCCCAACACTGACAATCCGGCGAACTCGCTTGGCCAGAGCCCGCTGCGCTCGCCCACCGTGTTCAACTTCTACCGCCCCGGATACATGCCCCCCGGCAGCGAGATCGCACAGCGAAACCTGGTCGCGCCCGAGATGCAGATCGTGTCGGAAAGCTCGGTCGCCGGCTATGCCAACTTCATGCAGACCACGATCGATGCCGGCGTGGGCCGTGCCGAAAACGGCAAACGCGACGTGCGCGCCGACTACAGCGCAATGGCGGCGCTCGCCGGACAGCCCGCCCGCCTGCTCGATCAGCTCGATCTGCTGCTGACCGGGCAGCGCCTCTCGGCGGCCTCCCGCCAGCGGATCACCGAAGCCATGGCCGCCGTGCCACTGCCGCCGGGTCAGGGCGATGCCGCAGAACGCGCCCGCATCAACCGCGTGAAGCTCGGCATCCTGCTGGTCATGGTGTCACCCGAGTATCTGGTCCAGAAATGAACGCCGCATCCACCACCGGACCCGGCCAGAAGGAGCCCGCATGAGTCAGGCCAGTCGTCGTGAATTCCTCCGCCGCGCAGGTGCATTCGGCCTGCTCCGCGCCGCCGGCCCGCTCGGGCTGCAGCTCGCAGGCATCGGTGCGGCCGCGGCAGCCAGCGCGCCGCAAGACTACCGCGCCATCGTCTGCCTCTTCATGTATGGCGCCAACGATGCGCATAACACCGTCATCCCGCTCACGCCGGAAAACTACGGTCGATACGCCGAGGCACGCAGCAGCCTCGCCATCGCGCGGGAAGAGCTCCTGCCGCTCGGCACCAGCGGGCTCGGACTGCATCCAGCGCTGCTGCCCGTCCAGAAGCTTTATGCCGATGGCAAGGCTGCAATCCTGGCCAACGTCGGCCCGCTGATCCAGCCGATACCCGATGCGCAAGCCTTCAATGGCAGCAACATTCCCCGCCCGCCGAAGCTCTTTTCGCACAACGACCAGCAGGCCGTCTGGCAGGCTTTTTCGCCCGAAGGCGCGAAGCGCGGCTGGGGAGGCAGGATTGCCGACATGCTCGCCGCGGGCAATGGCAACGCACTCTTCACCGCCGTGTCCGCTTCGGAGAACGCCGTGTTCCTCGCCAGCGACCGTGCGCCGCAATACCAGATCAGCCCGTCCGGGGCGATAGCATTCAACCGCGCCAGCGCGGGCTCGGTCTTCGGCTCGCCACTGGGCGCGGCAGCCCTGCGTGCGCAGATCGCCGCCGCTCAGCCCGATCTGCTCGACCGCGAGTACCGCGCCGTGGTCGAACGCTCGGTGGAGGCCGAGGCCCTGCTCTCGCGCGCGCTGGCCCGACTGCCGGAGAGCGATCCGCGCCTGAGCCTGCCCGAGGACCTCGCCCGGAATTCGCTGGTGCGCCAGTTGCGGATCATCGCCCGCCTCATCGGCGTGCATGACGACCCCGGCCTCAACGAGAAACGCCAGGTGTTCTTCGTCTCCCTCGGCGGTTTCGATACCCATGACAACCAGCTCAACCGGCAGGCCGAACTGCTCGACTCGGTGGCGCGCTCGGTGGCCTGGTTCCAGCAGGTCATGGTGCAGTTGGGCATGGCAGACCAGGTCACGCTCTTTACCGCGTCGGACTTCGGTCGCGCGCTGCTCTCGAACGGCGACGGCTCCGACCACGGCTGGGGCGGCCACCACTTCATCGTGGGTGGCGCGGTGCGGGGCGGCCGGATCTATGGCGAATTTCCGGATGTGGCGCTGAAAACCCGCACCGACGTCGGCAACGGCCGCCTGCTGCCCACCACCGCCGTCGATCAATACGCAGCCACGCTTGCGCGCTGGATGGGCGTCGCCGAACGCGACCTGCCCCAGGTGCTGCCCAATATCGGCCATTTCCCCCGCAGCGACCTCGGCTTTCTCGCCAGCTGACTCTGGCCCCAGCCTCGTGAAGCGCTGACGCTGCCGGTCACGATCATCGGCATTGGACGATCGCCCGGAAGGTGTTTGCGCATTACGGGCGTGCCCTGCTTGGCGTCACGGCAGCGTCTGCACCCTACCCGACCGCCGCCCTGGCTCAGCCGGCGTAAAGCCCCGGCATCAGCTTGCGGATCAGGTCCTGCGCCAGGATCTGCACGCGGGTGGCGGGCCGCTGGGCACTCACCGCCAGATAGAGCGGAATGTGCAGCCGGCTGCCGCCCGAGGCAATGATGTCACGCACGCGGAAGGCCGAAGGCCGGATCGAACGGCTCACCGCATGACGTGACAGAATCGCGCGCCCCACGCCCTCCTCGACCAGATCCAGGATCGCGCCGACACCGTCGATCTCGATGGCCACGTCCGGCGTGAGCCCGCTCGCCACGCACTCGGTTTCCACCAGCATGCGGATGGCATGCGGCCGGCGTGGAATCACCAGCGGCTGCGACACGACTTCGGCCAGCGTGACCGGCGGCGGGGGCGGATCCTCGGCCAGCCCCGGCGGGCGCGCCTCGACCAGCACCAGATCCTCTTCGAGCAGAAAGCTCGCTTCGATGCCCGGTGTGGAAGGCGGCGCATACACCACCACCACATCGGCATGGCCCGTCTGCAGCGCCGCCAGCAGGCTGACGGTGAGCCCCTCGCTGATCGAGAGCCGCGCCTCCGGCACTTCGCGCCGGAATTCGCGGGTCAGCGGCACGGCCAGCAAGCGCGCCACGCTGGGCGTGAGCCCCACTGCCACCTGACCGGACAAGCCGCCGCGCACCCGCGAGAGTTCCTCCCGCACCCGCTCGACCTGATGCAGGATGCCGCGACCGTGCTCCAGCAGGACGCGGCCGGCCTCGGTCGGCGTTGCCCCGCGGCCGTTGCGCACGAGCAGGTTCTGGCGGAGTTCGACCTCGAGCATGCGCACCTGGCGGCTCAGCGCGGGCTGGGCAATGTCGAGCACCTGGGCCGCCCGGGTAAAGCTGCCCAGCTCGGCCACCCGCACGAAGTATTCAAGCTGCCTGAGATCCATGTTTCGCTCCCTTGGCAGGGACTCTACCGGCCGCAGGGGCCTGCTCCGGATCAGGCATTTCCCTTATACCCGCCATCAAGCTATGCCGGATTGTTCTAGCAGCTAGTCGGCCCCTCGCCTGTCGCGCCACCGCGGGGCTGACCACAATGCATGCATTCCAGCGCCCCCAGGCGCCACAGCGGACAGTCACCGCACAGAACGGTGACGCACACAGGAGACAGCTCATGACGACAGTCCGACATGCCCGCCAACCCCACCGGAAAACTCGCTCCGGACGCTGCACCGACGCCGCCGGCCCTGCCGCCTGATTCCGTCACCGTCACATCACCGGACACCACCATGATCATCGACTGCCACGGCCACTACACCACCGCCCCCGCAGCGCTCGAAGCCTGGCGCAAGCGCCAGATTGCCGGCATCACCGACCCGGCGCAGAAACCCTCGGTGAGCGAACTGCGCATCAGCGACGACGAGCTGCGCGAATCCATCGAAACCAACCAGCTGCGGCTGATGCACGAACGCGGGCTGGATCTCACGATTTTCTCGCCACGCGCCTCCTTCATGGCACACCACATTGGCGACTTCCAGGTGTCATCCACCTGGGCCGCCATCTGCAACGAGCTCTGCCATCGCGTCAGCCAGCTTTTCCCCGACAACTTCATCGGCGCCGCGATGCTGCCGCAGTCGCCCGGCGTGGATCCCGCCAGTTGCGTGGCGGAGATCGAGCGTTGCGTGAAGGAATACGGCTTCGTCGCGATCAACCTCAATCCCGACCCCTCCGGCGGCCACTGGAAGGAGCCGCCGCTGACCGACCGGCACTGGTATCCGATCTACGAGAAGATGGTCGAGTACGACATCCCGGCGATGATCCATGTCAGCACCAGCTGCAATGCCTGCTTCCACGCCACCGGCGCGCACTACATCAATGCGGACACCACCGCCTTCATGCAGTGCCTCACCGGCGATCTTTTTGCCGACTTTCCCACGCTGAAATTCGTGATTCCGCATGGCGGCGGCGCGGTGCCCTATCACTGGGGCCGCTACCGCGGGCTCGCGCAGGAGCTCAAAAAGCCGCTGCTGCAGGAGCATCTGCTCAACAACATCTTCTTCGACACCTGCGTCTATCACCAGCCCGGCATCGATCTACTCACGAAAGTGATTCCGGTCGACAACATCCTGTTTGCCAGCGAAATGATCGGCGCGGTGCGCGGCATCGATCCGGAAACCGGCCATTACTACGACGACACGAAGCGCTACATCGATGCCGCCGGCATCGAGCCGAAGGCGCGCTACAAGATCTATGAAGGCAACGCCCGCCGCGTCTATCCGCGGCTGGACGCCGCACTGAAAGCCCGTGGCCGCTAAGGAGAGCATGCTCATGACACAAGCCCTCAACCAGCTCGGCGTCGTCTATCGCAACGTGCTGCGTGCCGACCGCGCAGCCGTCGAAAAACTCTCGCGATTCGGCGTATCGACCATCCATGAAGCCATGGGCCGCGTCGGCCTGATGAAGCCCTTCATGCGGCCGATCTATCCGGGCGCGAAACTCTGCGGCACGGCCGTCACCATCCTGCTGCAGCCGGGCGACAACTGGATGATGCATGTGGCCGCCGAGCAGCTGCAGGAAGGCGATGTCGCGGTCGCGGCCTGCACCACCGACAACGCCGACGGATTCTTCGGCGATCTGCTCGCCACCTCCTTCAAGGCACGCGGCGCACGCGGTCTCATCATCGATGGCGCGGTGCGCGACGTGGATACGCTGCAGGAAATGGGTTTCCCGGTCTTCAGCAAGGCCATCCACGCCAAGGGCACGATCAAGGCCACGCTGGGCTCGGTCAACATCCCGGTGATCTGCGCGGGGGCGCTGGTCAATCCGGGCGATGTAGTGATCGCCGATAGCGACGGCGTCGTTGTGGTGCCCGCCAGCATTGCGGCGAAAGTGGCTGATGCCGCCGAAGCGCGCGAAAACCTGGAAGCCGAGAAGCGGGAGAAGTTCGCGGCCGGCGTGCTGGGGCTGGATCTCTACAGAATGCGCGAAGGCCTCGAAAAAGCCGGCCTCAAATACATCGACTGACCCGGGGAGACACAGCACATGAACTCGTTCGAAAAGACACCCGGCTGGCTGGACTGGTACGCCAAACCGAGCCAACCCGCCTTCGTGCTGCCGCCTGGCGCGGTCGATGCACATTGTCATGTGTTCGGCCCCGGCGCCGAGTTTCCCTACGCCCCGGAGCGCAAATACACGCCCTGCGACGCCGGCAAACGCCAGCTCTATGCCCTGCGTGATCAGCTGGGCTTCGCGCGCAATGTGGTGGTGCAGGCCACCTGCCACGGTGCAGACAATCGCGCGATGGTCGACGCCTTGCTCCACTCCGGCGGCCTCGCGCGTGGCGTGGCGACCGTGCGGCGTGACATCGCAGACGTGGAGTTGCGCGCCCTGCATGAAGCGGGCGTGCGCGGCGTGCGCTTCAACTTCGTCAAACGTCTGGTGGACTTCACCCCGCGCGACGAGCTGATGGAAATCGCCGGTCGCATCGCAAAACTCGGCTGGCATGTGGTCATCTACTTCGAAGCCCAGGATCTGCCCGAGCTGTGGGACTTCTTCACCGCACTGCCGACCACCGTAGTCGTGGATCACATGGGCCGGCCGGATGTGAGCCTGCCGGTCGATGGCCCGCAGTTCGCGCTCTTCGAGCGCTTCATGCGCGAGCATCCGAATGTGTGGAGCAAGGTCAGCTGCCCGGAGCGGCTCTCGCTCAGCGGCCCGCGCGCACTCGACGGCGAGCGCCACGCGTATCGCGATGTCATACCCTTCGCACGGCGCATCGTCGAGCAGTTTCCCGATCGCGTGCTCTGGGGCACCGACTGGCCGCACCCCAACCTCAAGGATCACATGCCGGACGACGGCCTGCTGGTCGATTTCATTCCCCACATCGCGCCCACGGCCGAGCTGCAGCGCAAGCTGCTGGTCGACAACCCGATGCGCCTTTACTGGCCTGAGGAGACGCGCTGACCCCGACCCAGTCCGACTAGTTGTTATCCCGCAAACCGGTGAAAGACCGGAACTGCGCAGAGACATCGCCGGTCGACCCGAACGTGCAGCACCCGATCTGAACACGCGCATGGCCCAGGCAGGCAAAGACCTGCGGCCTCCTCCAGGGAGGCCGGCACAGCGCGCCAACAGGAGACAAGACATGCCATTGCACAAGCCCTACAAGGACATCCCCGGCACCACCATCTTTGACGCCGAACAATCGCGACTCGGCTACTGGCTCAACCAGTTCTGCATGTCGCTGATGAGTGCCGAGAACCGCGCCCGCTTCAAGGCGGACGAACGCGCCTATCTCGATGAATGGGCGATGACCGAAGACCAGAAACAGGCGGTGATCGCACGCGACCTGAACCGCTGCCTCGCGCTGGGCGGCAACATCTACTTCCTTGCCAAGATCGGCGCCACCGATGGCAAGAGCTTCCAGCAGATGGCCGGCAGCATGACCGGACTCAGCGAAGAACAATACCGCCAGATGATGCTCGCCGGCGGCCGCCCTGCCGAAGGCAACCGCAGCCTGGCCGACTGGGAAAACAGAAAGAAGGAGACGCTCTGATGGCCCGCATCACCGCCGCCGCATTCACCTCGCATGTGCCGGCCATCGGCGCCGCGATGGATCTTGGCAAGACGCAGGAAGCCTACTGGCAACCGGTGTTCGCCGGTTATGAAGCCAGCCGCCAATGGCTGCGCGAACAGAAGCCGGACGTGGTCTTCCTCGTCTACAACGATCACGCCAATGCCTTCAGCCTGGACCTGATCCCGACCTTCGCAATCGGCACCGCAGCGGATTATCCGATTGCCGATGAAGGCTGGGGCCCGCGCCCGGTGCCGCCGGTGAAGGGGCATCCGGAGCTTGCCGCGCACATCGCGCAAAGCGTGATCCAGGAGGATTTCGATCTCACCATCGTCAATCGCATGCCGGTCGATCATGGTCTCACCGTGCCGCTCTCGCTGATGTGTGGCGAACGCCCGGCAGACGATTTCCGCTGGCCCTTCGCGGTGATTCCCTTTGCGGTGAACGTGGTGCAGTACCCGGTGCCTTCGGGCCGCCGCTGCTTCGAACTGGGCAAGGCAATCCGGCGCGCGATCGAATCCTTCGACGAAGACCTGAATGTGCAGATCTGGGGCACCGGCGGCATGAGCCACCAGTTGCAGGGCCCGCGTGCCGGCCTCATCAACCGCGAATGGGACAACGCCTTCCTCGACCGCCTCATCGCCGACCCGGCAGGCCTCGCCGCCATGCCGCACATCGACTATGTGCGCGAAGCCGGCTCCGAAGGCATCGAGCTGGTGATGTGGCTGATCGCCCGCGGCGCGATGGCGGATATCGCCGGCGGCCCCGCCCCGCGCGTGAAGCATCGCTTCTACCATGTGCCGGCGTCGAACACCGCCGTCGGCCACCTGATCCTGGAGGACTGACATGACGGCAGCAGTCAGGATTGCACTCGTGGGCGCCGGCGCTTTCGGCATCAAGCATCTGGACGCCCTGAGCGTGATCGACGGAGTGAAGGTCGTATCGCTGGTGAGCCAGGAGGCGGACAAGGGACATGCCATCGCCGACAAGTACGGCATCCCGCACTTCAGCACCGAACTCAACGATGCGCTCGCGCTGCCGCAGGTCGACGCGGTGATCCTCTGCACGCCGACGCCGATGCATGCGAGCCAGGCCATGGCCTGCCTGCGCGCCGGCAAGCATGTGCAGGTGGAGATTCCGATGGCCGACTCGCTGGCCGACGCGAAAGCGGTGGTGGCGCTGCAGCGCGAGACCGGGCTCGTCGCGATGTGCGGCCACACCCGCCGCTTCAACCCGAGCCACCAGTGGGTGCGGCAGCGGATTCTGGCGGGCGGATTCAACATCCAGCAGATGGATGTGCAGACCTACTTCTTCCGCCGCAGCAACATGAATGCGCTGGGCGAGCCGCGCAGCTGGACGGATCACCTGCTCTGGCATCACGCCGCACACACGGTGGATCTCTTCATGTACCAGACGCGCAGCCCGATCATCCAGGCCCACGCGATCCAGGGGCCGATACATCCGGTGCTGGGCATAGCGATGGACATGTCCATCCAGCTCAAGGCTGCCAGCGGAGCAATCTGCACGCTCTCGCTCTCTTTCAACAACGACGGCCCGCTCGGAACTTTCTTCCGCTACATCGGTGACAGCGCGACATACATCGCCCGCTATGACGATCTCATCAACGGCAAGGAGGAAAAGATCGACGTGTCGCAGGTCGATGTCTCGATGAACGGCATCGAACTGCAGGACCGCGAGTTCGTGGCAGCCATCCGCGAAGGGCGTGAGCCCAACGCGAGTGTCGGCCAGGTGCTCGGCTGCTACGAAGTGCTGCACAGGCTTGAACAACAGCTCGCGGCGAGCTGATCCGATTGCCGCAAACAAGAACCAAGGAGACAACAGAGATGAACACCCTTCGCAGAACCGTACTGAGCACCCTCGCGGCAGGCTTTCTCGCCGCGCTGCTGCCCCAGGCCCATGCCGCGGACTTCACCTTCCGCCTGCAGCAGTTCCTGCCGCAGCAGGCGGCGATCCCGGCCAAGGCCATCGCGCCCTGGGCGCAGAAGATCGAGAAGGACTCCGGCGGCCGGATCAGGATCCAGCTGTTTGCCAACATGACCCTCGGTGGCAAGCCGCCGGAGCTGCTCGACCAGGTCAAGGACGGTGTCATCGACTTCGCCTGGATCGTGCTGGGTTACACACCGGGCCGCTTCCCGAAGAGCGAAGTTTTCGAGCTGCCCTTCATGAGCGGTGAGCCGGAGCAATCCTCGCGCGCCTTCTACGAATACGTGACGAAAAACTCGATCGACGAATTCAAGGATGTGCATCTCATCACCGTGCACACCCACGGCCCCGGCCTCTTCCACAGCCGTGACCCGATCGCGAAGCTGGAAGACCTCAAAGGCATGAAGGTGCGAGGCGGCTCGCGCATCATCAACATGATGCTGGAGCAGCTGGGCGCCACACCGGTCGGCATGCCGGTGCCCGCAGTGGGTGAATCGCTCTCCAAGGGCGTGATCTCGGCCGCCACCGTACCCTGGGAAGTCGCGCCGAGCGTGAAGCTGCACCAGATCGTGAAGAACCACACCGGCTTCTCCGGCAACCGTGGTCTCTACACCCAGACCTTCGCGCTGATCATGAACAAGGCCAGCTACGACAAGCTGCCGGCAGACCTGAAGAAGGTGGTCGACAGCAACAGCGGGCCAGACGTGGCAGCCGCCTTCGGCCGGGCAATGATCGCCGCCGATGCCGAGGGCATGGATCTGGCAAAGAAGGCCGGCAACCGCATCGTGACGCTTGATGAAGCCGAGACCCAGCGCTGGAAGCGCTCGGCCGCCGGCGTGCGCGCGCTCTGGTACAAGGAAGTCGGCGACAAGGGTATCGACGGCCAGAAGCTCGCCGCCGAAGCCGAGCGCCTGGTCGAGCAGTACACGAAGACGAAGTAAGGCAGGCCCGGAGCGGACGCCCCGGGGCGTCCGCTCCTTCATCACACAAGAAAAAACGGATTCGGGATGACGGCCAGACCTGGCCGCAACCCGCCACCGAAGGAGGAAGGCATGAATGACAGGGACTCCCTGCCGACGAGACTCGTGTATGGCACCAGCCGGCTCGCGGCCTGGCTCGGCGGCCTGGTGCTGTGCGCGCTGGCCGGCATGAGCGTGATCAGCATCGCCGGCCGCGCCGGCACATCCATTGGCCTGGCCCCGGTGCCGGGCGACTTCGAACTGGTGGAAGCCGGCACCGCACTGGCGGTGTTCGCCTTCCTGCCCTGGTGCCATCTCAAGCGCGGCCACGCGATGGTGGACATGTTCTGGGGCAGCTTTCCGCCCCTGATGAAGCGCTTCATCAACGTCCTCACCGAACTGATCACCCTGGTGATCTGGGTGCTTCTCACCTGGCGCATGGGAGTGGCCATGCTCGACTACAAGACCAACGGCGAGGCGACCTTCATCCTCGGCATGCCGGTCTGGTGGGGCTATGCCGTGTGCATGCCGCCGGCCATCCTCGGCTGCATCGCCTACGCGCTGCGCCTCCTGGAAACCCTGGGCCTCGCACGCACGCCGGCCGGCTTCGAAAACGCCACCGGAGAACACTGACATGGATCCGCTCCAGCTCGCTGCCTGGTCCTTCCCCTTCCTGCTCGGTCTGATCTTCCTGCGCATTCCCATCGGCCTCGCGATGCTGGCTGTCGGGCTCGCGGGCAGTGCGATCACCTTCGGCAGCATCGACCCGCTGCTCAATCAGATGAAGACGCTCGCCTACGGGCAGTTCTCGTCGAACTCACTGTCCATCGTGCCGCTCTTCCTGATCATGGGGCAGTTCGCCGGTCTGGGTGGCATGTCGCAGGCGCTCTTCCGCGCCGCCGAAGCCTTTCTGGGTCACCGCAAGGGCGGGCTCGGCATGGCGGCCATCGGTGCCTGCGCGGGCTTCGGCTCGATCTGCGGCTCCTCGATGGCGACCGCGGCAACGATGGGTCAGGTCGCACTGCCCGAACTGCGGCGCGCGGGTTATGACGGCGGGTTTTCCGCGGGTCTGCTCGCCGCAGGCGGCACGCTGGGCATCCTGATTCCGCCCTCGGTGGTGCTGGTGATCTACGCCATCCTCGCCGAACAGAACATCGCCAAGCTCTTCGCCGCCGCCTTCGTACCGGGCCTGCTCGCCGCCGCCGGCTACATGGTGGTGATCGCGATCATGGTGCGATGGAAGCCCGAGCTCGCGGGCAGCCGCGAGCCGATGCCCTGGCCCGAGCGCATGCAGGCACTCCTCGCGGTGTGGCCGGTCGCCACGATCTTCGTGATCGTGATCGGCGGCATCTATACCGGCATCTTCACGCCCACCGAGGGTGCGGCCGTGGGCGCGGTAGCGACCGGCCTGCTGGGCTGGCTGCGCTGCGGGCTGGACTTCAAGGGCCTGCTGCGCGCAATCGAGGCCACTGCCGGCGGCACCGCGATGGTGTTCATGATCGTGCTGGGTGCGGCGGCCTACAACAGCTTCCTCGCGCTCTCGCAGTTGCCGCAGGAGCTGGCAGGCTGGGTCAGCGGCCAGGGCTTCGGTCCCTACACCGTGCTGATCGCGATCCTGGTGTTCTACCTGATCCTGGGCTGCGTGATGGATTCGCTGTCGATGATCCTGCTGACGATCCCGATCTTCTTTCCGATGTTCGCCGGGCTGGACTTCGGTCTGCCGCCGGAAGAAGCCGCGATCTGGTTCGGAATCCTGGTGCTGATCGTGGTAGAAGTCGGGCTGATCACTCCGCCAGTCGGGATGAATCTCTTCGTGATCCAGGCCATGGCGCCGGATGTGCCGATGCGCAGCACCTATGCCGGCGTGTGGCCCTTCATCACGAGTGACCTCATCCGCACCGCGATCCTGGTGATCTTTCCCTCGATCTCGCTCTTCTTCATAAGGATGTTCCCATGAGCCTCGCACGCAGCATCAACGGAAAACGCCTCAACGGCCTCGGCCTGGGATGCATGAACCTCTCCCACGGCTATGGCCCGGCCACTGCGCCGGAAGAGGCCTCTGCCCTGCTGCTGCGTGCGCTCGATCTGGGCGTGGATTTCTTCGACACCGCCGCCCTGTATGGCTTCGGTGCCAATGAGGAACTGCTTGGCCGCGTGCTGGCGCCACACCGCAGGCGCTTCTTCCTCGCCAGCAAGTGCGGCATGACCGGCATTGATGGCCGACGTGTCATCGATGGCCGGGCGGCCACGATCCGCGCGACCTGTGATGAATCGCTGCGCCGCCTGAAAACGGATCACATCGATCTGTACTACCTGCATCGCTGGGACAAATCCGTGCCCATCGAAGAAAGCGTGGGCGCGCTGGCGGACCTGGTGCAGGCCGGCAAGATCGGCGCCATCGGGCTGTCGGAAGTGTCCTCCGCCACGCTGCGCCGGGCGCACGCCGTGCACCCGGTTGCGGCCATGCAGTCGGAATATTCGCTCTGGAGCCGCGACCCCGAGCGCGGCGTACTCGAGACCTGCCGCGAACTGGGTGTGGCCTTCGTCGCCTTCAGCCCTCTCGCGCGCGGTTTCCTGGGTGGCCTGAGTGACACCGCCAGCCTCACGCCCGGTGACCTGCGCCTGTCGATGCCGCGCTTCGACGCCGCCAACCTGGAAGCCAACCTGCCGCTCGCGCAAGCCGCCCGCCGCATCGCGCAGGAGGCCGCTTGCAGCCTGCCGCAGCTGGCACTCGCCTGGCTCTTGCGCGACCCGATCATCAGCGTGATTCCGGGCACCACCCGGATCAGCCATCTGGAGGAAAACATGGGGGCCGCCAGCGTCGTGCTGAGCGAGGCCCAGCTTCGCGAGCTGGACCGCCTGTTCCAGCCGGCCCACATCCACGGCGAGCGCTACAACGCCGCCACCCTGACCGAAATCGACCAGGATCCGCACTGATCCGCAGTGCATTCCGTACAGGCGCGTCAGACGCCGGAGGAGACAAGACATGAACATCCCGCAGAGCACCCGCGTGGCCATCATCGGCGCCGGCCCCTCGGGCCTGCTGCTGGGGCAGTTGCTCCATCGCGCCGGCATTGACAACGTCATCATCGAGCGGCAGACCGGCGAGTATGTGCTGGGCCGCATCCGCGCCGGCGTGATCGAGCAGACCACGGCTGACGCACTCGAACGCGCAGGCGTCGCGACCCGCATGCATCGCGAAGGCCTGCTCCATGACGGCTACGAGCTCTGCATCGACGGCCAGCGCCACCGCATCGACCTCGCCCGCCTGACCGGTGGCAAGCATGTCACCGTGTATGGCCAGACTGAAATCACCCGCGACCTGATGGAAGCGCGCGCCACCGAGGGTCTGCCAACGGTCTATGAAGCGCAAGGCGTCAGCATCCATGATTTCGGCAGCGCGCATCCGGAAGTGCGCTTCACCAAAGATGGCGTTCAGCACACGCTGGCCTGCGATTTCATTGCCGGCTGCGACGGCTTTCATGGCGTGTGCCGGGCCAGTGTGCCGGCCGGCGCCCACCGCACTTTCGAGAAGATCTATCCCTTCGGCTGGCTGGGCGTGCTGGCCGACGTGCCGCCGGTATCGGACGAGCTCATCTATGTGAAGAGCCCGCGCGGTTTCGCGCTCTGCAGCATGCGCTCACACACCCGCAGCCGCTACTACCTGCAGTGCTCGCTCGACAACAAGGTCGAGCAATGGAGTGACGAAGAGTTCTGGGCCGAGCTGCGCCGCCGGCTCGATCCGGCAGCGGCCGAGTCCCTCGTGACGGGCGCCTCGATCGAGAAGAGCATCGCGCCGCTGCGCAGCTTCGTGACCGAGCCGATGCGTTTCGGCCGGCTGTTCCTCGCCGGTGACGCAGCGCACATCGTGCCGCCGACCGGCGCCAAGGGGCTCAACCTCGCCGCCTCGGATGTGAGCTATCTCGCGGAGGCGCTGGACGCCTGGTACAACACGCACAGCGAAGAAGGTCTGGCGCGCTATTCCGAACGCGCGCTGGCGCGGATCTGGAAAGCCGAGCGTTTCTCCTGGTGGTTTACCTCGCTGATGCACAACTTCCCAGAGAACGCCGGCTTCGGCCAGAAGATGCAGGAAGCCGAGCTCGACTACCTGCTGCACTCGGAGCCCGCCCAGGCCACGATGGCGGAAAACTACGTCGGCCTGCCGATGTAGTTTTCCTCAGCCTGCTCGGGCCTCAAGGCTTGAGGCGCTCGGCCCACTCGCGCAGCGCCGGCGTTTCGCGAATGCCGTCCGCCACCATGGCAGCGACGGCTTCCGCGCCCTTCTGCTGGAAGTGGGTGGTGTCGGGCTTGGCCTGCGTGCCGGAAGACTGCGTGGCGTAATACGGATAGGCCTTGAAGTCGCCGATCGCGAGCCAGTAGTCCTTCCAATCCGCCACATGTGCGTTGGCAAAGGCGATGGTCTTCGCTTCGAGATCGATCAGCGGCACGCCAGCCGCCTTCGCGGTGTTTCCGATGGTGCGCGAATAGTCACCGGTATAAGCAAAGCCGCCTGCTTCGTTCTGCTGGGTCAGATGCTGGTGCACCACCGGGAAGCCTTCCTTGCGTGAAGCATTCCAGACCCGCGTGGTGGGCGTCAGCAGCACCGGCGTGGCACCGGCTGCGCGGGCCATGTCCACATAGCGCTGCAGCGAGTTGTGGAAACTCATCTCGGGTTTGCCCTCCGGAAACTGCGGCTTGCCCGCAATGTCATCCGGGTAGGTGCAGAGCCCGGCCACATCGGCGGGCCCGCGCTCCTTCTTGCTGCCATCGCAGTTCTGGTCATTGTGGCCGTGATTGATCAGCACCAGATCACCCGGCTTCATGAAGCGGGCCATCTGCTGATACCAGCCGCCCATGAAGAAATCCTTCGAACTGCGGCCGGAGCGCGCGCCATTGAGCACCTTCACGCCGGCGTCATCACGAAAACGCGCTTCGAACACCTGACCCCAGCCCATGCGCGGCAGACGTTCGCGTTCATAGGTCGCGGCGGTGGAATCCCCCACCACCAGCACTCGCGCTTTCGCACCCTGGATGGCCGCGAGTTCAGCCTTCGCACGCGGGTAATCGAGCGGCTCGTAAGGCCCCTTGCCGACCAGGCCGACGATGGGCCTGAAGCTGATGTCGGTGAGCACGGTATGGCCCGACTCGCTGCTCGGGTTGTCGTAGTTGCGATTGTGATTGACGACTTCCAGCACCGCGCCCAGGCCCTGCAGGCCATCCGCCGTGGAAATGCTGACAGCATCAAAGCGCTTGACGTTCTTCACGCCGGCGGCCTTCAGTGCCGCGGAAAACCCCGCCAGGGATTCACGCCGCGCGAGCTCGACAGCCTCTTCCCTGATCCCGGCCGCCTTGCCGGATTCCACCAGTTGTTGCGGCCCCTGGAAACCCAGGCTCACCGCCACGTCGGAGACGATGCGATCGGTCAGCGGATTCACGTTCGCCACGTTGTCGTGCCGCTCGAGCTCCGTCAGCACCGAAGCCATGCAGCGTGCGCGCAGCGTGGCGTTGTAGCGGCAGTTGGTGTTGCTGCCCGCTTCGATCGCGGAGACCAGCAGTGGAGCGACCAGCCCGCTGGTATCCACGCGATAGACACCGCGCTCGTCGGCCTGCGCAGTGCGCGTCTGCCCGGTGGCATCCAGCACCGTCACGCGGGCGCCGGCAAACGGCATTTCAGCCGACACCAGACCGGTCAGAATCTGGCCCTCGCTGCCGCCCTTCGAGGAACAAGCCGAAAGAATGACAATTGCAAGCCCGCAACTCAGGCCTGCCAACGCTCGACGTGCTGGATACATTTGAACTCCCCCTTTTTCAATACACGTGCCGGACTCAGTCGGCTTCAGGCAATGCAAGCTCGGCCCGCGACAGACCGAGAAAATCGGCCAGCGCGGCAACAATGAAAGCGTGATCATCGCGCTGAGCGAGGCCCGAGACGCCGATGAAGCCGACCACGCCAACGCCCCGCACGCGCAGCGGGAAACCGCCGCCAGCGGCCACGAAGTCTGCCAGCGGGATGCCGTAGCGCTCGCTCAGCGTCATGCCGCGTTTTTCCATCAGCAAGCCGATGGCATACGAGCTCTTGTGGAAACGCTCGACCACATTGCGCTTGCGGCGCAGCCATTCGGCGTTGTCTGGCGAGGTGCCGCCCAGCGCGCTGTAGAACAGCGGAAAACCATGCAGCCGGACTTCGATCGCGATCGCATGGCCGGCCGCGAGCGCCTGCTCGCGCAGGTGGCAGCCGAGCTGCCAGGCGGTATCCGCGTCGAATGTGGCGAACTGCAGGCGCTCTTCCTGCAGGGTGATGCGCTCAAGATCAGCGTCCAGACTCATGTGATTCCTCTCAGGCAATCCAGCCATGCTGGCGCAGCCAGCGTTCGAACAGGCCCGTCCAGGCTTCCACCGGCTTGCCTCTTGCCAGCCGGATACCGTGGCCGTGACCACCACTTTCAAAGACATGCAGTGCCGCGCTGACCTTGCAGGCGAGCAGCGCACGATGAAAGTCGAGCGCGTTCTCCACCGGCACCGAGGCATCGTCTGCCGCGTGGGTGATAAAGCAGGGCGGCACTTCGGTTGTCACCTGCTTTTCGCAGGACCACGCGGCTTCGAGTGCAGCGTCGTGCCCGACCTCGCTGGCATAGCCCATCAGGCGCTGACGCGAACCCGGATGCGCCCAGCGGCGGTCCATGGTGATCACCGGATAGAGGAGCGAAACAAAGTCCGGCCGCGCCGACACGCGATCCGCCAGATCCACCGGTGCATACACCTCACGCTCGAAGAGGGTCGCGAGCGAGCCGATCACATGACCGCCGGCCGAACATCCCATCGCACCCACGCGGTCCGCGGCGAGCCCCCAGGCTGCAGCATTGGCGCGCACCAGGCGCAGCGCGCGCTGCGCATCCTGCAACGGCACCTTGCTCTGCTCCGCATGACCTTCGCCCGGCAGGCGGTAGAGCAGCAGGAAAACGGTGACGCCCAGGGTGTTGAGCCATTCGGCGATTTCAATGCCTTCCTTGTCGAGCACCACCCGCACATAACCGCCGCCGGGCGCCAGCACGATGCTGGTGCCATTGGGCTGCGCTGGCTTCCAGACAGTCAGCGTCGGCTGGCCGATGCCGGTGACCGCACGGTCGCGAAATTGCGAAACGTCCGGGCTGCGCTCTTCGACGGTCTGCACGAGGGAAAGACCAGCCGAGCCGGGAGGCTGGTCGGGCCAGAGTTCGATCAGTTGCTGATGTGCGAGGGAGGTGTTCATGTCGGGAAGCTACAGGGGATTGAAACAGCCTCCGAGTATGGCGCCATGCGCCCCGCTCGCACTTGATCCGGATTGCCGCGCTGGCGTTTTTTCCGGCTCAGGCCAGACCGAGCAGTTCGGCGGCGTGGCTGCGCGTCGTCTCGGTGATGTTGACGCCGCCCAGCATGCGGGCGATTTCCTCGATGCGACCGGCTTCGTCCAGCTCGATGAGCTCGGAGCGGGTTTCGCCGGAGCTGCTGTCCTTCGCCACCCGCCACTGCCAGTCAGCCTGCGCAGCGACCTGCGGCAAGTGGGTCACGCACAGCACCTGGCGCCCCTGGCCCAGTTCGCGCAGACGGCGGCCGACGATCTCTGCCACACGGCCGCCGATGCCGCTGTCGACCTCATCGAAAATCAGGGTCGGCACCGACTGCGATTCGGAGGTGATGACCTGGATCGCCAGCCCGATGCGCGAGAGCTCGCCGCCCGAGGCCACCTTGCCGAGCGGTCGCAGCGGCTGGGCCGGGTTGGCGGCCACCAGGAACTCGATGCGCTCCAGCCCGTTGGCCGAACCTTCCGGCTCGGGCTGCAGCGCGATCTCGAAACGGCCACCGGCCATCGCGAGCTCCTGCATCGCTTCGGTGACCCCGGCAGCCAGCCGGACGGCCGATTCGCGGCGCGCGGCCGAGAGCTGGCCGGCCCGGTTCATGAAAGCCTCGCGGGCAGCCGACTCACGGGCCAGCAGGGCCGCCGGATCCGCCAGCTCGGCAAGGCTCGCCAGACGCGCAGCGCTCGTTTCCAGCAGCGCGGGCAGGCCTTCGGGCGGCACCCGATACCTGCGCGCCGTGCTCACCACCGCGTCGATGCGCGCATCAACCTCGGCCAGTCGGGCCGGATCAAGATCCACGCGATCAGCATAGCGGCGCAGGGCGTGACCGGCTTCATCCAAACGAATCGCGGCTTCCGACACCAGCTCGGCAATCTCGCCCAGCGCGGCATCGAACCCGCTCAACTCGCCCAGGCGCGCGGCAATGCGCTCGACCTCGCCAGCGAGCGGCACTTCGCCGTCGCTGATGGCATCCAGCGCAGCACCGGCGCCCTCGATCAGATTGCTGGCATTGGCGAGTCGCCCCTGCTCGGCATTGGTTTCTTCCCAGGCGGCTGGCTCGAAGGCGAGCTTCTCGAGTTCGCCGACCTGATGCGCCAGCATCTCGCGCTCCTGCTGAAGCGCTTCCATGCCCTTCTCGGCTTCCTCACGCGCACGACGGGCGGCCTGCCAGTCACGCCAGGCCGCAGCCACCTCACGCGCTGCCGGCAGCAGGCCGGCATGGCCGTCGAGCAGCAGGCGCTGTGCATCCGCCCGCAACAGGGCCTGATGCGCATGCTGGCCGTGAATGTCGGCGAGGAAGTCGCCCAGCTCGCGCAGCTGGGTCGCCGTCGCCGGCATGCCGCAGATATAGGCCCGCGAGCGGCCGCCCGCATCGACCACACGCCGGAGGAGGACGAGGCCGTCCTCGATGTTGAAATCCTGTTCACGCAGCCACGCAAAAACCGGCGCGCCGGCCTCCGGCTCGAATTCGGCCGCCAGATCGGCCCGCTCGCGTCCTGCGCGCACCATGCCGCCATCGGCCCGTTCGCCCAGCAGCAGAGAGAGCGCATCGAGCAGGATGGATTTGCCGGCACCGGTCTCGCCGGTCAGCGCGCCGAATCCGGTACGGAAATCGAGTTCAAGGCGATCGACCAGCACGAAATCCTGGATCAGCAGACGACGCAACATGGCTTCAACTCAAGTCAGGGAATGGAAAGGATGCGGCCTGAACTGTATAGACATACAGTTCATCAGGAAAGATCGGGCACTGCGCTCCAGTGCAGTTTTTCGCGCAGAACGTTGAAATAGCTGTAGCCCTCCGGGTGCAGCAGGGTCACGCCGTGGTCCGAACGCAGGATGCGCAGCACATCGCCGCGCCCGACTTCGACGATGGTCTGGCCATCACAGTGCACCACCGCGTCGCGCGCCCGGTCACCGAGCACCTTGAGTTCGACCACGCTGTCCTGCGCAAGGGCAAGTGGCCGGTAGGTCAGCGCATGCGGACACAGCGGCACGAGCACGATGCCAGCCAGGCGCGGGTGCAGGATGGGGCCATTGGCGGAGAGCGCGTAGGCGGTGGAGCCAGTCGGCGTGGCAATGATCATGCCGTCGGAGCGCTGCGTGTAGATGTATTCGCCATCCACCGAGAGCTCGAATTCGATCATGCGGCCGATCTCGCCGCGGGAAAGCACGATGTCATTGAGGGCCATGGCAGTGCGCAGATGCAGGCCTTCTCGCCAGAGCTCCACTTCGAGCAGCGAACGACGCTCGCGCAGGTAGCGGCCGTCCAGGATCTCGCCCACCCGATCGAACATTTCGGCATGCGACACGTCGGTCAGAAAACCCAGCCGGCCCTGATTCACGCCCACCAGCGGCAGCTGGTGCATGCCCAGCGCCCGCGCGGCCGTCAGCATGCTGCCATCGCCCCCCAGCACGATCACCAGATCGGCATACTCGCCGATCTCCTCGATGCTGGCGACGCGATGCCCGGCCTCGTTGCCACCCAGCTGGGCCGTGCCGGCTTCGATCCAGACCTCGATACCCCGATCGCGCAGGAAAGCCGCCATCGCAGCCACCGAACCGGAGACGTCAGTACTGCGATACTTGCCGATCACGGCAACAATTCGGAATTCCTCGCTCATGGGCGGGATTAAACCACAGGCATCACCGGCCTGTGAGCCGCCCATGCAACAGTGCGACACCCCTCGCCGGAAACCCTCTCCCGCGCGCGCGACGGAGCCCTTACAATCTGCCCATGTCGCAACTCGATCAACGCTCCCAGCTGCTGCTCAAGACGCTCGTCGAACGCTATATCGCCGAGGGTCAGCCCGTGGGCTCGCGCGTGCTGTCGAAGCAATCAGGGCTGGAGCTCTCGCCAGCGACCATCCGCAACGTGATGTCCGACCTGGAAGAGATGGGGCTCATCACCAGCCCGCATACCTCGGCCGGGCGCATCCCCACTGCACGCGGCTACCGGCTCTTCGTCGACACGCTGCTCACCGTGAAGCCGCTGGCGCAGACCGAGGTGCGCGAGCTGGAATCCCATATCCATCCGGACGAGCCGCGCCGGGTGCTGTCCGCGGCCTCCAGCCTGCTCTCCGAGCTCACCAGCTTCGCCGGCATCGTGGCGGCGCCACGGCGCGAAGCCGCCAAGGTGCGCCAGATCGAGTTCGTGAGCCTGTCGGACACCCGCGTGCTGCTGATCATCGTGACCATGGGCGGCGATGTGCAGAACCGCATCCTCTTCACGCAGCGCCCCTACTCCTCCTCCGAGCTGGTCACTGCGGCCAATTACCTCAACCACCACTGTGCCGGACTTGCGTTCGGCGAGATGGTCGATCACCTTCGCAGCGAGCTGGTCCAGCTCCAGCAGAACATGACCGAGCTGATGTCCGCCGCGATTTCCGCCGGCCAGGACGCCATGGAGGATCAGGGCAGCAGCTACCTGATTTCGGGTGAGCGCAAGCTGCTGGAGGTGGACGACATTTCCTCGAACATGAGCCGGCTGCGCGAACTCTTCCGCATGTTCGAACAGAAGTCGGGCCTTGTTCAGTTGCTCGATATCTCGAATCGCGCAGAAGGCGTGCAGCTTTTCATCGGTGGCGAATCCGGCATCAGCCCGCTCGACGAATGCAGCGTCGTCACCGCGCCCTACGAAGTCGACGGTCAGGTCGTCGGCACGATCGCGGTCATCGGCCCGCAACGCATGGCCTATGAACGCGTGATTCCGATCGTCGACATCACCGCCCGCCTGCTCTCGAACGCGCTCTCGGGTCAGGCCTGAGCTATTCCCTCCATAGCGGCCAGCGCCGCACGCGCTGGCCGGCTTGCTGGTAAAACACTGCTGAATCACTGACGCACCGAACCCTCTCCGCCGGCCAGGGTCGACCACAGGAACCGAGACTTCGCACGCCATGCCCCGATACCTTCCCGAACCCCGTCACGAACACGGCCAGCCCGCCCGCATCGGTGTGCTGCTGATCAATCTGGGCACCCCGGCCGCTCCCACCGCCCAGGCCGTACGCCCCTACCTGCGCCAGTTCCTGTCCGACCCGCGTGTGGTCGAGATTCCCCGGGCGCTCTGGTGGCTGATCCTGAACCTTTTCGTGCTGACAACGCGTCCGAAGAAGTCCGCCGAAAAATACGCCAAGGTCTGGAGCAAGGAAGGCTCGCCGCTGCGCCTGCACACCGAGCGCCAGGCCAAGCTGCTGGCAGGCTATTTCACCGAAGCCGGACATCCCGCGCTGCAGGTTGAATACGCCATGCGTTATGGTCAGCCGGATGTGGAAGGCGCGCTGATGCGCCTGAAGGAAAAACGCTGTGACCGCATCCTGGTGCTGCCGCTCTATCCGCAATATGCCGCCAGCACCAGTGCCAGCAGCTTCGATGCGGTGGCGCGCGCGGTGCTGAAGATCCGCAACCTGCCCGAACTGCGCTTCGTGAGGAGCTTCCACGATCATCCGGACTACATCCGCGCGCTGGGCGAGCGTGTGGTGGAGCACTGGCACCAGCACGGCATCCCCGACAGGCTGGTCATGAGCTTTCATGGCACCCCCCGCTTTTCGCTCGATCGCGGGGACCCGTACTTCTGCGAATGCCAGAAAACCGCACGCCTGCTGGCCGAGTACCTCTCGCTCACCCAGGAGCAATACCTGGTGACCTTCCAGTCGCGCTTCGGGCGAGCCGAATGGCTTCAGCCCTACACCGAGCCCAGCCTGCAGAAGATGGCCAGGGAAGGCGTGCAGAAGGTCGATGTCATCTGCCCCGGTTTCGTATCCGACTGTCTGGAGACGATCGAGGAGATCGGCATGGAATGCAAGGCCGCCTTCCTCCAGGCCGGCGGACGTGAGTTCGGCTATATCGACTGCCTGAACGAACGCCCGGATTTCATCCACGCGCTGCGGAAAATCGCGTCCAGCCACATGACGGACTGGCTCGCCGAACCGCCCGCCACGGCAGCTGAACTGGCCGTCTGCCAGCGACGCGCTGCGCGATCGGGAGCCCCGGCATGATGATGACATTACTCAGATGGGCGCTGAATGCGGCAGCGCTGATGATCCTGCCCGGCCTTGTCGGCGGCATCAGCGTCACCAGTTTCACCAGCGCGCTGTTTGCCGCGCTGCTGATCGCACTCTTCAACGCCCTGCTCCGCCCGGTGCTGATCCTGCTCACGCTGCCGATCACCGCGCTGACGCTCGGCCTCTTCATCCTGGTGATCAATGCCCTGCTGTTCTGGGCGGCGTCCCGGTTCGTCGGCGGCTTTCATGTCACGGACTTCTGGTCCGCGCTCTGGGGCGCGCTGCTCTACAGCCTGCTGACCTGGCTGGTCAGCCTCGCGCTGGGCGGCAAGAGGCGCTGAACGCCTGCTACGCCCGACGCGAGAAAGCCTGCTGGCGCGTCATGCCCGTCAGCCAAGCCGTTCGTGGTGAGCTTGTCGAAGCATGAACAACAGAGGCCCAAGCGAAAATCGCCGTTTTACCCTTCGACAAGCTCAGGGCGAACGGCGACTTTTGTCCAACTGACCGACATGACAATTGCGCGGGTTTCCCACCCGGGCACTGAATCTCAGAAACGGTCGGTGTAGCGGTTGGTGATCGGGTTGCGCCAGTCGCGACCGAAACCCCGCTGCGTGACCCGGATGCCGACCGGCGACTGACGCCGCTTGTATTCGTTACGGCGCAGCATGCCGATCACGCGACGCACATCCTGCTCGGGATAACCTGCAGCAACGATGGCAGCGGGCGACTCGTTGCGCTCCATGTAGGCCTCGATGATCGCGTCCAGCACCTCATAGGGAGGCAGCGAATCCTGGTCTTTCTGATCGGGCTTCAGTTCGGCCGAAGGCGCGCGGGTCAGGATGTTCTCCGGTATCACCCGGCCGAGGCTGTTGCGATACGCGCAGAGGCGATAGACGAAGGTTTTCAGGATGTCCTTGATCACCGCAAAACCGCCGGCCATGTCGCCATACAGCGTGGCGTAGCCCACCGCCATCTCGCTCTTGTTGCCGGTGGTCAGCACGATGCTGCCGAACTTGTTGGAGAGCGCCATCAGGCTCATGCCGCGGATGCGCGCCTGCAGGTTTTCTTCGGTGGTATCCGCACCCTTGCCCTCGAAGAGCGGTGTCAGCATGGCCTCGAAGGTCTTCATCGCCGGTTCGATCGCAAGCTCGTCATAGCGCACGCCCAGCAGGCGGATCATCTCGCGGGAATCGTCCAGACTCATCTGGGCGGTGTAGGGAGAGGGCATCATCACCGCGCGCACCTTGTCCGCCCCCAGCGCATCGGCGGCAATCGCCAGCGTCAGCGCCGAATCCACGCCGCCGGACAGACCGATGATCACGCCCGGAAAACGGTTCTTGCCCACATAGTCGCGCACACCGGTCTTGAGCGCTTCATAGACCTCGGCCTCGATGCTCGCGCGCGGCACGTTCACCGTGCTGGTGAAACGGCCATTTTCATAGCCGACCAGATCAAGGCGCGACTCGAAGGCCGGCGCCTGATAACTCAGGCCACCATCCGCATCCAGCGCAAAGGAAGCGCCGTCGAACACCAGTTCGTCCTGCCCGCCGACCATGTTGCAATACAGCGCGGCGATGCCGGCACTCTGTACCCGCGCACGCATCACTTCGATGCGCCGGCTCTGCTTGTCCATGTGGAAAGGCGAAGCATTGAGCACCAGCAGCACTTCCGCCCCGGCAGCACGGGCAGCCTCGGCCGCGCCGGCCTCCCAGACGTCCTCGCAGATGTTGATGCCGACCTTCACGCCGGAGACGTCCACCACGCAGGCACCCTCACCCGGCGTGAAGTAGCGCACTTCGTCAAAGACTTCGTAGTTGGGCAGACTCATCTTGCGATAGGTCGCCAGTCGCTTGCCATCGCGCAGCAAGGTGGCCGCGTTGAAGGCTTCACCGCTTTCGAGCAGCGGATGGCCGACCAAGATATCGATGCCGCAACTGGCCTCCGCCAGCGCATCCAGTTCCTGTTCGCAAGCCGCGTGGAAATCCGGCCGCAGCAACAGGTCTTCGGGCGGGTAGCCACACAGCGAAAGCTCGGGGGTGAGGAGCAGCGAAGCCCCCTGCCCGCGCGCAGCGGCAGCGGCCTCGCGGATCAGTGCCGCATTGCCGGCAAGGTCACCCACGGTGCAGTTGATCTGGGCGACAGCGATTCTGAGAGTCATGTTCAGGCAGGACAAGCGGGTTTCAACAGCCCGGAACTATACCGCTCCTGCGGTCGGCGCCAAAGCCTCAGCGCAGCCAGCGCGCAAACGCGGCCCGGCAAATGGCGACAGCCTCTGGCGGCCCGGCGACAGGGCCGGGCTGAAAACACAAAGCCGGCTCAAGGCCGGCTTTGCGCGAGCTTGCCTGCAGCCACTCAGCCCTTAAGCGAGCCCAGCACCTCGTCCAGCATCTTCTTGGCGTCACCGAAGAGCATCCGGTTGTTGTCCTTGTAGAAGAGCGGGTTGTCGACGCCGGCGTAGCCGGAAGCCATCGAGCGCTTCATGACGATGGAGGTCCGGGCCTTCCAGACTTCCAGCACCGGCATGCCGGCGATCGGGCTGCCGGGATCTTCCTGTGCCGCCGGATTCACGATGTCATTCGCACCGATCACCATGACCACATCGGTCTCGGGGAAGTCTTCGTTGATCTCGTCCATTTCCATCACGATGTCATACGGCACCTTGGCTTCGGCCAGGAGCACGTTCATGTGCCCCGGCATGCGGCCCGCCACCGGGTGGATGGCGAAGCGCACATTCACGCCTTTCCCGCGCAGGAAGGACGTGATCTCGAACACCGTATGCTGGGCCTGCGCCACGGCCATGCCGTAGCCCGGAACGATGATCACGCTCTTGGCGTCACGCAGCAGTTCGGCCGTCTCGGTGGCGGAGACCGGCGTGACTTCGCCCGCTGGTTCGATCTGACCACTGGCAGCCTTCGGCGCGCCACCATCCGAACCGAACCCCCCGGCAATCACGCTGATGAAGTTGCGATTCATCGCGTTGCACATGATGTAGGACAGGATCGCGCCCGAAGAACCCACCAGCGCGCCGGTCACGATCAGCAGGTCATTGCTGAGCATGAAACCGGTGGCTGCAGCCGCCCAGCCGGAATAGCTGTTGAGCATCGACACCACGACCGGCATGTCGGCACCGCCGATGGCCATCACCATGTGGATACCGAAGAGCAGTGCGATCACCGTCATCACGATCAGCGGCGTCATGCCGGCCGATACCGTCTCGGCCTGCAGGAACGCGTAGCCGAACCAGATCACGACAAGCAGGCCGATCAGGTTGATGAAGTGCCGGCCCGGCAGCAGCATCGGCTTGCCGCCGATCCGGCCGGAGAGCTTGCCGAATGCGATGACGGAACCGGAAAAGGTCACTGCGCCGATCAGGATGCCGACATAGATCTCGATTTCATGGATCGCCTTCTCGGCACCGGTGAACGCGATGGAGGTGTCGATATAGCTCGCGAATCCGACCAGGCAGGCTGCCAGGCCGACCAGGCTGTGCATGAAGGCGA
Source organism: Uliginosibacterium paludis (assembly GCF_039631355.1). Classification (NCBI taxonomy): domain Bacteria; kingdom Pseudomonadati; phylum Pseudomonadota; class Betaproteobacteria; order Rhodocyclales; family Zoogloeaceae; genus Uliginosibacterium; species Uliginosibacterium paludis. The sequence goes on along the minus strand of NZ_JBDIVF010000003.1, from coordinate 24,272 downwards.
CCAGTTCGGGCATCTGCGTCATTTTCACGACGCGCGCGAGATAGAAGCCGATCGCGCCACCTGCGACCATCGCGGCGATGATCCAGGGCAGCCCCATGGTCGCCACGCGCGGGCCGAACACGGTCGCCAGCACGGCGATCGTCATGCCCAGCATGCCGTAGAAGTTGCCGCGACGTGCGGTTTCCTGATTGGACAGTCCGCCCAGACACAGGATGAAGAGGATGGTTGCTCCGAGGTAGGAGACCGTAGCCAGACTTGCAGACATGTTTTTCTTATCTCCTTACTTGCGGAACATTTCCAGCATGCGCTGGGTCACGGCGAAACCACCGAACATGTTGATGGTGGCCAGCACGATGGAACCCACCGCGAGCCAGCGGATGACTTCATCCGGCCGTGAAATGCTTTCCGAGAGCGGCGGCGCGATCTGCACCAGCGCCCCGATGGCGATGATGGACGACACGGCATTGGTCACGCTCATCAGCGGCGTATGCAGGGCGGGCTTCACATTCCAGACCACCATGTAGCCCACGAAACAGGCCAGCACGAACACCGTGAAGTGGCCGAGGAAGGCGGCCGGCGCATTGGCACCGATCAGCCAGAAGAGCACGGCCGCCACGGCGAAGATGATCGCCATGTTCTTTGCCGCCATCGGCCCGCTCGGTTCGCCATGTCCGTGTGCGGGCTTCTTGGCCGCCACCGGTGCCGCAGCGGGCTTGGGGGCAGCAGCCGGCAGCTTCGGAGCAGGGGCCGGCCAGGTGACTTCGCCGTCCTTGATGACCGTCAGGCCGCGAATGGCGTCGTCGTCGAAATTGACGTTGATCTGGCCATCCTTGGTCTTGCAGAGTTCTTCGGTCAGGCGGAACAAATTGGTGGCATAGAGCGTGGAAGACTGGCGTGACAGCCGGCTGACGAGGTCGGTGTAGCCCACGATGGTCACACCGTGGCGCACCACGGCCTCGCCCGGCACCGTGAGTTCGCAGTTGCCCCCCTGCTCGGCCGCCATATCGACGATCACCGAACCCGGCTTCATCGACTGAACCATCTCGGCGGTAATCAGCTTCGGCGCCGGCTTGCCGGGAATCAGCGCCGTCGTGATGATGATGTCGGCATCCTTCGCCTCGCGCGCATACATCTCGCGCTGAGCTTGCTGGAATCCCTCGCTCATGACTTTGGCATAGCCGCCACCGCCTGAGCCGTCTTCCTCGTAATCCACCTTGACGAATTCGCCACCGAGCGACTTGACCTGATCAGCCACTTCCGCACGAGTATCGTTTGCGCGCACCACGGCGCCCAGACCGGCAGCGGTGCCGATCGCGGCAAGGCCTGCCACGCCGGCTCCTGCGATGAAAACCCGGGCAGGCGGCACCTTGCCGGCAGCGGTAATCTGACCGTTGAAGAAGCGACCGAACGCATTGGCCGCCTCGACCACAGCCCGATAGCCGGCCACGCCAGCCTGCGAGGTCAGTGCATCCATCTTCTGCGCGCGGGAAAGCTGGCGCGGCAGCGCGTCGATGGCCAGCACGGTGACCTTCTTCGCGGCGAGCTTCTGCATCAGTTCGGGATTTTGCGCCGGCCAGATGAAGGACACGAGTGTCATGCCCTCGCGCATCTGCGCCACTTCATCCTCTGCCGGTGCACGCACCTTGAAGACGATATCCGCACCCGACCAGAGCTCGGCCGCACTGGCGGCAATCGAGGCTCCCGCCGCGCGATAGCTCTCGTCGCTCAGGCTGGCAGTTTCGCCGGCACCGGACTCCACCACCACCCGGAAACCGAGCTTGATGAGCTTTTCCACGACCTCGGGAACGGTCGCGACACGTTTCTCCCCTGCAAAGACTTCCCGAGGCACCCCTATGAGCAGTGACATCCGCTGTTCTCCGTTTACGTCCAGATAGAAAAATGAAACGCATGCGCCGGGTCGGATGCCCCGCGCACGACAATCCTTTCTCCTGCGGTCGGCTCTACCGCAAGAGTCATGCCTCCGCCTCCTCGAAACCGGCGTCCGGCACGCGGCTCTTCGCTGCAGAACCGCACCGGCAACCGCCGTGCTCTCCGGAACCCGGTACAGACCGGTGTTCCGAGGAATCCACACACAGCCGGGATATGCCGGCGTGCTCGACGGGATTCCTGTCCGAGCCGTGACAGTGCCTCTCTCCAGTGGACAAAAACTGCAAAATATCCCTTGTTACATCAGGGCTTGATGGATTGCATCATACTGTGTCCGGACAAAACCGGATGATGCCATGCACAAAACCACAGACCGGAAACCCCGGAAGAACCCCCGCAAACGCAGCTATGCGCCGAAGGTCGGTCAGGCGCCGGGCAGCATCGTGCACGTGGGTGACGTCAAGGTCGATCGCACGCATTTCTCGCTTTTCGATTACGACGCCGGCAATCTTGAAGAGCTGAGCTTCGACACGCTGGAAGCCTCCCGTCAGTATCACCGCCGCCATCAGTGGATCTGGCTCAACGTCCATGGCGTGCACGACCCCGTCGTCATGGAAGAGATCGGGCGCCGCTTCAAGGTGCACCCGCTGGTGCTCGAAGACATCGCGAACACCCGGCAGCGCGCCAAGCTCGATGACTACGAGGATTACAGCTTCATCGTGCTGCGCAATTTCCGCTACGAGAGCGAACGGCATGACGCCGACTCGGAGCAGATCAGCCTGGTCGTCGGCAAGGACTTCATCCTGAGCTTTCAGGAGCGATCCTCGGGACTGTTCGACCCCATCCGCAACCGGCTGCGCAAGAACAACAGCATCCTGCGCAGTGGCGGCCCGGAAGTGCTGATGCATGCGCTCATCGACGCGGTGGTCGACAAGTACTTCGTGGTCGTGGAGTCACTGGCCACCGAAGTGGAAGACCTCGAAGACAGTCTCGTAACCGGTACGCGCCAGCACTCGATCGAGGAGATCAATCACTTCAAGCGCGAAACCCTCGAAATCCGGCGGGCCGTCTGGCCCCTGCGCGAAGTGATCAACAGCCTGCTGCGCACGCCCGGCGCACTGGAGAGAAAGGAAAGCGAGCTGTACTTCCGCGATGTGTACGACCACACGGTCCATGTGATCGAGCAGCTCGATTCGCTGCGCGAGCTCATCAGCGGGCTGATGGATCTGCATCTGTCATCGATCAGCAACCGGCTCAATGCGGAAGTCAGGATGCTGACCGTGGTCACCACGATCTTCGCGCCGGCCACCGTCATCACAGGTTTTTTCGGCATGAACTTCCACCGCATGCCGCTGCTTGAAGATCCCGGCGGCTGGCTGTATGCCTCCATCGCAATCGGCGTTGCGGGCCTTGCGCTGATCCTTGCGCTGTTCTGGCGACGCTGGTGGGTCAGGATGAACAGCTGAGCCCGATGGCGGCGCGGATTCGCGCCGCCGAAGCCTTGCCGGCAGGCTCAGACCGGATTGATCTTGATGATGGCCATCGAGATGTTGTCACCGACCCCTTCGCCGCGCTCGCGGGCCGCGTTGATCAGCACGCGCGCGGCAGAGCGCGCATCGAGCTCGTGCAGCGTGCGGCCGAGTTCCTCGTCCGACACCAGCCCCCAGAGCCCGTCCGAGCAGAGCAGGAAGCAGTCCCCCGGCTCCAGCACCGGCGCGCTGTCGTAATCGATCCGCGGCTCCTTCTCGGCGCCGAGACAGGACAGCAGGAGGTTGCGCTGGGGATGGTGCTGCGCCATCTCCTCGGTGATGCGGTTGGTCCGGATCAGTTCGCCCACCAGGGAGTGATCCGGCGTATGCGAGACCAGTTTGCCGCGACGGAAATGATAGAGACGCGAATCACCGCAATGCGCCCACTCCGCCACGCCAGGCCGGATAACCAGCACGACTGCGGTGCTGTGCGGGTCCGCTTCGGAAGTGAAGCGGGTGAGCTTGATGACCACATGCGCTTCGTCAATCACGCTGCGCAGGAACTCGCGCGTCGGTTCGCTGGCAGGCTGGAAGGCGGCGAAATTCTGCTTGGCCTTGAGCAAGACCTGCTGCGCCGCAATCGCGCCGCCGGTATGCCCGCCCATGCCGTCGGCCAGCACCGCGATGAGGCAATCCTTGCGCTCCGGATGCGGGAAAATGGCGACCCGATCCTGCTGATCGGATCGATCACCGATGTGCATCGCTGCGCAGGTATCTATGGCAAGAGGCATAAGCAGCAGAATGGACTCGAATTATCAGAAGCGGCAGATTCTAATGAAACTGTGACGAGATATTACGTTTCCCCGGCATTGACATGACAATTCAGTTGCCGTCTGTCTGTTCTGTATCCGGACGGCAACACCCGGGTTTCGAACCCGGGCCCGGTATCAATCAGCAGGCCAGGCAGGTTGACGGCGGCAAAAGCGCCAGCGGAGAGAAACCCCAGAGTTTCTCAAGCGCGGGGGCCACGCTGCGAGGATTTCCGCTGCACCAGCACTGGAGATCGCCAAGCCTTTCAGCAGCCAGCATCTCCGATTCCGCGAGTTTTCGCTGGACTTGCCGAGCAACGGCCGCACCGGTATCGATGACCCGCACGCCAGGCCCGACGATGGCTTCGATCTGCTCGCGCAGAAAGACATAGTGGGTACAGCCCAGCACAATCACGTCGGCACCGCCCGCCAGCATGGGCTCAAGATGGGTGCGCAACAGGGCGAGCGTTGCCGGGCTCGCGAGCTCGCCCCGCTCCACCGCCTCGACCAGGCCGACCCCCGGCCGCGTCAGCACCGTCACGCCGTGCCCGAACTGATCCAGCAAGCCGGCAAAGCGTGCGCTCTCCAGCGTACCGGTCGTTGCCAGCACCCCCACCACGCCTTTGCGGGTTGCATGCGTAGCCGGTTTGACCGCGGGCTCCATGCCAATGACCGGCACATCCGGCCAGCGCTGGCGAATGGCTCCGGCGGCCGCGGCCGTGGCCGTGTTGCAGGCAATCACCAGCGCCTTGGCACCCTGCTCAAGCAGGAACGCTGATATTTCAAGGGAACGCTCGGCAATCAGCGCCTGCGGCTTCTCGCCGTAGGGCGCATGACCGGAATCCGCGCAGTAGAGCAGCCCCTCGCTCGGCAGCAGCGCCCGGATCTCGCGCAGGACGGACAGGCCACCCAGCCCGGAATCGAAGACACCGATGGGACGCGGATCGCTCACTCGCCCCTCCGGGAAGAAGTCGCAAGAAATGGAGCGCAGCGGTTCTGGCAAGGCGCAAGGCCGCAGACAGTACAAATGAGTACGGCAAGGGCTTGCAACGCAGCCAGAACCATTTATCGCGGCTTCTCAGATCTTCTTGGCAAGCTCTGCTGCTGCGCCGATGTAGCTCGCCGGCGTCATCGCCAGGAGCCGCTCCTTGTCGGCCGCCGGGATGTCCAGCGTGGCAACGAATTCCTGCAGGGCTTCCTTGCTGATGCCGGCGCCGCGGGTCATCTTCTTGAGCTGGTCATACGGATTGTCGAAGCCATAACGACGCATCACGGTCTGGATCGGCTCGGCCAGCACTTCCCAGGCATTGTCGATGTCTGCGGCGAGTGCGGCCGGGTTGGCTTCCAGCTTGTTCAGGCCGCGCAGGCAGGATTCCAGACCCAGCAGGCTGTGGCCGACCGCCACGCCCATGTTGCGCAGCACGGTGGAGTCGGTCAGGTCGCGCTGCATGCGCGAGATCGGCAGCTTCTCGGAGAAGTGACGCAGCACGGCGTTGGACACACCGAAGTTGCCCTCGGCGTTTTCGAAATCGATCGGATTGACCTTGTGCGGCATGGTCGAGGAGCCGACTTCGCCTTCCTTCAGCTTCTGCTTGAAGAAGCCCAGCGAGATGTACATCCAGATGTCGCGGCAGGCGTCGATCAGCATGGTGTTGGCGCGCGCGATGGCATCGAACAGCTCGGCCATCGAGTCATGCGGTTCGATCTGGATGGTGTAGGGGTTGAACACCAGGCCCAGCGACTCGATGAAAGCCTGGTTGTGCGCGGCCCAGTCGATATCCGGGTAGGCCGAGAGGTGGGCGTTGTAGTTGCCGACAGCACCATTGAACTTGGCGGTCATTTCAACACCAGCGATGGCCTTGCGAGCACGCTTGAGGCGATAGGCAATGTTGGCCATCTCCTTGCCCAGCGTGGTCGGGCTGGCGGGCTGGCCGTGGGTGCGCGAGAGCATCGGCAGATCAGCCAGCAGGTGGGCCAGCTCGACGAAACGCGCGACGACCTTGTCGAACACCGGCAGGTAGGCTGCGTCGCGCGAATCCTTGAGCATCAGCGCGTGCGAGGTGTTGTTGATGTCTTCCGAGGTACAGGCGAAGTGGATGAATTCGGCGGCCTTGCTGACTTCGGCGTTGGCAGCGAAGCGATCACGCAGCCAGTACTCCATGGCCTTCACGTCGTGGTTGGTGCGGGCTTCGATGGTCTTGATCGCGTCGCCATCGGCTTCCGAGAACCCGGCGGCCACGGCGTCCAGCTCGGCCAGCGTGGCGGCCGAGAATTGCGGCACCTCGGGCACCGCCGGGTTCGCAGCCAGCGCCTTGAGCCATTCGATTTCGACCAGCACGCGGTTACGGATCAGGCCGTACTCCGAGAAATGCGGGCGCAGCGGATCGAGTTTGCCGGCGTAGCGGCCATCGAGCGGGGACAGGGCAAGCAGGGTATTGAGCTGGGAAGACATTGGAATCCGGTATCGGGAAGTTGCGGGACGTCAGCGCGGGATTATAGCCGTGCAAGCATCACTGTCTGCAGCTAGAGTCAGGAAGAGCATGAGCGGCATCGGCACGCGCCGGTCAATCCCGGTACAATCCCGCGTTCGTGCGTGCAGCCGGGCTGTTCCGGCCACACGGGAACCACAAGCCGGCCACCCAGGACCGGCAAGCTCGCAGCATTTTAGGTAGCCCCAATGACCAAACTTGATGATTTCCGCCTGATGTTCGGCAAGCGTGAGCTGGTACCGATCATGATCGGCGGCATGGGTGTCGATATTTCGACCTCCGCCCTTGCGCTGGAAGCTGCCCGACTTGGCGGTATCGGCCATATTTCGGACGCCATGATCAAGGTCGTGTCGGACAACAAGTTCAACACGAATTACGTCAAGGAAAAGCTGCAGCGCTACAAGTTCAACGTAGCAAACACCGACAAGTCAGTCGTGCACTTCCGCCTGGCTGAGCTCGCGGAAGCCACGAAGATGCATGTGGGCAAGACCATGGAAGCCGTCCGCGGCGCCGGCATGGTCTTCATCAACTGCATGGAAAAGCTGACCATGAACGCGCCTAAGGAAACGCTGGCCGTTCGCCTGCGCTCGGCGCTGGATGCCGGCATCGACGGCATCACGCTGGCCGCCGGACTGCATCTGGGCAGCTTCTCGCTGATCGAGGATCACCCGCGTTTTCGCGATGCCAAGCTGGGCATCATCGTTTCGTCGGCTCGCGCCCTGCAGCTCTTCATCCGCAAGAACATCCGCACCAATCGCCTGCCCGACTACGTCGTGGTGGAAGGCCCGCTCGCGGGCGGCCACCTCGGTTTCGGCATGGACTGGGCCAAATACGAGCTCTCGTCCATCGTCGCGGACGTGATGGCCTGGCTGAAAGCCGAGAAGCTGGACATTCCCGTGATTCCTGCAGGCGGCATCTTCACCGGCACCGATGCAGTCCGCTACATGGAGATGGGCGCTGCCGGCGTACAGGTCGCCACACGCTTTACCGTGACCAATGAATGCGGTCTGCCCGAGAAAGTGAAGCAGGAATACTTCCGCGCAACCGAGGATCTGGTCGAGGTCAATGAAACCTCGCCGACCGGCTACCCGATGCGCATGCTCAAATCGAGCCCCTCGATCGGCGCAGGCATTCGCCCCAACTGCGAAGCCTATGGCTATCTGCTCGATGCCAAGGGTCAATGCTCCTACATCGAGGCCTATAACAAGGCGCTTGAAGCCAACCCCGGCGCAAAAAAGGTCTCGGTCAAGGAAAAGACCTGTCTGTGCACCCACATGCGCAACTTCGATTGCTGGACCTGCGGTCACTATGTTTATCGCCTGAAGGACACCACGACGAAAAACGAGGACGGCAGCTATCGTTCGCTGAGTGCCGAGCATGTGTTCAAGGATTACCAGTTCAGCACGGAAGGCCGCATCGCCCTGCCCGCCTGATCCGGCGCAGCCAGCACATCAGAAGCCGCCCGGCGTCAGCCCGGCGGCTTTTTTCACGCCCGAATCCGGGCGCTCGAAAACACGAAGGCCGTCAGGATCGCTCCTGACGGCCTTCCATCCTGCGGAGGGCTTCCGGCTCAGCCGAAGCGGCCGGTGATGTAGTCTTCAGTAGCCTTGTGCACCGGCTTGATGAAGATCTGGTCGGTAATGCCGTACTCGATCAGCTCGCCCAGATACATGTAGGCGGTGTGATCCGAAATCCGCGCGGCCTGCTGCATGTTGTGGGTCACGATCACGATCGTGAACTCGTTCTTCAGCTCATCGATCAGCTCTTCGATACGCATCGTCGAGATCGGATCCAGCGCCGAGGTGGGCTCGTCCAGCAGGAGCACTTCGGGCTTCACCGCCACGCCACGAGCGATGCACAAACGCTGCTGCTGACCGCCCGACAGACTGCTGCCTGACGCCTGCAGCTTGTCCTTCACTTCGTTCCAGAGCGCGGCCTTGTTGAGTGCCCACTCCACACGCTCATCCATCTCCGAACGGCTCAGCTTCTCATGCAGACGCACTCCGAACGCGATGTTCTCGTAAATCGACATCGGAAAGGGCGTGGGCTTCTGGAACACCATGCCGACGCGTGCGCGCAGCGTGGTCGGATCAGTGCCCGGATCGAGCACATTGACGCCGTCGACCAGCAGCTTCCCGTCAGCACGTTGCTCCGGATAGAGATCGAACATCCGGTTGATCGAGCGCAGCAGCGTCGACTTGCCACAGCCCGACGGACCGATGAAGGCCGTGACCTTCTGGCGTGCGATCGGCAGGTTGATATTGTGAAGCGCGCGAGTCCGGCCGTAATAGAAATTGAAGTCGCGGAATTCGATATGGATATCTTGAGATTCGGTCATCTGTAATACCTTGAGCAGTCGTTCAGTGTTTCTGCCGGAAATAGGTGCGCGCGACCACGTTCAACGCCAGCACGGCCATGGTGGTGATCAGAACGCCGGCCCAGGCAATGCGCTGCCAGTCGGGGAACGGACTCATCGCGAACTGCGAAATCATGACGGGCAGACTGGCGATCGGCTTGTTCAGATCCAGGCTCCAGAACTGGCTCGAAAGCGAGGTAAAGAGCAGGGGTGCCGTTTCGCCGCCGATCCGTGCAACGGCCAGCAGGATGCCGGTCATCACGCCGGAGCGCGCTGCACGCAACACGATGCTCAGCGTCACGATCCGCTTCGGTGCGCCGAGCGCGAACGCCGCTTCACGCAGTGCGTCAGGAACCAGCAGGAGCATGTTCTCGGTCGTGCGGACCACCACCGGCACCACGATCAGCGCCAGCGCGGCGATACCGGCCCAGGCCGAATAGCTTTGCATGCGGGAGACCACCACCGTCCATACGAACAGGCCGATCACGATAGAAGGCGCCGACAGCAGCAGGTCATTGACATAGCGCGTGGCACTGCCCAGCAGCGTCTTGCGGCCATATTCAGCCAGATACACGCCCGCGAGAATCCCGATCGGCGTACCGAGCAGGGTCGCGAGGCTCACCATCAGCCCGCTGCCGACCAGCGCATTGAGCAGGCCGCCATCGGTCGCGCCGGGTGGCGGGGTCATCTGGGTAAAGAGATTGACTGACAGGCCCGAAAAGCCCTGCTGAACCACGGTAAAGAGGATCCAGCCCAGCCAGAACAGCCCGAAAGCCATCGCGGCGAGCGACAGGCCGAGCGCCAGATTGTTGATGATCTTGCGTTTCTGATACAGGGTCATGGCTCGACTCAGTGTTTCTGCATGCGTGAGAGCATGAAGCGGGAAGCCATCAGCACGATCAGCGTGATCAGGAACAGCACCAGGGCCAGTTCGATCAGCGCCGAGGTGTGCAGACCAGGCGCCGCTTCGGCAAATTCGTTCGCGATCGCAGAGGTTGCGCTGTTGCCCGGCATGAAGAGCGAAGGCGACGACAGGAAGCTGGTGTTGCCGATGACGAAGGTCACCGCCATCGTCTCGCCCAGCGCACGCCCCAGGCCCAGCATCACCCCGCCGACCGCGCCGGTCTTGGAGTAAGGCAGCACGATGTTCCAGACCACTTCCCAGGTCGTGCAACCCAGGCCGTAGGCCGATTCACGGATCATCGGCGGCGTGATCTCGAAAACGTCGCGCATCACCGACGCGATGAAGGGAATGATCATGATCGCCAGCACGATGCCGGCGGTCAGCAGGCCGATCCCCATCGACGGGCCGGAAAACAGCACGCCGACAAATGGAATCTTGCCGAAGGTGGAAGCAAGCAAAGGCTGGACATGACTGGCAAATACCGGTGCGAACACCAGCAGGCCCCACATGCCATACACGATGCTGGGAATCGCCGCGAGCAGCTCGATCGCGGTGCCGAGCGGCCGACGCAGCCAGGCGGGCGAAAGCTCGGTCAGGAAGACCGCGATACCGAAGCTGACCGGCACCGCAATGACCAGCGCGATGGCAGACGTCACCAGCGTGCCGTAGATCGGCACCAGCGCACCGTAGCGATCCATCGGCGGGTTCCATTCGGAACTCACCAGAAAATTGAACCCGAAATGGGTGATCGTCGGCCAGGCGTCATACACCAGGGCGACGATGATGCCCGTCAGCGCAACCAGAACCGACAGCGCCACCAGGCGGACAAGCCCGGAGAACAGCGTTTCCTTCCAGTCGGAGACCGGTTTGCGGGTCAGGGGCGAAGGCCCCGCAGATGCGGCAGAAACCGGGGACCGCAGGCCCCCGGTTTGCGCGTCATCTTTGCTTGCAGCAAGTGAAGCGTCCATTAGCAGTTCTTACTTAGCGGTGAAAACCATCTTGCCGGAGCCGTCCTTCACGACATTCCAGGCCTTGCTGGCGATCAGCTTGACAGTCGCGTCAGGCAACGGAACGTAATCCAGCTCGGTCGCCATCGCATCGCCGTTCTTGTAGGCCCAGTCGAAGAACTTCAGGACTTCAGCGCCCTGCTCCGGCTTGTCCTGACTCTTGTGCATCAGGATGAAGGTGGCGCTGGTGATCGGCCATGCCTTCGCACCCGGTTGCTCGGTCAGGATCTCGTAGAAGCTCTTGCTCCAGTCAGCGCCCGCTGCTGCAGCCTTGAAGGTTTCGTCATCCGGCTGAACGAAAGCCTTGTCCTTGTTCTGGAGCTGGGTCCAGATCAGCTTGTTCTGCTTGGCGTAGGCGTATTCGACATAGCCGATGGAAGCGGGAATGCGCTGCACGAAAGCGGAAACACCTTCGTTACCCTTGCCGCCCAGACCGACCGGCCATTGCGGAGCCGTACCTTCGCCCACCTTGGTCTTCCAGTCTTCGGAGACCTTCGACAGATAGTTGGTGAACACGAAGGAAGTGCCCGAACCGTCAGCGCGGCGAACCACGGCGATATCCTGCTCCGGCAGCTTCACGCCCGGGTTCAGGTCGGCAATCGCCTTGTCGCTCCACTTGGTGATCTTGCCCAGATAGATGTCAGCCAGCACAGCGCCGGTCAGCTTCAGCTCGCCCGGCTTCACGCCCTGCAGGTTGACCACGGCCACCACGCCACCGACCACGGTGGGGAACTGGACCATGCCGGCCTTTTCGAGCTCTTCCGGCTTCAGCGGCATGTCGGAAGCGCCGAAATCGACGGTCTTGGCGGTGATCTGCTTGATGCCGGCGCCTGAACCGATCGACTGATAGTTCACACGATTGCCGGTCGCCTTCTGGTAAGCGTCAGCCCACTTGGCGTAGACAGGGGCGGGGAACGATGCGCCAGCACCCGTCACCGATGCAGCCTGCACAGCGGGGGAAACAGCCAGCACCAGGCCAACCAGACCGGGAAACAGTACGAACTTGTTCATTGCGAACCTTTCATGGATCGTGGATCAGGAGCCGCCACTCTATTTCGCGAACATGACACCAATGTGACAAGACCCGGATTACAACCCAGCTGCGTGCAGGGGGCAACGAAAAATTACGGCAGAAAGTCTGTCGGAGATCCGGCCTGCCGGGCAGCACTCGAAGGGCTGAAGTCAGGCCAGAGAACGGTAGAGCGCGGCATGGCGGGCTGTCACGGCGTCGAGACCGAAATGCGTCACCGCGCGGTTGCGTGCCGCTGCCGCCCTTTGAGCCAGGCTTGTCGCCGGCTCGTCCAGCGCCAGGACCATCGCCTCGGCCAGCGCTGCCTCGTCGCCCGGCGCCACCAGCCAGCCGGTGTCGCCGATCATCCGCGCCGCGTCGCCCACATCGGTCACGACACAGGGCACGGCACAGCTCATGGCTTCCATCACCACATTCGGCAAGGCCTCCTGGATCGAACTCAGCACCAGCAGGTCGCTGGCGGCCAGGAGCTGCGGGACATCATCACGCGGGCCCAGGGCCCGCACGCGCCCCTGCAGGGCCGGCGCAGCCAGCAGGGGCGCCAGCGTCGGGTTCGCCGACTCCACCTCGAGCCCGGCCATCAAAAACACCACCTCGGGACGCTCCGCCGCAACGCACGCGGCCGCACGAAGGAAACCTTCGTGATTTTTCGCAGGATGAAACCGGCCAAGCAGGGTCATGACGAACTGCGCCTCGCCGATACCCAGGGCCTGACGAACCGCCGCGCGCGCCTGTGCATCCGGCCGGAACACGCCGGTATCCAGCGGATTCGGCAATACCAGCGCCCGCCGCGCATAGCCGGCCGCCTCATGCTGGGCGACAGCGGCCTGCGCGACATACAGTACGCTCGCGGCAAAGCGCGACAGCCAGGCGTCCAGTCGGATCACGGTCCGCGTTGCCAGACTTTCAAGCTCCAGCCTTGCCAGGGTCTGATGAATAGAGAGCAGCACCTTTGCGCGAGGGGCGGCGAGCCGCGCCAGCTGGGCGGCAAGATTGCCGTGATACATCCAGCCTTGCAGCACGTCGGGCCGGAAGCGCCGGACAACCCGCCACAGTCGGATCAAACCGGCAAGACTCGGTCGCGACGGCCTCATGCCCAGCTCATGCACCTCGATGCCCAGCTCGCGCAGCCGGGCACCGACCGGCTGCGGCTCGCGCAGCGACACCACAGCCAGCGTGAAACCCCGGGCCGCCAGCGCCGGCAGCAGGCGTTCCAGCGCGCGCTCGGCCCCCCCCACCCCCAGCCCGGTCGTCACATAGAGGATGCGCATCAGCCCTGCCCCTTCCGGACACGCAGCCAGCTCAGGCGGAACCACACGAGATACAGCAGCGAGCCCGCCAGCAGCACGCCGAACAGGCGGCCCTCCTGCACCCCGGCACGCCAGGCCCCGAAGGTCAGCGCGGCAATGAGGGCTGCCGCAAGCCACATCAGGCGCACCGCCGCCACGGTGCTCAGGCCCATCTGCAGCAGCAGATGATGAGAATGACCGCGATCGGCCTGCATCGGATTGCGCCCCTCGGCCATGCGCCAGAACGCGACCACGATCAGGTCGATCACCGGAACGGCCAGAGGCGCCAGTGCGACCGTCAGCGGCACGCGTGCCACATCGAAGCCCTGCCAGAAGAGCGAGAGCTTCAGCACCAGCCAGCACAGCAGCATGCCGACCGCCAGCGCGCCGGCATCACCGAGAAACACCCGGGCGCGCGTCTGCCAGGGCCAGCGCGCATTCCACAGCAGGAAACCGAGGACGGCCGCACACAGCGTGGCCGACACCAGCGCCAGATCGTTGCGCCCCACGAGCTGTGCTGCCAGCGCCAGCGCGAGTGCCGCAATCGAAAGACATCCGCCGGCCAGGCCGTCGAGCCCGTCAATCATGTTGATGGCATTGATGACCGCCACCACCATCAGCACCGTCAGCGGCAGCGCGAAAGCGCCCAGCACCAGATGACCACTCATGAAAGGCATCGGCAGGGAGTGAAGCGAGGCACCACTGGCCTGCACCAGCCACCAGGCTGCGAGCACCTGCAGAAGCAGCTTGAAACGCGCCGGCAGGTCGCGCGCGTCGTCGATCACGCCCACCGCAAACATCAGCAGGACCGGTCCGGAAGCCTCGGCCAGCAGCCCGTGCAGTCTCAGCCCGCTGCTGGCCAGCACAAAGGCCAGCACCACCGCAATGCCGCCCACCACCGGCACGGGTGCGCCATGCTGCTTGCGGGCGTCCGGCTCATCCAGCAGATGCAGGCGGGCAGCATGACGCCCCAGCACATGGCACGCGAGTGCTGCCAGCACAAAGGCCAGAGCAAGCGGCCAGAGTGTCATCGCGCCGCCTCCATCGCGCGGACATAGACGGCGCTGGTCTCTCCGATGACCACCGCGTCCGCGAAGCATCGCTCGACCCGCTCGCGCGCGGCCTGCCCCATGCGCGCGCGCGCCGCCGCGTCCTGCAGCAGCCCCAGCAGCGCCTGCGCCAGCGCCTGCGGGTCGGCGGGCGGCACCAGCAGCCCTGTTTCGCCCGGCACCACCAGATCGCGGCAACCAGGCACGTCGGTCGCCACCATCGGCAACCCGCAGGCCGCAGCTTCCAGCAGCGCCCGTGGAATCCCCTCACCCTGCGTGCTGGCCAGCACCGCGATACCGGCCACCTGATTGAGTTCGAGCACGTCGCTTCGCTGACCGAGGAATTCGACGCTGCCCTCGCTGCGCCAGCCTGCCAGCTCAGCATCCGAGATGCTTTCCGGATTGCCCGGATCCTGGGCGCCCGCGAGCAGGAAGCGCACCTCGGGCCTGTGCTGCCGGACGATGCCGGCAGCCGCCACAAAGTCGGCAATGCCTTTGGAATGCAGCAGGCGGGCCATCATCAGCACGACTGGCGCCTCTCCAGCCTGATCCGCCGGCCGGAAACGGGAGACATCGATACCGTCTCCCGCGATGACCTGCACATGACTCCGTGTGAGCACCCCATGCGCGGCCAGGGTGTCGCGATTGTCGGCGTTCTGGAAGATCACTTCCGTTCCCCGCAAGGCGCGCCGATAGAGCGCCAGCACCACCGGCCGGATCAATCGCGCCTTGGGCGTATTGGCTAGCAACGCGAAGCCGAGGCCCGTTACCGAGTTGACGATCGCCGGCACACCGGCCCGGCGCGCCGCAAAGGATCCGTAAATGACGCACTTGATCGTGAAGTGATGGACCAGATCCGGTTGCCAGGCGCGGTAGAGCGCGGCGATCCGGCGGATGACTGCCACTTCGGCAAGCGGATTGACCCCGCTGCGCGACACCGGCAGCGCTTCCCAGCGGAAACCCAGCTCGCGCAGGCGCGGGCCATAGTCACCCGGCGGGCTCATCAGGATCACCTCATCCCCGCGTTCGCGCAACGCCCGCGCCAGCGAGAGCTTGAAGTTGAAGAGAAACCAGTCGGTATTGGCAAACAGAACGATCTTCATCTGAACCTGCGCATGAGGCGGGCGCGCACTCCGTCGAAATCAGCCAGCCACATCACCGTGGCATAAACCAGCGCACCCGTCAGCACGCGCAGCATTACCGCCAGCCAGCCGCCCGCAGGCCAGGCCAGCAGGCACGGCACCATCAGTGCACACCCTGCCACCGGTGGCCAGCACAGCGCCCGGGGACAACGCCGTAGCAGCACGCCGTGCCCGCCCAGAAGGCTGAGACCGGCCCCCGCCAGTTGGCCGGTCAGCAGACCGGCCGCCGCACCCGCAATGCCGGCATGCGGCACCAGCAGTGCGGCCAGAAGCAAACCGCCACCAGCGGCCAGCGCAATGCTGGCGGCATGCCACCACACCCGCTTCCCCAGCAGCAGCGCCTGATCCAGGTAATAGGCCTTGACGCCGGCAATCATGGCCGACGCGCTGACCAGCGCCGGCAAGGCCGCCGGCACCTGCACAAACGCCTCGCCATAGAGCAGCCGCAGAATATCCGGCAGCAAGAGCGCAAAGCCCACACCCGCCGGCAGGCACGCGGCCAGACCCAGCGCGGCGTAGCGCTCGTAGAGCCGCTGGGCCTCCGCCCGGTCACCCGCACCAAAAGCCAGCACCAGGCGCGGATACCACGCACTGCAGAGTCCGCTGAAAACCAGCCCCAGCGTCTGCTGGGCCAGGTCGGTGAGCGCGCTGTAGCGCCCCAGTTCGGCAAGCGGCACCAACCGCTCGAGCAGGTAGCGATCTCCCCACAGCAGCAGGTAGCCCAGCAGGGATGTCAGCAGCAAGGGGCCCCCGAAAGCCAGCAGTTCGCGCCGATCCGAAGGCTTCGACACGCGCTCGCCTGCCCGCCGCCAGACCGGGCCGGCCATGAGCGCGGCCGCCAGGAAGGCAGCGGCCATCGCCAGCAGCACTGCCACCGGCCCGCCACCGGCGCGCAGCACCAGCGCGCAGCCGCACAGGCTGCCCACCGCCTTGGCCAGAAACTGCACGGCATAGCGCCGGCTCTGTTGGGAGGCCGCCAGATGCTGACCGGAAAAATCGAACATGCCCTGACTCAGCGCCATGCAGGCTGCCGCCACCAGCAGACCGCCCGCAAAAAGCTGCAGACCGGCCGCTTCGAGCAACAGGCTCAGCAGCAGCAAGCCGCCACCGATACCGAGCAACAGTCGGCGCAAGAGGCAGAGATTGGCCTCGCGCTGCGCGGGCTCGGCATGAAAGCGGGCCAGCGTGGCATTAAGCGGGTTGAAGAGGACCAGGGTGACCGCGGCGGCCAGCGCGAGTCCGAGACTCAGCTGGCCATAGGCTTCCGGCCCGAGCCCCCGCACCACCAGCGCCAGCGTGGCCATCGCAAGCAGGCCGGACACCATGCGCACCGCCACATACGCGGCCGAGGTCCGCAAGCTCATGTGTGCCGCCCCGGCAGGCTGGCCGCCAGAGCCAGCCAGCGTGCCGCCACGTCGGGCGCGGCAAAGCGACTCGCCCGGCGCCGCAGCGACTGGCCCAGCTCGCGTCGCCCCGCGTCGCCCAAAGCCACCAGGCGCTCAATGGCAGCGGCAAGCCGTGCCGGCTCATCGACCGGCACCTGCAGCGCCTGAAATTCCTGGCCGAGGATTTCCGCCGGTCCATACGGACAATCCGTTGCCACCACCGGACAGCCCTGCCCCATGGCCTCCATCAGCACATTGGACCAGCCCTCGAAGCGCGAGCTCATCACGAACACGCCAGCCCGCCGATAGAAGGGATGCGGATCGGCCTGCCAGCCGACGCAATGCACATCCGCCAGGCCACGACGCCCCACTTCGCCATCGAGCCAGGCGCGATCCGGGCCGTCCCCCACGATCACCAGGGGGGGGCGCTCGCGCGGCAGGCTGGCGAACGCGTCGATCAGCGTATCGAGCCCCTTGGTATGCCGATCGAGCCGGCCGACGAAGAGCAGGAATCCCGGCGCGAAACGCGCGGCGACCGCGCGGCTGGCCTGCTCGCCCTCGTCGTCGCGCAGCACGAGGGGATTCGGAATGTCATGGAGACGGATCGGGTCCAGGTGAAGGCTGCGCGCCATCTCGCTCCGCACGCCCTGAGACACCCCCACGACCGCAGCCGGCACACGGTAGGCGGCCGCGAGCAGCAGGCGGCGGCTCCGACCCAGCCAGCGCGGGTTGTGATGCATGCTGACGATGAGCCGCTCACGCCAGCCGCCGGCGAGCGCGGCGGCAGAACAGACGAGGCCCGCCTCATCCATGAAGGCCATCACCACATCGGGACGGAAACCCTCAACGGCCTGGCCGACGAGTTCGACCCGCCGGCGGAAAACACGCAGCTTCGCGCTGGCCGAGGTCTGCGCCGGCAGGCGGAGATCTTCCACCGGCACGCCGAAATCCAGCTGCTCCGCGCCCACATGCCAGGCCATCACGCGCAACAGGTGAGCCGAGGACCATTCGCGGGCCAGCACCGCCGCCACCTGCTCGGCGCCGCCTCCATGGACAGTCGGAATCACGAGCAGGATTTTCATGCGCTGGCGCCAAGCCGTCCGGGCAAAAAAGGAAAGCGCGCAGTATACGTTGTGCCGCGCTGCTTGCCGCGTGGAGGCTTCACTTCAGACAGGCACGCCCGCTGATCCGTGTGGACGTGAGCCCTTCCTCGTCAAAACCCTTCGCCCAGGCCGCCTCGCGGCTCCGGTGATAAGGAAACCCATCGCAGAAGGCGACGGCAAGGCGATCGAGCGCCGCGGCATTGCCGCTCAGCGCATAGGCTTCGCCGCAACGCATCATCATGTACCAGCCCGGTTTGTAGGCCCACTGCGCATCGCAACGAGCGGCCATGCCCGCGGCATCACCGTCCTCAGGTCTCCAGGCCTGCAGACGGAGGCTTTCCGCATGCGCGGCAAACACCGAAAAACGCGAGACGGCGGCCAGCTCCTCACGTGCCCGGATGCGCACATCCTGCGGCAGCTCGGGCTCATAGGCCGAGAGCATCGAATGCGCCTCGCGCACGCGGAGCCAGTCCTGCATCACCCAACCCAAACCCGCCACGGCCAGCACAAAACACGCCGCGGCGCACCATTGCGGCACCCGCAGCGCGCGCAGGCCGGACGCATCCGCGTCGGCAACGCCCATGCACAGGCCCACCGGCACGATGAAATAGAGATACCAGAGCGGATACTCGACCATGCTGTGGGAGAGCACGACGCCCACCGCGGCAAGCGCCCACACGCTGTGCGCGCTCGCCGGTCTCAGCAGATGACGCAGCCCCCAGACCGCCAGGGCGAGGCACAGGAAAACGGCCATCGGCAGGCCGAATTCCGCCGCCAGGTTCAGCGGCAGATTGTGCGCATGCTCCGCAAACTTCGGAAAACCGGCCGGCGCGGTGGCAAACATCGCGTCGATCGAGGCCTTGTAGAAAGTGCCCGGCCCCTGCCCCAGCCAGGGATGCTGCTGGATCGCGAGCCAGGCGGCATGCCAGTTGTAGAGACGCTGTCCGTTGGAGCCGGCGTCTCCGGCACGATCCAGCGAGGAGGTCACACCGAACACGTCGAGAATGTGGCCATAGCCCACCAGCGTCTGCGCCATCACCGAGAGGATGGCGACGACCAGCAGCGCGCGACCGGTCTGGCGCGCGGCAGCATCGCCGCGCCAGCTTGCCCAGAGCCCGAGCGCGAGGAAAACGACGGTGTAGAGCCAGACACTGCGCGAGGCCGAGGCCGCGGCCGCCAGCGCGAGCCAGGCCCCGAGGGCAAGGGTCAGCGGCAGGCTGAAGTGATTCCGGCCATGCAGGAAGCACAGCGAAGCAAGCCCGAGAAACACCAGATCGCCATAGTGATTGGCCTGGCCGATGTTGCCGAAGGCCTGAAGATAGAGTTTCTGCATCACCAGCCCGCCCGGATTCCAGCCCATCAGCTGGATCACGCCCGCCAGGGACTGCAGCAGTGCCCCCAGCAGCAGTCCGCAGGCCACCATCTCGGGCAAGGCGCGATCCCTCGCCTGTGCACCGCAGAGGTAGGCCAGCAGCAGCACCGCCAGATAGACGGCGTAGCCCAGCCCGCCCGTGCGCCCTGGCCAAATCGCGGCAGCCAGGACCGCGAAGGCCAGCGCCCCGAGCAGCCCGCGACTGATCGGCCGCCCGGCCGGATCGAAACGCCAGCACACCGCCAGCAGACTCACCGCGACGGCGTATTCGGCAAAGAACACGGTCTGCGGCGCAAAATGCCAGGGCAGCATGGCCGCCAGTGCAAGCCCGAAGGCCAGGATCAGGGATTCGAATCGGATGGTCAGCATGCGAGGGGAAAGCGGAGCATTGGCCGAAAGCTTCGGCGGGCGAAGCCGGCAGGGTACTGATCCACGCACCGCCTGCCAAGGTGGATCGCTGTGCCGGCGGCTCTTCGGCCTCCGCGCCAGACGGACCGGCGCGACGTCCGACTTGCAGATCGGACGTCGCCCGGGATAACCGTTCTGACCAGCCTGCAACGTCTGCGCTTCAAGCCTTTCCAGCCCCGCCGGTAATCGGGTCGTACGCGCTCGCTCCAGACGTGCCTGAGTACGCTAGCACAGAAATATTGCGAAATTGAGAACGTTATCAACTGCTAAGATCAGCGTCGCATTCAGCGGGCCGGACGGAGCGCCCGCCTCGATACTTTCCGGAGAAACCGCTTGTCCTCACCCAGCAAACGCAAGGTCTCGATCAAGGATGTAGCCGCCACCGCCGGCGTGTCGCTGCAGACCGTCTCCCGCGTCGTCAATGGCTCGGAGGAAGTCGCGAGCGCCACGCGCGAGCGGGTCCAGGCCGCGATCGACAGTCTGGGCTACCGCCGCAACGAACTCGCGCGCAACCTGATTCAGGGCCGCTCGCGCACGCTGGGCGTGGTCTGCGCCGGGCAGGATTACCTCGGCGGCCGCCAGCTCAACAGCGGCATCACGGCCGAGGCTGAAGCCTTCGGTTACGCGCTCCTCATCCGCGAGCACCAGCCGGATGACCCGGAGCCGGACGACCGCTTCGTGCAGGGCCTGCTCGATCGGCAGGTGGAAGGCATCCTGTGGATGCTGGCGGAGCGGCACACCGCGCATGAGGCGCTGATCCGCCGCATCACCGAGACCCACGGCGTTCCGGTCGTGGCGCTGGTGCGCTCCGAATCGGTCGGTGTGCCCTTCTCCGCCTTCGACAATTTCGGCGCCGGCGTGATGGCCACGCGCCACCTCATCGAACGCGGCCGCCGCCGGATCGTGCACATCGCCGGCCCGGAACACGCCTGGGATGCGCAAGAGCGCTTGCGCGGCTGGCGCCATGCGATGGAAGAGGCAGGCCTGCCTGCAGATGACAGCCACCTCGTGTTCGGCAACTGGGGGCCGGAAGGCGGCGAGGCGGGCTTCCTCACCCTGCGCGAGCGCCTGGGCGGATTCGACGCGGTGTTCGCCGGCAATGACCACACCGCACTGGGTGCGATGAGCGCGGCACACAAGCTGGGGCTGCAGATCCCGGGAGACGTTGCCTTCATCGGCGTGGATGACGTGAAAGGCAGCGGCTGGTATGTACCGCCACTCTCCACGATCCGCCGCAATCGTGTCGAAATGGGCCGGCAGGCCGTCCGCATGCTGGCCCGCCTGATCGAAGCCGGCCGCGCGGGGCAGACGCTTGCCCTGCCTGACTATCTCTGCGCGCCCGAGCTCATCCTGCGCGAGAGCAGCTGATCGAAAACATGGCAACGGCATGACGGACAACTGCGCACGGCAGCTCACCCCAGCCCTCGCTGCGCGGCACGACCAGGCTCCCGGATCGTTCCCCAGTGAACACCTGGCAGGCCTGACTCCATCAGCACATGTGGCTGCGGAAAACCGGCAAGCAGCCGTGTTTTTCTTGATCCGGCCCACAGCCGTCTGCCTGCCAGCATGCCATCATGCCGGTCTTGCCAGACAAGGCGCCGCACAGGACCGACCGACATGAAGAAAACCGTAGCCCTTCTGATGGCGCCCGGCTTTGAAGACGCCGAAACCATCATCACCCTGGATGTGTTGCGCCGCTTCCGTCAGCACATCACGGTCGAGACGATCGCCGTCCATGACACGCATGAAGTCCTGAGCTACTTCAATGTGCCGATGAAGGCGGAGGCACTGCTGTCGGAGCGCGAAGACACGCTGTATGACGCCGTCGTGCTGCCCGGTGGCCCGCAAGGCGCGCGCAATCTCGGCGCCAGCGCTGCGGTGCTCCGCTTCGTGCGACAGCATGACCAGGCCGGCCGGATCGTGGCCGCCATCTGCTCGGCCGGCGCGCATGTGCTCTCGCAGAACGGCCTGCTGCAGGGGCGCCGCTATACCTGCTCCGGCGAGAACTACAAGCTCTATCAGGACGGCCAGTATGAAGACGCTGACATCGTTGAAGACGGCAACCTGCTGACTGGCCGCGGCCTCGGGCTCGCCTTCCGCTTCGCCTTCACGCTGGGCGCGAAGCTCTCCGACACCGCGACCGCCACCGAGGCGGCCGACCACATCTACATCGAGTACCCGGCGCAAGCCTGATCCTCGCACTCCCGGGCGCGCCCTCTCGCGGACCCAGCATTTTCAGCAGCAAAGGCAGCACGTTTTGAAAAATCATTCCGGCAAGTGGCTGCGCAGCGCCTTCCTCGTGCTGCTCGCAGCGTTCTGCCAGGTCGCGGCAGCGGATTTCAGCGGCAAGGTCGTCGGCGTCAGCGATGGCGACACACTCAGCGTGATGCGCCGCGGCACAGCAGTAAAGGTACGTATCGCCGGCATCGATGCACCCGAGAGGAACCAGCCCTGGGGCCAACAATCGAAACAGGCGCTCGCCAGTACGGTGTTCGGTCGCACGGTAGAGATCGATCAGCGCAAGAAGGATCGCTACGGCCGCACACTCGGCCGGGTGCTGATTGGCGGCGAAGATGTCGGCCTGCAGCTCATCCGCAAGGGGTTCGCCTGGCATTACAGGCAATACGCCCGCGACCAGCCCGCAACCGAAGCGCAGCAATACGCCCACGCCGAAAAGCAGGCCCGCGCACACCGAGCCGGGCTGTGGCGTGATGCGCACCCGATACCGCCCTGGAACTGGCGGCGCAAGCACTGACCGGGGTCTGCACCGGCGGGTTATGCTTCCGCCATCGAAATCGGGAGAGATGACGTGGCCAAAGCACTGCCCAGCGGCTGGGAAGCACTCGAAGTCACCGGTGCTGCCCTGCGCGAGATCGAAACCCTGAAGCTGCTCGTGGCCGCCCTGCCCGACAGCTACACGATCTATCACTCGGTGCACTGGACACTGCTCGAACAGCGTGGCGGCGTGCATGGCGAAATCGACTTCGTGGTAGTCAACCGCGCGGGCGACCTGCTCCTGATCGAGCAGAAATGCGGCTTTCTCAGCGAAGGCCCGGACGGCCTCGTCAATGCCTATGGAGAGCGCCAGAAAAGTGTCGCGGCGCAGGTCTCGCGCACGCTGCACGCGATGCAGAAGAAACTCTTCCAGAGCCTCGGCGGCGAACTCGTCCGCATCGAGCATCTTTTCTACTGCCCCGACTACCAGGTCCGCAACCCGGTCACCGCCGGGCTGCAACCCGAACGCATCGTGGACGCGAAGCGGCGTGCGGAACTTGCCATTGTCATCCAGCGCATCCTGCCCGAAGGCAACGCCTCCGAAGTCGCAAGGAAAGTTCATCGCTTCCTGAGTGACACCCTGCAGCTCGCCACAGATGTCAGCACCCGCATCGGCCAGGCGCGTGCGCTGGTCACCCGCGTTGCCGGCGGACTCGCACACTGGGGACGACGGCTGGACTTTTCCCCCTATCGCATGCGCGTCACCGGTACGGCAGGCTCGGGCAAAACCCAGCTCGCGCTGGCCGAGTTGCATGACGCAGCAGCCGCAGGCCGTCGCGCGCTCTACCTCTGCTTCAACCGGCCACTGGCCGATCACATGGCAGCCATCGCCCCGGCCGGCAGCCTGTGCCTCACCTTCCACGCCTTCTGTGACCGGCTGCTCAAGCAGGCCGGCGTGCAGACCGATTTTTCCAGCCCCGACGCCTTCAACCGGCTCATCGACCAGGCTGCCACGCTGGCGCCCGCGGACGAAGGCTTCGACCTCCTCATCGTCGATGAAGGGCAGGACTTCGAACCCGCCTGGCGCACGCTGATCTTCCGCCATGCGAATG
This sequence comes from Uliginosibacterium paludis, assembly GCF_039631355.1. Taxonomy (NCBI): domain Bacteria; kingdom Pseudomonadati; phylum Pseudomonadota; class Betaproteobacteria; order Rhodocyclales; family Zoogloeaceae; genus Uliginosibacterium; species Uliginosibacterium paludis. The sequence goes on along the minus strand of NZ_JBDIVF010000003.1, from coordinate 746 downwards.
AGAACACCCGCCTCATCTGGCTCGAAGACCCGATGCAGAACCTCTATGCTCGCCCGCCCTTCAACGAGCCCGGCTGGATCCGCATCGACGCGCGCACCAACTACCGCTGCCCGCGCCCGGTCGTTCGACTGCTTCAGGGACTGCTACCCGGGGAGGAAAGCATCGAGGCCGCCTCCCCTTTTGACAGCGAAGAACTCGACATCATTACCTACCGCGACGCCGAAGGCCTGCGCAACGGTGTCAAGGAAGCCATCCGCCGCTGCCTCGGAGAAGGCTTCCGCAAGCAGGACATCGTCATTCTCAGTGCGCACGGCCAGCAGCACAGCGCGCTCATGCCTTTCGATCAACTGGGCCCCCATCACCTGCGCCGCTTCACAGGGCGTTACGACATGCTGGGCGGCCCGATCTACAGCCCCGGAGAACTTCTGCTTGAATCGGTCTACCGCTTCAAGGGTCAGTCAGCGCCTGCCGTGGTGCTGGCAGAAGTCGATTTCGAAGTGCTCGACGAACGCGAAGCCCGGAAACTCTTTGTCGGCGCTTCACGCGCCATGATGAAACTCGTCATCGTGCTCAGCGAACGCAGCGCCACACTGCTCTCCGAGCGCATGTAAGCAGGCCGCCCGCCCCCACCGCCCCCTCCACTCGCTCCGATCCGGCACGCCCATCCCTCCCGAGTTCGACAGTTCGTCGCGTAAGTTGTTGATTCGTATATGAGCGAATCTCAAACGTGCCCCTACAAGAAAGTG
>NZ_JBDIVF010000028.1:0-1320 GCF_039631355.1 Uliginosibacterium paludis | reverse complement strand
GTTAAGACTGAGCGGCATTTTTCTTGATGGGGTAGTGGGTTTTGGTCATGCGTACGGCACGAGGGGATCTGCGCTCGGATCGACGCGGGGGCAGGACGAAGCGGCGGATGTTCTGGCGCATGGCCCGTAACTTGGCCGGAATGGCGCCCGGCGCGGTGCTGGTTGAACTCCACAGCCACTCGTCGACGATGTAGCGCAAGGCGGTGATGAAGCTGATGCGACAGGGTTCGACCTTGGCCTCGTCGGCAATGCGCGTAATCTCCAGGCGGATCAGGTTGTACATGAGCAGCGTTGCCCACAACTCCTGCTCAACCCCGTCCGGATGCTGGCTGCGTAGCGTCATGGCCTGGCGCAGCATGTCGGTCTTGATCTCCCCGTAGGCCAGTTCGATCTCCCAGCGCTCGTGGTACAGCGCAAACACCTCGTCGGCGTCCCAGCGCTCGGGGTCGGCCAGCGAGGTGAAGAGCGTGCGCGATTTGCCGTCGATTTCGCGCGTGATCGCACGCACTTCCCAGGTCAGCGGCAGACTCGGGTTCTTCTTTCTCGCCTGCGGGGAGACCTTCATGCGCAGGCAGACATCCCCGTCGCCATAGGTGCCTGTCACCTCGCCCCGGAGGCCAGCCCGCGCGGGGATGAGCCAGTGGCGTCCCTGCTGGTGCTGCAAGGGCCACAGCAGACCGGCGGAGTAGAAGCCCTTGTCCACGATGACCAGGGCGTCGGCCGGCAGTTGGGGCCACAGCTGTTGTGCCAGGGTGTATTCGCTGGTGTCGTAGGCGTCCAGACTGGCATCGACAAGCAGGCGCGCCCGTGCGTCCAGCAAGCAGGCCATGCGTACCTGCGGGAACGGGCTCTGGTGTTCGGCGTGATTGCGTTGCCCGCCATAGCGCTGACGGTTCTCGGGCGTGTCCGGGGTGCGCCAGACGACGCCGTCCAAGGCGTACAGCGACAAACCGTGCCAACGATGACGCCCGGCTTCTTGATTCGCCCACTGAGCGGCCGTGTGACGGAACAGCCACTGCAACGGCTCACACCCCAGGCGCTGCCGGGCCTGGCTCAAGGCACTGGAGCTGATGCCTTCACCGCTGGTGGGCAAGGCCACCTCCAGCGCATCCGCGACATGCAGGATCGAGCGATCACGCAGCAGCGCAATACCCAGCACCAGCCACAACACCTGCTCCATGGGCAGCCGGCGCTTGCGCAGCGTGCTCACGCCCGTGGCCAGCAGCGCCTGTTGCACCCACTCTTGCGGCAAGCTGTCTCGAACGCTTCCCCACTGCTCAGGCGTCGCGTATTGATGGGTCTCGCACAGGTACTCTTGCA
>NZ_JBDIVF010000027.1:0-1917 GCF_039631355.1 Uliginosibacterium paludis | reverse complement strand
CCCGAGTTCGACACTTCACCTCCAAAAACCGCCTTTCTTGACCTCTCGGCAACGTAGCCGTGCGGGTTTGCGGGGTGTTTTTGCGAAAGTGCTTGTGGTGGCACGTTCTTGACGATAGGTGCTTTATTTGACAACGCACTAAGCCGATGTAAAGTGGCGGCATGTTTGTCAAAGTCACCCAATCTGGCGGCCGCCGCTACGTTCAACTGGTCGAGTCTTTCCGCGACGAGCAGGGGCGCGTCAAGAAACGCACCGTGGCAACACTTGGGCGCCTGGAGCAATTGGGCGAGCTTGAGTCCGTCATCTCTGGCCTGATGCGTGTGACCGGGCGCATGCTTCCTGAACCGATGGCCTTGCCGGAACTGAGCTTTGAGCCGGCCCGCGCGCTGGGCGACACTTGGGCGCTGACCGATTTGTGGAACTCGCTGGGCTTTGACCGGCTGCGTCAGGTGTTCCGTAAAACACGCTTGCGCATCGATGTGGAAGCGCTGGTTCGGATCATGGTGATCAATCGCTTGTGCGACCCGGATTCCAAGCTCGGGGTACTGCGCTGGCTGGAGACGATCAGCCTGCCGGGCATCGTGCCTGAATCCATTGAGCATCACCATCTGCTGCGGGCGATGGATGCTCTCGTGGAGCACAAGGAAGCCGTTGAGGCGGCGGTTTCTGCGCTGCTGCTCCCGCTGCTGGATCAGGAACTGGCGGTGGTGTTCTACGACATGACCACGATCCGGGCCGAAGGTTTGTCCGAACAAGAAGGGGATGTGCGCCAGTTCGGCATGGCCAAGGAAGGCGTGATTGCTCGTCAGTTCATGCTGGGGGTGGTGCAAACCGCCGAGGGCATTCCGCTCTACCACGAGGTGTTTGACGGCAATACGGCCGAAGTCGCCACGCTCCGGCCCACGATCGAGAAGATCCTGGCGCGCTTTCCGATTCAGCGCGTGATTGCCGTTGCGGATCGCGGTTTGCTCTCGACGGACAATCTGGCGCAGCTGCAAGCCCTGAGCTTGCCCAACGGCAAGGCACTGGAATTCATCCTGGCGGTGCCGGGGCGACGCTACAGCGAGTTTGCTCAGCTGCTGGCGCCATTCCAGCAGACCCATTGCTTGAACGCCCGCAGCGAAGTCTGCGGCGAGCTGAGCTGGGAAGGCTTGCGCCTGATCGTGGCGCACAAGCCGGATGCGGCGGTGGAGCAAAGCGCTCAACGCCAGCGCACGCTGGCTGAGCTGGAGCGCAAAGCGGCCGAATGGACCGGCAAGCTTGATGCGCAGGACGCCGGGACGCGTAGCCGGGGCCGCAAGCTCTCGGACGGCGGTGCGCGGGCGCGTTTCTATCACGAGGTCTGTGAAGCGCACCTGGCACGAATCGTACGTGTCGATCTCAAGAGTGAGCTGTTCAGCTACAGCATCGACGAGCAAGCGCTGACGCATGCGCAGTTGATGGATGGCAAGCTGTTGCTGGTGACCAATGCCGCAGATCTCGCGCCCGCGCAGGTCATTGAACGCTACAAGTCACTGGCGGATATCGAGCGTGGATTCCGGGTGCTCAAGTCCGAGATCGAAATCGGCCCGGTCTATCACCGATTGCCCGACCGAATCCGGGCGCACGCCATGATCTGCTTCATGGCGCTGATTCTGTACCGGGTCATGCGCAGCCGCCTTGCCGCCAGCCAGACCGGCCTGTCGCCCGAACGGGCGCTGGCCTTGCTGCGCAGAATCCAGCATCACCGCGCAAAGCTGCCCGATGACAAAACCATTGAGGGCGTCTCATCCATGACGGCTGAGCAGGTCGACATCCTGTCGGCAATCGGAGCCTCCAAACCAGACAAAAACCGCCAGCTCACTTTCTTGTAGGGGCACGTTTGAGATTCGCTCATATACGAATCAACAACTTACGCGACGAACTGTCGAACTCGGG
>NZ_JBDIVF010000026.1:0-2034 GCF_039631355.1 Uliginosibacterium paludis | reverse complement strand
GAGATCTCGCGAAAGCGCGCAACCGCTTCGCCCAGCGAGCGCACCGTCGTCCGCACGAACAGCCAGGCCACCGCTACACCCAGCACGAACAGCGCAAGCGTGCCGGCAAACAGCTGCAAGGCCTGCCCGCGGATGCGCTCGATACGCTGGCCAAGCAGCAGGTCGATCTGGCCGGAGACGGCGTCATAGAGCGCGTAGGCCGCATCCACCGCGGCACTGCCCTGCTTGTGGAAGACGGCCGGATCGATCTCGGCACGGGAGGCGCCCAGTACGCGCGTCTCCACGAGCTTGTCGAAGCTGCCCAGATTTTCCTTGAGGCTGGCGAGCGGCGCGGCTAGCGGCGCCTCCAGTGCAGGCAGCCGTTGCACGGCGTTGCCGACCGAGGTCTCGATCCGCTCCATCTGGCGGTCGGCCATGGCCATGCGCCCGTTTACGTCAAACTTGGAAGGCAGGTCGAACGCGTTGCGCAGGAGCATGGAAGCGCCCAGGCGGCGGCTGAAGGCCACATGTGTGGCCAGCTCGGGCGCGGTGATGATGCCGGCGGTCACAAGCCCGAGGGTGACCGGGTCCGCGTCGCTGGCCAGGCCCGACTCGGACGCGATCCGCACCATCAGCGCGTTGACGCGATCAATGACAGCGGAATGCCGCTCGAAAGATTCGTCCACGCTCAGCTTGCTGTCAGCTGCCAGCAGGGCTTCAGCATCCTGCCGGATGCCGGCCCACACGCTGGATACCTCCAGCCGCGCGTCCAGCGTCGCGGTCCGGTCGCCGACCTCCCGCAGCTTGCCCTGCAGCGTGCGCGCAATGCCGGGCAGTGCTGCGGCGCTCGCCGTGTTGCCGACCTTGGCCTCGCCGCTGCGACCGCGGTGATTCTGCAGCGCAGGCAGGAGATCGCGCAGCTCATGGTGATAGGCCAGCCCCTCACGCTCGAAGCGCGCCGCATCGAGCGACTCGCTGAACTTGCTCCAGGTGAGCGCCAGCGCGATCACCAGCGGAATGAACAGCAGCAGGCCGACCAGACCGAACTTCGTGCGCATCGGAGCCTGCTCGTGGATGCGCCGGATGATGTTGAGCCGGCTGAAAAGGCTCGCGCGCCGCACGACGCCTTCGCGCATCTGCAGGGCATGGCGGCCTTCATTCATGCGCCGGTAGAGCTGCTCGGCGTGCTCCACCTCCTTGCGGCTGGGCCGGCTGCGCACCGAAAGATAGCCGGTGATCTGGCCGCTTTCGCGGACCGGTGTGACATCGGCATGCACCCAGTAGTGGTCGCCGTTCTTGCAGCGGTTCTTGACCAGGCCGCTCCAGGGTTTGCCGCTTCTGAGCGTGCGCCAGAAATCCTGGAAGGCCGCCGATGGCATGTCCGGATGGCGCACGATGTTGTGAGACTGCCCGATCAGCTCCTCCGGCGTAAAGCCCGAAATCTGGATGAAATCGTGATTGACGAAGGTGATGCGCCCGTCAAGATCGGTCCTGGAGACGATGAGTACATCGTCGCCATAATCGACTTCATGACCGGTGACCGGGAGATTCACTTTCATGTCGGGCTCCTGCAGATTGGCCTCAAAAACCGTGTTTCAGACTGCTTGCGACGGCAGCTGTCCGGCCAGGCTCACACCTGACCGGACTGCCGCCGAGCACTCAGAACTCACTCCAGGACTCGTCCTCTTCCGCGCCCGCCGCGGCATGAGCCGGGACGACGTGACGCACGGCAGGGCGGCTCACGCTGCGAGCGGGAACCGGTACCGGTCGTGAGGGCGCGTGATGCAGTGCGGGCCGCGGCGCTGCAGCAGCCGGCTTCGCCGGCGCTTCCAGCGTGGGCGTACGCGCGGCCTGCAGGGCTTCCTCGTTGAGCTTGAAGCGGCGCACGATTTCGAGCAGCGTGCCGGCCTGGCCGGAGAGTGCTTCGGCCGACGCTGCCGCCTGCTCCACGAGTGCCGCGTTCTGCTGGGTGGTCTCGTCCATCTGCGTCACCGCCACGCTCACCTGCTCGATGCCGTTGCTCTGCTCCAGGGACGCCGCCGAGATCTCGTTCAT
>NZ_JBDIVF010000025.1:0-2387 GCF_039631355.1 Uliginosibacterium paludis | reverse complement strand
CACCCCGCAAACCCGCACGGCTACGTTGCCGAGAGGTCAAGAAAGGCGGTTTTTGGAGGTGAAGTGTCGAACTCGGGTGCGCTGGGTCTGAATGAGGGTGGATGATCCAGTTGTATGATCATTGATTGATTGTGCTGGATTTAGATGATCTATAACCCTGAAACTTCACTAGGAAAAGTCGTGTCGAAACTCAAGTCGATCAAGGTGAAACGCTTCAAAAAGCTCAAGGAGCTTGAACTCGAAGTCGATGATACGACGGTTTTAGTCGGTGCCAATAACGCCGGGAAAAGCTCTGTTCTACAAGCCTTTCACTTTGCTGTTTCTGTTGCCCAAACAGCAAGGCTCGTTGGAGAAGGGGTTAGTTGGGGGCGAGACAAATTTGAACTGTCATTTAACCCCGCGCAGCTCCTTTACTCACCGGTGTCCGATGTTTTGTCTTTGGCCTACGGCGGTAACCTAGTTGAAGATGCTTCAGCTTGCATCGAGATCGAAATCACACTTGATGATGGTGCATGCTGTTGTTTGACGGTAAGACGTGGCCGAAACAGGAACATTCAGGTTGCGCTCCGAGGACGGGTCGTCGGCGAACGTCTGATGGATCTAGATCATCCTTTTACTGTTTATGCGCCTGGCCTAGCTGGAATAGCAAGGGAAGAAAGGTTTATGTCTCCCGGTGTGGTAAGGAGGGCTGTCGCGCGAGGGGATGCCAACCTTGTTCTCCGCAATGTAATTTTGATGATTAAGTACGAAATGAACCGAGAGTTGGCTCGGCTCGTAGATGATCATAAGCTTGCCAAGAAGAGATACGAAGCCGGCAGGGGGGATAACCCAGGGGCATTGGGTGAGGTTATGCGTGGGTATCCTCACGCATGGAAACAGTTCTGTGAAGATATGGATATGTTGTTCCCTGGGCTCGTGCTGGATGTCAAATTTGACCAAAATCGCGATGAAACAATAGGTGTTTATTTTCGGCATGGTGACGGACCACGCTTGCCACTGGATGCAGCTGGCACTTCCATACTTCAAGCGAGCCAGATAGTTGCGTATGTCGCGCTTTTCAAGCCACAAGTTTTGATTCTGGATGAGCCTGACTCGCATCTTCACCCAAATAATCAGAGAGCTCTTTGCGATTTAGTTACTCGATTGGCTGCTGCTAGAGGTTTTAGAGCGTTGATTAGCACGCACTCCAGGCACGTTCTTGATAGCCTGCGAGATAGAGCCAAAATTGTTTGGCTCAATGCCGGAAAGAAGGTTGAGTACGATGCGGTAGCAACTCCAGCTTTGTTGCTCGAGTTGGGTGCGCTTGATTCAGTCGATTATTTCGCGGACGGAAATTTGAAGTGCCTGTTCGCTACAGAAGATAGCAAAGCGGATTCAATTCAGGCGCTTAACGCTTTGCTTGAGGCAAACGGGTTTCCGCTTGCTGAGGTGGAGGTTCGTCCGTATGCAGGTTGCTCAAAAATCGATGCCGCAAAGGTCTTGAGAAATTTCTTGCGTGACAAGGCGCCGAATGTACAGTTTGTCTTGCATAGAGATCGTGACTATATGGATGCTGCCTCTTCGCAGAAAATCGAGCAAACATTGCGGGATATTGATGCCTATCCGTTTGTCACCGCGAACAGTGATGTTGAAAGTTATTTTTTGCATCCTGAGCATATTGCAGAGCTCAATCCGTCGATATCGGTTGAACGTGCGCAGGAGCTGATCCATGCAGCAACCAATGAGACAGCGACGAAATCTATTGAGGCCCTTATCAATATCAGAACTGAGGCAGCCATCCGGAACAGAAACGGTGGCCCTCCGCACAATGCCGGCGAGTTAGCAGCGAAGGCGTATCAAGATTACTCGTCAGACCCCGTCACTTGGAGGCGCGGTAAAAAGGTATTGGCTCATTTGCGGGCGTTGTTGAACCAGGAGCTCAAAGCGCATCCGATTATTTTGCAGCCAACAAAACATTTGGTTGTTCCGGAACTTCAAGAAATTCGTTCAGAAATTTGGGCTTAACCTCACCGCGTACGGCGCAGTCGTAGGGTGGAGTGAAACTCCACCGTATGCCTTGATCAAGTGGCGGAGTTGGCATTCCGCCCTACTCCGGGCAAATCGGATTGTTGCGCAAAGTGGGAAGGGCTTTTGCCGGAGCGCGGCTGGAAGCTGCGGGCTGGGGCGGGTTTCAATGCGGTTTTGAATCTGCAGGATCACCATGAGCCACTCCCGCCACCCGGATACCCAACGCCGCCGCTTCCTGATCCAGGGCTCCGCCCTCGGGGCGATCACTGCCTTGCACAGCCTTGGCGCCTGGGCCGCTGCGCACCCGAGTTCGACACTTCACCTCCAAAAACCGCCTTTCTTGACCTCTCGGCAACGTAGCCGTGCGGGTTTGCGGGGTG
>NZ_JBDIVF010000024.1:0-2468 GCF_039631355.1 Uliginosibacterium paludis | reverse complement strand
CACTTTCTTGTAGGGGCACGTTTGAGATTCGCTCATATACGAATCAACAACTTACGCGACGAACTGTCGAACTCGGGGGCTCGCCTCCAGCCAGGCGGCCATCGCGAGCAGATCCGTCTCGATGAGATGGAAGAGCTCGGATGCGTGCCGGCTCACGATGCGGTTGGTGGCATCAAGCTCTTCGCTCGCCACCCGGATCTGCTCCTCGCGGAACACGCCCAGCAGCACGAACACCATCACCCACAGGATGCCGATCACGGCACCGACAAAGCGCCACACCTGGCGGCGGAAGAAGGACGGCGCCGTATTGAGCTGCCGGGAATCGAACACCATGCGGGGATACGCGCGCGAAGGGAGACTTCCCCCCTAACGGCGGTGCCGGACCTGACTTGATGCCCGGCCACGCGCTTTTCGCCCGCCTGCCCACCTGGCCAGCAGACGAGGCCGACGCTGCCTCAGCCGAGTACCACGGTACGCGCCGACACGCGCCCCTCATGGATCAGCAGCTCCCCGACCGAGATCGGCAGCGTGAAGCGCCTTGGCCCGGCACTGCCGGGATTGACGTAGAGCACGCCCTCGCGCTCCATGATCTTCGGCACATGGCTGTGGCCCGAGATCACCACCCGCACCGCACACGTCATGACATCCGCATCAATCGCCGCCAGATCATGCAGGGCGTAAAGGCCGACGCCGCCCGCATCGAACAGCAGGGTTTCGGGGATCGGCACCGCCCAGGCGCCGTGATCGTTGTTGCCGCGCACCACCTGCAACGGCGCGAGCGCTTCCAGCGCCGTGAGGATGCCCGGCCCGCCGATGTCACCGGCATGCACGATGAGATCGCTGCCGGCCAGAAAGGCCAGCGCCTCCGGCCGCAGGAGGCCGTGCGTGTCGGAAATCAGACCGATGCGCAAATTGCCGGAAGACATGTCATGCACCGAAAAAACGGACCTGCGCCGAGGCCCCGGGAAAGATGGCTCAAGTGAAGCACATCGGGCGGCACTTGTCTGCCATCGCGGGCAGGCTCATGCTCTGCGGTCCGATACGAGCACGGGAGAGTTCCGGATGGCATCCGACCAGGAGTTCATGGATTACGTCTGCGAGCAGATCAATCTGGGCGAGCGGATCAGCAGCCGCCGCATGTTCGGCGAGTACGCGATCTATTGCGATGGCAAGGTGGTAGCGCTGATCACCGACAACCGCGTGTTCATCAAGATGACCGCCGCCGGCCGCGCCTGGGCGCCCACGCTTGCCGAAGCCCAGCCCTTTGCGGGCGCCAGGCCCTGGCTGCTGGTGGGCAGCGAGCTCGATGACCGCGGCTGGTTGAGCGAGCTGGTGTGCGTCACCGAACGCGCGCTGCCGCCGCCGAAACCGAAGAAGAAAAAACTGCCCTGGCACCAGACCTGAGCCGCTGCCGTCATGCCTCAGGCCGTGTCCGGAAGACGCGCCAGATGGGTGACGAGATCGTCGAGCCGGCGCTTGAGTTCGACCAGCTCCGCCACCGGATAGTCCATGCCCCCCAGCAGCTGCATCGGTATGCAGCGGCAGCGTTCGCGCAGTGCCAGGCCTGCCCCGGTCAGCGCGATGTTCACCACGCGCTCGTCCTCGCGCGAGCGCTCCCGCCGGACCAGCCCGCCCTGCTCCAGGCGCTTGAGCAGCGGCGTGAGCGTGTTGGAGGCGAGCTGCGCGCGCTCACCGATGCGTGACACCGCGCAGGGCGCGTCCTGCCACAGGATCATCAGCACGATGTACTGCGGATAGGTGAGCCCCAGCGGCTCCAGCAGCGGCTGATAGAGCCGCGTCACCAGACGCGAGGCCGCATAGAGCGGAAAGCACAGCTGCTGATCAAGGCGCAGCAGGTCCGGGGCGTCGGGCGCGGGCATTCAGGCCTCCAGGGCGGCGCGGATATGGGGCTCGATTTTCTCGGGCCCGGTGAAGGGCGCAAAGCGCCGCAGCACGCGGCCATCGCGCCCGACCAGGAACTTGGTGAAGTTCCAGCGCAGCGGCTGCCCGAGCAGGCCGGGCTTCTCGCGCTTGAGGAGATCAAACACCGGATGCGTGCCGGGCCCGTTCACCTCCACCTTGGCGAACATCGGAAAGCTCACGCCGTAGTTGATCTCGCAGGTCTGCACGATGCTGTCCGCCCCGCCCGGCTCCTGGCGCCCGAACTGGTTGCAGGGAAAACCGAGGATCACCAGTCCCTGGTCGCGGTAGCCGCGCCAGAGCGCCTCGAGCCCGGCGTACTGCGGCGTGAAGCCGCACTGGCTCGCAGTGTTGACCACCAGCACGACCTTGCCGGCGTAATCGGAAAAATCGACTTCACCACCGCGCAGCGCGGTGGCCCTGAGGGAATGGAACGGAGTCATGGTAACGGTACCGGGTTGAAGGACTGGATGCTGGGTGCTGGGTGCTGGGTGCTGGGTGCTGGGTGCTGGGTGCTGGGTGCTGGGTGCTGGGTGCTGGGTGCTGGG
>NZ_JBDIVF010000023.1:0-3029 GCF_039631355.1 Uliginosibacterium paludis | reverse complement strand
TCGTGCGCCGCTTCCGTCTGCAGGAAGACGACGGGGCAGCAGGGGGCAAGGCCCCGGCGCTGGAACTCGCGGCGCAGACCGGCACGGCCGCCCGCGCAGCCTCATTGCCGGCGCCGGCATCCAAACGCGTACGCAAGGGGCCGGCCGCCAAAGGCACGAAACCGGTTGCGATGCAGGCTGCCTCCGACGAAGACGACTGGAGCGAGTTCTGATGCGCAGGTCTTCGGCCATCCGGCCGCCCTGAGGTGTCACGGCAAGGCGAAAGCCAAGCGAATCATGAGTGAGTGCCGCACCCCGATCATGGCCTGCCCGGCGTCCCGGCCTGGCAGGCCCCGGAATTGATGCCGGAGCGCCCTGCGCCAGGAGTCTGAAATGAAAGTGAACATGCCCGTCACCGGTCACGAGGTCGACTATGAAGATGACATGCTCATCGTTTCGCGGACGGACCTCCACGGGAACCTGGTCTACGCCAACCGCGATTTCATCCGGATCTCCGGTTTCACCGAGGAAGAGCTGATCGGCAAGCCGCATCACATCGTGCGGCATCCGGACATGCCCCCTGCCGCCTTCGAGGATCTGTGGCGCACGCTCAAGAGCGGAAAGCCCTGGAGCGGCATGGTCAAGAACCGCTGCAAGAATGGCGATCACTACTGGGTCGAGGCCAATGTCACCCCGGTTTTCGAATCCGGCCAGATCGTGGGCTATCTTTCGGTGCGGACCAAGCCCTCGCGCCAGCGTGTGGAGCAGGCCGAAACGCTCTACGCCCGGATGCGTGAAGGCCGCGCCCGCGGCACCGTGCTCCGGGCCGGCCGGGTGATCGAGCCTTCGCTTGTCCGGCGACTGAACCTGCTGCGTCTCGCGCACGAGCGGGTTTCGCTCCGCAGCAAGTTCATGCTGATCGGCCTCTTGCTGCTGGTTCCGCTGCTGCTCGCGCTGGGTCTGCTCGGTCAGGGGCTGATGCGCGATGTCGCTGTTACCCGCATGGAGCAGGTCGGGCTGCAGATCCACGGCCAGATGCGTCAGCTTCTGCCCGAGTTGCAGAAGCATCGCGGGCTCGCCGGGCTTGCGGCGACTGGCAATGCCGATGCGAAAAACCAGCTGGCGAGTATCGAAAAGCGGATCGACAGCATCCTGCGCCGGGTGGATGAGGAGGTCCGCCTGCATCCCGAAGTACGCGCGGCAGAGCGCTGGCGGGAGGTCGGCAATGAGTGGACGTCCCTGCTTTCCGACATGCCCTCGCTCGATCCGGCAAAGAGCTTTGCACGGCATACCGATGTCATCGAGCACGCGCTCGACATGATGCGGGATCTGGCCAACAACTCCGGTCTGGTGCTGGACCCCGATCCGGCGAGCTATCACGTGATGAACGCTGCCGTGCTCAATGCGATGGATCTTGCCGAGCACATGGGGCGGGCAAGGGGATTCGGCGCCCAGATGATTACCCGCGGGCAGGTGGATACGGCCGGCCGTACCGAGTTGCTGGAGGTGCTGGTCGGCGCCACGGCGCATCGCGAAAGCATCGAGCAGTCTTTCGGCTACGCGGCGCTGGCCGACCCTTCCCTGTCTGACCGGCTGGCCGGCGAGGCGGCTGCGATGGCCGCTGCTGTCCAGAATTTCAGCCGGCTCGCGCATGACAAGGTACTGCTCCCGGCCAAGCCCGAAATTGCGGGGCCCGAGTTCTTCGCCGCAGGCAGTCAGGCGGTGGACGCGGTCTATGTCTTCTACGACAAATCGGTCGGCATGCTCGACGGGCTGCTCGCGGCCCGCGTGCGGGGCTATCAGGTGCATGCTGCCTGGCTCATCGGCGGCACGCTTGCGCTGTTCGTGCTGGGCGTAGCGGTGGCCTGGCTGTTCGTGCGGACGACGGTGCGCTCGCTGGGCGAAGCGGTTGCGCGCTTTCGCGAGATCTCCGGGGGCAACTTCAAGGGCCGGGTGCACACCGACACGCAGGACGAGATCGGTCAGCTCATGCAGGCGCTCAAATCGATGCAGATCAAGCTGGGCTTCGACCTGAACGAAGCACGCGAGCGTGCGGAAGAAGCGCTGCGGCTCAAGATCGGCCTGGACAGCGTGAACACCAACGTGATGATTGCGGACAACGATCGCAACATCATCTACCTCAACCCGTCTGTGCTCGCCATGCTGCGCACCGCACAGGACGACATCCGCAAGGACCTGCCGCAGTTCGACGTCGAGCGTCTGCTGGGCCAGAAGATCGACGTCTTCCACCAGAACCCGGAGCACCAGGCCCGGCTGCTCGCCAGCTTCAAGAGCACCTATCAGGCCACCGCGAAGATCGGCGGCCGCACCTTCGCGCTCACCGCCAATCCGGTCATCAATGCCCGCGGCGAGCGGCTGGGCAGCGTGGTCGAGTGGATCGACCGCACGCTGGAAGTCGCCGTCGAGCAGGAAGTGAGCGACATCGTCACGGCCGCTGCCGCGGGAGACTTCTCGCAGCGCATCGACGAAGGCAGCAAGCACGGCTTCTTCAAGGTTCTGGCCGAAGGCATCAACCGCGTGGTGGCCACCTCGGACGCCGGCCTGCGTGACATTGCCCGGGTGCTGGCCGCACTGGCCAGGGGAGATCTCACTGAACGGATCACCGCCGACTACCAGGGCACCTTCGCCGACCTGAAGAACTACACCAACGACACCGTGCGCAGCCTCGAACAGATGCTGCGCCAGATCCGAGAAGCCTCGGAAACCATCCACACCGCGGCCTCCGAAATCGCCAGCGGCAACACCGATCTGTCGTCGCGCACCGAAGAGCAGGCCGCCTCACTCGAAGAGACCGCCTCCAGCATGGAAGAGCTCACCTCCACGGTGAAGCAGAACGCGCAGAACGCCCGCCAGGCGAACAAGCTCGCCGAAGGCGCCTCGGAAGTCGCCACGCGCGGCGGCGAAGTCGTCGGTGACGTGGTGACCACGATGGGCGCGATCAACGAGAGCGCACGCAAGATCGTCGACATCATCGGCGTGATCGACGGCATCGCCTTCCAGACCAACATCCTCGCGCTCAACGCAGCGGT
>NZ_JBDIVF010000022.1:0-5879 GCF_039631355.1 Uliginosibacterium paludis | reverse complement strand
TTCTCTTCCTCCAGCTCCTTCATCCGCGCCATCAGTGAGGCGTCCATGCCGCCGTACTTGGCCCGCCACTTGTAGAAGGTCGCCGAGCTGATGCCGTGCTCACGACACAGTTCCGGCACGGGGCTACCGCCCTCAGCCTGCTTGAGAATGGCAATGATCTGACTGTCTGAAAACCGCGAGGTCCGCATGTAAAACTTCCTCCCATCCATTTCGAGAAAATTCTACTTCTGACCACCGCCACTTTCCGGGGGGATTACCCAAGGAGTTGAGACGCAGAGAGTTTGAGTACGTGATCCGGCAGACACCAAGGTCTAAAACCCATACACGGACACGACGCGCTTGACCCTCCCCGGAACATGCCTCGCATGGGCCGATCAGGCTGCGGGGTGACTTTCGATCACCTCAAAGAGTACGCGCACGGCTGCGCTCAAGCGCCATGAGCTCGCGCACTCGTCACATGGACCAGTTGCGACACACCCTCTCAATACAAGACGAGAGAAACCGTCCACGTCATGGAGGCTGGCCGCAAAGGGGAGAGCGGCGTGTCCCTGCCTGGAATCAGAACAGGACTTCCCGCGATACGCCGCGGCGCTTGAGAATGCGTCGCAGCTGGGCAAGCGCCTCGAGCTGAATCTGGCGGACCCGCTCACGCGTCAGGCCGAGTTGCGCGGCCAGGTCTTCGAGGGTCAGGACTTCCACATCGTCCAGACCGTAACGGTACTGAATCACCAGACGCTGCTTCTCGGAGAGCTGACCGATCCACTCACGGATCAGGTGCTCGACTTCGGCGGTGTGAATATTGAGTTCAGGGCTGACAGCCTGCTCGTCAGCCAGGGACTCGCCGATTGAAAGATTGGGGTCAATGTCCAGCGGCGCATCAAGAGACGCCGTGTGTTCGGAGAGTGCCAGAATCTGGCGAACCTCCTCCAGAGGGCGGTCGAGCTTCTTCGCGACATCCTCAAGCCGGGAGGAATTGCCGCTGCTCGCGTCCACCTGGCGTTGCGCACGCAACACCTGATTGAGCTCCTTGACCACATGAACCGGCAGGCGAATCGTGCGCGACTGATTCATGATCGCGCGCTCGATATTTTGCCGAATCCACCAGGTCGCATAGGTCGAGAAGCGGAAGCCGCGCTCGGGATCAAACTTCTCGAGCGCATGCATCAGGCCAAGATTGCCTTCTTCGACAAGGTCAAGCAGTGGAATGCCGCGATTGAGGTAGTGCTTGGCAATATTCACGACCAGCCGCAAGTTGCGCTCGATCATGATTTGCCGGGCCTCGAAATCCCCCTGCCGAACCCGCCGTGCAAGGGCGGCTTCTTCCTCTGCTGTCAGGAGGGGATTGAGGCCAATCTCGTTGAGATAGATCTGGGTAACGTCACTGAGAAACTCGTTCTCCGGCTGGGCAGCAGGAGCGGCTTCAGGCTCCGCAAAGGCTTCAAGCTCCGCAGGCAGATCCGTTTCCTTTTCTTCAGCATCGTCGAGGAATTCCGGATCGTACATGTGAGCCCCTTAGCGTGACGGCAGGTATTTCAACGGATCAACAGGCTTACCCTGTCGTCGGATCTCGAAATGCAACTTCGGTCGATCGGCATCCGACTTGCCGAGCGTTGCGATTTTCTGGCCTTTTCGGACTTGCTGGTTTTCCTTCACCAGGATTTCCTGGTTATGGGCATAAACGCTTGAATAATCATTGTTGTGCTTGATGATGACCAGATTGCCGTATCCACGCAAGCTGGAACCCACATACTTGACTTCACCGCTGCCCGCGGCCAGAACATCTTCACCGATGTCTCCGCCAAGATCGATGCCCTTGTTGCTGGAGTCATTGAAGCTGGCAATCACCTTTCCCTTGGCTGGCCAGGCCCAGGTTCCATCACCTGCCGGCGCTGCTGCAGCCGGCGCGGAGGCAACCGCGGCCGGTGCACTGGCAGTCGGCTCCTGCCTTTCTGTACGATTTTGCGTCAGATCTTTCCACGCCTGCTCCGAATAGGCGACACGCCCGCCCTTTGGTTCAGTCAAGAGAGTCCCTGATGAAGCGGCGGCAGGCGCGATCGGTGCCGACTGAACCGGCGCACTGCCGATGACCACCGGTGAAGGTACCGGCAAGGACTCGGCGCCTGTCGCACCAGCCGCGCCGTCCGACGCAAGCTGCTGTTGAGGAACCACCCGCAACTCCTGCCCCACACTGATGACGGACGGATCTGCCAGGCTATTCCATTCCGCAAGCTCCCGCACCTCGCGCGAGAACTGGCGTGCAATGCTGTAAAGGGTATCGCCATGCTTGACGATGTAATACCCGGGCCGTTGAACGGGCTGAGCGGGCTGCAGTTCTGCGGGTTTGACGGCAGTACGCACCTCGACCGGAGCGGGGCTCTTCGACGCACATGCGGCCAGCATGGCGACAGCCATCACAAAGGGAATGCAGCGAAGATCCTTCGTTGAAAACAACATCATTGAAACCTCATTCTGTTCCTGGCAATAGCGGCACGAAGCGTACGGGGTCAAGGCGGGTTTCCTTGAAGGAACCGGTCATGGAGCGCTCGATCATCACCATGACCTGGTCTGAGGAGGCCTGCCCAAAAGGAAACACCATGCGTCCTCCCGGAGCCAACTGGTCGACCAGACTTCTGGGCGTCGTGGTCGCAGCAGCCGCAAGGATGATCGAATCGAATGGCGCGACCTCCGGAATTCCAAGACTGCCATCTCCATGCTTCAGTCTGACGTTGGGCAGGCGCAAGGGACGCAAGTTCGCTCTCGCCTTGTCGAGCAACTTGCCGATGCGCTCGACGGCATAGACATCCGTGGCCAGATAGGACAGCACGGCTGCCTGATAACCGCACCCCGCTCCCACCTCGAGCGTTTTGCCGAGCTTTCGCCCGCCGGCGGACAGGACTTCGGCCATCCGTGCCACCACATAGGGCTGCGAGATCGTTTGCTGAAAGCCGAGCGGCAAAGCGGTATCTTCATAGGCACGGCTTGCAAGTGCCTCCTCAACGAAAGCATGCCGAGGAACCGTATTGAGTGCCGCCAGTACGCGCTCATCACGTATGCCATCGGCCCGCAACCGCTCCACCATCCGGGCCCGTGCTCTGGCAGACGCCTGACTGCTTGCCTGATGACCTGTCACCATCAGATCATTTCTCCAGCCATAGCCGCGCAGTATCGAGTTGCGACACGCGAGTCAGATCAATCTGCAAAGGCGTCAGCGACACGAAACCGTTCGCGACGGCATGGAAGTCTGTTCCCGCTCCAGCATCGGCCGCCTCACCGACGGGGCCAATCCAGAAAATCTGCTCTCCACGAGGATTTACGCCCCGGATCACCGGCTCAGCCCGATGGCGTCTCCCCAGGCGCGTGACGCACGTTCCCTGCAGCTCGGCATAAGGCAGATCAGGCACATTCATGTTGAGCAAGACCGGCTCCCCGAAAGGAGCCCGCTCGAATCGCTCAACCATTTCGCGCACCAGCCGGGCAGCTGTCGGGAAATGGCTCGGGGCACGCCCGGTCAGAGACACGGCCAGAGACGGCACGCCCAGCAGGTAGCCTTCCGTGGCGGCTGCGACAGTTCCGGAATACACCGTGTCGTCTCCCATGTTGGCGCCGTGATTGATCCCGGAGATCACCATGTCTGGTTGCACGTCCAGCATCCCTGTGACGGCCAGATGCACGCAGTCGGTCGGCGTGCCATTCACATAGAAAAAGCCGTTCGCGGCCTTGCGCAATTGCAGCGGCCGATCAAGTGTCAGCGAATTGCTGGCACCGCTCCGGTCTCGCTCCGGCGCGACGACTGTGACATCCGCCACTCTGGCGAGCTCTGCCGCGAGACAGGCGATGCCGGGAGAAAAATAGCCATCATCGTTACTCAGGAGAATCCGCATGCGTCACCACCGGCTTGTCAGGAGACCGATTATAGTAGGCACGGCCACCTACTGTCTTTGCCGGGCACACGCGAAGTAACGCCGGAAGTCGCCCTCCGGCACGCGCCTGCAAGTCAGACAGGCTTCAGCGTGACCTCGCACCCAAGGCGTGCAATGACTTTCTGAATGCCGCGCCGAGTGGACGCATTGATCACGAGCGGGGCCATCAGATTGGCCTGTACTGCGCCGCCTCCATCGCCCGAGGAGTCCCGTCGCAGAATCAACATGACAGCGACATCCGACGCATTCTCGACACCAAGCAGGGCCATTTCCTCGGCAGTCAGCTCGAATTCGTAATGCAGGCCAACGGCCTCCGGGGTGGTAACAGAAAAGGACGCATCAGGATCATCCACGCCCTGAAACAAGGCTACGGCATGTTCTCCGGCGCCCATTTCAGCAAGGAGGAAATGCTTGCAGCGCTCGAACCCCGGAATACCAAGCGGAAACTCGATGAGCTTGCTGTCTTCCACGTCCAAGCTTCCCAGAGCGGGGCTTTCTACGCGCATGTCATGTCTCCCTATGTCGGAATATGATCGAATGTCCTGCGTTGAGGCGTGTCCAGTAGCAGGAAAGTTATGACAGCCTACCGCCTTATCGTCTGACGCGAAGACAGGAATAAGGGCGAAAAGCGCCCTATTCCACCTTCTTCGTCAGGGGCACCATCATCCCCGCACTCATGCCGATCTTGCGTAGCTTTTCCTGTGTCCGGACGGCCTCTTCCCTTGTCCGAAATGGCCCAATCTGAACTCTAGTCTCAAGTTGCGCCTGAATTCCCGCACGCTTCAGCTTCTTCTGGAGAGCCTCCGCATTTCCAGCGTTGCTGAATACACCAAGCTGCAGCGCAAATCCGGTTACGCCAGGGGGCATTTCAGGCTCGACAGGCGCGGGCTTGGCGGTGTGTTGCCGGGGAGCAGAGTCCTGTCGCAGCGCCGGTGCGACAGGAACGGGCGCAGGCGCTCGTGAAGATGCGGGATGATCCGATATCCTCAAGGCAACGTCAGACGACTCCTCCGGTACGGATTTGGGTTCGACGCTATGCGCCACGTCACTGCTTGATGACGAGGTGAGCGCAGTCTGCGTCACATCTGGCGCCGCTTGAACAGCAGCATTCAGCTCCGCACTCAAGGAGCTCGATGAAATACTGACAGCAACACCAACACGGGGCAGGAGCGCGGCGTCCTCTCTTTTGCCTGCTTTTTCTCCCTCATCGCTCTTCCCCGACAGAACGAGCGCAGCCAGCAGTGCCGCGATCAAGGCGATCAGGACGACCGCTTGAGTGATCAGCGAAGTTTTTGCACCGGAATCACGTCCTGCTGCAGCATCGGCATCACTCATCGCTTTTCTCCCCGGTCGTGTTTGAACTCAGTGCAGCAACCAATTGTGCTTCAGCAACGGAAATACCACAGCGCTCCGCAATGGTTTCCGCAAGGAACCCCCGCCTCGCCAGCGCAACTGCATCGTTATATGCAGGCGAAACCTGACTTGCGGCCTGGAGATCCAGAAAGGCCTCGCGCAAATGCTCTACCGATGCTTCCAGTGCATTGTGGCTGGCCTGCAGCTCGTCAAAGCGCCTTTTAAGCTGTCGGACCTCCATGAGCGCCTCAAATCCACCGCCTATGACAGGCTCCTCTGCAACA
Organism: Uliginosibacterium paludis; assembly: GCF_039631355.1. NCBI lineage: Bacteria > Pseudomonadati > Pseudomonadota > Betaproteobacteria > Rhodocyclales > Zoogloeaceae > Uliginosibacterium > Uliginosibacterium paludis. The sequence goes on along the minus strand of NZ_JBDIVF010000022.1, from coordinate 322 downwards.
AGACCGCCCTTCGAGTTCAACACATCGCTCCTGGAGCCAGTGCGACTGTCATAGGAGACGCTGGAAAACGCAGGTTGCGAGTCTCCTCCCAGGATCTGCGAATGAATTTCCTCCTCATCAGTCGCCGAGAACGTTGAACCGCGAACGCTTTTTTTAAGACGGATCAGACGGTTGATGATCCAGCCAAGATAGGCCGCCAGGATTGCTATTGCATAGGGAGCCAGCTCGCGCAAGTTCAATTGTCCTCCCGGAGGGTGTTATCAGAACGAGGAGCATCATACGGGGAGCTTCTCCGCATTCCAAATAGAACAGGCCATATGCG
>NZ_JBDIVF010000021.1:0-6150 GCF_039631355.1 Uliginosibacterium paludis | reverse complement strand
CACCCCGCAAACCCGCACGGCTACGTTGCCGAGAGGTCAAGAAAGGCGGTTTTTGGAGGTGAAGTGTCGAACTCGGGATCTCCGGGTCGATCTGCGAGGTCCCAGACCGGCCCCGGAGTGGCCCCAACTCCGACTATGCCAGGATCATGCACATCGAATAACAGTGAAATCTGGTCATCGCGAGCAGTTGTGTGCCCGACATGAGCACCGCGCTGGCGGTATCGGCGCGCTCCGCTTATTTGACTGAGCAACTGCTTTCGACCCGTTACGGACGGTCAAGAGATTGGAAAGCTGACCATCAACGTTGGAGCTGGTAGAGATCCACTCGAGCGATCGGTTACACGTCATCTGCGCCGGGGTGGACAACATGTGAGAAGACCAGTGGGATTGTCGACAACGTATTGCGCAGAAATGCCGGCCGCAAATCGATGGAGCCAAGGTCTAACAATGCGTGCCATTGAAACATGAGCCTAAGGTCTGACTCCAAACCACTGTAGGAGCGTGCCTTGTCGACGAGAGGCGACCCTTCCGACAAGGCGACTTGGAAGTAGAACCCAATCTCGTGGTTTGGCTCGCCCTTGATGTCGAAGAAGTTCTCGACAACATGCACGAGCGGACCGCAAGTCACTGCCTCTCCAAGTTCCTCCTTCATTTCACGAACTACCGTTGCCGAGGCAGCTTCGCCGATCTCTACCCGCCCGCCCGGCAAGGACCAATAATCATCGTCGGCTGCGCGATGCAGCAAAACGTGACCGTCGTGAATCACTATCGAAGCAGCACGAACTTGAAATCGCTGGCCGTTCACTCGGACGGAAATCATGACGTTTAACGTTTGAATTCAGCGGGTGACGAAATGCGCAGCATTTCGGCGGTCCGCTGGAATGATTGGTTAGCCTATTTACCAAAGGGAATGAACGTCAATACCGGATCGACACCAACCTTTTTTGTTTTGATTGCCTGCTTTAATTCGACAATTCGCTTTTCGGTGATGTCGGTCAGACAAGACAAACGCTCATTTCCTGCACTCACGACTTGAAAACCATTGGTACAACCACTGTCTTCACACCATCGAGCCTCCTCGCCATCACATATTATGTCGCGCTGAACAATCCAGTTTCGTTGAATTTTACGCAACTCAATTTTTTCCGAAGGACTGAGAACCGAAACAAGCTGGCGATATGTTGTGTTAAGTCTCTTGTCACTCTGTTCGAGCTGATAAGATAGACGTGAGTTCTGGCACTGGAGATTACAAGCAGTACTGATTTGCATACAGCAAAGGTTAAGCAGGATAAGGACAAGAAATTTCGTGCGCATAAATTACTGTTAGGCTAACTATAAATTTGGACAGCAATTTTGCTGTATAACTCCGGGCGCTGCTGGATAACATCCCGGCAAGGAATCTGCGTAAAGCCGCTTCCTACCTATCTTTCCGGCGAGTAGGAGCGGTTTTCTACCCGAGTAAACGCCGACAAAAGCAGCAGCTGACCTGCATGGTACAAAAGATCTGAGTGACTGCTTTGCATTCGGCGGTTGTCTGTCTGCTTCTGGCCGACAGCCGCCAACCGACCCTGTTGATCAGCAGGCTAACACCATAACAACAGCGCCGTAATCGCTCCGGTTCATCAAGGCCACCGGATTACGCAATAACCCCGCCAGCCAAAGCCGACCGAGAGGAAACCCAATGCCCGAACTGCGCAATATATTGGCGGACAGCGCTTGGCTCAGGGGAAAAACGGCCGGCGCTCAATGTCGCGCGTCAATCCGGATCGGGCGCCTCATGCAACGGCCGGATCTCGATTTCACAGGCTTCCGGCATGGGGTTCGGGCAGCGCTTCGCCCAGGCCACCGCCTCGTCCATGTCCCGCACCTGCCACAGCCAGTACCCGGCCACCAGCGTGGCCGGCTCGGGGAAAGGCCCGTCAATCACGGTGCGGTGCTCGCCGTCGAAAGCGATCCGCTTGCCGCAGCGCGAGGGCTTGAGCCCCTCGGCTACGATCAGGATGCCCGCTTCGGCAAGCGTTGCATTGAAACGCCCCATGGCTTCGAGCATGGCGTCTGTCCAGGGCGTGCGCACGAAATCCGTGTCGCCGTTCGCTGTCGATTTCACCAGCACCATGACCCGCATCGAATCCTCCTGTCATAAGCCGAAGTCCATCGCCCGGCCTCATTCTCAGCGGTCACCCCGCGCGGCCTTGCGCGCTTCGGTGTATGCCCACCACGGTCGGGCGGGCCCGCCTTTCAGGAACTCGGTCACCGACATGAACACGTCGATCACGCAGGGGTCATGGCGGGCGCCGCTCAGTTCGCACAGGCGCCGGTACATTTCGTAGGGGCAGGCGCCCGCGATCTGTGCGGGCTCCTCGAAACCCAGCAGGCGCAGATCCTCTGCGGCAGCCTTGCCGATGTTGGGCAGATCGGTCAGGCGACGGAGGCGCGTGCGTTCGACTTTGTCCGGGTTCATGCGGGCTCACCTGAAGGAAAAGGGGCGGTCTGTTGCGTCCGGCACCGGGCCGGCCGCCAGCCAGCCAGCCATCATGCAAGCCGTACTGCACCGGGGTCAATCGTCTGCAGCGCGGAGTTCAGTCTTTCCTGCCGGTGGCGGGCCGGTCGGCATCGCTCAGCGGATAGGCATCCGCCACATAGGCCGGGCCCTTCATGAGCATCACGATGAAGGCGGCGGTCCCCATGACGAGCACCACCCACCAGTAGACGGCCAGCAGCACGAGCAATTGCGCATCGCGGATATCGACGAGCCGGCCGGTGTCGCCCAGCGGATCATGCGGCGGCCAGATCCGCATGGAAATCATGGCCAGCGCGATCAGCACACCACCGGCGAACATCAGCCAGGGCACACGGCGCAGAAAGCGGCGCTCGAAGCCCGGCGGCGTGCGGCGATAACCCGGCAATTTGCGAAACCAGTCCATCGTGATTCCCCGCGAGCGGGCGGCGAGGGTTTTGCCGCCCCTCTGCCAAGCATAGGCCCGGCGGGCGGACTGCGGTAGCCCTGCCTCGCAGCAGTGCGGGCTCAGAATCGGCTCAGGGCATGCGCGGCGATATCGCCAATCGGCAGTTCGGCATTCGCGGCGCCCAGGCGCACGGCTTCGCGCGGCATGCCATAGACGACGCAGGTCGCTTCGTTCTGCGCGATCGTATAAACGCCCGCCTGCTTCAAGGCCTGCAAGCCGAGGGCACCATCCTTGCCCATGCCGGTCAGCAGGATGCCGACGGCGTTGCGGCCGACATTGGGCGCGGCAGACAGGAAGAGCTTGTCCACCGAGGGCCGGTGCAGATTCACCGGCTCGTCCTCGTTGATGCCGATCTGGTAGAAAGCGCCGCTGCGGCGCAGGATCATGTGCTGCCCGCCGGGCGCGATGTAGGCGTGGCCGGGCAGGATGCGTTCGCCCTGCTCGCCTTCCTTCACCGTGATGCGGCAGATGCTGTTGAGCCGTGTCGCGAACGAGGCGGTGAAACCCTTGGGCATGTGCTGGACGATCACGACCGGCGGGCTGTCCGCCGGCAGGGCGACGAGCACCTCGCGGATGGCTTCGGTGCCACCGGTCGAAGCGCCGAGCAGGATCAGCTTCTCGCTGGCCCCGCGAATGCCGGAGGGCACAACCAGCGCCGGGCGGGCGCTGGCCGCGGCGGGGTCGAGCCGGCGCACCCGGCTGCGGGCGGCCACACGGACCTTGGCGACGATTTCGGTGCTGTACTGCTCCAGGCCGCCGCCGAAATTCCCCGAAGGCTTGGTGACGTAATCGACGGCGCCCAGCTCCAGCGCGCGCAGCGTGGCGTCGGCGCCGCGCTCGGTCAGGCTGGAGACCATCACCACCGGCATCGGCCGCAGGCGCATGAGTTTCTCGAGGAACTCGAGACCGTCCATGCGCGGCATTTCAACATCGAGCGTGAGCACGTCGGGGTCGAGATCCTTGATCATCTGGCGCGCAATGATCGGATCAGCGGCAGTACCCACGACCTTGATGTCAGCCTCCTTGCCCAGGATGTGACTGAGTATCTGACGAACCAGTGCGGAGTCGTCAACGATGAGAACCTTGATCATGTCTGTACCCGGTTGCTTTGCATGTCTTCAAACCTGAATAACGGCCACCTGCGACAAAACCGGAGTGGCACCTGTTTGCGGTTATCAGAACAGATCCACGGAGCCCTCCAGTTTGACGCGCTCGAGCATGGCTTCGTATTCCATTTCGCGCTGCACGATCGTGTCGTTGTGGAGCGTCCTGATTTTCTTGACCAGCACACGGCCTTCACAGGGAAAGAAGTAGACCTTGCGCGGATGCACGTCGAGCATGTCGCGCGCCCGGACCGGAATGCCTTCGTCCTCGAGATACCGGAGAGCGAAGCTCGCGTTGCGCGCCCCCACATCGGTCTGGGTCATGCTGGCCAACACTCGGCCGGCACCAAATAGCTTGGCTTCGAGCCGGTTACGCGCGGCGCCGGCCTTGATGAGATTATTGATGAGCATCTCCATGGCATACGCGCCATAGCGCATCGATTCGCTCAGCAGACCTCCTTCGTGATGATCCGGCAGCATGAAGTGATTCATGCCGCCCACCCCCGCCACCCGGTCATAGATGCAGGCCGACACACAGGAGCCCAGCACGGTGACGATCACGACCTCGCGTCCGGTCACGAAGTATTCGCCGGGCAGGATCTTGATGGCCTCGATCTTGAAGCGCTGGTCGTAGTAGCGGTTCGGCGCCGAGCCGTAATCAGCCATGGCGGCGCCCGCCCACACGGTAGGCCGTGCGCCCGATCGGCGTGAAGACCTGCCGGTCCATCGGCGGGCTCTCCGAGTGGCCCAGAAAGAGCACCCCGCCCGGCTCAATGACATTGGCAAGATGCGACAGCAGATGAGCCTGCGTGGCCTTGTCGAAATAGATCAGCACGTTGCGCAGGAAGACGGCGTCGAAGCGGTGCCGCATCGGCCAGGCCTCGTCGAGCAGATTCAGCCTGCGGAAGCTGACCATGCTGCGCAGGCCGGGCACGATGCGGACCTTGCCGGCATGCGGGCCGCTGCCGCGCTGGAAGTAGCGCCGGCGCAGCGCATCATCGAGCGCGTCGACACGCTCGATGGCATACACGCCGGCTCGACCGTGCTCGATCACCTTCGAATCGATGTCGGTCGCGAGAATCCTCACCTCATCGGTCGCCCGACGCAGGGTTTCGGCAACCGTGATCGCGATGGACCAGGGCTCTTCCCCGGTCGAGGAGGCCGCGCTCCAGATCCGCATCGCGCGCTCACCGGCATGGGCGCGAAGCTCGGCGGCCAGCATCTCGAAATGGTGGCGCTCGCGAAAGAAGGCGGTGAGATTGGTTGTCAGTGCGTTGGTGAAATGCTCCCACTCCTCTGACTCCGGCCGCTGCAGCACAGCCAGATAGGCCGCGAAACTCGGCACGCGGAGTGCACGCAGGCGGCGCGCCAGGCGCCCATAGACCAGATCCTGCTTCGAGGTGGAAAGGGAAATTCCGGCGCGCTCATAGATCAGACGCCGGACCTCCTCGAAGTCGGCCTCGGTATAGTCGAACTCGCGCTCGACCTTCAGCAGATCGTGATCGGGCAAGAGGCCGATGACCTGGGCCATGCTCATGGCTGGCCACCCGGACTGAAGTGCCCCGCCCTCCTGCACTCATCGCCGGCACACCGGCGCACCGGCAGCGGCGCCCGGGAGGGCTTCGCCCGGTGAGCCCCGAGCCTGCAGGAAGTTGCGTGCGCCCGGGCGTTCAGAATTCGCTCCAGTCTTCATCAGTGTTGAGGGGGCGGGCGCCGGGCGATGAAGCCGGCTTGCGAGTGCCCCCCTTGCCCGGCGCGCGTGCGCGGGCGCTGCCGGATCGCCCTCCGGCGGCCATTTCCGGCGCCGGCAATGAGGCTGCGCGGGCAGCCGTGCCGGCCTGCGCCGCGAGTTCCAGCGCCGGGGCCTTGCCCCCTGCTGCCCCGTCGTCTTCCTGCAGACGGAAGCGGCGCACGATCTCCAGCAAGGTCGCCGCCTGCCCCGAGAGCGCTTCGGCCGACGCTGCCGCCTGCTCCACGAGTGCCGCGTTCTGCTGGGTAGTCTCATCCATCTGCGTCACCGCCACGCTCACCTGCTCGATGCCGTTGCTCTGCTCCAGGGACGCCGCCGAGATCTCGTTCAT